>CP116226.1:1219281-1828921 GCA_038182865.1 Microbacterium enclense | reverse complement strand
CGGCATCGCCGCGGCGGTGTTCGGGGCGGGCTTCATCACCTCGTTCCGCTTCGCCTACGTCGGAGCGTGGCCGGCAAGCCCGGTCGAATGGGCGAACGTCGTGATCCTCCCGACCTTCATCGTGGGAGTAGCGGTCATCGTCTTCGTCGCCGCGCGGCACCTTCGCCGCAGTTCGCAGCGGCTGCGGGAGGCGTCCCGCGCCCAGGAGCGGGCGCTGAGAAAGGCACAGGACACCGAGGCGGTCGCGCTCGGCATCGTCGACACCGTGAGCGCCGGCGTCATCTTCTACGACGCGAAGGGACGGCTCGACGTCGCCAACGCCCGGGCGCATGGCTTCGCCGAGCTCGGCGGGTTCCGTCTCGACGTGCCGCCGTTTGCCGGGAAAGAGGTGTTCGGTGCCGACCAGACGAGCGTCGTCCCCGCTGACGTACAGGTCATCCCCCGCGCGCTCGCGGGTGAGACGGTCAGCGACCAGCTCGAGTGGTGGGGGCCGGACGACACGCGGGTCGCCGTGCTGGCGTCGTCGAGCCGGGTACGTCGACCCGACGGCGATGTGCTGGGAACGGTGGTGGTGGTCTACGACGTGACCGAGCTCGCCGAGGCCATCGAGGTGCGCGAACAGTTCCTGCGGACCGTGTCGCACGAGCTGCGCACCCCGCTGACGAGCATCACGGGCTTCCTCGACCTCATCGACGACGAGGTCGACCCCGCGAACGCGCGACTGCGCCGCTACGTCGACGTGGTCACCCGCCGCGCGGACGATCTGGCGCGGCGCGTCAGCGACCTCTTCGCCGCAGGGGAGAGCGAGAAAGACCTCCGGCGCGACACCGTCGACCTCGGCGACGTGGTCGCGGCGGCGGTGCAGATCGTGGAGAGCTTCGCCGAGGCCCGCGCCCACACCATCGAGGCGGTGGGCGCCGTCGGCACCCCTGCCCACCTCGACCGCGCACAGCTGGTGGTCGCGATCGCCGAGCTTCTCACGAACGCCGTGAAGTTCGGCCTCCCATCCGCTCCCATCACCGTGTCGCACGGCGTCCGGGACGGGCGCGCGCGGATCGCCGTGACGAACGTGGGGCCGGGTATCGCGCGCGCGGAGCAGCGCCGCGCCTTCGACCGGTTCTACCGGGGGCCGCTCGCGCGCTCGAGCGAGATCCAGGGGTTCGGACTCGGACTCACCAACGTCCGGACCATCGCCGTCGCCCACGGCGGCACCGTGCGCATCGACAGCACGCCCGGCGAGCGCACGACGGTGACGCTCGACCTTCCGGCGGGCAGCGAGGCCGCACAGTAGCGGGGCCGCGACGTTCGGGCGTTTCCCCGACCGTCCGTCAGCCTGCTGCGCTGCTCTCGCGCACCACCAACGACGTCGGCACCGTGTCGGCGACGGCGGGGCCGCCCTCGATCGCGGCGATCAGCGCGCGCACGGCCCGGGCGCCGAGGGCATCGAAGTCCTGCCGCACCGTGGTCAGCGGGGGCCGGAACTCGGCGGCATCCGCGATGTCGTCGAAACCGACCACGGCGACGTCGCCGGGGATGCGTCGACCCGCGTCGGCGAGGGCGCGAAGGGCGCCGAGCGCCATCTGATCGTTCGCGACGAAGACGGCGGTGGCGGTTCCGAGCTCTCGAGCGGCGCGGTACCCGGATGCCGAGGTCCAGTCGCCGCGAACGGGTTCCGGCACCGGGATCCCGGCGTCGGCCAACGCCTCGCGCCAACCGCGCTCGCGCTCGGCCGCGGCGAACGAGCCCGCGGGACCGGCGAGGTGATGGACCGTGTCGTGCCCCCCGGTCAGGAGGTGCGTCGTCGCGGCGTGCGCTCCGCCGGCGTGATCGGTCTGCACGATCGAGAAGCGCGGGTCGGGCGGGGAGTCGACCACGACGAGGTGAAGATCGGCGGGCGGGTCGACGTCGCGCGCGAGCTCGGTCGCCTCGTTCAACACGACGGCCCCGTCGACGCCCTGCGAGCGCAAGCGGGCGAAGGCCTCGCGGATGCCACGCTCCCCCACCGTCACGACGGCGAGGGCGTAGTCGCGCGCGGCCGCGGCCTCGGAGATCGCCTGGAGCATGCGGGAGTTGCCGACGGAGGCGAGGGTCGACACGACGAGGCCGATCGTGGAGGTCTGGCCGGTGCGCAATGCCCGTGCGGCGCGGTGCATGCGATAGCCGAGGTCGGCCATGGCCCTCTCGACGCGAGCGCGCGTCGCGGGGTCGACGCGGGGACTGCCGTTGGCCACGCGCGACACCGTCTGTGCCGAGACACCGGCCTTCTCGGCCACGTTGGCCATGGATACGCGCATCATGCCCCCTCCATGTTGACGATATCACGCCCGCCTTGTAGCGTGTTATCGTGAACACGGAGACCCTCAGTGCAGAGCCCCTGAGCGCCGGCGTCGTCAAGCGGCCGACCCGCCTGGCCGACGGCCGCGAACTCATCTACTTCGACGATCCCGACACCACGCTCGGCGCGGAGCGCGCCGTCGACGCTCGCGCGCTCGATCCCCGCCCGACGACTGCGACGATGCGCCAAGACGTGCTGACCGGCGACTGGATCACCGTGGCATCCAATCGTCAGAACCGTGCGTTCCTGCCCCCCGCTCACCTCGATCCGCTCTCGCCGCAGACGCCGAGCAATCCGTCGGAGATCCCCTCGATGTACGACGTCGCGGTCTTCGAGAACAAGTCGCCGTCATTCGGTCCCGCCCTCGACGCCGCCGTCGGCGACGCCCCGGCCGCCGTCGACCCGCCGCGCGGCGACGACGACCTCGAGCACCTCGGCCTCGGCCGCACGCGCACCTCGGTCGGCCGCTGCGAGGTCGTGTGCTTCAGCCCCCAGCACGAAGGCTCGTTCGGCTCCCTGTCGCGAACCCGCGCCCGCACCGTCATCGAGGCGTGGGCCGACCGGACGGCCGCGCTGTCGGCATTGCCGGGCATCCGGCAGGTCTTCCCGTTCGAGAACCGCGGCGAGCAGATCGGGGTCACCCTGCCCCACCCGCACGGGCAGATCTACGCCTACCCGTACGTCACCCCGCGCACGCACCGCCTGCTCGACACGATCGCGCGCACCTCCGACGACCTGTTCGCGCGGATCCTCGCCTTCGAGTCGACCGGCGAGCGCGTCGTGCTGCGCGGCGAGCACTGGACGGCGTTCGTTCCGTTCGCGGCCCGCTGGCCGATCGAGGTACACGTGCTGCCGCACCGCCACATCGCCGACCTCGCCGAGACGACCACAGCCGAGCGCGACGAGCTCGCCCCCTTCTACCTGCGGCTGCTCCGCGGCATCGACGCGCTCTACGACACCCCCACGCCCTACATCGCCGCGTGGCACCAGGCGCCCGTCGGCCGCGGACGGGACGCCGTGCGTCTGAACCTGCAGATCACGTCGCCGCGTCGCGCCGTCGACAAGCTGAAGTTCCTCGCCGGATCCGAGGCCGCCATGGGCGCCTGGATCGGCGACGTGACCCCCGAGTCGCAGGCCGAGCTCCTGCGCGCCGCCCTCGACACCGTTCCGGAGGTGACGGCATGACCGCCGTCGATGACGCCCGCACCCTGCTCGCGACCCTGACCGACGCCCCCATCGCCGGGGTGTGGTCGGCCCCCGGCCGCGCCAACCTCATCGGCGAGCACACCGACTACAACGAAGGCTTCGTCTTCCCCTTCGCGATCGCCCAGCGCACCGCTGCCGCCGTCGCCCTTCGTTCCGACGAGGTGATCCGCGTGAGCTCGACCTTCTCCGACGGCGCGGTCGAGGTCTCCCTCGCCGACCTCGACGCGACGATCGCCGCCGGCGGCCTCGACTGGGCCGGCTACCCGCTCGGTGTGGCGTGGGCGCTGCGTCGAGAGGCCCCGGATGCCGCGCCCCGGGGCGTCGACATCGCCTTGGCGTCGGAGGTGCCGGTAGGGGCAGGGCTGTCGTCGTCGGCCGCGATCGAGGGGGCCGTGGCATCCGCCCTCAACGACGTCTGGAACGCGGGCCTCGACAAGGTGGCCCTCGCCCGCGTCGGCCGGATCGCCGAGAACGACGCCGTCGGCGCACCGACCGGGATCATGGACCAGATGGCCTCGATGCTCGGCGTCGCCGATGCCGCGACGTTCCTCGACTGCCGCACGCTCGAGACACGCCCTGTGCCGCTCGGCTTCGCCGACGCCGGGCTGTCGATCCTCGTCGTCGACACGCTGGTCGAGCACGCGCACTCCTCGGGCGGCTACCGCGAGCGCCGCGCGTCGTGCGAGAAGGGCGCGGAGGCGTTCGGCGTCGCCGCCCTCCGCGACCTCACGGTCGACGACCTGCCCCGCGCCGAAGAGATCCTCGACGACGTGACCTTCCGCCGCGTCCGCCACATCATCACCGAGAACCAGCGGGTGCTCGACACCGTCGCCGCCCTCGACGCCGACGGCCCCTCGGCGATCGGCGATCTGCTCACCGCCTCGCACGCCTCGATGCGCGACGACTTCGAGATCTCGGTGCCCGAGCTCGATCTCGCCGTCGAGGCGGCGCTGGCCTCCGGCGCCCTCGGCGCCCGCATGACCGGTGGCGGCTTCGGCGGGGCGGCGATCGCTCTGATCCCCACCGTGCTGGTCCCGGCGGCGACCGAGGCCGTGCACGCCGCGTTCGCGGCATCCCGGTTCCGCGCCCCGAACATCTTCACGGTGACGCCGTCGGAGGGCGCACGCCGCGACGCGTGACCGCGCTCGGGTTTCGCGACGTGCGACCCTCCGGCCGGGCCTCGCCAGGGGAGACCCGACCCTCCCCTGGCGCATAAACGCGATTCGCGCGCAAAAACACGTGCTGCTCGCGTTCATGCGCGCGGATAGCGTTTATGCGCGGGGTCTGGGACCCGCAGGGCCGTCGCCGGTGCGCCCGGTCGGAGGCGCGACCCTGGCGGACCCCCCGCTGCGGGCGTAACCTGCCCGGATGACCGACGACGACGTCCTGGCATGGCTGCGCGACAGCGATCCCAGCCTGCGGTGGAAGGTCGAGCGCGATCTGCTCGACGCGCCCGAAGACCAGTGGCGCACCACGCGCGCGCGAGTACCCGTCGAGGGCTTCGGGGCGCAGCTCCTCGCCGCGCAGGGGGAGGACGGGCTGTGGGCGGGCGGGGCGCATTTCCCTGCGGACTTCCGTGGCGACGAACCCCAACCCTGGACGGCGACGTCGTGGTCGCTCATGAGCCTGCGCGAATGGGGAGTGGATGCCGACGCCCTCCGCCCCGACACCGCCGGGCTTCTCGAGCGCAACGCGCGTTGGGAGTACGAGAACCTGCCGTTCTGGGACGGGGAGGTCGACGCGTGCATCAACGCCTTCACCCTCGCGAACGGGGCGTGGCTGGGCGCCGACGTCGGCGGCATCCGGGACTGGTTCGTCGAGCACCGCCTGCCCGACGGCGGCTGGAACTGCGAGTGGGTGGAGGGGTCGACGGCGTCGTCGTTCCACTCGACGATCAACTCCGTGATCGGGATCCTCGACGACGAGTGGCGTACCGGCGGTACGCCCGAGCTGCACGCGGCACGGAAGGGGGCGGAGGAGTATCTGCTCCAGCGGCGCTTGCTGTACCGGCTGTCGACCGGGGAGCGGCACGTGTGGGCGCATCACCTGGGGTATCCCTTCCGCTTCCGATACAGCGCGCTGCGCGCCCTCGACCACTTCCGCGCCGCCTCGCACCACGACGGGACCGCCCCCGACCCGCGCCTCGACGACGCGATCGAGCGCGTACGCGCCTCCCGCGACGCCGACGGCACCTGGCACCAGGCGCACCCACCCGGGGGTCGGGAGTGGTTCGCCGTCGACGTCCCCGCCGGCGAGCCGTCGCGGTGGCTGACCTTCTTCGCGCTGCGCGTGTTGCGCTGGTGGGACACCTCGCGCGCGTGACTCGCACCCGCCGTCGTCCCCGAGCCCCGCGAACGCGACGCATCGTGGCGATACGGGCCGGCGGGCGGGCAGGATGAGGGGATGGATGCCGCTCCCCTCGCCCGAACGTCGAAAGGGACCGTGCGTGGATTCCGACGGGGCGCGACAGCGGTGTTCCTCGGCATCCCGTTCGCCCTGGCACCGGTCGGCGCCCGGCGCTTCGCCGCCCCCGCCCCGGTCGAGCCGTGGGACGGGGAGCGCGACGCGACGGCATACGGGCCGACCGCGCAGCGGGGAGACGCGGGCATCACCCTCATCCCCGAGCCGAGCGTGCCCGGTGACGCGACCCTGAACGTCAACGTCTTCGCGCCCGCCGACCGGGATCTGGATGCCACCCTCCCGGTGCTCGTGTGGATCCACGGCGGGGGCTACACCTCGGGGTCGCCCGCGAGCCGGTGGTACGACGGCGACGCGTTCACGCGCGCCGGTGTCATCACGGTCGTGATCTCGTACCGCATCGGCTTCGACGGGTTCGGACTCATCGAGGGGGCGCCCTCGAACCGCGGCCTCCGGGATCAGATCGCCGCCCTCGAATGGGTGCGCGACGAGATCGGTGCATTCGGCGGCGATCCGGGGCGCGTGACGGTGGCGGGGCAGTCTGCGGGCGGCGGGTCGGTGCTCGCGCTGATGGCGAGCCCCGCGGCATCCGGACTCTTCCAGGCCGCGATGGCCCTGTCACCGGCGATCGGCGCTGTCTCCGAAGACGAGGCGCGCACCTTCGCCGCGCGCGTCGGCGCGCTCGCGGGAGTGACTCCCGATCGCGCCGGTTTCGCGTCGGTCCCGGAAGAACGCCTCACGGCGCTGCAGGCGGTGGCCGAGAAGCCGGAACGCGGCCACGCGCTCTCGGCGTTGACCGCTCTCCTCGACGACGGTCTGCCGCTCGGGCCGGTGATCGACGGCGATCTGCTGCCGCGGCATCCGCTCGTCGCCCTGGGCGAGGGGGCTGCGGCCGACGTTCCCCTGGTGATCGGCGCGACCGACGACGAGTTCACGATGCTCACCGCTCGCTACCGGTGGGTTCTGCGGTTCGTCCCGGTTCCCCTGGCGCTCGCGGTGCTCGGGCTCGGCCGGTCTCGGCGGCGTGCCTATCTCGCGCGGACGCGGCGCCGGGGAGCGGCGGAGATTCTCGGCGGGTACGCCACCGACCGGGTGATCCGCGCGACCGTGCTGCGCGTCGCGCGAGCCCGCGGCGCGGCCGCGACCTGGGTCTACCGCTTCGCGTGGCGCTCCCCGGCGCTCGGGGTCGCCTGCCACTGCCTCGACGTCCCCTTCTGGTTCGACCACCTCGACGCCGACGGGGTCACCGCGATCGCCGGTGACGCCCCTCCGCACGCCCTGGCCTCGCAACTGCACGACGCGGCGGTCGCGTTCGTGCGCGATCGCGATCCCGGCTGGACCGCGTGGGATGCCACGACCCGGCGCGCTCGCGCGTTCGACGTCCCGGCACCCGTCCCGCCGGTCGAGGCCGACGCCTACGCCGATGTCGCCCCGCTCGTCTGACTGTCGTCGCGTGAGCGGTCACCGCCCCTGTTTCGAGGCGACGGGAAGCCGACCGCCGCTCGCGTCGGTCACAGGGCGGGGATCACCTCGCGCTCGAACAGCGAGATGCCCGACGTGTCGTACGCCGCCTCGGGGAAGTAGTGGATCGCGTAGCCGAGGCCGTGGTCGGCGCGCTCGCGGAGGCGCTCGACGATCTGCTCGGGAGTGCCGAAGCCGTCGGAGGCGCGGTAGTCGGCCTCGATGGCATCCGCTCGTTCGTCGCCCACGTGCGGGCGCAGACGCGCGACGACCGCGGCCAGGCGCTCCTCTGCCTCCGCCTCGGTCTCGGCGACGATCGTGTTGAAGTTCGTCGACTGCGTGATCTCGGCCGCGTCACGCCCCAGATCGTCGCAGTGCCCGCGCAGGACGGCGGTCTTGTGGTCGAACTCCTCGAGCGAGCCGCCGAAGTTCGTGTACGAGGCGTACTTCGCGGCGATCTTGAGCGTGACCTTCTCGCCGCCGCCCGCGATCCACAGGGGGATGCCGCCCTCTTGCAAGGGCTTCGGCTGCACGATCGCACCGTCGACTTCGTAGTACTTCCCCGACAGGGTGGCCTCGCCGGTGGTCCAGGCCTGGTGCATGATCTCGACGCCCTCGCGCAAGCGCCCGAGTCGCTCGGCGATCGGCGGGAAGCCATAGCCGTACGCGCGCCATTCGTGCTCGTACCAGCCGCCGCCGATCCCCATCTCGGCGCGCCCGCCCGAGATCGCGTCGACGGTGGCAGCGACCTTGGCGAGGTAGGCGGGGTTGCGGTAGCCCATGCACGTGCACATCTGGCCGAGGCGCACACGGTCGGTCGCGGCGGCGAAGGCGGCCATGAGCGTCCATGCTTCGTGGGTCGCCTCGGCGCTCGGCACCGGGGTGGTGTGGAAGTGGTCGTAGACCCAGAGCGACGCCCAGGGGCCGTCGTCGGCGCTCTGTGCGAGGGAGTTCATGACGCGCCACTGCTCGGACGGATCGATGCCGACGAGGTCGAAGCGCCAGCCTTGGGGGACGAAGATTCCGAATTCCATGCGCTCACCCTAGGCGCGGACACCGACATCGGGGGCCGCCGGGCCGGAACCCGTCCGACCCGGATGCGAGGTGAGCGCGAGCGGCTCAGCGAGGCGCCCACGCGAGCCCGCCGACCCGAGTCGACCCGCCCGGAGGCGCGACCCGAACGGTCAGGGCACCGCGCGCCGCTGCTGCCACGGCAGGGCACCCATCATGCTCAGCACGGCGACGATCGCGATGCTCAATGCCGCGGCGGCTCCGAGCAGCGGAACCAACACCGGCGGCAGGCCGGCGCGCGCCGGCGGGACGAGGCCCGCGGCCTGCGGCTGCGTGGTGAGCGGTGTGGAGGCGGCCACGAGGGCGGCTGCGGGTGCGGCGGCCGCGATGCTCGACGGCGCACGCCGCAGGGGGTTGTCGGGCACTCCGGCCGCGGCCTCTCCCCCGGTGGACGGCGGAGGCGCGACCGGCGCGGCCGCGTCGTAGCTCACCGTGAGCGGCGACGTCGGCTTCGCGGCATCCCGGACTCCCCCGGTGGTGAGCCAGTACCCCTGCTGGCCCGTCGACCGATGGAAGTCGAGCAGCGACTGCGGGAAGGACCCCCAGTAGGCCTCGTTGACCCCGGATCGGGCCACCTGCCCGGCTCCCACGCTGAGGACTCCGAGGTACTCGGGGGTGACGACGAAGCCCCGATCGGCGGCCACATCGGCGGCGCGGATGTCGGCGAGCACGACATCCTGGGGCGCGATCGGGTTCCACTGGGTCATGTCGTCCATCGAGGTGCCGAAGCCGCTGGCCGTGCCCGTGAGCCGCCCGGTGCCCGCGGCGTCGAGGGTGAGGTGCGGATCGGTGACGCTCCAGTAGGTCATCCCGCCGTAGAAGACCACCGTGAACGATCCCGACCAGCGGATGTCGAGCGCGCCGTCGCGGCGCTCGCCGGTGCCGCCCTCCAGGACGATCTGGTTGCCGGTCGTGCTCTGCGTCGACGACACCGACACGGGGGTGCCGCTCGCGTCGAGACACTTCGTCTCCCAGGACGCGGTCGTCCACCCGCCGTCGGCGGTGGGCTTCTCGACACGCACGGGGCCCTCCTGCGCGCGATAGAGGCCGTCGCCTGCGCCCCACACCCGGGCGCCGCCGGCGTCGCCCGCGACACCGGCACTGAGGAAGTTGCATCCCCCGGCGAAGGCACCCCCTCCCGATTCGGCGTTCAGCCCCCACCGCAGCTGCGCGTTCGCGATCTCACCGTCGGATCCGCCACCCGATCCACCGCCGGGCCCGGGGACCGTGACGATCACGTCGTCGGGGCCGGCGGCGCTCGCCGCGAGCGGAGCGCCGAGCAGCACCCCCAGAGCGAGCGCGACCCCGGCGCGCAGCACCGTCGCCGCCCTCATCGTGACGTCCCGACGCCGAGGGGCACCGTGGGCGGGTCCGCGACCCCGGCAGACGCCGGCCCGGAGGAGACGGATGCCGCCGCCGCCGGCCCGCCGGAGCCTCCCGGTTCCGACGGACCGGACGCCGACGGCGGGGCGACCTCGACAGGCGCCGCGGCGGCCGGTTTCGTCCCCGCAGCCCCCGCAGCAGCCGCAGCCCCCGCGACCGGACCGGTCCCGCGCCGAGCGCGCCGACGTGATCGAGCGCGGACGAGCGCGGTGACGATGCTGGCGATCACGAGCGCGAGCGACAGCACGATGCACGCGAGCAGCACCACGATCGCCCACGTCGGCACGACCGGGGCGGTCTCCTCGACCGACGCGACGGTGCCCCCGGTGACGGTGACCTCGGCCTCGGCGACACCGCCCGACCCCGCTCCGCGCAGGGTGACGAGGTGCGTCCCGTCGCGGACGTCGCGCGGCACGGGAAGCGCGGCGGCGACCTCTCCCCGCGTACCGGCGGTGAGCGGCCCCACCGCGGTGAGCCCGCCGTCGAGGGAGGCGACGACCTGCTCGCCGGGGGTGAACCCCTGACCGGTGAAGACGATCGACGAGCCGGCGACGACGCTGCCCGTCTCGACGCCGACGCGGACCGTGTCCGGCGCCACGGGGGCGGACGAGGGAGCGTCCGCGGCCGGGGCCGCCTCCGCGGAGGCGAACGACACCGGGGGGAACGTCTCGTTGTTGGCGTTCTTCACGCCGTGCGCACCGATGGTGATGATGCCGCACGTCACGCGCCGGCAGTCCACCTCGGTCACCTTCCCGTCGCGGTCCTGACTCTCGAACACGGCGCCGGGGATCACCATGCCGATCGACCACGACCCGTCCGCCCCGAGCGTGCCGTTCGCGGAACTCTCGGTCTGACTCCCGGGGAAGGCGAGGAAGCGCTGGAAGCCGTTGTTGTCGGCCGACTCCGCATCGGGAACGTACCGGTAGTCCTCGCCGACGACGCCTCCGGCGCTCGGGCGCCACGATCCCCCGGCTGCGTCGTCGACCCAGCCGAACAGCACGTACACGCCGCCGAAGCCCTTCGCGATCGACTGGAATCCCGAGCCCGACACGGTCACCTCGGTGGCGTCCTCGGGATCCACGGATGCCGAACCGGAGGGGCCGCTGATCGACACCGAGGCCGCGGCCCAGGCCGGTGCCGCCGAGACGGCGGCACCGGCGGCGGCGACGATCAGCGCGGCGGCGAAGGCGAGGGAGCGGGACAGGGCGTTCATGGCGTGCGTTCTCCGGGGACGGGGACGGATTCGGGGACGACGGGGGCGACGATCACGAGCGGTGTGCCGCGGGGTCCTTCGACGACGTCGATGGGATGCCGATACACGCGGGTGAGAAGCGCGGGTTCGAGCACGTCGCGCGGCGGTCCCACCGCGGCGACGCGCCCCGCCGCCAGGAGCGCGATCCGGTCGGCATAGGCGGCCGCGAGCCCGAGATCGTGCAGCACGACGACGGCGGCTCCGCCCGCGTTCACCCTCTCGCGGGTGCGGGCGAGCACCCGATGCTGGTGGCGGATGTCGAGGCTCGCGGTGGGCTCGTCGAGAAGGGCGATCGGGCACTCCTGCGCGAACGACCGGGCGAACGCGGCGCGGGCGCGCTCTCCCCCGGACAAGGCCGTGACGGGACGCTCGGCGAACGCCCTCACCTCGCCGGCCTCCATCGCCTCGGCCACCGCCGCGTCGTCGCGCGCGGAGAGCGGATGCCGCCGCCACGGCGCCCTCCCCATCCGCACGACGTCACGGACGACGAACGGGAACGACACCTCGTTGCTCTGCGTGAGGACCGACCGGCGGCGCGCGCGCTCGGCGACCGGCCACGAGCCGAGCACCGCACCGTCGAGGTCGACGGAGCCCTCGGTCGGCACGCGATCGCCGGCCAGCACCGACAGCAGCGTGGATTTGCCCGCCCCATTGGGACCGACCAGCACGAGCATCTCGCCGGCGGCGAGCTCGAGATCGATGCCGTCGAGGACCCGGCGGCCCCCGATGTCGACCGCGACTCCCCGCGCGCGCAGCACCACCGTCATCCCCATCCCCCCGATCGACGGCGCGTCCGTCGGAGCAGCCAGAAGAAGAAGGGTCCGCCGATCAGGGCGGTGAGCATGCCGATCGGCAGCTCCGAGCCGGGCACGGCCGTACGCGCGACGAGGTCTCCCGCCACCAGCAGGACGGATCCGCCGAGGGCGCTGGCCGGAAGCAGCAGACGATGCCCCGGACCGAGGACCATCCGCATCAGATGAGGGACGACGAGACCGACGAACCCGATGATCCCGCAGAAGGCGACGGCCGCACAGGTCAGCAGCGCGATCACGACGATCGCGATCACCCGGAGACGCTCGACGCGCACGCCGAGATGCTCGGCCTGGCGTTCGCCGAGCGAGAGCAGATCGAGACTCCCCGAGAGGAACAGGCACGCGGTGATACCCACCACCGCGATGGGCGCGACCACGGCGAGGTCGTCCCATCGCGTGCCGTTCAGCGACCCGAGCTGCCAGAACACGATCTGCTCGCGCTGCTGCGTCGAGCCGAGGTAGGTGAAGAGGGCGATCGCCGCCCCGCCGACCGCATTGACGGCGATGCCGGTCAGCACGAGGGTCACGACCTCGGTCCGCCCGTCGGCACGGGCCGAGGCGTACACGATGACGATGGCGACCAGCCCGCCCGCGAACGCCAGCGCCGGGAGCGTCAGGGGTCCGAGGAACGTCAGGCCGAAGACGATGGATGCCGAGGCGCCCACCGCCGCGCCCGAGGAGATGCCGATGACCCCGGGCTCGGCCAGCGGGTTGCGGAACACGCCCTGCATGACGACACCGGCGGCGGCGAGCGCCGCGCCCACCAGGACGGCCATGAGCAGACGCGGCACGCGGATCAGCCACAGCGTCGCCTCGCCGTTGATGTGCGCGACAGCAGCACCCGGGGGCAGCGACAGGATGCCGAGCCCGATCGCGCGGACGCCCTCGTTCCACGCGCGAGAGAAGGCGCCCAGCACCTGGTCGGGCGGGATCGAGAGCTGCCCGCTCCCGGCCGAGACGACGACGAGCACGACCAGCGCCACCGCGAGCCCGGCGAAGACCACGGGTACGCGCAGACCGGTCCGGACCTCCGGCACGGTCAGATCGGCGCGTGGTCGCGACGCGACGCCCGCGCTCACCCCGCGGCCTCGGGAGCGTAGATCGCGACGGCGAGCGCATCCAGCACGTCGGCGGCGGCGGGTCCGAAGCTCAACACCGTCGTGTCCGACATGTCGACGATCCGGCGATGGCGCCCGGCATCGGTCTGCGCGACGGCCGGCAGATGCTCCACGAGGCCGTCCACGCCGTCGACCGACTCCAGCCCCTTGGTCATCATGATGAGCAGATCGGGGTTGGCATCCACGAGCGCTTCGTCGGTGATGGGACGCATCCCCGTCCACCCGATCTCCCCCGCGACGTCGACGCCCCCGAGGGCCTCGATGAGGCTGTCGGCACCGGACTCCTCGCCGAACAGGTAGTACACCCCCGACTGGCCGCGCACGTAGAGGAACATCATGCGGAGCTTCTGTGCGGGGTCCGCGGGCGCGACCTGGGCGATCTGGGCGATCTTCGCGTCGACGGCCGCGGTGCTGCGCGCGGCGAGCGCGGCTGCGCGTTCGGGAACGCCGAGGGCCGAGCCCACCTGTTCGACGAGAGACCCGATCGTCTCGAGCGAGCGGTGCGAGTCGACCACGACGACGGGGATGCCGGCATCCCTCATCTGGAGGATCGTGTCCCAGGGGCCGAGGCTCGTGTCGGTGAGGATCACGGTGGGCGCGGCGTCGAGGATCGCCTCGGCGTTGAGATCGTGACCGTTCTCGGTGACGACCGGCAGGTGCGCGGCCTCGGGGAAGGCACTGGAGACGTCGCGGGCGACGACGGATTCGCCGAGGCCCAGCTCGAAGACGATCCGCGAGAGGGAGCCGTAGATGTCGAGCGTGAGGATGCGGCTCGTGTCGGTCACCGTGACGGCCGTCCCCTGCGCGTCGGTGATGGTCGCCGGAAGCGCCTGCGCCCCGTCGGTCACGGGTTCGATCGGCGCCGAGGCGGCGACGGCCGTGGACGGCCCCTCCCAGGCGAGCGGGTCGCTCACGGGCGTCACCGTGGACAGCGGCGGGGTCGCCGTAGCGACGTCACCGTGGGCTATGCCCGTCGCCTCGCACGCCGTCAGGGCGAGAACGGCGGCCAGGGCGAGGGAGAGCGCGGCGAGACCGCGAGTCGTTCGGCGAAGCATCGGGGGAACCTCCAAGTAAGGTGAGCCTATCCTTAACATTGCCCGAATGCCTGACTTCGTGATTAGGTAAGGCTAACCTGCCCCTCCGCACCCGCCATCGGGTGCACCGACGCACGCCGTCGGACCGCACGAGGGGCGGAGAAGGGAATGACCGTGGACTCCTCTTCCACGCGCAGGCACCGGTTCGCACGACTGTCGACCGCGACCCTCGCCGCCACCGCACTCGCTCTGGGCGGCGCACTCGTCGCCGCCCCGGCGCACGCCGCCGACACGACCGTCGACGGTGCGGTCTTCCGCTGGGGCATCAACGCCGAGGCGAACGCCGCCGCCTTCGCACCGGGAACGGTGAACCTGCTGTCCGCCGGAATCGTCACGGCGACCTCCTCGGCCGACCGGGTGACGACGTCGAACTGGAAGCAGAGCGACGGCAACACCCGGATCCTCAAGCGACAGAGCGACGGGAGCTACGCCGCAGCGACCTTCGCGGGCCTCCGCACGGATGCCTCGGGCACCACCATCACCACCGGCAACGGCCTGAACTCCGGCCACATCGCCGAGATCACCGGGGGAACCGGCACGGTCGACGTCGACGCGAACACCGCCGTCATCCAGTGGACGGGTTCGTTCACCTCGGCGTTCTACTCGGGCATGACCCGCTCGTGGATCACCGACCCGAAGCTCACCGTGGCCGCCGACGGCACGGGCACCGTCACGGCGACCCTCGGCGGGTACGGGACGTCGATGGACGACCCGGACAAGTTCGAGACCCTCACCCCCGCCACCGACGTGGTCATCGCCACGCTCACGGGCGTCGACGTCACCCCGACCGGCTTCACGGTCACGCCCGACTACCTCGGGCGCACCATCACCGTGCCCGAGGGGTCGGTGGCCCAGGTCACCACCGGCGCGAACGCCGGGGCCTTCCCGCAGTCCTTCGTCGACTTCCAGGTGAAGACCGGTCAAGGGTCGTACTGGTACTCCTCGGGGGGATCGGCTGACGTGCGCAAGCCCGCCAGCGCCCTGTCGGTCGCCTACACCGCGGCCCCGGTCGCCACCGCGCCCACGGTCACCGTGTCGAAGACCACCGGTCTCGCCCAGGGGGAGACCGTCACGGTCAGCGGCAGCGGCTTCCTGCCGTCGGGGACCGCCACCAACGGCACGCGTCCCCCGCTGGCCGGTCAGTTCAGCGGTACGTACGTCGTCTTCGGCAAGTTCGCCGACACCTGGAAGCCCTCGGCCGGCGCCGCCTCCTCGGCGCGGTCGGTGATCGCCCAGAAGTGGGCCGTCCCCGCGGCGAGCATGGCCACGATCGGCGGCGCGAACAGCGGCGCGGTCGAGCTGAACGCCGACGGCACGTTCTCGGTCGAGCTGACGCTGACCACCACCGAGGCGCAGAACCTCGCCGCGGGCACGTTCGGCATCTACACCTACCCCGGCAGCGGAGCGGTCTACGCCCCGTTCGAGACGGCCACTCCGATCACCTTCGCGTCCTCCTCCGACGTCATCGTCGAGGTGCCCGCGTGGGTCGACAACCCGACCGGGTCGTTCGGCTGGGCGTTCGAGGGCACCTCTCCCGCGAACCTCGGCACGGCCGTCCAGGACGGCGCGAACTTCGTGGCATCCGGATCGCTCACCAACGTCGTCGTCACCGACACGCGGGCGGGCGGCACCGCCCCCTACACCTGGAGCATCTCGGGCCAGGTCGGTGACTTCGCCTCCTCGACGGGCGGGTCGTTCTCGGGCGGCCTGCTCGGGTGGAAGCCCAAGGTCGTCTCGGCGGGGCAGAGCGTCGCCGCCGGCACCGAGGTGGTCTCGACCCGCCTCAACGGCTCGGGCCTCGGCGCATCACGCGTGCTGGCGTCGTCGACGGCAGCCGCGAGCGCGACCGTGGGCGCCGACCTGTCGCTCGTCATCCCGGGGACGACCCCGGCCGGCGACTACACGAGCAAGCTCACCATCACCGCCCTGCAGTAACCATCTCCCGGGGGCTCCGGCTTCGGCCGGAGCCCCCGTTCGTCTCGACCCGGAAGACACCCGTGACCACCTTCTCCCCCGCGCTGCGTCTCCTCGCCCTCTCCGGCGCCCTCGCCCTCGCACTTTCATCGACCCCGCTCGCTGCGGTGGCCGACGACGGCGGGGTGGCGTGGAGCGTGCAGACCGCCGACAACGCCAACGGCACGGGTCGGGCGAACTTCTCGTACGACGTCGAGCCCGGGGCAGTCGTGTCCGACACCATGATCGTCGTCAACACCGGCACCGAGCCGCTCCCCCTGTCGGTCTACGCGGCCGACGCGTTCACCGCACCCAGCGGCGAGATCGACGTCCTCGTCGACGGCACACCCTCCACGGGTGCCGGTACCTGGGTCGCCGTGCCGCCGACGTCGCTCGAGCTCGCTCCGGGCGAATCCGCCGACGTCGCCTTCACCATCACCGTCCCGGCCGATGCGCGCCCCGGCGACCACTCAGCCGGCCTCGTCACCTCGCTGACCAGTTCCGACGCCTCGAGCTCGCTCTCGGTGGATCGCCGGCTGGGAACGCGCATCAACCTCCGCGTGGCGGGCGATCTCGTCCCGGCCGCCGAGGTCTCCGGGGTGACCGCGACGTACGCCGGGTCGTGGAACCCCTTCGAGTCAGGGCGCCTGACCCTGCGGTACACGCTCGACAACACCGGCAACACCCGGCTCACCGGCCGGGAGACGACGACCACCACGGGCGTCGCGGGCCTGCTGTCGACGACGACGACGCCGGTGCAGGTCGCCGAGATCATCCCCGGCTCGACCATCGAGGTCACCCGCGACCTCCCCGTGTTCTCGCTCGGGTGGGTGACCGGCTCGCTCACGGTCGCCCCCGAGGGGGTAGGCCTGGGAGCCGGCACCGTCCCGCCGGTGGTCACCGACTTCTCCGTCGCCGCCGTGCCGTGGAGTCTGTACGGCCTGATCGTGGTGGTCGCGGGGGTGGCGGTCGCCGTCGTCGTTCTCGCGCGCCGGGCGATGCGGCGCCGGGCTCCCGCAGACGAGGACGCCGCCACCGCGCCTCAGGCGGACTGAGCCGCCTTGGCCCGGGCGAGGTCGACGAACAGCTCCGTGTTGAAGCGGTAGGCGACGAGCACCTCGGCGATGACGCGTTCCTTCTCGGCCTCGTCCCAGGGCGCGGCGTCGAGCTGTTCGCGGTAGACGTTCTTGAAGGCCTCCGGATCGGCGATGTCGCCGAAGAGGTAGAAGCCGATGCCGTTGGTGTCGAAGCCGAAGCGGCGCTGCATGAGACGGCCGATGAACTGGCCACCGGACAAGTCACCGAGATACCGCGTGTAGTGGTGGGCGACGAACCCGCCGGGCCAGGTCGCCGCCACCCGGCGGATACGTGACACGTACGCCTGCGTCGTGGGCAGCGGCACGATCTGCTCGCGCCACTCGTCGCCGAGGAGGAACGCGAGGTCGGCCTCGAGCGCGGGCAGGCGCGTGAGCTTGTCGCTGAGGAACACGGATGCCACGGGGTCGCGGCGCATCCGATCGGTGGCCTCCTCGAGGGCTTCGTAGATGAACCAGTGCTGGACGACGAGGGCGATGTAGTCTTCGCGCGTGCCCGAGCCGTTCATGAGATTCGTCATGAAGTCGGCACCCTCGCTCGAGGAGTGAGCAATGCGCGAGCGTTCGCGCAGGGCGACGGAGAACGGGATGACAGCACTCATGACGCCATCATACCGAGAAGGTTAGGCTCACCTAAGCTTTCTTCTCAGTGGGGGCGCGGCTCGATCCCGAGGCGGCGGCACGCCTCGTCGTAGAGCGCGACGATCTCGCGCCGCACCTCGCGCCGCTCGGAGATGGGGCCGCCCGGCCACGGCACGCGCAGGTCGACCGTCGCACCGCCGTCGCCTTCGACCACCCAGTCGCCCCCGTCGCCGTCGAAAGCGGCCATCCGCGCCGACACGACCGTCGGCACGGCCTCCGACACAGGGCCGAACGCGCGCGCGATGAGGACGTTGTCGTCGCGGTGGTCGTCGTTCATGTGGGCGAGCACAGCCCGCTGGATTTCCGGCTCGAACGCGTAGGTCATTAGGTAAGCCTAACTTCGCGGCGCCGCCCGTCGTCCCGGCGGGCGCCTGGGGTCCGGCATCCGTTCCTCCCGCACCGCGGACCGGGTGCATCGGCGGGCCGTCGCGCGGAGTCGGCGGGCGACACGCGGCTCGGGCGGGGCCATCGACGGCGTGTCGGTCCTCGACTCCGCCTGACGGCACGGCCACCGTGCCCTCGACTCCGCCTGACGGCACGGCCACGGGGGCTCCACCCCCTGACGGCACGGTCACCGTGCCCTCGACTCCGCGCGACGGCGCAGTCCCGGGCCGAGAACATCGACCCGTCCGTTCAGTCCGCGAACGGCTCCAGACGTTTGTGCATCACCGCGACGGCGTCGGCGTTGTCGTCGATCAGCACCGCGTGCCGTCCGAGCGGCGCGGCGACCGCGCCGAGGGTGCCGCTGCCGGCGAACATGTCGAGCACACGGTCGCCGGGGCGGCTCGAGGCCTGCACCATGCGGCGCAGCACACCCTCGGGCTTCTGCGTCGGGTATCCCGTCTTCTCACGTCCCGTGGTCGGCACGATGGTGTGCCACCAGACGTCGGTGGGCATCTTGCCGCGCGCGGCCTTCTCGGGGGTCACGAGGCCCGGAGCCATGTACGGCTCGCGGTCGACGGCATCCGAATCGAAGAAGTAGGTCGCGGGATTCTTCACGTACACGAGGATCGTCTCGTGCTTGGTGGGCCAGCGGCGCTTGGTCTTCGCGCCGTAGTCGTACGCCCAGATCAGTTCGTTGAGGAAGGTGTCGCGCCCGAAGAGGGCGTCGCACATGACCTTCGCGTAATGCACCTCGCGGTAGTCGAGATGCAGGTAGAGCGTGCCGTCGTCGGCGAGCAGGCGCCATGCCTCGACGAGCCGCGGTTCGAGGAAGCCCCAGTAGTCGTCGAACCGGTCGTCGTAGGTGCGCAGGTCGCCGCGGAGGCGCGCGTACTCGCGCCCGTGGAAACCGCGCTGCACGACAGGAGGCGGGGGCGGCTCCTCCTCCGGGAACGTCAGCATGTTGGGGTCGTCCAGGGATGCCGCGTCCTCGGGCTGCTCGGCATCCGGGGTCGAGGCACCCTCCGCGTCATCAGCAGCCGGGGTCCACGTGGCCGACTCGACCGCCTTCGACCGCGTACGCCCGGTGTTGAACGGCGGGTCGAGGTAGACGAGGGCGAAGGAGCCGTCGGCGTAGGCCGGGGTGACCGTGAGGTTGTCGGCGTGGTGGATCTCGACGCGGCCGGGTGCGGGGGCGTCGACGAGGTTCTCGGCGCTCACGGAACGCGCTGCAGCCACGCGTCGGTGGCGAACTTCGAGGACACGAGGGCTTCGGCCTCGGCGTACTCTTCGTCGGTGATGTGGCCCTCGGTCGCCCCGTAGAGGGTTGTGAAGGTCTGGATGAAGCGTTCGATGATCTCGTCGCGGGGCAGACCGGTCTGGCTGCGCAGCGGGTCGACGCGCTTGGCGGCCGACACCGTGCCCTTGTCGCTGAGCTTCTCGCGGCCGATCCGCAGGACCTCGGTGAGCACCTGGCCGTCCATGTCGTAGCTCAGGGTCGCGTGGTGCAGCACTCCGCCGTTGGCGAGGCGCTTCTGCGCGGCCCCGCCGATCTTGCCGTGGGGACCGGCGATGTCGTTGAGCGGCTGGTACACCGCGTCGATGCCGAGCGAGCGCAGCGCCTGCAGCACCCAGTCGTCGAGGAAGGCATAGGAGTCGGCGAAGGTCATGCCCGCGACGAGGGATGCCGGGACGTACAGGGAGTACGTCACGATCGAGTTGGCGGCCATGAGCATCGCGCCCCCTCCCGAGATGCGCCGTACGACGTCGAAGCCGTGCTTCGCGGCACCCTCGGGGTCGACCTCGTTGCGCAGCGACTGGAACGAGCCGATCACGACGGCGCTCTCGTCCCACTCCCACAGGCGCAGCGTGGGCTTGCGCAGCCCCGCACCGACACGGCTGGTGAGCACCTCGTCGAGCGCGAGGTTCATACGCGGCGAGACGGGGCCGTCGTGCACGACCTCCCACTCGAAGTCGGCCCACCCGGGCGCCGTGACGAGCGCACGGCGGATGGCCGTCGCGACCGACTCGGGAGTGAACCCGAGCAGCTGCGCCCCCTCGGGGAGGGCCGCACGGATCGCCGCGGCGATCGTGGGGACGTCGGACTCGACCGGCAGACCGTTCACGGCCGCATCGATGTCGTCGAGGGCGTCGTCGGGCTCGAGGAAGAAGTCGCCCGCGAGGTGGAAGCCGTTGATGCGGCCCTCGCGCTCCTCGAGGTCGACGACGACCAGCTTGCCCCCGGGGACCTTGTACTCGCCGTGCATGGCTCCAGCCTACGGCGGGGGCGCGGCGACCGGGACGGCCGGGGCGCCCGCGGCGGCGACGCGCGTGCGACGGTGACGCCGCTCGATCGCCTGGCCCGCATACGACGCGGCGATGATCAGCGCCGCCCCCAGAACGCCGGGCAGGCCGAGGGCTTCCCCGCCGATGGCCACGCCCACCGCGACCGCCCACACCGGCTCCGTGCCCATGAGGATGCTCGCGCGCGTCGCCGAGGTGCGTCGCACGGCCCACAACTGGACGACGAACGCGAACACCGAGCACATCAGCCCGAGGAACAGGACGTTCACCCACCCGGATGCCGTGAGCCGGCCGACCGCGAGCGGGAGGTCTCCGCCGGCCACCGCCGAGGAGGTCGCGGCGCACACGACGAGCTGCACGAGAACGACGGCGAGTGTGCTGTCGCGTCGCCCCCGCGTCAGGTGTCCGCTCGCGGTGACGTGCACGGCTCGCACCACGGCGGCCGCGATGACGAGGGCGTCCCCGGCTGTGGGGAGGCGGAACCCTCCGCCCGACACCAGCAGCGCGACGCCGACGACCGCGGCGACGGCGGCGACGAAGTACGACCGCGGGAGCCAGGACCGTGACGCGATGCTCTCGAGCAGCGGCGTGAAGACGAGCGCCAGGCTGATGAGCAGCCCCGCGTTCGTCGCCGAGGTGAGGTGGACCCCGGCGGTCTCGAGGCCGATGATGGCCGCCTGGGAACAGCCGAGCAGCGCGGCGACGGCGAGGCCCCGGCCGCGCGGCATCCGTTCTCTCCGGGCGAGGCAGATGACTCCCAGCGCCAGGGCGGCGACGAGGAACCGCAGGGCCACGGCGGGCGCGACCCCCACCTCGTCGGTCAGCTCTTTCGCGGCGAGGAAGCTGGCGCCCCACACGGCCGCGACGGCCACGAGAAGGCCATCGACGAGGAGTTCGGGGACGCGACGGGTCATGGTTCCACTTTCGACCGGGAAATCCGAAAGAACAACGAGCAGTCTCTTCACCGTGTCGTAAGTTTTTCCTTATGGATGCCACTCACCTCCGCCTTCTCCGCGAGCTCGCCGACCGCGGCAGCGTGGCGGCGGTGGCCGCGGCCCTCCACGTGTCGGCGTCGGCGGTGTCGCAGCAGCTGGCGAGCCTGCAGGCGCGCGTTCCCGTGCCCCTGACGGTGCGGCGCGGCCGAGTGCTGGCGTTGACCCCCGCGGGCGAGGCTCTGGCCGCCGCGGGGACCCGCGTCGACGAGGCGCTCACCGCGGCGCGCGAGACGGTCGGCGCGTTCCTCGACTCCGACGACCGGCCCGTGCGGGTGTCGGCGTTCCACAGCGCGGGTCTGGCGCTTTTCGGTCCGCTGCTCCGAGAACTCGGCGGCATCCCTCCCCTCCACCTGGCCGATGCCGACGTGCCGCATCGCGACTTCCCCGGTCTGACCGCCGACCACGACCTCGTCATCGCGCACCGGCTGGCGCACGACGCGCCCTGGCCGGTGGATCGGGTGACGTCCACGCCGCTGCTCAGCGAACCCCTCGACATCGCGCTGCCCGCGGCGCACCCGCTGGCCGGACGCGACCGTCTCACCGCCGCCGATGTCGCCGGTGAGCGCTGGGTCTCGGTGCACCCGGGCTTCCCTCTCGCCGGGGTGCTCGACCACCTCGCGGCGCACGTGGGGCGCCCCCTCGATGTCGCCCACCGCATCAACGAGTTCTCGGTCACCGCCGAGGTCGTACGCGCCGGCGCCGCGGTGGCGGTGATGCCGCGCACGACCACCCTGCCGCTCGCGGTCGAGGGTCTCGTGCTGCGCCCGCTGACCGATCTCCCCCTCGTGCGTCACGTCGACGCGCTCGCCCGCCCGGACGCCCTGGCCTACGCCTCGGTGCGGCGCGTGCTGCGGGCGCTGCGGACGGTCGCGGCGCGGGCGACGGATGCCGCCGGCTGAGGTGCGGACGGACGGGAGCCGTCCACGGGCCTCGAGGATTCACGCGAGGCGACGCGCGAGCTCCCGGAGCACCACGAGCTGGTGGTGGGGTCCCCCGCCCTCGTGGCCGTTGTACGGGTAGACGCGGATGCTCTTCTCTCCCGCGTAGTGATTGTACGCCGCGAACACCGTCGACGGCGGGCACACGGCATCCCGGAGCCCCACCGAGAAGAGCGCCGGAACGCGCGAGCGCGCGGCGAAGTTGACGCCGTCGATGTACGAGAGCACGCGGAAGACCGCGTCTTCGTCGCCGCGCCGGGTCTGCAAGTACGTGACGAGCTCGCTGTACGGCGCCGCGTCGGTGAGGGCGACCGCGCGGCGGATCGCGCTGAGGAAGGGGAAGTCGATGGCCGCGGCCACGAGACCGTCGGCGAGCGCGGCCGCGGCGAGGGCGATGCCGCCGCCCTGGCTGCCGCCCCACACCGCGATGCGGTCGGGGTCGATCGCGGGGTGGGCCCGGGCGGCGTCGACGGCCCGTACCGCGTCGCCGAACACGCGGCGGTAGTACGAGTTCGCGGGGTCGTCGAGGCCGTCGGTCAGTCGGCCGGAGGGGTGCGCGGCGCCACCCACCGGGTCGGGGGTCGCTCCGGGGAAGGCGCCGCTGGTCTGCCCGCGGGTGTCCATGACGAGCACGGCGAGACCGGCGCTGGGCAGGAGCGTGTGCTGGTGCGCGAGACCCCGCCCCGAGTTGTAGCCGATGTATTGCACCACGCAGGCCAGGGGTCCGCCCGCTCCGCGCGGACGCAGCAGCCAGCCGCGCACGGGGTGACCGCCGAAGCCCGCGAACTCGACGTCGTCGACCTCGACACCGCAGACCCCGCTCTCGGCGACCGGGACGGGCCGGAAGCGCGGTTCCCACCCGGCCGCGCGCGTCTCGGCGAGGGTGTCGGCCCAGAACCGGTCGAAGTCGGCGGGTTCGTCGCGCGCCGGAAGGTAGGTCTCGAGCTGGTCGAGGGGAAGGTCGAACTGCGGCACGGTGCTCCTCAGCGGGGGACGGAACGGTCGATGTGACGGAGGGTGGCGGCGAAGGCCTCGGCCCGCACCTCGGCGAGACCGTCGTACTCGCGGTGCCCGAAGGGCAGCACGGCGAGTTCGAGCGTGGCACCGGGGGCCCGCTCGATCGCGTTCGCGACGGCGAACTGTCCGGGAGGAGGCACATGGCCATCGCGCAGCGCCGCCTCGACCCGCACGGGGACCGATGCGAAGCCGGCCGCCGTCGACGCGTCGAAGAAGCGCAGCACCTCGCGCGCGGACGGGTGCGCGGCGACGTACTGCCGGACCCGTTCCCCGCTGCCCTCGCACGGCATGCGCAGCCGCAGGTCGTACTGCCCGAAGCTCGGCACGATCAGGGTCGCGCCGACCACCCGGGGGTCCCAGGGCAGCGCGAGCGCACCGATCCCTCCCCCGAAGCTCTCCCCCACGAGGTACAGGGGGAGCTCGCCCGCGAGCACGCGCAGCGCGGACCCGGCGTGCCACAGGTCGACCGCGCACCGACCGAGCACATACTCGTCGATCGTGTGGATGCCGTGCAGGACGTGCCCCTGCGCGGGAGTGGGCGCTCCCACCCCGGCGTTGAGGCGCCCCTGCCCGCGTGCGAGAGCGAAGAACACCGCTGCGTCGGCGGGGACGCGGTCGAACTCGGGTTCGTCGCGTCCCCCGTAGCCGTGGCTGTGCACCACGCCGACCCGGGTGGGTTGCCCCTCGACGGCGGTCGCGAACCAGCCGCCGAGGCGGAGACCGCCGGAGACCACGTGCTCGATCGCGAACAGCTGTCGTCCACCCCGATGTCCGAGGGGACGCACCCGCAGGTCGGGGTCGACCGCGAGGGCCTCGTCGTACCAGGCACGCCAGCGCGCGGCGAAGCCCGGCGGGGGTGGCATGGGAGGCACCGCTCGCAGCGCCGCGAGGTCGAAACCGTAGTCGCCGTCGCCCGGCTCGATCGTCGCGCCGGTCATGAGCGGGCCGCCGTGGAAGACTGGAGGCCCGACCGAGAGGAGCGATCGTGCTCGCCGCCGAACGCCGATCCCGCCTGCTGGCGGAGGTGCGCCGTCACGGGGCCGCGGCCGTGCCCGACCTCGCCGCCGCCCTCGGGGTGAGCGAGATGACGATCCGCCGCGATCTCGATGTGCTGGCCGCCGACGGTCACGTCGACAAAGTGCGCGGTGGGGCACGCCACCCGCGTCCGAGCGACGCCCCCGCCCGCGACCTCACCGCGCAGTCGCGTCGGAACGGCGCGGAGAAGAGCGCGATCGCCCGCCGCGCCGCAGCCCTCGTCGAGCCCGGCATGTCGGTGGGGCTCGGTGGCGGGTCGACGACATGGGCGCTCGCCCAGGAGTTGCGGGGCATCGACGACCTCACGATCGTCACCAACTCGCTGCCCGTGGCCGACGTCTTCGCGCGCCCGGATCGCGCCGACGAGCCGTACACCCAGACGGTGGTGCTCACGGGCGGTGTGCGCACCCCGACCGACGCCCTCGTGGGCCCGGTCGCGGTGGCCTCGCTCGAGCACCTGCACTGCGACGTCGTCTTCCTCGGGGTGCGCGGTATCGAGGTGACCGCGGGCCTGACCACGTCGAACCTGCTCGAGGCCGAGACGAACCGTGCCCTCGTCGCCGCCGGGGCGCGCGCGATCGTGCTCGCCGACCACTCCAAGTGGGGCGCCGTGGGACTCACGACCATCGTCGATCTGAACGAGATCGACCTGGTCGTCACCGACGCCGGTCTCGCGGCCGACGACGAAGAGGTGCTGCGCGCACACGTCGCCGACCTGTGGGTCGCGACGTTGCCGTCCGCCGACGACTGACCACCGCCGGACCGCTCGAAGCGGCCAGGCGCCCGGGCCGCCGGTCACCGGGCTGTGCTCGCGCGAGCGATCACCGTGGCATCCACCACGATGTGCCGCACGGGGACGTCGGCTCCCGGCGGCGCCGCCATCTGACGCTCGAGCTCGGCGAACGCGGCCTCGACGATGCCGTGGTCGTCGGGGGCGACCGAGGTGAGAGCCGGCACCGAGAAGGTCGCGGCGTGCACGTTGTCGATGCCGATGACGGCGACGTCTCGGGGGACGGTGAGCCCCAGCTCGTGCAGCGCCGCGAGCACGCCGAACGCGATCGAGTCGTTCGAGCAGACGACCCCGTCGAACGCGATGCCGTCGGCGTGCAGGCGTCGCAGCGCCGCCGCGCCCTCTTCCGGGGTGAACGCGTCGACCGGGACGATCAGGCCGGGATCGTCGGCGATGCCGAGGCGTGCGACGGCGTCGCGGTACCCGGTGAAGCGCTGGTCGGCGGCATCCGAGGGGCGCGACAGCCGGGGGCCGATGAAGGCGACCCGGCGGCATCCCACCGACGCGAGGTGCGAGGTGGCGAGATCGGCCGTGCGCCGGTTGTCGATCGAGACGTGCGTGAAGGGGCTCACGGCGATGTGCTCGCCGAGGAGCACCAGCGGGCCCGGGGAGGTCCGGCGGGTCAGGTCGCCGACGGTGAGCGAGCGCGGGATGTGGATGAGACCGTCGGTGGCGGGGAGACCGACCCCGTTGGCGATGTCGATCTCGCGCTGGTGGTCGCCCTCGGTCTGCTGGATGAGGATCGACAATCCCCGCGCCTCGGCACCCCGCGCCAGCAGCGTCGTCAGCTCGGCGAAGTACGGCTCTTCGAGGTTGGGGACAGCCAGCGCCACGATCCCGGTGCGCTCACGGCGGGTCAGAGGCGACACCCGTCGTGGCGAGGGGGAATCGGTCATCGGTGAACTCCTCGTACGCCGGGTGGGCCGGTCGACTCTCGGGGATACGGTATCGCGGGGCATCTCACTCCTGGACGCGGAACGCCACGACGCGCGCCTCGGGGGAACCGTTGGTCGCCGTGATCACCACGCGGGCCGCGGTCACCGCGCCGATCTCGGGGGCGACCGGGTGCCCACGGCGGCGACGACGATTGGCGGTGACGTCGGCCACCGGATGCCAGTCGCCGTCGGCCGCCCGCACCTCGACCCGGTAGTCGCGGACGAGCGAGGGCATCACGAGGTGCGGATCGCGGTGGTGGTGCAGGGTGTTGAGCTCGACGTCGGGGTCGTCGTCGAACACGAGGACGATCTCACGCGGGTGTACAGGCTCGTCCCAGTCGAGCCGGATCCACTCGGGCTCGCCCGCGAGCGGACGGGAGGCCCACGCGTTCGCGCCGCCGAACGGCCGTTGGTAGCCGCCGACCGCGCGCTCGGGGGCGAGGGCCTCGGACGCCGCCGAGGAGCGGAACACGATCGACCGGCCGCGCAACGGCTTCGTGGGCCACTGCACCAGCAGCTCGTCGAGGCTCACGTGCACGTTCTGATCGTCGGCATCCGAGGTGTGCACGAGGGTCAGGATGCCGGGGGGCAGCCGATCCGTGGTGAACAGCGTCACCCCGGGTCGGGCCCGGACGACGACGACGGCGTTGGCCGGGGTCTCGGGCGCCCAGCGCACCGGGACGGTGACCCATCGAGCCGGCCCCGCGGCGAGCGGGACGGTGACACGGTGCTCGAGGTGCTCGGGCACGACGTTCTGCGCGAGACCGGTCGAGAACACCTCGACCTCGAGCTCGGTGTCGCCCGTGCTCTCGACGAGGAGCTCCACCCCGTCGAGGTGCGGGTGGACGGGCAGGACGATGCCGATGTCGTGGACGAGCGGGGAGGGCTCGATCGGTGCGGAGGCATCGGGTCCGAGGCCGTCGCGCACGCTCGAGGCCGACACCCGCGCGGTGAGAGCGAGGTCGGACGGATCGGCGTCGACCACGCCGATGAGAGGGGCGTCCTGACGCAGCAGGAGCTGCCGCAACTCGGCGCGGTGTTTCTCGTACACCCCGCGCGGCGACGTGCCGTGGGTGAGCGCGAGCGCTGCCGCGGTGCCCGCGGCCTCCCCCATCGCCGCGCACGTGGCCATCACGCGTGCGGCACCGAAGGCGATGTGGGTCGCGGAGATGTCGCGCCCCGCCATCAGCAGATTGTCGACGTCGGCGGAGTAGAGCGAGCGGTAGGGGATCTCGAAGACCCCGTTCGAGAAACGCTGCACCGCGCCCGCGCCCGTGGAATACATGCCCTCGGTCGGGTGCAGGTCGATCGACCACCCGCCGAAGGCGACACCGTCGTCGAACCGCGTCTGTTCGAGCACGTCGCGCTGGTGCAGCGTGTAATCGCCGACGAGACGGCGATACTCGCGCTTGCCGGGGACGTTGCCGATCCACTCGAGGTCGAGGGTCTCGGCGTCGAACTCGCCCGAGTTCTTGATGTGATCCCAGATGCCGAGGATGACCGAGCGCAGCTCGTCGCGGATGCGCTCGTTGTCGTGCACGATGTCGAGCTCGCCGCCCCACTCGATCCACCAGTAATGGGCCCCGCTGTCACCGCTGCGGATGATGCGCGACGAGGGGATCGGGGTGTCGCGGATGGCCTTGGCGGAGTCCGGCGCGACGAACCGCACCGGGTGCCCGGCATCCTTCGTGTAGAAGAGGAGCGTCGACCCCAGGAAAGTGCGCTCGGCCTCCTCGGGAGCCCAGTCCTCGTCGAACTCGGCACGCGCCTCTTTGCCGAGACGCGCGCGCGCACCGGCGAGGTGACCGATCAGACCGTCGCCCGTGGCGTCGAGGAACAGCGGGGCCCGCAGGACGGTCTCGGTCTCGGCGCCCATCGTCCAGCCGGTGACCGACTCGACGCGCCGCGCACCCTCGGGTCCGGTCGCGACGACCTCGCGCACGTCCGTGTTCAGCAGCAGCGTGATGTTCCGCTCGGCCCGGACGGCGTCGAGCACGACGTCGTCCCAGTGCACGGGGTTGCCGTCGGGGTTGCGGTACTGGTTCTCGAGGTAGAGCTCGCCGATGATGCCGTTCTCCCGCGCCCAGCGTTGGTTGCCATGCGCGGTCGCCCCGCACACCCAGACGCGGACCTCCGACGAGGAGTTGCCGCCGAGAACCGGACGGTTGTTGATGAGGGCGACGCGCCGATCCAGGCGCGCGGCGGCGATGGCGGCGGCGACTCCGGCGAGTCCCCCGCCGACGACGACGAGGTCGAAGTCGGCTGTGTGTGTACGCATGTCGCGTGAGTCCTTCCTGCGGACGCGGGGGCGTCCGGTGCGGTGCGGGGTGGGGAGATCAG
This sequence comes from Microbacterium enclense, assembly GCA_038182865.1. NCBI lineage: Bacteria > Bacillati > Actinomycetota > Actinomycetes > Micrococcales > Microbacteriaceae > Microbacterium > Microbacterium enclense. The sequence goes on along the minus strand of CP116226.1, from coordinate 1,800,347 downwards.
GGGCCTACTCCACGGCGATCGCCTCGATCTCGAAGACCCGGGCGACATCGGTGGCGGATGCCGAGGGGTCGCTGATGAGCAGGCGCACGCCGTCGGCGACGACACCCGCGGCCGGGATCCTCACCAGGCGCTGCGTGTTCGCGGCGACGGAGCCGATGCTCGTCCATCCCGTGGACGTGTGCACCTGCACCTCGAAGGAACGGAGGACGGCCGCCGAGCCCGGCTCGGCGCTGTAGCCACTGCGCACGCGCACCTCCTCGAGTGCCACCGGAGCAGCCAGGCTCAGCGAGATCCACGGCGCGGTGTCTCCGACCGCCGAGATCCACCGACTGGCGTCGCTGCAGACGCCGTCGACGGCGCGCTCGGGGCCGGTGTCGGCACGCAGGCTCGACGAGGCCGTCGCGCTCGCACCCAGCGCGACGTTCACTCCGCCCGAGGCGTCGCGGAGGTCGGCCACCAGATCCGCGAGGGACGTGGACGGACCGACCGGCGCGTCGCGCGGAACGACCGCCCGCGAGAGGCGAGCCGGAGCGGCGACGGGAGCGGAGAGGTAGACCACGTCGGCATCGTCGGTCGATCGTTCCTGAGCACGCAGGCGTTGCTGGCCCAGGCGCGCCTCGCCGACCCCGGCGAACGACCAGGTGGAGGTCGCGTCGTCGCGTTCGGCGACGACCGCGCGACTGCGCACCTCTCCGCAGACCTGGGCGGTGACGACGGTGTAGAGGCGGGTGGTGGAGCCGGCGCGCGTGACGTCGACGGCCGCCGAGGTGGCGACCCCGTCGCCGAGGGCGGCCGCGTCGACGACCTTCTCGTCGACCCAGGCCGACCCGTTCCACCGGGCGAAGCGCGCGTCGTAGGCGGTGCGGTCCTTCGCAACGAAGCGGTAGCCGATGCCCGCGAGAGACGAGCCGTCGAGCGCGAGCTTCGCCGACTGCACCGCCGGGGTGTAGCTGCCGATGGTCTCGTCGGGCGAGAAGGGCCGCCAGACGACGGCTCCCGCCGAAGCGGGGGTGATCGGCCCGGGCACCGCCGTGCCCGCGGCGTCCGCGAGTGTCCCGGTCGCGGGGTCGTACACGGCGTACGAACCGAGGTGGCGTGCCGGGTCGGCGGGGAACGGTCCCCACTCCCACAGCACGTGCACGCGCCCGTCGGGCGACACCTCGAGATCATCGGGGTAGAAGGAGAAGCCGGTCGCGGCGGCGATCGTCGTCTCTCGCGCCCAGGATCCGGCATCCCGGTCGAAGTGGTACAGCACGCCCTCGCGGGCTCCGTCGGCATCGGTCCCGGTGCGCACCAGCACCCAGGCGTCACCGTTCGCCCCGCGCGCGGTCACCGGGTAGGTGATGTCGACGTCGAGGTCGGGCATGGTCGAGGTACGGTCCACCATCGTGCGCACGTCGCCCGCGGTGTCGGAGCGGAAGGAGTTCCACTGCTCGTTGTGCATCGAGACGAAGGCGTGGATGATCCCGTCGCCGTCGACGACGATCGAGGGCTGGTTGTGGCCGTTGTCATCAGCGAAGGTGACGCACGCGGCCCCCGCGGTGGCGCGGAGGCACCCCTCGGTCCACGTGCCGTCGGCGGCGCGGGAGGCGAGGTGCACTTCGTGGCGCGCAGCCTGGGTCGCGGGCGCGTTGAAGGCGAAGAAGGTCACGTCGCCCACGACGGCGAGGGGGTTCCACCATGCCGCCTGATTCGACGAGTCCACCGCGTACGGGAGTTCCTCGACCGTCGTCGCCGACGTCGTCACGGCACCGGTCGCGTGCGCGGGCGGCGCGACCATCAGCCCGAGGGCGAGCGCGGCGACGGCCGCCGCACTCGCCCCGCGAAGAGTCCGCATCTCAACCGACCAGCTTCTGGGCGGCCTCGCCGGCCTTCCTCATGGCGTCCTTCGGCGAGGCCGAACCGACCAGGACGGACTGCACCTGGTCGGCGATCGCCGACTCGATCTGCGAGTAGGAGGTGAACTTCCACAGCGGGTTCGAGCTCGCCGTCGCGGTGATGCGCTCGCTGAACGCCGCGCCGAAGGTGTCGGACGACACCTCGCTCGAGGACAGCGCCTCGGTGGTTGCCGGCGGAAGCCCCCGCAGCGCGTAGTCGGCGAGGATCGCGTCGAGGTCGCTCGTGGCGTACTGGGCGAAGTCACCGGCCGTGGGAGCACCCGCACCGTTGACCACGGCGATCGCCCCGCCCCAGACGAGGGCGCGCGGGGTGTCGCCGGCCTTCAGCACCGGGCGCGAGACGGGCGCCAGCTTGGCGGCGAGGTTCACGTCGGGCGACTCCTTCGTCACGGCACCGCGTCCGACCGGGGCGTCGTCGTACACCGCGGCGCGCCCCTGAGCGAACAGGCTGCGGGCGTCGAAGCGGTCGACGTCGGCGGCGATGAGGCCCTGGTCGTACAGGCCCTTGTACCAGGTGACCGCCTCGACGCTCGCGTCGTCGCCGATCGTGATCGTGTCACCGTCGACGAGCGGGCTGCCGAAGGTCTGCATCCAGATGAGGATGTCCTTCAGCTGCGCCGCCTTCGTCGAGGCCGCGTACGGGATGAGGCCGTTGCCGAGCCCCTTGAGGGCGACGAGTGTCTTCTCGAACTCGTCGACCGTGGTCGGGAAGGCGTCGGCACTGACCCCCACCTTGCCCAGCGTCTCGGAGTTGGTGACGAGGCCTATGGCCCCGATCGTCCAGGGCAGGGCGTACTGCGTGCCGTCGAAGGTCGCCGCCTGCAGAGCCGACGAGGTGTAGCCGCGACCGGATGCCAACGACGACAGGTCCTGCAGCTTGCCGGTGGCCGCGAGGCTGCCGAGCCACGCGACGTCGACGTGCGCGGCGCCGGTGAACTGCCCACCCGTCACCTGCAGCATGAGCTGGTTGATGTACTCGTTGTACGGGAAGGCGGTGCGCTTGATGGAGACGCCCTTCGCCTTCTCGTACGCCGCGAGGGTCCCCTCGAGCGCCGGCTTGGCGGACTCTTCGGTGAGCGACCACGAAGCGAACGAGAAGTCGGTCGGGTCGCCGCCGTTCAGCCCGGCGGCGCCGGCCGCGGGACCGGCGGCGCCGGTCGGAGCGCATCCGGCGAGGGCGGCGGCGCCGACGCCGAGACCGAAGAGCTGCAGGGCGCGGCGACGGCTGATGATCGGGTTGGGCAGGGACGAAGCTGACATAGGTGTCCTCCTTGACGGTGCGAGCGAGAGTGAAGTGGAAGCGGGGGCGGATCAGCCCTTGACCGCGCCGGCGGTCATGCCGCTGACGAGGTAGCGCTGGAGCAGCATGAAGGCGATGGCCACGGGCAGCGACACGACCAGTGAGGCGGCCATGAGCTCGGGCCACGCGGTGGCGGCCTCGCCGACGTAGGTGTTGACGAGGCCCGGGGGCAGCGTCTGCTTGTCGGGGCCGGCGAGCGTGAGCGCGAAGATGAAGTCGTTCCAGCCGCGCACGAAGGCGAAGAGCCCCGCGGCGACGAGGCCGGGTGCGGCCAGGGGCAGCACGATCGAATGGATCGTGCGCAGGCGCGAGGCGCCGTCGACGCGTGCGGCCTCGATCAGCTCGTCGGGGATGGTGTCGAAGAAGCCCTTCAGCATCCAGACGCACAGCGGCAGCGTGAAGGTCGTGAACGACAGCACGAGGGCGGTGTAGGTGTTCAGCAGGCCGTACGCGCTGAACACGCTGTACAGCGTCACGAGCAGCAGGGCCTGGGGGAACATCTGCGATGCGAGCACGAAGTACATCAGCTGCCGGCGCCCGCGATAGCGGAACTTCGAGAACGAGTAGCCCATGTATGCCGAGACGAGCACCGAGAGCACGGCCGTGATGACCGACACGATGATGCTGTTCTGCAGGTAGGTGAACAGCTGCGGGTTCGACACGAGCCCGGCGTAGGCGTCGAACGTGATCTGCGTGGGGAAGATCTTCGGCGGGTACGAGAAGACCTGGTCGCGCGGGGTGAGCGAGGTCGCGAGCAGCCAGTACACCGGCAGCAGGGCGAATCCGCCGCACACGACGACCGCGGCCCAGGCGGCAAGGCGCACGCCGGGGCGATCGGAGCGGAGCCCGGATGCCAGCTGACGCCGACGCCGCCGGGGCGCGGGAGCCGCCACGGGCGGCGCTTCGGGAGTGGGGGTGACGGTGGGGAGTGCGGTGCTGGTCATCGCTTCTCGCCCCTCTCGGAGAATCGGACGTAGACGACGACGAGCGCCATGAGCAGGATCAGCCAGAGCAGACCGAGGGCGCCGGCCCGGCCGAGGTCGAAGCCGTGGAAGGCGGTCTCGTACACCGCGGTGGCGAAGGTCTCGGTGGAACCGGCCGGGCCGCCGCCGGTGAGCACGTAGATGATGTCGAAGTGCTGGAAGTTCCAGATGAACTCCAGCAGCAGGACGAGCCCGATGATCCCGCCGATCTGCGGCACGGTGATCGAGAAGAAGCGGCGGACCGTGCCGGCCCCGTCCATCTCGGCCGCTTCGTGCAGCTCACGGGGGACGGTCTGGAGCCCCGCCAGAAGCATGACCATCATCCAGGGGAACGACTGCCACGTCTTGGCCACGATGACGGCGAACATCGCCGTGCCCGGCTGAGCGAGCCACGCTTGCGGCGCCACGCCCAGCGGTTCGAGGATCGCGTTCATCACGCCGTAATTGGCATTGAAGATCCACATCCACAGGAACGAGACGACGACCCCCGGCACGAGCCACGGGATGAGCATGAGCCCACGCATCACCTTGGAGCCGCGGATCTGCGTGTTCAGCGCGAGGGCGAGGGCGAAGCCGATCACGAAGGGCGCGATCGTCGTGCCCAGCGTGAACACGAGGGTCTGCATCAGCAGGCGGAGGAAGTCGCCCTCGAGCACGTCGACGATGTTCTGGAAGCCCACGAACTCCCGCCCGGGGAGCACGAGACTCTGCCGGAAGAACGCCGTGACGAGAGCCGAGATGAGCGGGTAGGCCACGACGACGGCCAGGAGGGCCATGCCGGGCACCACGAGGAGCACGGCGAACATGCCGCTGCTGAGCCGCTCCGGTCGGGTTCCGGCGGTTCGGTGCGCGTGTGCTCGTGAGTTCGTGTTGTTTGATTTTGTTTGTTTTTGTGTGAATGTCGTGGTCACGTCCGTGTGCACTTTCCTCGGCATTGAGGGACCGTGAGGCCCGGGGGATGCGGATTTCTCCGTATCGGACCGGATCAGCTTCGCGGTTCCCACGCCTCGGGTCAATTGACAGAGGTAACGCTTAGGTCACGACGTGTTCATTTGAGTGTTTTTATGTTTGGAACTGTTCCTTATGGTGCGCGGACTCGACCGGCTCTTCGACAAGCTCACGGACCTCGGCCGCGGGTCGCGTGAAGCCCGAACGCGAGGCGGCCGAGCCCGTCGAAGCCACCGAACCCTCCGGCAGACTCCGGGGGCCTGCGCCGCGGGCAGCGACCTACGCCGCGGAGATGCGCTCGTCGAGCCAGGCGAGGAGGTCGGCGCGCACCTCGGCCTGCTGCACCTCGGCGAAGATCTCGTGCCGCGCCCCCGCGTAGACGAGGGTCGTGACGTCGGTGAGGCCCGAGCGCGTGCGGTACGCGTCCGCCAGACGGTGCACGCTCCGCGGCCCGCCCACCGTGTCGTCGCGACCGACCATTAACAGCATCGGCACGTCGTGACCGAGGTCGCGACGGGGGCGGCCGAACAGTTTGGCCGCCTCGATCGGGCCGAACAGCCTCGCCAGCGACCGCGTCGTCGTCAGCGGGTCGGACACGAAGTCGCGACCGACCTGCTCGTCGCTCGACAACCACTGCATACCCGAGCCACCGAGGTGCTTCCAGGGCGCGTTCAGGTCGCCGGCGTTCAACGACCCGGGCCAACGGAGCGCCGAACCGCTCAAGATCACCGCGTCGAAGGCATCCGGATGCCGGTCGAGCAGCATCTGCGCGAGGAACGAGCCCCACGAGTGCCCGAGGAGCACCAGGGGGAGGTCGGGGTGACGGTCCCGGATGATCTGGGTGAGCGTCCACACCGCCTCGCGTGCGGCACCGAGGCCCCCGGGGCCGAGGCGCCCGAGCTGGGCGTGATCGCCGTTCCACTGACGCAGGCCCGTCCGGCCGTGCCCGCGGTGGTCGTCGGCGTAGACGGTGTAGCCGTCCGCGACGAGGGCTTCGATGAGCGCGGCGTAGCGGCCCGCGTGCTCTCCGACACCGTGCAACAGCTGGACGACGGCGCGGGGCTCCGCGGCCTCGTAGACGTCGTACACGATCGTGATGCCGTAGGCGTCGACGAACTCAGGCATGGGCCGATCCTAGGGCGACCACGCGAGCGGCGCGCCCCATCTGGCGATCCCACATCCTTAGCATGACTAATGAGCTATGCTAAAGAACGAGATCATGAGCAACCGCGTCGACGTGTCCCCCCTCCCCGACTCGACCTCTGCCCTCGCCACGGAGGCGTCCGCCCTCCGCATGGCGACGTTCCGGCTCGCTCGCAGGCTGCGAGCTCAGCGCGCCGTCGACACCATGAGCGATGGGCAGTTCGCCGTCCTCGCGGCCCTGACCGTGCACGGCGAGCACACCCTGGGCCAGCTCGCCGACCGCGAGCGCGTCACGGCCCCCTCGATGAACCGGACGGTCTCACTGCTCGAAGACGCCGGGTACGTCTCGCGCACACCCCACGAAGACGACCGCCGCAAGGTGACGATCGCCCTCACAGAGGCCGGGCGCACCGTCGTCGATGAGACGGTCCGGCGCCGCGACGCCTGGCTCGACGAGGCCCTCGATCAGCTCACTCCCGCCGAACGGGCGACGCTGGCCTCGGCCGCCGACATCATGCGGAAGGTGGCGGAGAGATGAGCGCGATGTTCCGGTCGTTCTCCGTCTTCAACTACCGGGTCTGGTTCATCGGGGCCCTGGTGTCCAACATCGGCGCCTGGATGCAGGCGACAGCCCAGAACTGGGTCGTCCTGACGCAGCTGACGGACAACGACGCCGCGGCGATGGGCGTCACCATGGCCCTGCAGTTCGCCCCTCCCCTGCTCCTGGTGAGCGTGACCGGATGGGTCGCCGACCGCTTCGACCGTCGCAAGCTCATCATGTGCACCCAGACGGCGCTGCTCACCCTCGCCGTCGCGCTCGGTGTGCTCATCGTCACCGGAGCGATGACCCTGCCGATGATGTTCGGCTTCGCCCTCGCCCTCGGCGTGATCACCGCGTTCGACAACCCCGCGCGCCAGACGTTCGTCTCCGACCTCGTCGAGAAGGAGAACGCATCGAATGCCGTGGCCCTGAACGCCGCCTCGTTCAACACCGCGCGCCTGATCGGGCCGGCCGTCGCCGGCGTCATGATCGTCGTCGTCGGCACCGGCTGGGTGTTCCTCGTCAACGCGGTGACCTTCCTCGCCATGATCGGGGCGCTGCTGATCATGCGACCACACGAGCTGGTCGTCCACCACCGCCGGGGCGGACCGGCCCGTCTGGCCGACGGCTTCCGCTACGTGGCGAAGCGGCCCGATCTCGTCGTGACGTTCTCGATGGTCTTCCTCCTCGGCGCCTTCGGCATGAACTTCCCGATCTTCGCGTCCACGATGGCGCTGGAGTTCGGCCGCGGCGCCGACGGGTTCGGCCTGCTCAGCTCGTTCGTCGCGATCGGGTCGCTCGCCGGTGCGCTGCTGGCCGCCCGCCGCGAACGTGCGCGCATGCGCGTGGTCATCATCGGCACCGGCGGTTTCGCCGTGGCATCCACGCTGTCGGTCTTCGCACCGAGCTATGCCGCCTACGCCGCGACCCTCGTGCTCACCGGGTTCTGCGTCGTGACGACCCTCACCACCGCCAACGGCTACGTGCAGACCACCACCGACCCCGCCCTGCGCGGCCGGGTGCTCGCGCTGTACATGGCGATCCTCCTCGGCGGCACACCCGTGGGCGCGCCGGTGGTGGGCTGGGTGGCAAGCGAGTTCGGGCCGCGGGTCGCGATCGGACTCGCCGCGATCGTGGCGTTCCTCGCGTGCGGAATCGGCGTGGCATGGGTGCTGTCGTCGGGCCGGGTGCACCGCCACGAGACCAAGCGCTTCCGGCTCACGCTCGACGAGACGCGACCCCTCACCATCCTCGCCCCCGAGCCCGAGGAGTTCAGCGACGAGGTGGCCGGTACGACGCCCATCCCGATCGCACCGGGCGAGCGCTCCCGTCGCGCCGACGCTCGGCGCACGCCCTCGAATCAGACGTAGAAGCCGTTGGACTCGAGAACGGTGACCGCGCTGTCACGCCCCGACACCGCGAGCTTGGCGTAGATCGACCGCAGCTGCGACTTGACCGTGTTGGGCGACACGCCCAGCTTCTCGGCGATCTGCGGCAACGTGCGTGCGCCGCGGAGCAGGAGTGCCACCCGCTCCTCACGCGGGGTGAGGGTGGGCAGCGGCGGCCGCTCGCTGCGGGCCGGGACGAGCTCGAGCCTTCCCGCGACGCGCGCCGTCGCCTCCGCGGTCGCGGGTTCCTGGCGGCCGAGGCGGTCCAGCAGCATCACGAGATCGGTGTGCGGCAGGGTGAGGTACGGCGTCAGAGACCCGCCGAGATTCTCCGCGAGGTGGAAGCCCTCGGCGAACGCCGCGTCGGCGGCCTCGAGGTTGCCCAGCCGCGCGTGGGCGACCGCACGGCGCAGCAACAGCGGGATGAGCGTGCGCACGCAGTGGTCGGTCCCCAGCCGGATGCAGCCGTCGGTGCTCTCGAGCACCTCGCGCTCGCGACCGAGCGAGATGAGGGCCGCCGCTCTCTGCATGTCGAAGCACAGGGCGTGGCCGGGCAGCGATTCCTTGCCCTCGAGGGCCGCGAGCGCCCGGCGCGGCTCTCCGCGGGCGAGCAGGGTGTCGGCGAGGACACCGAGCGCGAAACCGCGCACCATGGCGTGGCTGCGGTGGGCGTCCATGCCGCTGGTGAGAGTGACGAGCGTCGCCATGCCCTCGCCGTACTCGCGCCGGATCAGCAGACCCATCGCGTCAGCGGTGCGGGCGGTGTACAGCCACGCGGCATCGTCGGCGCCCTGCGTCCGCAGCTGCTGGGAGATCTCGGCGAGTGCGTCGGCGTCGAGAGCGGCCGATGCGATGAGGATGCGCGCGAGCAGGAGCAGGTAGTCCTCGAAGACCTCGTCCCAGCCGGAGGTGGACGCGAGGTCACGACAGATGTCGGAGCTCTCGACCGCCAGGGGGTACTCGCCGTTGAGGGCCGCGGCCAGGCTCCGCGCGGCGTGCGCGCGGTACAGCGCGGCGGCCTCGTCGGCGTACGCGATCGCCGCCGATGCGTAGACGCCGGCGCGTCGCGGCCAGCCGGCGGCGGCGTACATCTCCGCGACCGCGGCGAACAGCGAGGAGCGGGTCGCGGGCGCGATCGTGGCGGGAACCCGCAGCCGTCCGTCGACGAAGTGCTCGTCGACGAGCCGGAGGCCGCCGGGGATGTCGTCGAGGCGCGCGCGGGCGACGATCATCGCTTCGAGGGTGCGGGCGCTGGCATCGACCCAGGAGCGGGGAGCCGGACCGGCGTCGATGTCGGCAAGGCTGCGGAGTTCCACCGGACGCGGTGCGGGGGCGGTGACGAGGACGCTGCGCGCAATGTGCTCGGCGGCGGCTCGGACCTCCGACACCTCGAGTCGGGTGACGGCGGGCGGGGACTGCATCAGAAAAGGCTAGGGCGGCTCTGCGCGAATCGGCTGGCCGGGGCCTCCACGCTCGGGCAGGAAATGCGCAAGAGCGTCCAAAGATTTCGCCCCGACAGGGGTTTTAGCTAGATAAGCTAGCGATATGGACGAACGCATGGCTGGGCGCCGCTGGGCGGGGCTCGTCTTCATCAGCATCGCCGTCTCGCTGATCATCGTCGACTCGACGATCGTCAACGTCGCGGTCCCCTCGATCGTCGACGACCTCGGAATCTCCTCGACAGAGGTCCAGTGGGTCCAGGAGGCCTACACGCTCGTGTTCGCCTCCTTCCTGCTGGTGTTCGGCAGTCTCGCCGACCGACTCGGCCGACGACGTCTGCTGCTCATCGGCGTCGGCGTGTTCGCGGCGGCCTCGATCGCGGCATCCCTCGCCCCGACCGGCGGGGCGCTGATCCTCGCGCGCCTCGCGCAGGGCATCGGCGGAGCGATGATCCTGCCGACCACCCTCTCCCTGATCAACGCGACCTTCCGCGGGCGCGAGCGGGGCATCGCCTTCGCCGTGTGGGGATCGACGATCGGCGGCATGGCCGCGGTCGGCCCGCTGCTCGGCGGGTGGCTCACGACCGCCTTCTCGTGGCGGTGGGCGTTCGGCATCAACATCCCCCTGGGCATCGTGATCGTGATCGGCGTGCTGCTCACCGTCGCCGAGTCGCGCAGCGAGCGGCGGGAGGCGATCGACGGCGTGGGCGCCCTCCTCTCGGTGCTGACCATGGCCCCACTCGTCTTCGCGCTCATCGAAGGACGCACCTACGGCTGGTGGGGCGTCGACACCGTACCCATCCTCGGGTCGTGGACCTGGCCGTTCGCGCTGTCGCCCGTCCCGATCGCTTTCGCGGTCGCGGCCGTCGCGCTGGCCGGCTTCGTCGCGTGGGGTGTCCGGCGGCGGCGCGGGCTGTCGACCCTGCTGGCCCTCGACCTCTTCCGCATCGGCTCGTTCCGCAACGGCAACATCGCCGCCGCGGTGGTCTCGCTCGGCGAGTTCGGCATCATCCTCGCGCTGCCCCTGTGGCTGCAGTTCGTGGTCGGCTTCGACGCCCTGCAGACCGGCTTGCTGCTGCTCGCGCTCGCGATCGGCTCGTTCGTCGCGAGCGGGCTCGCCGGCGCCCTGGGGGGAAAGGTCGCCCCGGTGTGGGTGGTCCGCGGCGGTCTCGTCGCCGAGATCGTGGGGGTGGCCGGCGTGGCTCTCACCATCGGACCGGATGCCACCTGGGGACCGCTCATCCCCTTCCTCTTCGTCTACGGACTCGGGGTGGGGCTCGCAACGGCGCAGCTGACCGGCGTCGTGCTCGCGGAGGTGCCGCCCGCGGCGAGCGGCCAGGCCTCCGGCACGCAATCGACCTCCCGCCAGCTGGGCGCCGCGCTCGGCGTGGCCATCCTCGGCACCGTCCTCTTCGCAACGACCGCCGGCGTCCTGAGTTCGTCGCTCGAGGACCGGGGCCTGCCCGCCGACCAGCGCGACACCGTGGTGTCGCAGGTGGTCGACAGCGCGGGCGCGGCGATCGCCGGACTGGCGCAGTCGCCCCGGACCCAGGACATCGCGGCCGACGCGCGCGCGGCGTTCAGCGACGGGACGCGCGCCGCGGCCCTGACGGCAGCCGCCTTCCTCACGCTCGGGCTGATCTCGACGCTGACGCTGGGGCGGCGGGCGCGCTCCGGCGAACCGGAGGGTCCGCCGGAGCAGCAATGGTCGGCCTAGAGCAGCGCGCGGACCGTCGCCCGCACCGACGCGAACCCCGGGGCGGTGACGTGCACGGTGATCTCTCCCGCGGCCGTCGGCCGCACGATCGCGAGCGCCCGCCCGTCGTACGTGGTGACCGACGCCGCCGACAACGGCTCCTCGGTGCGGGCACGGCCCGTTCCGAGGCCGGCGAGCACCCCGGGGCCCTCCACGGTGACGGTGACGACGACGTCGCGGTCGCAGGGAACGACACCGGCAGCGTCTTCGAGGGCGATCCGTACGAAGGCGAGGTCGTCGAGACCGGCGCCGATCTCGGCGGTCTCGGGGCGCACGACGAGCGTCGACTCTTCGCCGCCCGAGCGGAGCGTGGTGCGGCCCACCTCGACGCCGCCGCGACGCGCGACCGCCGTCAGCTCCCCCGGCACGTAGACCGTGTCGAAGCGGGCGGTGAACTCGCGCGCATCCCCGACGGGGGCGACGCCCACCGTCACGCCGTCGCGCTGCAGCTCGACCTCGTCGGCGTCGGCGTACACGTCGACCACGATCGGCGACTCCGCGGGCACGTCCCACGACCAGCTCGCCACTGTGTCGTCCCACGACCAGGGCGTCGTCGCCGTCGCACGGCCGTAGTGCTGCGGTCGGTGCACCGCGAGGAACGGCTCGGTGCGCAGGCCGTAGACGATCTCGCGGAAGAACGAGACCGTGCGCCGGTGGCCCGTGGCATCCAGGTCTCCCGACTCCGCGAAGAGATACGGGTACGGACCCGCCGTGTCGGTCGGCGCCTCGGAGACGGCGTCGACGTACTCCACCCGGCCGATTCCCGCTTCGCCGAGGTAGTCCCAGCCGGTCCAGGTGAAGTCGCCGATGACGTGCGGCAGCGACGAGACGAGCGGCCAGAGGGCACCGATGCGCTCGGGGAAGGTCTCCGACCCGACGATCACCCGGTTCGGGAACAGCTCGGCATCGAGCGCGTAGCGCGAGTCGGCGTAGTTGAAGCCGACGACGTCGAGCACGGCGGCGGACTCCTCGATCGACCGGGTGACGAGGTCGGACGCGTTCATGGCCGCCATCTGGGTGCCCAGCCCCGCCATCAGGGTGTTCGGATCGGATGCCGCCATCTCGGCCCGCGCATCGGCGAGGCGGTCGAGGTTGGCGATGATGCCGTTGATGCCGTTCGTGACGAAGCGGGTGTCGTCGAGGGCGCGCACCGCCTCCGCGAGGCGGCGGCTCCAGGCGGCGCCGTGGGCACTGGCGACCTCGAGGATCTCGTTGCCGATCGAGTACATGATCACGCTCGGGTGGTTGGCATCCTTCGCCACGAGAGCGGAGATGTCGGCGTGCCAGTCGTCGGCGAAGCGGACCGAGTGATCGAACGCCGTCTTCGCGCGCGTCCACACGTCGCCGAGTTCGTCCATCACGACCATGCCGTGGCGGTCGCACGCGTCCAGCAGCGCCCGCGAGGCGGGGTTGTGCGAGCTGCGGATCGCGGTGAACCCCGCTTCCTTCAGCAGCCGCACACGGCGGTCTTCGGCGGCGGCGACGGAGACGGCTCCGAGCGGACCGTTGTCGTGGTGCACGCAGGCCCCGCGCAGCGTGACGCTCTCGCCGTTGATGCGCAGCCCGTGCACGGGGTCGAGCTGGAGGGAGCGGATGCCGAACACCGTGCGATCGGTGTCGAGCGGCGAGGCGTCCGCCTCGTCGGCGAGCGCGGTGTGCAGTTCGTACAGAGCGGGATCGTCGATGCTCCAGAGCCGGGGCCGCTCCACACGCAGACGCACGCGGGCGACAGCGTCCTCGCCGGGGAGGACGGTGACCGGAGACGACCCCGTCGCCACGGTGCGCCCCGCATCATCGTGCACCTCCCACGCCACGCGCGTCGTGCGGGTGTGCCGGGTCGTGTTGCGCACGAGCGTCGAGACCTCGACGATCGCACGCTCCGTGTCGATGTCGGGGGTCGTCACGCGCACGCCGTCGAGGGGCAGGTGCACGGGATCGGCGACGATGAGGTGGACCGGACGATGGATGCCGGCCCCGGTGTACCAGCGCGAATCCTTATGCACGCGCGCCTCGACGCTCAGGCGATTGGTCTCACCGAAGCGGAGGAAGGCGTCGGCGTCCACCGTGAAGGCCGCGTAGCCGCTGCCCTCGTGCGCCGCCCGCTCGCCGTTGAGGAAGACGACCGCGTCGCGGTAGACGCCCTCGAACTCGAGAACGACCGTCTTCTCGCGCCAGGCGAGGGGGACGTCGAACTCCCGCACGTACTCGAAGACGCCACCCGGGTAGTACCCCGACGTCACGCCCTGCGGGCTGTCGGGCGATCGAGGGAGATCGCGGAGGGCATCGTGCGGAAGGGTGACGTGGGCGAGGGTCGCGGCATCCTGGGCTTCGAACGCCCCCCGCTTCGGCCCCACGGTCCACCCCTCGAGGAAGGGCTCGCGGATCACGAGGTCTCCCCCGCGCGCAGGTCGAGGACGTTCTCGAGCGCGGCGAGGTCGAACCCACGCACCAGCAGACGGAAGTGCGCGGCGAGCTCCTCGGCCATGTCGGTCGAGTCGGGATCGAGCAGCCACTGCACCTGCAGGCCGTCCATGATGGCGATCGTGACGACGGCCGATCGCTGGACGTCGACGCCCTCGAAGAGGCGACCGGCCTCGGCGAGCCGCTGGAACGCATCGGCCACCCGCCCGCGGACGTAGGCGTAGCGACGTTGGAAGTACTCGTGCGCGGGGTGCGTGGGAGAGGTCGCCTCGGCGGAGAGCGTGCAGAAGAGCTCGACGACGCCGGGCATCGACGCGTTCAGGGCAGCGAGCTCGACGAGCCCGTGCAGGGTCGCCGCACCGTCGGTGAGATCGAAGTCGACGACCGCGCGGGCGGCCTCGTCGCGGTGGTCGAGGACGGCGAGCAGGAGAGCGCTCTTGCGGGGGAAGTGGTGCAGCAGGCCCGCCTCGCTCATCCCGACGCGCTGGGCGATCTCGCGGAGGGATCCCGCACGGAACCCCGATTCGGCGAACACCTCCAGCGCCGCGTCGAGGATCGCCTGACGGGTCGCCTCGCTTTTGGCGTACTCCCCGCGTGGCTTGCGCGCTGTGCGCGTCGTCTCGGTCATCCCGCCACCGTATCCGTCCGAAAGCCCCTCGTCGTCGATGAGCCCGGACGCCCCTTCCAGACCGTTCTATAACGAATTCCTAGCGACCGCTAGTTTTTTGAGACGAAAATCTAGCGGGCACTCGGAATTGCTGTTACCGTCTCGGCGCAGGGCGATCCACTGGGGTTTCGCCACGATGAAGGGAACACAGATGTTCCGATGGAAGGCCACAGCAGCCCTCGCCGTCGCCGCAGCACTCGTGCTGACGGGATGCTCCGGCGGAGGGTCGGGGGAGAACGGATCCGGCAGCAGTGATCGACTCACGCTGACCGCGATCATCGGGCCCACGAGCTACGACATCGGCGCCGGCGCCGAGTACGGAAACCGGAGCCCGTTCTTCCAGGCCGTGTTCGACACGCTCCTGCAGAAGGACTCCACCGGCGAGATCCAGCCCTGGCTGGCCACCGCCTGGGAGTACAACGACGACCGCACGGTCCTCACGCTCACCCTCCGCGACGGCGTGACCTTCACCGACGGCACCCCGCTCGACGCCTCCGCCGTCGTCGCGAGCCTCGAGCACTTCCGCGACGGCACGGCACCGCAGGCCGCCACGTTCGCGGGCAAGGAGTTCGCCGCCCCCGACGCGACCACGGTCACCATCACGCAGGCCGCGCCCGACCCCTCGCTCGTGAACCTGCTCTCGATCGCTCCCGGCCTCATCCAGGCGCCATCCTCGTTCGGCAACGCCGACGTCTCGACGAACCCCGTCGGCTCGGGCCCCTACGTGCTCGACACCGCCTCGTCGGTGACCGGCACCACGTACAACTACACCGCGAACCCCGACTATTGGAACAAGGACGCGGTCAAGTACCAGAACCTCACCATCAACGTCCTCGAAGACCCGACCGCGACGCTGAACGCGATCCGCGCGGGCGAGGCGAACGGCGCCAAGATCGCCGACAACAACACCATCAGCGAGGTCGAGGGCGCCGGCTGGACGATCGAGTCGAACGAGCTCGACTTCCAGGGCCTGCTCCTGCTCGACCGCGCCGGCACGATGGCACCCGAGCTGGGCAACGTCAAGGTGCGCCAGGCCATCAACATGGCCTTCGACCGTGAGGCGCTGCTGCAGACCCTGCAGACGGGCTACGGCACCGTGACCGAGCAGGTCTTCCCCGCCACCTCCGTGGGGTACGACGAGAAGCTCGACAGCACCTACCCCTACGACCCGGCCGCCGCCAAGGAGCTCCTCGCCGAGGCGGGGTACCCGAACGGCTTCACGCTGAACATGATGTCGACGCCCGCGTTCCAGCAGACGTTCGACCTCGTCGCCCAGCAGCTGTCGGACATCGGCATCACGGTGAACTACACCGACCCCGGCACCGGGAACTTCATCACCGACATGCTCGCCCCGAAGTACCCGGCGACGTGGATGGCCCTGGAGCAGAACCCCGACTGGCAGCTGATCAACTTCATGATCGCTCCCGGCGCGACGTTCAACCCCTTCAAGTACGAGGACCCGAAGGTCGACGCGTACATCTCGACGATCCAGAACGGTTCTCAGGACGAGGCGGACACCGCCACCAAGGAACTGAACACCTACATCGTCGACCAGGCCTGGTTCGCCCCGTTCTTCCGCGTCCAGGGCACGTTCGCCACTGACGCGAACACGAACCTGGACTTCTGGCCGACCAACGCCTACCCGTCGATCTTCGACTTCTCGCCGAAGAACTGATCCGTCCGTCGGTCCGTCCGCGCCCCGGGCGCGGACGGACCGACCCGGGCCCCAGGGACCACACATGCTCGCATTCATCGTGCGCCGACTCCTCTCGGGGGTCGTGCTCATCGCCGTCATCTCCTTCCTCGCCTTCACGCTCCTCTACGCCGCGGGCGGTGACATCGCCCGCCGCATCCTCGGGGAGAACGCCACCGCGGAGACGGTCGCCAAGAAGACCGCGGAGCTGGGCCTGAACCGCCCGCTGCTCGTGCAGTACGGCGACTGGCTCACCTCGGCCGTCACCGGCAACCTCGGTCGCAGCTGGTTCAACGGCGAGCTCGTCTCGGTGAGCGTCTCCGGACGCCTGTCCGTCACCCTCTCGATCGTGATCGGCGCGACCCTCGTCTCCGCGATCCTCTCCGTCCTCCTCGGCGTCCTGGCTGCCCGCCGCGGTGGGGCGATCGACGCCGGTGTGCAGTTCCTCTCCCTCGTCGGCTTCGCGGTGCCGGGCTTCCTCATCGCGCTGCTGCTCGTCCTGGTGTTCGCGGTGAACCTCGGCTGGTTCAAGGCCACCGGATACACGCCCCTCACCACCTCGCTCAGCGGGTGGTTGGCATCCGTGATCCTGCCGATCGTCGCCCTCTCGATCGGCGCGATCGCCACGGTCGCGCAGCAGGTGCGCGGCTCCGTGATCGACGCCACCTCGCGCGACTACGTCCGCACCCTCCGGGCCCGCGGCCTCAGCGAGAACTCGGTGATCTACCGCCACGTGCTGCGCAACGCCGGTGGCCCCGCCCTCGCGGTGCTCGCCGTCCAGTTCGTCGGGCTCCTCGGCGGAGCGGTCATCGTCGAGCAGATCTTCGCCATCCCCGGAATGGGGCAGCTCAGCGTCCGTGCCACCACCCAGGGCGACATCCCCGTCGTCATGGGCCTCGTGATCGCCTTCGCGATCATCGTCGTGGTGGTCAACCTCCTCATCGACCTGGCCCAGGCCGCTCTCAACCCGAAGGTGCGACTGTCATGACCGCCATCGACGTCCCTCCCACCGTCCCGGTCGCCCCGGTGCGCGTGGCGCTGTTCCGCCGACTGCTCCGGCGCCCCGTCGGCCTGATCTCGCTCGGCTTCCTCGCGCTCGTCGCGGTGCTCGCGATCATCGGCCCGCTCATCGCCCCGCAGGATCCGAACTTCGCCGACATCCGTGCGGTGCTCGCCAGCCCGTCCGGCGACCACCTCCTCGGCACCGACGGCAGCGGCCGCGACGTGCTCTCGCGTCTGCTCGCGGCCACCCAGACGAGCATCGCCGCCGCCCTCATCGCCCTGGGCGTGGCCGTGGTGCTCGGTGTGGTCAGCGGCCTGATCGCCGGCTACTACCAGGGCTGGTTCAACACCGCCGCCACGTGGGTCACCGAACTGAACATGGCTCTTCCGGGCATCGTCGTGCTGCTGGCTGCGCGCGCCGTCCTCGGACCCTCGGTCTGGCTGTCGATGGTCATCTTCGGCATCCTGCTCTCCCCCGCGTACTTCCGCCTCGTCTTCGCCTCGGTCACCGCCGTGCGCAGCGAGCTGTACGTCGACGCGGCACGCGTGTCTGGTCTCAGCGACCTGCGCATCATCGGCCGTCACGTCCTGTCGGTCGTGCGGGCGCCCATCATCATCCAGTCCGCGATCATCGCCGGCATCGCGATCGCGATCCAGTCGGGCCTGGAGTTCCTCGGTCTCGGCGACGTCAACGTCCCCACCTGGGGCTCGATGCTCACCGACGGCTTCAAGAACATCTACAAGAACCCCGTGCTGCTGGTCTGGCCCTCGCTCGCGATCGCCCTGACCTGCATCGCCCTGACGCTGATGGCCAACGTGCTGCGCGACGAACTGGAGCGCACCGTCACGGTGCGACGCCGTCGCCGCCGAGCCGTGCTGACCGCGACAGGTTCGATCGCCACCGCGACCACCTCGGTCTCCCTCGGCGGCGGCGACCTCCCCGACCCCGACGAGCTCCCCGAGCTCGCCGACGGCGACGTGATCGTGCACCGCGAGGACGCGCGCAGCAAGTCCACCGAACCGGTCCTGCGCGTGCGCGACCTGCGGGTCGGCTACGACCAGGCCGACGGCTCGCACATCGAGGTCGTCCACGGCGTCTCGCTCGACGTCCGCAAGGGCGAGGTGCACGGGCTCATCGGCGAATCCGGCTCGGGTAAGACCCAGACCGCGTTCGGCGTCCTCGGCCTGCTGCCGCGCGGCGGATCGGTCACCGGCGGCACCATCTCGTTCGACGGCACCGACCTCGCCGACGCCCCGGAGAAGGTGTACGCGGGTGTCCGTGGCAAGCGCATCGGCTACATCCCCCAGGAGCCGATGAGCAACCTCGACCCCGCGTTCACGATCGGCAGCCAGCTCGTCGAGCCGCTGCGCACGCATCTGAAGCTGTCGTCCGCGGCGGCGCGCGAGCGCTCGCTCGACCTGCTCGCCCGCGTCGGCATCCCCGACCCGAAGCGCACCTTCGACGCCTACCCCTTCGAGGTGTCCGGTGGCATGGCGCAGCGCGTGCTCATCGCCGGAGCGATCTCGACCGACCCCGAGCTGATCATCGCCGACGAGCCCACCACGGCCCTCGACGTCACGGTGCAGGCCGAGGTCCTCGAGCTGCTGCGCGACCTCCAGCAGGAGCGCCAGATGGCGATGCTGCTGGTCACGCACAACTTCGGCGTCGTCGCCGACCTCTGCGACCGGGTGACCGTGATGCAGAACGGCCGCTTCGTCGAGCAGGGTCCGGTGCGGGCCATCTTCAACGACGCGCAGCACCCGTATACGCGGGCGCTGCTGGACGCGATCCTCGACGAGGGTCCCGCACGGCCGCCGCTCGGCGCCGAGAACGGAGTGGTGGCATGAGCACCCCGCTGCTGACGATCGACGACCTCGTCGTCGAGTACCCCGGCAAGGGCTTCCGTGCGAAGCCGTTCCGGGCCCTCAAGGGCGTCTCGCTCGACATCCTCCCCGGTGAGACCGTGGGCCTGGTCGGCGAGTCCGGCTCGGGCAAGACCACGCTCGGGCGCGCGGCCCTCGGCCTCGCCCCGGTGAGCGGGGGGAAGATCACGTACGACGGTCGCGACATCTCTCACCTGAGCCGGTCTGAGCGCCGCGGTCTCAGCTCGGAGATCCAGGTCGTGTTCCAGGACCCGTACTCGTCGTTGAACCCCTCGATGACGATCGAGCAGATCCTCGTCGAGCCGCTCACGGTGGCCGGGGTCTCGGCGGCCGATGCCAAGAAGCGCGTGCGCGACCTGCTCGATCAGGTGGGGCTCCCCGCCGACGCCCGCAGCCGCCTCCCTCGCGAGTTCTCGGGCGGCCAGCGTCAGCGCGTCGCGATCGCGCGGGCACTCGCCCTGCAGCCGCGGCTCATCGTGTGCGACGAACCGGTCTCGGCCCTCGACCTGTCGACCCAGGCGCGTGTGCTCGATCTCTTCATCGACATCCAGAACCGCACAGGCGTGGCGTACCTCTTCGTCACGCACGACCTCGCGGTCGTCCGGCACATCAGCCACCGCGTGGCCGTGATGTACAAGGGCGAGATCGTCGAGACCGGCGACGCCGATCGCGTCACCTCCGCCCCCGAGCATCCCTACACGCAGCGCCTGTTCATGGCGGCGCCCGTGCCCGACCCCGACCGCCAGGAAGAGCGCCGCGCCGCCCGTCGCGCCCTGCTTTCGGCATCCTGACCCCACCCCACCGGAAAGACACTCGTGACCGACTCGTCCGCCACCGCCCACCTCGTCCCGCTGCTCTCATCGCTGACCCTCGAGCAGAAGGCGGCGCTCGTCCAGGGCGCCGACTTCTGGACCACCGTCCCGCTCCCCGAGATCGGGCTGCGAGCGATGACCCTCTCGGACGGCCCCGCCGGCGTCCGCGGCCCCCGGTGGGATGAGCGCGAGCCCTCCCTCAACATGCCGTCGGGCTCGGCCCTGGCCGCGTCGTGGGATGTCGACATGGCGTACCGGTACGGGGCCGCTGCGGCCTCCGAGGCCCGCCGCAAGGGCGTCGACGTCGTGCTCGGACCGACCATCAACCTGCACCGCTCTCCCCTCGGGGGCCGCCACTTCGAGTGCTTGAGCGAAGACCCCGAGCTGACCGCCGAGCTCGCGGCCGCCTACGTCCGCGGCCTCCAGGACAACGGCGTCGCCGCCACACCGAAGCACTACGTCGCGAACGACTCCGAGACCGACCGCTTCACCGTCGACGTGCGGGTGGACGAGCGGGCGCTCCGCGAGCTCTATCTCGCTCCCTTCGAGCGCGCTGTCGATGCCGGTGCCTGGTCGATCATGAGCTCGTACAACGCGGTCGACGGCGTGACGATGACCGAGAACGACCTGCTCGAGACGCCGCTGAACTCCGAGTGGGGCTTCGACGGCGTGGTCATCAGCGACTGGACGGCCGTGCGGTCGCTCGACGCCGTCGCCGCCGCTCAAGACCTCGCGATGCCCGGACCCGCCCCCGCGTGGGCCGATCTCGTCGACGCCGTGCGCGACGGCCGCGTGCGCGAGGCCGACCTCGACCGCAAGGTGCTCCGCCTGCTCCTGCTGGCCGAGCGCGTCGGCGCTCTCGAGACCGCGACCGAGATCGAACCCGCCCCGGTGGATGCCACGCAGTTCGCGCGCGAGTCGGCGATCGCCGGCACGGTGCTGCTGAGCAACGACGGCATCCTCCCCCTCGACACGGCGGCGGTGGCATCCGTCGCCGTCATCGGCCAGAACGCCCGCGACGCGCGCACGCAGGGCGGGGGCAGCGCGACGGTCATCCCCGCGCACATCGTGTCGCCGCTCGCGGGGCTGCGCGAGGCCTTCGGTGACGACCGCGTCACCTACGAGATCGGCGCGGTCGTACAGGAGGGCGTGGCGGAGATCCCGGTCGAGCAGCTGCGGAACCCGGCGACCGACGAACCGGGCCTGCGCGTGAGTTTCATCGACGAGACAGGTGCCGAGATCGGAGCGGAGGACCGCCGCGCCACGGCCCTGGTGTGGTTCGGGGGCGACGCTCCCATCGCCGCCACCCGCACGCTCGTGCTCGAGACGGTCTACACCCCGCGGGAGTCGGGGGTGATCGAGCTCGGGTTCTCGGGCGCGAACCCCGGGCGGGTGTTCGTCGACGGCGAGCTCGTGCTCGACGACGCCCCCGTGCTGCAGGGCACCGACCTGGGCGCGGCGTTCCTCAACCCGCCGTCGGTGACGGCCCCCGTCGAGGTCGAGGCCGGACGGGGAGTCCGCGTGCGCGCCGAGTTCACCCGGGAGGGCACGGGCACCATCCCCGGGGCCATGAGTGTGACCCTCGGGATCGCGCCCGAGAAGACCGATCCCGACGAACTCATCGCCCGTGCCGTCGCTGCCGCCCAGGCCGCCGAGGTGGCCGTCGTCGTCGTGGGCACCAACTCGAAGGTCGAGTCCGAGGGCTACGACCGCACCTCGCTCGATCTCCCCGGCCGCCAGGACGATCTCGTCCGCGCCGTCGTGCGGGCCAACCCCCGCACGATCGTCATCGTCAACGCGGGCTCGCCTGTGGTGCTGCCGTGGGCGGGCGAGGTCGCCGCCATCGTGCAGGGCTACTTCGGCGGTCAGGAGTTCGGCTCCGCCCTCGCCGCCGTCCTCACCGGTGCCGCCGAGCCCGGTGGACGCCTGCCCACCACATGGCCCGCGCGCATGGCCGACGTGCCGGTGCTCGAGGTCACGCCCACCGACGGCGTGCTGCGCTACGACGAGGGCATCCATGTCGGCTACCGCGCGTGGCTGCGCAGCGGCACCGCACCGGCCTTCCCGTTCGGGCACGGCCTCGGGTACACAGCCTGGTCGTGGGATGCCGCGGAGCGCGACGGCGACGAGCTCATCATCCGGGTGACCAACACGGGTGAGCGCGCGGGCCGTCAGGTCGTGCAGGTGTACGCCGAGCGCGCCGACTCGACCGTCGAGCGTCCCGCGCGCTGGCTCGTCGGGTTCCAGGCCGTCGAGGCGGGACCGGGCGAGAGCGTCGAGGCGCGGATCGGCGTGCCCGTGCGCCGCCTCGCGCACTGGGACGGCGCGTGGGTCACCGAGCCCGGCGACTACACGCTGCTCGCGGGCGCGTCGGTCGTCGAAACGCCGCTGACCACGGTCTGGTCGGTGTCGTCGTGAACCCGGTGAGCACGGAGCATCTGCACGGTCGTGCCGACGAGCGGCTGATCGAGGCGGTCGCGCGCCTCGACGCCGCCCTGGCGAGCGACCCCGAGCTGTCGTTCCAGGCCGCCGCGTTCCACCGCGGCGTGCCCGTGCTGGACGTGTGGGGCGGTCGCGACGTCCGCGAGGACTCGGTGCTCGTGCCGTTCTCGGTCACGAAGAACACCATCGGCATCACGGTCGGACTCCTCGTCGAACGCGGCCTGCTCGACCTCGACGATCTCGTCGCCGACCATTGGCCCGAGTTCGCCGCGGCGGGCAAGCAGCGCGTCACCGTGCGGCAGCTGCTCTCGCACCAGGCGGGCCTGCCGCAGACCGATCCCCCGCTGGACCGCTTCGACGCGCTCGACCAGCCGACCGCGGCCGCACGCCTGGCCTCGACCCGGCCGGTCTGGCATCCGGGGAGCGCTTTCGGCTATCACGGGGTGACGATCGGCAACCTGGGTGCCGAGCTCGTGCACCGGGTGACGGGTCGCACGATGCACGCGTTCTACGAGGACGAGATCCGCGCCCCGCACGACCTGGACTTCTTCCTCGGCCTCCCCGCCGATCAGGAGCACCGCCGCGTCGACCTGCAGCCCATGACGCCCCCGGCGGCCGGCGCGGGCGACCGCCGCGCGACGGCCCTCGGCGTGCGCGTCTTCGGCAGCGCCCCGCCGACCCCCGAGTTCGCCAACGACCCGCGCAGCTGGCGCTACGGCCACCCGGCGACCTCGGGCACCGGCAGCGCCCGCGGTATCGCTCGCCTGCTCGCGGCGGCCGTCACCGGTGTCGACGGTGCCGCGCCCTTCCTCTCGGCCGACACCGTCGCGCAGATCGGGCGGCAGCAGGTGCACGGCTACGACGAGGTGCTCGGTCAGCACGACCGCGCCCACGCGATCGTGTTCCAGAAGCCGACCGCGGCCATGCCCTTCGGCGGTGTGAACGCGTTCGGCCACGACGGGGCCGCGGGCGGCCTCGCGTGCGTCGACCCCGAGACCGGCATCGCCTTCGCGTGGACCATCGTGCGCGGCGCCTGGCCCGGCGGCGGCGACCCCCGCGCGGTGGCCCTGGCCGCCGAGCTCGGTCGCCTCTTCGCCGACTGACCCGACTGCCCCACCTTCCTTCCGCCGCCGCCCACCGCGACCCCGCCGGCCGGGCGGCGGAGGGCCCGAACCCCCCGAGGACCATGACGACCCCTGCCGCTCTCCCCAACCCGCTCATCGCGGGCTTCCACCCCGACCCGTCGGCCGTCCGCGTCGGCGACGCGTGGTACCTGGCGACCTCGACGTTCGAGTACCTCCCCGGCATCCCGATCCACCGCTCCACCGACTTCGTGGAGTGGGAGCTCATCGGCCACGTCGCCACGCGTCCGGGGCAGCTCGGTGTCGAGAACGTGCCGACGGCGGGAGGGGCATGGGCCCCCACCCTGCGTCACCGCGACGGGGTCTTCCACGTCGTGGTCACCGACGCGATGGGCCGCGGCATGCTGCACTTCACCGCGACCGACCCCGCGGGTCCGTGGAGCGACGGCGACCTCCTCACGACCCTCGACGGGGCGCGTTCGCTCGACGGGATCGATCCCGACATCGCATGGGATGCCGAGGGCACCGCGTACATCACGTACTCGGGGCTGATCCTCGGGGGTCCGGACGCGGGCACGCACACCGGCATCCAGCAGGCCCGCGTCGACCTCGACACGCACCGCGCTCTCGAAGAGCCGCGGTCGCTGTGGTCCGGCGTCGGCGGCATGTTCCCCGAGGCACCGCACCTGTACGAGATCGACGGGCGCTGGTACCTGCTCATCGCCGAGGGAGGGACCGAGCGCGGGCACGGCGTCTCCCTGGCCCGGGCGGACTCCCCGGAGGGCCCCTTCGAGGCGGCCCCCGGCAATCCGCTCGTCTCGGCGCGGTCGACGACCCGGCCCGTGCAGAACACCGGCCATGGCGATCTCGTCGTCGGCCCCGACGGCGACTGGGTGTGCGTGCTCCTGGGCGTCCGCCCGCGGGGCATGACCCGCGCCTTCTCGGCTCTGGGCCGCGAGACCTTCGTCACGCGCGTCGCCTGGCAGTCCGACGGCTGGCCCACGATCGAGCCCGTCCCTCTGAACCCGCGCCCGGGCGCCCGCGTCGAGGTCGCCTTCTCGCCCGACGCGCCCCTCGACGGGGAGTGGATCGCCGTGCGTGCGCTCCCCACCGAGCACGCCGACCTCGCTTCGCGGCCGGGGTGGCTGCGTCTGGATGCCGACGGCTCGTCGCTCGGAGATCCGCGCCCGGTCTTCGTGGGACGACGCCAGGTACAGCTCGCGCAACGTACCTCGGTGCAGGTCGATGTGTCGGCGGGGATCGGCGGTCTGGCCGTCCGGTACGACGAGCGCTTCCACGTCGAGGTCGAAGCCGGCGCGGGTGAACTCGTCGCCCGGGCTGTCGTGGGCGACCTCGTCCAGGAGTGGCGCCGCCCGCTGTCGAGCCCCACGACGACCCTGCACATCGACTGCGGTCCCGGGTCGTCGGCGGTGAGCTTCGCCCCCGCCATCCACGCGCTTCACCTCGCCGCCACCGTCGACGGCGAGAGGATCGACCTGGCCGAGATCGACGGGCGCTTCCTGTCGTCCGAGGTGACCGAATCGTTCACGGGGCGCGTCATCGGCGTCTACGCCCACGACGGCCGGGTCGACGCGACCCACTGGATCTCCGAAGGAGACGACGCATGACCGCTGACACCCGCGTGGCCACCGTGCGAGCCGAGCTGCGCAGCGACTCGCCGTTCGTCGCCACGTCGACCCCGCGCCTGACGTGGCGCACGGAGACGACCACCCCCGACTGGGTTCAGGCCGGCGCCGAGGTCACCGACGGCGGGGCCACGGTGACGCTCGAGGGAGCCGAGTCTTCGCTGGTCACCTGGCCGTTCGTTCCCCTCGCCCCCGGCGAGCGCCGCGAGGTGCGCGTGCGGGTGCGCGGCGTCGATGGGGTGACCACCGACTGGAGCGATCCTCTCGCCGTCGAGGCGGGCTTCCTCGCCCCCGACGAATGGGTCGCCGAGCCGATCGGCCTCGCAGACCCCGAGCGCGAGGCCCAGCCCGCGCTCGTCCGCAAGACCTTCCACCTCGATCGGACCGTCCGCCGCGCGGTGCTGCTGTGGACCGCCCTCGGCAGCGCCGAGCCCGAGATCAACGGCCACGCCGTGTCCGACGACGTCCTGGCCCCGGGCTGGACGGCGACGCGGGACCGGCTCGTGCACGAGAGCGTCGACGTGACCGACCTGCTCGTCGTGGGCGACAACGTCGTCGGGGCGACGCTGGCCGGCGCCTGGTACACCGAGCGCTACGGCTTCTTCACCTTCACCGACCGGATCTACGGCGACCAGCCCGCGTTCCTCGCGCAGCTCCGGGTCACCTTCGATGACGGCACCGTCGAGACGGTCGCCCCCACCGGCGCGGCCTGGACCGCGTCAGGCGAGACCGAGATCGTCACGAGCGGCATCTACGCCGGCGAGCATCAGGATCTCCGCCTCCGCGCGCCCTGGTCGACCCCGGATGCCGTGGCCTCCGGCGACGAGCGAGGGTGGGCGCCCGCGCGGGTGGGCGTCGTCGCCCGCCCCGGTTACGAGAACGTGCCCGTACCCGAGGCACGGATCGCCGAACCGGTGCGTCGGCATGAGAGCCTCCCCGTGAGGGCGCGTCTCGCGACGCCGTCCGGCGGAGAGGTCCTCGACTTCGGTCAGAACCTCGTCGGGAGGCTGCGCCTGCGGGTGAGCGGAGCCGCGGGCACGATCGTGACGATCCGCCACGCCGAGGTGCTCGACGAGGACGAGCTCGCCCTCCGCCCGTTGCGCAACGCCACAGCCACGGCATCCTTCGTCCTGTCCGGAGGCGACGACGTTCTCGAGAGCCGCTTCTCGTTCTACGGCTTCCGCTACGCCCAGGTGACCGGGATCGACGTGGACGACGCGGGGGTCGAGGCGGTCGTCCTGCACAGCGACATGGAGCGCACCGGGTGGTTCTCGTCGTCGCACGAGATGCTGGACCGGCTGCACGAGAACGTCGTGTGGGGCATGCGCGGCAACTTCCTCGCGCTGCCGACCGACTGCCCGCAGCGCGACGAGCGGCTGGGGTGGACCGGCGACCTGCAGGTGTTCGCCCCCACCGCGTCGTTCCTCTACGACTGTGACGGGTTCCTCACCTCGTGGCTGCGCGATCTCGCTCTCGAGCAGGAGCGCGTCGGCGGCATCGTCCCCCTCGTGATCCCCGCCGCCCTGCCCTCGTTCGCCGGGGGCGGCCCGGTCGCGGCATGGGGAGACGCGGCGACCGTGACGCCCACCGTGCTGCACGAGCGGTTCGGCGACCGCGAAGTGCTCGCCGCCCAGTACCCGAGCATGCGCGCGTGGGCCGACGCGGTACGGGCGGATGCCGGGGAGTCCGGACTCTGGGCCGGCCGGATGCAGCTCGGCGACTGGCTCGACCCGAGCGCGCCGCCCGACCAGCCCGGCAAGGCCAAGGTCGATGGCGACATCGTCGCGACGGCGTACTTCGCGCGGTCGCTGCGCCAGGTCTCGGAGGCCGCCGCCCTGCTCGGGTACGACGACGACGCGACCACCTATGCCGAACTCGCGGAGCGCAGTCGCGCCGCGTTCGTCGCCGAGTACGTCACTCCCGCCGGACGGATGATGAGCGACGCCCCGACCGCGTACGCCCTCGCCCTCGCGTTCGAGCTCGTCCGCGACACCGAGACCCGCGCGGCCCTCGCCGACCGGCTCGCGGCTCTCGTGCGCGAGAGCGGGTACCGCATCTCGACCGGCTTCGTCGGCACCCCGATCATCGCCGACGCCCTGAGCGACGGCGGACACCACGACGCAGCCGAGCGCCTCCTGCTGCAGACGCAGTGCCCCTCGTGGCTGTACCCGGTGACGCAGGGGGCGACGACGGTCTGGGAGCGCTGGGACAGCCTGCTCCCCGACGGCTCGGTGAACCCCGGCGAGATGACCTCGTTCAACCACTACGCGCTGGGGGCGGTGGCCGACTGGCTGCACCGCACGGTCGCGGGGCTCGCTCCGGCCGTGCCGGGCTATCGCCGCCTGCGCATCGCTCCGCGGCCGCTCGCCGCCCTCGAGCGCGCCTCGGCCCGGCACCGCACGCCCTACGGCCTCGCCGAGGTGTCGTGGGAGCGCGAGCCCGGCACCGACGTCGTACGGATCCGCGCGACCGTTCCGCCGAACACGACCGCGGAGGTCGTGCTCCCCGGGGTTCTCGTCGAGGGCACCGCCCCGGCGGAGGTCGGCTCGGGCGCGCACGAGTGGCGCGTCACTGTCCCGCCCGCGCCCCCGCGCCCGCCCCTGCCGGGCCTCGAAGCGATGCTCGCCGACGTCATCGACGACCCGCGCGCCTATGCCGCGCTGATCGAGGCCCTCGAGGAGACGGCTCCCGAGCGCGTCGAGGCGGTCCGCTCCGGCACCGTCTGGGGTGCCGGCCGGCCGCTGGCCAGCGCCCTCATGTTCACCCCGCCGCACGTGCTCGAGCGCGTCGACCGCGCCGTCCGCGACGCGACCGCCTGACCCGCGGCATCCGCCGCATCCGTCGCCGGGCGCACCCCACCCGACCCCACGCCGAGACCCCGCCTGACGCTCCCGAGGAGACCCCATGTTCGACCGCCGCTCCACCTTCGGCGAAGCCCTCGACCATCCCGGCGCCCGCGCGGTGCTCGAACGCCTCATGCCCGGATTCGCCGCTTCTCCCATGGCGGCGCAGTTCCGCGGCGGTCGGCTGGGCTCGCTCATCGCGCTCGTCCCGTCGCTGGAATCCCCCGAGGCGCGGGCGCAGCTCTGGGCGGAGCTCGCCGAGATCGGCGAGGGGGCAGAGCGGCCGGCGTATCTCCCCGCGATCGCTCCCGACCCCGCCTACGAGGGCGACGACGTGGAACGCGCGTCGGCCACGGTGCGCCCTGTCGCCGCGGCGAGTCGCTGGGGCGTGCTCGAGGTGCGCGTCGACGGGCCGTCGCACGGCAACCCCTTCGTCGACGTCGACCTGCACGCCGAGTTCACGCGCCCCGACGGCTCGACCGTCCGCGTCGGCGGGTTCTACGACGGCGACGGCGAGTGGGTCCTGCGCGTTCTCGCCGACCAGGAGGGGCGGTGGACGTTCGCGACCGCCGCGACCGCGCGATCGCTCGATGCCCTGCGCGGCGAGGCGCAGGTCGGTGCCGCCCGCGACGGCGCGCACGGACCGGTCCGCGTCGACGGCTTCCATTTCGCCCACGCCGACGGCACACGCCATCGCCCGCTCGGCACCACGGCCTACGCCTGGACCCACCAGCCCGACGCCCTCCAGGAGCAGACGCTGGAGACCCTCACCGACGGGCCGTTCCGCAAGATCCGCATGTGCCTCTTCCCGAAGTCGTACCTCTTCAACGCCAACGAGCCCGACGATTTCGTCTTCCCCGGCTCGCTCGAGAGCGGCTTCGATCTCGAGCGCTTCGACCCCGCGCACTTCCGCCGCCTGGAGCGGCGTATCGCGCAGCTCGATGAGCGCGGCATCGAGGCCGACCTCATCCTCTTCCACGCCTACGACCGCTGGGGCTTCGCCGACCTCGGACCCGCCGTCGACGACCGCTACGTGCGCTACGTGGTGCGGCGTCTGGCTGCTTTCTCGAACGTGTGGTGGTCGATGGCGAACGAGTACGACCTCGTCTGGGCGAAGGACGAGGACGACTGGGAGCGCCTCGCCGCGATCGTCGGCGACGAGGACCACGCCCACCATCTCAACTCGATCCACAACTGCCGTCCGTTCTACGACTACTCGCGCCCGTGGATCACGCACGTGAGCATCCAGCGCGTCGACGTGTACCGGACGGCGGAGAACACCGACGAGTGGCGCGAGCGCTGGGGCAAGCCGGTCGTGATCGACGAGTGCGCCTACGAGGGCGACATCGACCAGGGCTGGGGCAACATCACGGGCGAGGAGATGACGCGCCGCTTCTGGGAGGGCGCCGTCCGCGGCGGGTACGTGGGCCACGGCGAGACATACCTTCCGGCCCCCATGGGTGCGGCGGAGACTCCGGATGCCGCGGGCTCCGACAGCGAGGTGCTCTGGTGGGCGAAGGGCGGCGTGCTGCACGGCACCTCGCCCGCGCGCATCGGCTTCCTCGAGCGGGTGCTCGCCGAGGTTCCGGGCGGCGTTCTCGACCCGGCGCCCTCGGACTGGGACGTGCCCTGGGCGCAGTCCCCCGACGGCACGGTTCGGGTGGCGTACTTCGGCTTCAACCGCCCGCGCTTCCGCAACGTCGTGCTCGGGGAGGGCGACTGGGTCATCGACGTCATCGACACCTGGAACACGACGATCGACCGGGTCGACGGCATCCATTCGGGGACCGCCCGCG
The DNA here is from genome assembly GCA_038182865.1 of Microbacterium enclense. Classification (NCBI taxonomy): domain Bacteria; kingdom Bacillati; phylum Actinomycetota; class Actinomycetes; order Micrococcales; family Microbacteriaceae; genus Microbacterium; species Microbacterium enclense. Next base: position 1,770,663 of record CP116226.1, on the reverse strand, counting down.
TGACGCTCCCGGGGCGGCAGTTCATGGCGATCCGGCTGTCGCGCGTGTGAGAGAGGCGCCCTCCCTCCCCCGTCCGCTCGCTTGCCGCAGATGGTCAACGCCGCAGTCGCGAGGCGCCAACTCGGGGCAAACGATGCACCGCCCAGGAACGCTCACTTGCCGCACATGGTCAACGCCGCCTACCCCAGGCGACAGGGCGGGGCACACGACGGGGGCGGCACGGCGCGGCGAATGCGTCGAGAGCGTCGAGGATCTCCTCGCTCCGCCAGACGCGACGAGCTTGTGCTCCGCCCTCGAACGGACGATGCCCGCCTCGACGAGCGCCCGCAGCGGCGGATACACGTTGGGTGGTGAACCCTCACGCCGGTGCCCCTCGACCCGGGCGAGCGACTGCTCGCGTCCTCGTTCAGGGCCCTGTCCGCGCGACGATGGGGGGCGCCCGGAGAGCTGAGGTGCTCGCGTCCTCCCGTGACGCCATGCTGTTGGGTCCCAATGGGCTCGTTCTCCCCGCCGCTCACCCCCGCAGGGCGTCGGAGAGGCGTGCCATGGCCTGGGCATCGCTCTTGTAGTGCGTCCATTTCCCGATGCGCGTCGACCGGACGAGGCCCGCGCGTTCGAGGGTGGCCATGTACGACGAGACCGTCGATTGCGCCAGGCCGGACTTGGCTTGCACGTGACTCACGCACACGCCGAACTCGTCGCGGTCGGCGATGGGCTCCCATTCCGCGAACTCCACGTGGGGGTCGCTCAGCCAGCGCATGATCTGCCACCGCACGGGGTTGGCGAGCGCCTTCAGACCCGTCACGACGTCCGGATATCCGGGATCCGACGGTGCGGCGTCGCGGTTCGACATGCTGACGCTCCTCCCGCGATGACCGGTTTCCTTCTCATTCTCTCATGGGGTAGCGTCCCATATCGACACATCGCATTACATCGATATGAATGATCGCCGCGAGGGCGGTCACAGGAGGAGACGCATCGTGGGAATGGACAGCCGACCGATCGTGGCGGTCGCCGGGGCGACGAGCAAACAAGGGCGCAGCGTGGTCGCCACCCTGGTCGACAGCGGAGAATTCCGTGTTCGAGCGCTCACGAGAGACGTCTCGTCGAAGCAGGCGAGACGTCTCGCCGAACGAGGCGCCGAGCTGGTCGAGGCCCCCCTGTCGCCCGGCCATCAGGGAGCACTGGCCGACGCTTTCCGCGGCGCCGACGCCGCTTACCTGATGACACCCCCGGTCTCGCCCCCGTCGTCCGACGAGTTCGAGCTCGGACGCCAGCTCGCCGATGCAGCCGTCGACGCAGGTGTCTCCCATCTCGTCTTCAGCACGCTCGAGAACGTCGATGAGCGCAGTGGGCACACGCTGTTCGCACCACACTTCACCGACAAGGCCCTCGTCGCCGACCACATCAGACGTCTGCCCGTCGACCACACCTTCGTGATGCTCTCGTTCTTCTACACGAACGCGCTCGAGTACTACGCGCCGACCGTCGAAGGCGACACCGTCCTCATGCCCTTCTACCTGCCCGAGGACTTCCGCGCCCCGTTCGTGGACCCCCTCACCGCCACCGGACCGGCGGTCCGCGAGATCCTCAGCCACCCGGAGCGGTACGCGGGTGCCACCCTGCCCATCGTGGGCGAGGTCATCTCCCCCGCCGAGATGGTCGAGGCCTTCTCCCGCGTGACGGGCCGCAGAGCGGAGTACCGCAGCGCGTACTCACGAGACGAGCTGACCACCTGGTTCCCGGAGCTTGATGAGCAACCGCTCGTCGCCGACGAGGTGCACGGAATGGCCCACTACGCCGTCGAACACGGCTACTTCGCGCCGGAGCGCGACCTGACCTGGAACAGATCGATCGATCCCGGCGTCCTCAGCTGGCAGCAGTTCCTGCGCACCTCGGGATGGCGCGGAGACCGGGTCTCGTTCGGCGGATGACGACCGCTCGCACGAACCCAGACATCGGCCGGGCAGGAGTTGGGAGAATCGACGCGTGCGAATCGGAGAACTCGCCCACCGGACGGGCGCGAGCGTCAGAGCCCTGCGCTACTACGAGGAGCAGGGTCTGCTCGCTCCCCAGCGGACCTCGGCGGGGCAGAGGCTCTATCACCCCCACCACGCGAGTGTCGTCGCGACGATCCGGGATCTGTTCGACGCGGGATTCTGCAGTTCGGTGATCGCCACCCTCCTTCCCGCGCTGACCGAGCCGGGGGCGTCGACCGCGGGCCTGCGCGAGGCGTTCGACGCCGCGGAAGAACGCCTCGCGAGTGAAAGGCGAGCGATCGACCGGGAGACCGCGGCCCTTGCCGCGCTCCGCGCGCGATGGGAGCTTGCCCCTGACGCCCACGTCAGGGGCGAGAGTGGGGACCATGACACCCTCCACGACACCGAGGCAGCTGCGTTTGATCATCGAGACAGACGACTTCGATGAGGCCCTGCGCTTCTATCGCGACGTCTTGGGGATGCCCGAGCAGGCCGCGTTCGCCACGGACGGCGATGATCGCGTCGCCATCCTGCACGCCGGCGTGGCCACGATCGAGCTCGCCACCTCCGCGCACGTGAACAGCATCGATGAGATCGAGGGGATGCCGCCCTCCGCCGCACCTTCTCTTCGCATCGCTCTCGAGGTCGCCGACACCGCGGCGGCCGTGTCACGTGTGGCCGCGGAAGATGTCACAGTCCTCGCGCCGCCCACCCGCACGCCCTTCCGCTCGCTCAACGCTCGCGTCCAGGGCCCCGCCGGGTGGCAGGTCACGTTCTTCCAGGAGCTCGAGCCGCTCGAGCAGCGACGAACGCGCCCGGGCTTCCTGACGGACGACGAACGCGACCGCTGAAGGGCACCGGAGCTGAGCGTGTCGATGTCACCACGTGCTCCGCTGTCCGCGTCGGGCTCCATCCGGCTTATTGCACACAATAAACCTTATTGCATGCAATAATCACGTGGTGATGGTGTACGAATCGCTCCGGGCCCTGGTGATGACGGGCCGCATCGGCGAAGACGAGCGGGTCGCCGAATCCCGGCTGGCCGAGCAGCTGGGGGTCAGTCGCACCCCGGTGCGGGAGGCACTGCAGCGGCTGGAGAGCGACGGGCTGGTGCGAGCACAGGGACGCGGGGTCCGCCTCCGCATCCTCAGCGCGGATGAACGTGCCGAGCTGCATTCGGCACGCGCCGGCCTCGAAGGCTGGGCCGCTTATCTGGCGGCGCAACGAGTGGCTGGCGGGGAGGTCACCCCGGCTCGTCTCGCAGCACTGGATGCGCTGGCTGACCAGACGCATGAGCTGACGATGTCCGGTGATCTCGCTCGCGCGGTCGAAGCGAACCGCGCATTCCACGAAGCGATCGCCGCGCTCGCCGACAATCCGGTGATCAGCGGCACGCTCGGGCGCTGGTGGGACCAGATCGTCCTCAGCACGCGGCGCAGCCTGAGCGCCCCCGACCGCACCCAGGTCGTGCACACCGAGCACGAGGCCATCCTCGACGCACTCCGCGCCGGCGATGCCCCGCGGACGCGAGCGGCCGTCGAAGCCCACGCACTCGCCACCCGTGACGCGTCGGCCGCCAACTCACCCGAGACGAGGAGCACCCCGTGACCACACACGACTACGAGATCGCGCTGACGTGGACGGGCAACACCGGCACGGGCACCAGCGCATATCGGGGGTTCTCCCGCGATCACAGAGTGACCGCCGCGGGGCCCGGGGTGATTCTCGGATCATCCGATCCCGCTTTCCGCGGCGATCCCGGCCGATGGAACCCCGAGCAGCTCTACCTGTCGTCGATCGCGCAGTGCCACATGCTCTGGTACCTTCACCTCGCCACGCGGGCCGGCGTGATCGTCACCGCCTATGAGGATCATCCGACGGGGGTCATGGTCGAAGAAGCGAACGGGGCCGGGCAGTTCGAGAGCGTCACTCTCCACCCGACAGTGACCGTCGCGGCCGGGAGCGATGCCGCGGCGGCGGCGCACCTCCACGAGCAGGTCGGCGACTACTGCTTCATCGCCCGGTCCATCAGGACGCCGATCCACCACGAGGTCGTCGTTCACGTGGAAGCACCCGCGACGGCGGCCGAACCCGGGTGATCGACCCCTCCCGCGAGCGGCGGCCTCCGCGCGCGGTCACGCGTGCGCGGCTCCGCGGGGCTGGGCACGCTCGTTCGTGACGGCGGCACCCAACGCACTCAGCCCGTCGCTGATGACGTCGGTCAGGATGCGCGCGCGGGAACCGTCGGGGTCGAGGTCGGGGTCGAAGACGGTCACGGAGGCGCCCCGCGCGGAGGGCGCCAGCGCAGCCAGGAGGTTCGTCAGCTGCGCGGCATCGATCCCCCCGGGGTCGGGACTGTCGACGGCGGGCATGACGGTGGGATCCAGCACGTCGACGTCGACGTGCAGCCAGTACCCGCGCCCGGCGACGCGACGGAGGTCGTCGGCGACGGGCCCGTGCCCCTGCTGGAGAAGGAGGGACGCCGGGACAACGCGGGCGACCACGTTCCGGGCCTCCTCGGCGTGCTCGTCGTTCGCCCGATGCCCGAAATGGGCCACGGTCGACGCGTCGAAGTACGGGGAGAGGCCGTCGATGTCCGCCAGCGCGGGCCAGTGCCGCCCCACTGCGACCGCGAGGTCTTCGCCCGCGACGCTGGCGCAGTCTTCGCTGTTGCCGGGATGACGGAAGTCGGTATGCCCGTCGAGGTGCAGCAGGCCGGCGCGGCCCTCTCGGGCGCAGGCGACTCCCGCCGCCAGAAGGATGCTGCAATCGCCGCCGATCACGAGGGGCGCGCGCCCCGATGCCCACACGTCGTGGATGCGGTCCGCGAGACGTCGGGTGTGCTCGACCAGCCGCTCCTCGTTTCGCACGCGCCCCGGCGCACGCGTGACATCGTCGTCCACGTACCGCCCGGCGAGGACGACGCCGCCGTCCCGGGCGCCACGAGCGGCGAGACGATCGAAGAGACCGGCCTCCCGCAGTGCCTCCGGGGCCTTCGACGTCCCCGGGACGCTCCCCGGCTCCGGTGGCCGGAGACCGAGGTTGGTGGGGGCTGACACGACGGTGATCATCTTCTCGATCTTGCCCTGCCGGACGACGTCACGCCGCCCCGTCACCGAGATTGCTGCCGCACCCCGGCATCAATCGCCCACGAGACGCGCGGATGCCGTCGTCATGTGCACGGCCATCGCGGATGCCGCGGCGTCGGCGTCGCGGTCGCGGAGGGCGGCGAACACGGCCTCGTGCTCGGCGACGGCGGTGCGTGCGTCGTCGGCGGAGTGCACGGCGCGGTCGGCGTAGACCTGCAGCAGCGCGCGAACGACGTGCAGCTGGTCGAGCAGGAGCGCGTTGCGGGCGGCCGCGCCGAGCGCATCGTGGAACTCGCGGTCGGCGCGAGCGAACGCACGGAGGTCGTCGACGTCGGAGCGCATCTGCTCGAGGGCGCGCCTCAGTCGTTCGAGGTCCGCGGCGTCGGCCCGGTCTGCGGCCAGGCGCGCCACGTAGATCTCGAGTCCCGAGCGGACGTCGAGCAGCTCGCGAGTGTCGTTCTCGCCGATCAACAGGCCCCATCGCAGGGTCTGCGGCAGCATGTCGCTCGCCGCACCTCGCAGGTACGTCCCCGACCCCGGCCGCACGTCCACGATGCCGAGGATCTCGAGGGCGGCGAGCGCCTCGCGCACCGCCGAGCGCCCGACTTCGAGCGTCGCGGCCAGTTGGCGCTCCGGGGGGAGTCGCGTCCCCGGGGGCACAGAGCCGTCCGTGAACAGATCGAGCAGCCGGCGCGCGACCTCGCTCACCGGCGTCCCGGCCGGCAGGGCACCGAGAGCGGCGGCGAGATCGTCGCTGCGGGCGGCGGGATAGGCGGGCACCTCCCCAACTTATCGGGCGCTCTCACCTGCCCGTACTTGCAATTGGTCAACCGGTTAGCCAATATGGAGGCGCGCGCCGATGCGTCATGGATCGAACGGAGTCATCGTGGACACCCCCACTCCCCCCGCGGCAGAACAGGACGTCGCCCGCCGCGCCATCCGCAAGGTGGCCTGGCGACTGGTCCCCTTCGTCGCCCTCATGTTCTTCATCAACTACCTCGATCGCACCGCGATCGGCTTCGCCGCCCCCAACGGGATGAATCAGGACCTCGCTCTGAGCGCCGCACAGTTCGGGTTCGCCTCGGGCGTCTTCTTCGTGGGCTACATCCTGCTCGAGGTGCCCTCCAACCTCGCGCTGCACCGCTTCGGCGCCCGCCGGTGGCTCGCGCGCATCATGGTGACGTGGGGCATCGTCGCCCTGCTGTTCACCTGGGTGCAGAACTTCGAGCAGTTGGTGGCGCTGCGATTCCTGCTGGGCGTCGCCGAAGCGGGGTTCTTCCCCGGCGCGATCCTCTTCCTGAGCCTGTGGGTGCCCGCCGCGCATCGCGGTCGCATCCTGATGCTCTTCTACCTCGCCCAGCCGCTCACGACCGTGATCGGAGCACCCCTGGCAGGGGCGCTCATCCAGCAGCACGGTATCTTCTTCGGGCTCGAAGGCTGGCGCTTCATGTTCTTCGGCGTCGCGATCCCCGCGATCGTGATCGGCGTCATCGCGTGGTTCTATCTCAAGGACAAGCCCGCGGATGCCGGTTGGCTCGCCGCCGACGAGAAGGAGTGGCTCACCGCGGCCCTCGCCAAGGAGTCCGCCGAGACGGCCGAGGGTCAGAAGCACGTCTCCGCGCGCTTCGCCTTCCGCAGCGGCCGTGTCTGGATGCTCTCGTTCATCTACTTCGGCTTCATCTACGGCCTGTACGCCCTCGCGTTCTTCCTCCCGACGATCATCGACGGGTTCCAGCAGCAGACGGGGAGCACCTTCGATGTGTTCCAGAAGGGCGTGATCACCGCGATCCCCTACGTCCCGGCGGCGATCGCGATGTACTTCTGGTCGCGCGACGCCTCGCGGCGCGGCCTGCGCACCTGGCACATCGTCGTCCCCGCCCTCGTCGGTGCCGTCAGCATCCCGCTGGCCCTGTTCGCGGGGTCGCCCGCGTTGACGATCGCCGTGATCACGCTCACCGCGATGGCGATCTTCGCCGCGTTGCCGAACTTCTGGACGCTGCCGACGAAGTTCCTCACGGGCGCTGCGGCGGCCGCGGGTGTCGCCCTCATCAACACGATCGGCAACCTGGCCGGCTTCAGCGCGCCGTACGTCACCGGCGCCGTGCACGACTGGACCGGCGGGTACGAGGTGCCGATGTTCATCGTCGGCGCCGTGCTGCTCGTCTCGGCCGTGCTCATGGCGGTCCTCGCCCGCCGCACGGTGACGGCACCCGCGCCGGTGCGTGAGTCGGCTCCCACCGGGGAGCCCGCGCGATGACCCGCCTGTGGAACGAGCCCGCGGCGTTCGCGGACGAGATGATCGACGGTTTCGTGGCTGCCAACGGCCGATACGTGCGCCGCATCCCGGGTGGCGTCGCGCGAGCGACGACCTCCCCGGCCGGCCAGGTGGCGGTCGTGGTGGGCGGCGGCTCCGGTCACTATCCGGCGTTCGGCGGCCTCGTCGGCCCGGGTCTCGCGCACGCCGCCGCGATGGGCAACCTCTTCGCCTCACCGTCGACGCAGCAGGTGCACAGCGCGGCGGTGGCGGCCGACAACGGCGGGGGCGTGTTCTTCGCCTACGGCAACTACGCCGGCGACGTGCTCAACTTCGACGCCGCGCAAGACCGCCTGCACCGTGAGGGGATCGACGCGCGAACCGTCACGGTCACCGACGACATCTCCTCGGCACCTCCCGCCGAGCGGCACCGCCGACGGGGCATCGCGGGCGACCTCACCGTGTTCCGCGCTGCCGCCGCCGCCGCGGAGCGCGGAGATGACCTCGCGGGAGTGGCCCGCGTAGCCGCCCTGGCGAACGAGCGCACCCGCTCCTTCGGCGTCGCCTTCACCGGCTGCACGCTCCCCGGCGCCGAGGCGCCGCTGTTCACCGTCGCCGAGGGACGAATGGCGGTGGGGCTCGGCATCCATGGCGAACAGGGGATCGACGAGACCGGGATCCCGACGGCCGACGGACTCGCGGAACTGCTCGTCACGGCACTCCTCGACCCCGCCGAGCTCCCCGACGGGGTGACCTCGGTCCGTGGCGCGCGCGTGATCCCCGTGCTGAACGGCCTCGGTTCGCTCAAGTACGAGGAGATGTTCGTCGTCTACCGGCGCATCGCGCAGCTGCTCGAAGACGCCGGGATCGAGATCGTCGACCCGCACGTGGGTGAGTACTGCACCTCGTTCGACATGGCCGGCACGTCGCTGACCCTCTACTGGCTCGACGACGAGCTCGCAGCGCTGTGGGAGTACCCCGTCGACACTCCCGCCTACCGGCGCGGAGCCGTCACGGCGACGGAGCGCGTCGACACGAGCGCGACCGTCGTCGACGTCTCCGAGGAGATCCCGGATGCCGACGACGCCTCCCGCGCGACGGCGCAGACGGTCCGCCTCGCGGTCGCGGCGATCGCCGACACGATCGACGCGCACGTCGACGAGCTCGGACGTCTGGATGCCGTCGCCGGCGACGGCGACCACGGGATCGGGATGCAACGCGGAGCCCGCGCGGCTCGTCTCGCGGCCGACGCCGCTGCCGAGGCGGGCGCCGGCGCCGGCACGACGCTGCGGCACGCGGCGGATGCCTGGGCCGACCGCGCCGGCGGAACCTCCGGTGCCCTCTGGGGGGTGATTCTGGGATCGATCTCACGCACGCTCGGCGATGCCGGCGCCCCGACCGGAACCGACGTGGCATCCGGAGTCTCCTCGGCGTCGCGCGCGGTCACCGACTACGGCAAGGCCGAGGTGGGCGACAAGACCCTCGTCGATGCGCTCGTCCCCTTCGCGACAGCTCTCTCCCACGCGATCGACGGGGGCGCCGCCCTCCCGGTGGCGTGGGCCTCCGCCGCCGTCGCGGCGGATCGCGCCGCCGCGGCGACCGCGGATCTCCTGCCCCGCAAGGGCCGCGCGCGCACCCATGGCGAGCACGCCGTGGGCACACCCGATCCCGGCGCTGTCTCGCTCGCGCTCATCACCACCGCGGTCGCCGACGTCCTGGCCACCGCTTCTGAGAAGGGAACCCCCTCATGACCTCTCCCCTGCGCATCGTGATCGGCTCCGACGACGCCGGCTTCGACTACAAGGAGATCCTCAAGCGCGATCTCGAGGCGAGCGACGGCGTCGCCTCCGTCACCGACGTGGGCGTGGACGCCGAAGGGCACACCCCCTACCCGACCGTCGCGATCGAGGCGGCCTCGCGCGTCGCGAACGGCGAGGCCGACCGCGCCCTGCTGATCTGCGGGACGGGGCTGGGGGTGGCGATCGCGGCCAACAAGGTCCCCGGCATCCGAGCGGTGACCGCCCATGACTCCTTCTCCGTCGAGCGCGGCGTGCTCTCCAACAACGCGCAGGTCCTCACGATGGGGCAGCGGGTCGTCGGCATCGAGCTCGCGCGACGCCTCGTGCGCGAGTGGCTCACCTACCGTTTCGACGAGTCGTCGGCGAGTGCCGAGAAGGTCGCCGTCCTCACCGCGTACGAGAACAGCGGATCCTGCTGATGACCGCGCCGGTGTGGGTCGGGGTGAGCCTGAAGACGTACTTCGGCCACGCCCGCGCGCGCGCCTGGATGAGCGAGGTCGCCGGCCTGGTCCGCGACGTGCCCGCGATCGGCTCGGGGGCCGTGCGGCTGGCCGTCGTGCCCACCTACCTCCAGATCCCCGCGGCGCGAGAGGCCTTCGCCGGTACCCCCGTGCTGATCGGCGCACAGGACGTCTCGGCGTATCCGGCCGGCGCTTTCACCGGCGAGATCGCGGCATCCGAACTCGCGGAAATCGGCGTCACCGTCGCCGAGATCGGCCATGCCGAGCGACGTCGGCTGTTCGGCGAGACCGACGCCGACACCGCGGCGAAGGCCGCCGCAGCCCTGACCGCGGGCCTCACTCCCCTGCTCTGCCTCGGCGAGACCGAGCGGACGGTCTCCGCCGTCTCCGCCGACGCGGTCGTGGCGCAGCTGCACGCGCGCCTGGCGGGCGCACCCGCGGGAGCGGTGACCGTCGCATACGAGCCGGTGTGGGCGATCGGCGCGGAGTCACCGGCATCTCTCGAACACATCGTCGCCGTGACGCGGGCCCTCCGCGGCGCCCTCTCGGCCCTGCCCGAGCGCGCGGGCAGCGAGGTCGTCTACGGAGGTTCGGCGGGGCCGGGACTCCTGACGCAGCTGGGCGACGCCGTCGACGGGCTGTTCCTCGGTCGCTTCGCCCATGACCCCCGACAGCTGCGACGCGTCATCGACGAAGCCGCCGACCGCGCGGGGGCGATCGCGTGATCGGTCTCGGAACGTATGCGTTCTTCTGGCAGCACTCCGATCTCGCCCCCGAGCCGCTCTCGCTGCGCGGCGCCTTCGAAGCCACCCGCGGCCTCGACGTCGAGTTGTTCCAGATCTGCGACTACGGCCCCCTCGAGCACATGGGCGACCGCGCCCTGCACGAGGCATCCGCGGTCGCCCGCGACCTCGGACTCACGGTGCAGCTCGGCACGAAGGGCATCACCCCGGAACGCCTGCAGCTGTTCCTGCGTCTGGCCGAGATCTTCGACGCGCGCCTCGTGAGATCGATGCTGCGGGGTCCGGAGGGGACACCGTCCACGTCCCAGGCGGAGAGCTGGCTCGCCGACGCCATGCCCGCCTTCGAGAGTGCGGGCGTGACGCTCGCCCTCGAGACCTACGAGCAAGTCGCCACCGCCGACCTCGTGGAGCTGGTGTGGTCGGTGTCGAGCGAGCGCCTCGGGCTGTGCCTCGACCCGGCCAACGTCGTGGCGCGACTCGAGCAGCCCACGGCGTGCGTCGAGATGTGCGCCGAACTCGTCGCCAACGTGCACGCCAAGGATTTCGCCTTCCACCGCCGCGACGGGTGGGTCGGCTTCGAGTACACCGGTGTGCCGATGGGCACCGGACTCCACGACTACCCCCATCTGCTCGACACCGTCCGCCCGCGCGAGCGCGGCATCGACGAGATCGTCGAGCACTGGCTCCCCTGGCAGGGGGATGCCGAGACCACCCTCCGCCTGGAGCGGGAATGGACCCGTACCGCCGTCGACTACCTGAGGAGCACCCCGTGACCGACGTCACCCCCACCGACACCGCCCGCCTGCGTATCGCCGTCATCGGCGCCGGAGGCAAGATGGGCACGCGTGTGTCGAACAACCTCGTCAAGACCGATCACCTCGTCGCCTATGTCGAGACCTCCCCCGCCGGGCAGGAGCGCACGCGCGCCGCCGGCCGGGAGCTGACGGATGCCGCGACCGCGGTCTCCGACGCCGACATCGTCGTGCTGGCCGTCCCCGATCTCGCGCTCGGCCCCGTCACCGCCGACCTCGTCCCGCAGCTGAAGTCCGGCGCGATCGTGCTGACGCTCGATCCGGCCGCCGCGTATGCGGGTCTGCTCACCACGCGTGACGACGTCATCCAGGCCGTCGCGCACCCCTGCCACCCGTCGGTGTTCTTGGAGCGCACGACGAAAGAGGAGTGGGCCGACACGTTCGGCGGGATCGCGGCCCCGCAGGACGCGATCGCGGCGATCGAGTCGGACGACCCCGCCAAGAAGGCCATCGTCGAAGAGACGGTGCGCGCCATCTACGCGCCGGTCATCGACGTGCACTGGGTGAGCGTCAAGCAGCTCGCCCAGCTCGAGCCCACGCTCGTCGAGACCGTCGCGTGCATGATCGGCGCTCTCCTCAACGAGGCGCTCGACGAGGCGATCCACACCATGGGCGTGCCCGAGGCGGCCGCGCGCAGCATCCTGTACGGCCACACGCAGGTGGCGCTCGCGAACGGCCTGCGCGGCGACAACCCGTTCAGCGACGCGTGCCTGATCGCGATGGACTACGGTCGCGAGAGCATCGTGAAGGACGATTGGAAGAAGATCTTCCGCGACGACGAGCTCGACAAGAACCTCGCGCGCATGCTCCACCTCGACCACATCGCGCGCTGAGGACACCGCCATGACCAGACTCCAGGGAAAGACGGCGCTCGTCACGGGCGCGGCCACCGGCATCGGCTTCGCCGTGGCCGCCCGCTTCGCGCGTGAGGGTGCCCGCGTTCTCATCGCCGACAGAGACGCGGATGCCACGGCCGCGGCCGTCGCGCGGATCGGCGAGGCCGCGCGGGCAGCGGTCCTCGACATCTCCGACGAGCGGTCCGTGGCCGAGGCCTTCGACGACGCCCGCGCTGCGGGGTGGACGCCGGACGTCGTCGTGGCGAACGCCGGCGTGCAGCTTTTCGGGCAGGACGCGCCGATCGCGGATCTCGATCTCGCCGCGTGGCAGCGGACGGTCGACGTGAACCTCACGGGGACCTTCCTCACGCTCAAGCACGCCGTCCGCGCCATGCTGGCGGCGGGCGGCGGCGGGTCGATCATCGTCACCGGCAGCCCCACGGGGCTCACCGGTGAGGGCCGTGCGTTCACCGCGTACAGCGCGACGAAGGCGGGCATCCACGGCCTGGCCCGCACCGTCGCCGCGGCGTACGCCGACCGTGGCATCCGTGTCAACACCGTCGTCCCCGCCTACACCGAGACGTCGCTGGTGACCACCATCACCGACGACCCCGAGGCCCGCGCCGCGATCATCGGGCGCATCCCCCTCGGCAGGGCCGGCGCCCCCGAAGACGTCGAGGGCATCATGGTCTTCCTCGCCTCCGACGATGGCGCGTTCGCGACCGGCTCGCTGTTCGCCGTCGACGGCGGCATGTCGACGCTCTGACATGGGGTGGGCGCAGCCGGGACGGGCGTGGACGGGAGGCCGATGGTCGCTCGATCTCCGCGACGATGAGCTCGCCGACGTCGCCGTCGACGGGGTCGTCGTGCTCCGCAGCGTCCGCCTCGTGCTGCGCGACCGCGACTGGGGCACGATCGACCTCGACCTCGAGCGCTACGAGATGGAGCCTGCGGGACTGACCCTGTCCGTCCGCGGCGGCGGGATCGTCGGAACCGTCGCCGTGCGCATCGACGACGAACGCCTCGAGGTCGTCGCCGACGTGACCGCCGAGCGCGACGTCGACACCAATCGGTTGGGCGTGGTCGTCTTGCATCCGCTCGGGGTGGCGGGGGCGGCTCTCGCGGTGACGCACACCGACGGCGGTGTCGAGCGGACCCGCTTCCCCCTCGCGATCAGCCCGCACCAGCCCGCGCGCGACATCGCCGCCCTGGCGTGGGAACACCGCGGTCTCGCGGTGTCGGCGTCGTTCGAAGGCGATGTCTTCGAGATGGAGGATCAGCGCAACTGGACCGACGCCTCGTTCAAGACGTACAGCCGCCCCCTCGACCTGCCGTTCCCGTATCGGCTCGCCGCAGGGACGCGCGTCCGGCACGCCGTCGTGGTGCACGTCTCCGGGCGGGCGAACACGACCGCGGCCGAGGACGACGAGGTGACCCTGCGCACGGCGGGAGTGGTTCCCGCGATCGGCGTGGGCGCCGCGACGGCGCCCGACCCCGCTCCGCCCGCGACGCCGCCCGCGATGCCGCTCGGCGAATTCGTGCGCGTCGAGCTCGACCTCGCCTCCCCCGCGTGGCCCGCCGCCCTCGAACGCGCGGCGACGACGGGGCTGCCGCTCGATGTGCGTCTCGTCCGCGCATCGCCCGCTGACCTGCACGAGGCCGTCCCGACCCTGCGCGATCTGCCCGTGCGCACGATCGGCGCGTTCGCCGGCGACGGGGTTTCACAGCACGTCTCGGATGCCACCGTGGTCGACGCGCTGCGGAAAGAGCTCGCCGCCTCGCAGATCGACGTACCCGTGGTGGGCGGTGCCCGCACGCACTTCACCGAGCTCCACCGCGGACGAGCTCTGCTGCCCGACGACCTCGACGGCGTCTGCTTCGCCCTCACGCCGCTGTTCCACTCACCGACGACGGCGCAGCTGGTGGAGTCGCTCGCGGTGCTCCCGCTCATCGCGCGTCAGGCCGTGGACCTTGCCGGGCTCCCCGTCCACGTGGGGCCGGTGACTCTGCGTCCCCACGTCGACGCCGTCGCCACCACCCCCGAGCCGGTCCCGGCCTCCCCCGACCTCCGTGACGGTTACGGCCCCGCCCTGATCGACTCCACCGATCCGCGCCAGAGCGCACCCGAGCTCGCGGCCTGGACGATCGCCGCCGTGGCCGGACTCACCGCACCGGGCGTCGCATCGGTCGCGCTGTTCGAGGAGTGGGGGCCGCGTGGCATCCGGTCGTCCGAGGGTGAGCCGTTTCCCGTCGCGGCGGCCCTCGATGCGCTGTCAGCACTCGCGGGCGCACCCGCCGAGGTCGGCCATACGGCGGATGGGCGCGTGTGGATCCTGCGCGCGCAGACGTCGAGCGGACCGGTCACGCTCGCGGCGAACCTCGACGAGGTCGCGCGCACGGTCACGGTGCACGACGGCGAGGCGGCCGAGCTGACCATCGCGGCCGGCGCCTGGTGCCGCCGGGACGGAAGGCTTCCCTCTGTCGGACGACCGCTTCCGGGTGAGGGCGCGACAGCGGCGCCGGCTCCGACGGGCGCAGGGCCGTGACGGCCGGCGCGCCGGGGCTGCCGGCGGTGAACCTCACCTCAGCCCGCGGAGCCGGCGATCTCGCGAAGCGTCGCGAGGTGGGTGCGCCAGGCCGCGCGCCCGTCTTTGGTCAGGGTGAGGGACGTACGCGGCATCTTCCCCGCGAACGTCTTCCCCACCGCCAGATAGCCCGCCGCCTCCAGGGTCGACACCTGCTTGCTCAGCGCGGAGTCGGTGATCTCGACGGCGTCCCGCACTTCCTTGAAGCTCAGCGTGCCGGCTCGATCGAGAGCGGCCAGGATCGAGAACCGGACGGGATTGAGCAGCAGGTCGTCCAACCGGTGCCGCGGGTGCTGCGCAGCGGTCGTCACGAGCGGGCCTCGAGCGCGGCGCAGACGAGGGCGACGACGAGGACGAGGCCGGAGGCAAGGGCCGCGAGCACGACGGAGCCGTGCGCCCAGATCACCACCGACAGGGCGAGCGCGTACGTGACGAACCAGGCCACGATGTAGGTCGTCCAGCGACGACCGCGCGCGAACGCCGCCCGACCCTGGATGCTGATCACGAAGAAGAGGATGAGTGCGAAGGCCACGGCCACCGTGCCGACGTAGGCGAGACCGAAGGAGTCGCCGGTCGTAAGGGCCATGCCGAAAGTCCCCATCGCCGTCGCGACGCCCAGGGCGACGATGAAGGTGATGTACGGCCACCGGGTCGCGTCGTGAGCGGAGCGGCTGAGCCGATCGGCTCGATCGAGAAGGTGCTGCGCTTCCGCGGGGGTGAGGGCGGGGTGAGTGTCCATGGTGGGGTCCTTTCGGTGACTCCATCATGACAAGTACTTTCCATATTGGCAACTAGTTGTCACCGTACTTCCTCGATCACGTCACGCGCTGCACGCCCCTCACGCCGGCGCCGTGAATTCCGAGATCGCGTGGACGACGAGGAGCACACCGACGATCCCGATGATCCACGCCGTCGTGCTCGTCGCGTGTCGAGTGAGCCATCCCTCGAGACGTCGCAGTGGTCGCTCGAGGGCATCGTGCGCCACTAGTCGCGCTCCGACGATGACGACGGCCGGCAGGACCATCACGAGGCAGTACCCCGCCAGCAGCGCTCCGGACAGCGGCCACCCCGGACCCTCGGTCGCGATGATGCCGATGGCGGCCAGATACGGGAGCATCGAGGCAGCTTCGACCGCCACGGCCGTGAGCGCCAGGGCCACCAGAGCGACGATCGATCCGCGATCGCTCGTCGCGTCTCCCATCACACGCCGGCGCCACCGCAGGAGCCGACCGCCCCCGCTCGCAGCCCGCTCCGCGGTGCGCGCCCGCGCTTTCTTGCCGTCCATGAGCTGACTCACGACCACGAGGGCGCCCCCGAGGACGATCTGTCCGACGAGGGCCACCGGCGTGTTCAGGGAGTCGCCGATGACATTGACGACGGCGCCCACCCCGACGAGCAGAGCAACACCGAGCAGGAAGTACGAGACCGTCACCGCTGACAGGTAAGTGGCGATCCGACCGAGTCGCACACGGCCCGGCGCGGTCAGCAGCCAGATCGGGATGAGGAGCGTGCCGAAGCTCATCGAGTCGACGAGCGCCAGGATCACGAGCGCTCCGAGACCGGAATCGAACATGCGGGCCCTTCGTTTCTTAGCACGGTCGTACTAGTCCGCGAATGTAGCACGGTCGTGCTAATTTGCTGTGATGCCCCGCACCCTCGACCTCGCGGCGCGCAAAGCACAACTCGCCGAGGCCGTCTGGCAGGTCATCCTCGACCGGGGCATCTCGGCGGTCTCCGTCCGCACCGTCGCCGAGCAGGCCGGTCTCGTCGTGGGATCACTGCGGCACGTCTTCCCCACCCGCGCCGAACTCCTGCAGTTCTCCGCCGAGCTGATGGTCGCCCGCGCCACCGAACGCATCCTCGCGACCCCGCGGTCGGGCGATCCGAGGGTCGACGCGCTCGCCGTCATCGAGAACCTCCTTCCCCTCACCCCTGACTCCCGGGCCGAGATGGAGGTCAACCTCGCGCTCATCGCCGAGTGTCCGGCACAACCGAGCCTGCGCGACGTCCGCGACCATGCCCATGCGCAGCTGCATGAGACGTGCGTGCGACTGGTGGAACTCCTCGCGGGACGCCCGCGCGACGCGGAGCTGACGACCACCGCCCGCCGCCTCCATGCGATCGTCGACGGGCTGGCGCTGCACCTCCTCCACGGCCAGCATTCCGACGCCGCCTGGGCGATCGCCATCGTCCGCGAGGAAGTGGCCGCCATCGCCGACCGACGCTGACACGTCGGACGAGGGCTCCGCCACTCCCCCACCGTCGTAGCGTGGAGACATGACCGCAACGCCTCCCGTGATCCTGATCGACGGCTCCGCGGCCACGGCGGCGCAGCTGGCGCACCTCGCCCTGGTCAACCACGGGCACTTCACCGCGATGCAGGTGCGCGACGGCGCCACGCGAGGGCTGGACCACCACTTCCTGCGGCTCACCGGCGCGCATGCCGAGCTGTACGGCACCGAGGTGGATGCCGCGCTGGTTCGAGACCGGATGCGAGTCGCCGTCGCCGATCACCCGGATTGCTACCTGCGCGTCACGCTGTACGAAGAGCGGCCGGGCGACGTCCGCATCATGACGGTCGTGCGCCCTCCCGTCGACGCGACCGACGCGCCCCAGGCCCTGCTTCCGGTGCCGTACGTGCGGCCGTTCGCGCACATCAAGCACGTCGGCGCGTTCGCGCAGATCCGCTACGGCGAGCAGGCCGAGAGTGCGGGGTTCGACGACGCTCTCCTCGTCGGGCCAGACGGCCGCATCTCGGAGACGACGATCGCCAATGTCGGCTTCCTCGACGCGGACGGCGTGGTCTGGCCGGACGGCCCGGCGCTGCACGGCATCACGTGGCAACTCCTCGACGAGCAGCTCGCCCGCGAGGGCCGCCCCGCGCGGACAGCTCCGATCACCCTGGAGTCCGCCGCACAGTTCACGGGCGCGTTCCTCGCCAACTCCATCGGCGTCTCCGCGGTGTCGCGCATCGGCGGGCACGAGTTCGCCCCGACACCGCGAGCCATCGCGGAGCTCGCTCGCCTGTACGCGGCCGTCGCGTGGGACCTTCTCTGACGCCGACGCGGTGGGCGGCATCGACGACGAACCCCGCTAGGCGGCACCGCATCGCGGAGCCGTCAGGCGGGGTTCGCGGGGATCAGATCGTGCGGGCGAAGGGGTCGAAGTCGCGCGGCACGACGGGCACGGGAGCCGCAAGCGTGCTCTCGACGGTCGTGAAGGCGGCGTTCTCGATCGATTCTTCGGCCGACAGCATGATGTCGAGCACGTGGTAGCCGAGCTCGCCGGTGGCGACGTGCGGTCGGTCCTCGGCGATCGCCCGGACCATGTCGAGCAGACCCAGGCCACGGCCGACGACCACGCCCTCCTGCTCGACGTCGATCCAGGGCTGGTCGAACCGGGCGCCGTCGCGCAGCACGCCGAGCGGCTTCACGTAGCGGGTCGGACCCTCGAAACGGTTGGGGTCGGGCAGCACGATCGTGCCCTCGGTTCCGTGGATCTCGAGCACTCCGTGACGCTCGAGCGCCGAGTCGAAGCTGAACTGCCCCTGCGCCTGCTGGCCGCCCTCGAACGCCGCGAGCAGCTGCACGGTGGTGGGCACCTCGACGTCGAAGAACGTGCCCTCGTCGGGACCGGCGTGGATCTCGCGCTGCGCCTGCGGCTTCGCCCCGAGAGCCGCGACCCGGTCCACCGGACCGAGCAGGCTCACGAGAGCCGTCAGGTAGTACGGGCCCATGTCGAGCAGGGGACCGGCACCGCGCGCGAAGAGGAACTGCGGTCCCGGATGCCAGAGGTCGGGCCCCTGCGTCTGGAACGAGGCCTGCGCGAACACCGGCTGGCCGATCACGCCGTCGAGGACCGCGCGCTTGGCGGACTGGAAGCCGGGGCCGAGCACGGTGTCGGGCGCGGAGCCGATGCGCAGGCCCGCGGCCTCGGCGTCGCGCAGGAGCTGCGCGGTGCCGGCGCGGTCGAGGCCGAGCGGCTTCTCGGTCCAGACGTGCTTGCCCGCGGCGATCGCGGCGGAGGAGACCTCGACGTGCACGGCGGGGATCGTGAGGTTCACGACCACCTGCACGTCGGGGTCGGCGAGTACGGCGTCGGCGGTGCCCCACGAGGCGACGCCGTACTTCTCGGCCTTCACGCGAGCGCGTTCGGGGTCGATGTCGCCGACGGCGAGCACACTCACGTCGGGGAACGACGTGAGGTTCTCGAGGTAGGTGTCGCTGATGACGCCGGCACCGATGATGCCGACCCCCACGGGGGCGCTCACGCGGCGAGACCCTTCTCGAGCAGGAACGCGTAGCTGGCGGCGATGTCGTCGAAGACGTCGCCCGGGGCCTGGTCGTACTCGATGACCGCGTACTTCACGGCGACGGCACGGTGCATGGCCTCGACGAGGGGCACCTGGCCCTCACCCGGGCGACGCTGGTCGAGCTGACGCGTGGCGCTACGGTCGGCGTCGGGGGCGAAGGGGTTCGGCACGGGGACGATGCCGTCCTTGACGTGCACGGCCACCAGGCGCGACCCGAGTCGCTCGACGAGAGCCGGCACGTCCTGGCCGCCGGTCAGCGCCCAGAAGAGGTCGAGCTCGATGGCGACGCGCTCGTCGGTCAGCGACACGAAGTGCTCGAAGCCGCTCGTGCCGTCGACGTCGATGAGGAACTCCTGCGCGTGGTTGTGGTAACCGACGTTGAGTCCGAAGGTGGCGGCGACATCGGCGGCCTTGTTCAGACGCTCGGCGATGTCGGCGATGCCGTCCGCGGTCACCCAGCGGGCGGGGTCGACGAAGGGATCGATCACGGTCGAGATGCCGATCTCGGCGGCGGCCTCGAAGACGACCTCGGGGGCGGGCGTGGGAATCGAGCCGTCCGGTGTCCACAGCTCGTCCGAGAGCAGCGGGGCGTGCCCGGTGGGCGAGGCGAGGCCACTGGCATCCAGGGCCGCCCGGATCTCGGCGGGGCGGCGGACGAAGTCGAACGCCTCGACGTTGCGCAGACCGATCGCCGCGAGGCGGTCGAGCGATCCGCCCGGGTCAGCGGTGAATTCGGCGGCCAGCGTGTAGAGCTGGACGGAGGGGATAGGGAGCGACATCGGACCTTTCCTTGCTCGTCGTCGAGGGCACCGCGGGTGGGCGCCGAGGGCATTGCCGGAACGCTATCACAAAACCGACCACTGGACGCTTTTCCCTCCCCTACACTGACGGGGTGACCACCGACGACGAGGCCGAGGATGCCGCCAACGAGGACGACGAGCGCCTCGGACGCTCCGGCGCGTACACGAAAGGCGTCGCTCGGCGGCAGGAGATCCTCGATCGCGCGATCGGCGTCTTCGCCGAACGCGGTGCCGAAGGCGCGTCGCTCAGGAGCATCGCGCGCGCCCTCGGCGTCTCTCACGCCGCGCTCCTGCACTACTTCGACTCGCGTGAGCAGCTGCTCGTCGCCGTCTACGACCACGCGGCCAGGTCGACGCCCGCCGCCCCTGATGCGACCGCCCTGTCGTCGCTGACCGACTCGGCCGCGAACAACACCTCGGTCCCGGGCCTCGTCGAGCTCTACACGACCCTCGTCGCGGCCTCGCTCAAGGCCGACAGTGCCACCGCTCGCGAGTACTTCACCGACCGTTTCGCCCGTTTGCGCGAAGAGCTCGCCGACCGTCTCCGTGCCGAGCAGGCCGACGGCCGCGTCCGTGCCGACTGCGACCCCGATCAGGTCGCCGCGCTGCTCATCGCGGCCTCCGACGGCCTGCAGGTCCAGTGGCTTCTGGAGCCCTCGATCCCCCTCGCCGACGTGCTCGGGGCCCTCGGCGGGCTGCTGGCGCCGCCGCGCTGAGCGTCGTAGACGCGTCCGACCCTCGCCACCGCAGCGGGGAAGCGCGAGCGCCTCGATGATTTCGCCGCGAGTTCCGAGTCGGCTCGCCAGGCAGATGCGGAAGCAGCCGGCGCATGGCTCAGCCGAGCCTGCGCAAGGCGTTCACGAGTAGGCACGGAGAAGGTGACGCGCAGAGGTACGTCCCCAGTCGCGGGCGGCGGCGGAAACGGCGGTCTGTGCGGCCGACCCATGGACATGCCCTGCACCGACGACGACGTTCACCGGAACACTTGCCTCTGAAAGCCGAGCAGCGAAGCGCACGCCGGCGTCGCGGAGAGGGTCATGCTCAGCGACCATGACCAGCGTCCGAGGAAGGCCCGACAGGTCAGCGACGTCGAGTGGTGCGATGTACTCGTCGGCGGGACCGTGCGGGCCGACGTACATTCCGATGAGTCGGTCGAGCCCGTCGAGACCGAACCCGGTCGCGTACTTTTCCGCTGAGGCGCCCATTGGCTCCATTGCGACGACGGGCACGTCGAGGGCGAGATGGACGAGCTGCGGCGTGTCCGGTCCTCGAAGACGGAGGGCGGTGCTGGCAGCGATCGCCGCGCCGGCTGAGGCTCCCCCGATGCCCAGCCGAGAAAGGTCAACGCCGAACTCCGCTGGAGCAGCCGCGAGGGCATCCACCGCGGCGAGAGCATCGAGCACGGGCGCGGGATACGGGTGCTCCGGCGCGAGTCGGTAGTCGAGAGAAAGCACTTGCATGCCGACATCGGATGCTCGCCGCGCGCAGAGCCGGTCGTTGATCAGTTCGTCGACGGAGCCGCCGACGAAGCCCCCACCGTGCAGCCACAGCTGGGTCGGAAGCGGACCGGGAGACGCGGACGGCCGATAGCGCCGCAGCCGCACCACCCCCTCCGGACCGTCCACGGTCACGTCATCGACGACGATGCCCTCCGGGGAAGGAAGGGTGCAGTCGGCTGCGACGAGGTCGGAGAGCCGACGACCGGCCTCGCGTTGTGTCCGCAGGTCGGTACTGTCGAGGCCGGGAACGTCGGGAGCGGTCTCCTCGAGCAGGGAGAGCCAGTGGCGGATGCCCGGTTCGAGATCCAGGTCTGCAAGCGTGGTCATCGCGAGAACTCCCCTCCCTCGCCGACGGGCGCGTCCGGATGACCGAGAACTCCCGACTGTGCGACACGACCGAGCCATCGACCGCTGGGCTTGATGGAGCGCTCGAAGGTGCGCGAGTCCCACTCGATGAGTCCGAACGTCGGTCGGTACGACCCCCATTCGTAGTTGTCGAGCGCGGACCAATGGAGATACCCGCGCACGTCCACCCCGTCCGCTATCGCCTCGTGCAGGCCGACGAGCGCTTCGTGGGTGTAGTCGATCCGGCGGCGGTCGTCTGCGGTCGCGATGCCGTTCTCGGTCACGAGTATCGGGGTGCCTCCGGTCACCGCCGCCGTGTGGCGCGCCGCGATCCCGAGAGCCTGCGGGAAGTACTCCCAGCCGGTCAGCGTCTTTTCCACGTCCTCGCGGACGGGCACCGGCCCTTCCTTTCCGACGAAGGTCCGCAGATACGCCTGCACGCCGACGAAGTCGTCTTCGCGCGCCGCTTCCAAGAACACGTCCTCGCGGGGATGCCGATACGCGACCATCTCTTCCTCGCACCCGGGCACGGCGTGATAGGCCTGATTCGCGACGGACCACCCCGTCGCTCCCGCCAACGGCTGCAGGATTTCTCTCGCTCGACGATGCGCGGCGATGAGGGCCTCCGTCGCGCAGACGCTCGGCGCCGCGGTGATCCCCGACGAAACGGCCTCTCGGATGCCGAGAAGTGCGGCGACCATGTTCGGCTCGTTGATCGTGACGACCCAGGGCACGTCGTGGAGTAATGGCGCCACCGTCTCCACGTATCGGGCGAAGGCATCGACTGCGCCCGCCGCAGACCAGCCGCCCTGCTTGGCGAACCAGCGCGGGTTGGTGAAGTGGTGGAGCGTGACCACCGGCACCAGCCCCGCCTGGATCGTGGTGTCCACCATCCGTCGGTAGTGCTGGAGCATCGCCCGTGAGAAGTAGCCCTGCTCCGGCTCGATCCGCGCCCATTCGAAACTGAAGCGGTACGCGCCGAGGCCGAGCTCGCCGAGCAGCGCGATGTCCTGCGGATAGCGGTGAAAGCTGTCCGCTGCGTCACCGCTCGGCTCCGCGATCGCCTCCTCCCCCGTGTGCTCGAGCTCCCACCAGTCCGAGTTGACGTTGTTGCCTTCGACCTGGTGCGCCGCGGTGGAGGCACCCCACAGGAAGGAGGAGGGGAAGTGGCGTTCAGACATGCGTGGCCTTTCGATCATTTGATGGCCGACCCGATGATGCTCTGCGTGAAGTACTTCTGAAGGGCGATGAAGAGCAGGACGACCGGGGCGATGACGAGGACGGAACCGGCGAGGAGCAGACCGTAGTCGGTGGCCTGGCTGCCGACGGAGAAGAGCGACAGAGCGATGGGCAGCGTGTAGGTCGACTGCCCCTGGGCGGCGACGAGCGGCCAGAGGAAGTTGTTCCACGAGGTGAGGAAAGTGAGGATCGCCAGTGTCGCGAGGGCGGGTCCACTGAGGGGGAGAACGATACGTACGAAGATCCTCAGCTCCCCCGCCCCGTCGATCCGGGCCGCTTCGAGAAGCGAGTCCGGCAGACTTCCGATGAACTGCCGCATCAGGAAGACCCCGAGCGGGGAGGCGAGGAACGGCAGGAACAGCGCCGCGTAGGTGTTCAGGAGACCGAGCTTGCTCACGACGACGAACATCGGAATGAAGGTGACGACGGCGGGGATCATCAGGGTCACGAGGACCAGGGCGAACACCAGACCGCGCCCCCGAAAGCGCATCTTCGCGAGCGCGTAACCCGCCATCGAGCAGAACAGCAGATTGCCGAGGACGGTCACGAGAGCCACCACGAGGGTGTTCATGAAGTACCGGCCGATATCGAGCGGACCAAGCCACTGCAGGTAGTTCTCCCACGTGAAGTGCCGAGGGAGCCACGCCGTGGGGTCCCCGAGAATATCGCCCTGCGTCTTGAACGAACTGAGCACCATCCACACGAGTGGCAGGAGGGTGACGGCGAGGCCGATCGACAGAACGATCAGGACCAGAGCTCGGCTCGCGTTCTGCCGGGTTCGCCGCGAGGTCTTCCGCGGCGCAGTATCGGACGGTGTCATCTCAGTCCTTCGCTCGAAGGGCGCGGAACTGCACCAGGTTGACGAGCGCGATCACCACGAAGAGCACGTAGCTCGCGGCGGCGGCGAGCCCGTACTGGCCGAATCCGAACTGGTTGTAGGTGAAGTAGGTGAGGGACAGTGTCGAGTCGAGAGGCCCGCCGTTCGTCATGACGAACGCTTCCTCGAAGAACTGCAGGAAGCCCACCGTGAGCAGCACGCTGCCGAGCAGCAGGGTGGGGCGCATCATCGGAAGGGTGATGCTCCGGAACCGGCGCCACCCCCCGGCGCCGTCGAGCATCCCCGCCTCGTAGATCTCGGCCGGGATCGATTGGAGACCGGCCAGGAAGATGATCATCAGTGTGCCGACGTTGCGCCATGTCGTCATCACGATGAGAGCCGGCATCGCCCATGTGGTGCTGTTCAACCAGTCCGGCCCCTCGATGCCGATGAGTGAGAGCACTCCGTTCAACGGTCCGTCCGCTTGGAGGATGAACCGCCAGCCGGTGGCCACCGCGACGATACTGGTGACGACCGGCACATAGAAGCCGACGCGGAACAGCACCCGCACACGCCCGATTCCGGAGTTGAGGGCGACCGCCAACGCCATCGCGATCGCCATGCAGAGCGGGATGCCGACGAGGACGAAGTATGCGGTGTTTCCGGCGGCGTGCAAGAACTGCGCGTTCCCGAGCACTGCCGCGTACTGGGCGAAGCCCACAAAGCCGACCCCGAACGGCGCCTGCACATCGGTCGCCCGAAAGTCGGTGAACGACATCGCGAAGGAGGAAATGAGGGGCAACAGTGTGAACACCGCGAAGACGATGAGAAAAGGCGCCACGAAAAGCCACGGCACCAAAGCCGCCCTGTGCGCAACGGGGCGAGGGCGGGCCCGCGGAGCACGCGTGCCCACCCCCGCCAGATCAGCTCGACTCATCGACCCATCCCGGCCGTGTCCGCAGCCGACTGCAGTTGCCGAAGCGCGTCCTCCGGCGACACACCCCCGCGCACCATCGACTCCAGCGCCTTGTCACCTGCCGCGCTCACCTGGGTCCACGTGGTCAACGCGGGCGGCGACTTGGCGTCGTCCAGCTGCTCCTTGAACACCTGCAGCCGCGCGTCCGTGCCCAGCGTCCCCGTCGACCACGCGGACTCCTGCGCGGGCAGGTCACCGCTCATCGTGTAGAAGTCCGCCTGCACCTCCGGCCGATTCAGGTACTGGACCAGCTTCCACGCCGCGTCGGCGTTCGGCGCGTCCTTGAACACGACGAGATCGGAACCGCCGACGAACGACGTCGCCGACTTCTCGGTCGGAAGCGGTGCCACACCGATCTTGCTGTCGAAGTCGCTTCCGCCCGCTTCGTTGAACAGGCTGATGGCGATCGGGGAGGTGACGAGCATCGGAGCCGTGCCGTCGACGAAGCCGGAGACGACGCCGCCCACCGCGGTGTTCGGATTGCGGTCGGCGATGCCGTCCTCGAAGTACGAGTTCACGTACGCCATCCCGTTCACCATTTCGGGCGTGTCGAGCGTCCACTTCGACTCGTCCGCATCCGTCAGCGAGGCGCCGCTCGACCACAGGAACGGAAGGATGCCCTGGAAATCGTCGGCGGTGGCACCGGTCGGCAGCTGTATCCCGTAGGTGGCTCCCGCCTTGCTCTGCAGCGCCGCTGCCATATCCTTCAGCTCTGTCCAGGTGCGAGGCGGGGTGGCGTATCCCGCCTTCTCGGCCAGATCGGTGCGGTAGAAGAGCGCCCGTACGTCGACGTACCACGGAACCCCCACGGTCTTGCCCGCCACCGTCGCCGCGGACGTGGCCGAGTCGAAGATGCCGCTGGTATCGACGGCGGCGGGCACCTCGGCGAACGCGTTCGCGAAGTCCGCCATCCAGGTGGTGCCCATCTGCGCGAGGTCGGGCGTGGAGCCCCCGGCGATCGCTGTTTGATACTTCTGGTGAGCGGACGCCCATGGGATCGCTGTGATGTTCACCGTGACGTCTGGATTCTCGTCCTCGAAGCCTTTGACAACGGTTCCCAGCAGATCGGCTTCGGTTCCCTGAGCCCACAGCTCAATCGTGCCCGTCGCCGGCCCATCGCTCAGCGTCGCGGGGGTGGTGTCGGCCCCGGGTCGCGAGTCCCTTGAGCACCCCGAGACCGTCACGCCGACGGCCAGCATGATCCCGACCACAAGGGCCGCTCGCTTGTTGAGCATCTGTTCTTCCTCTCGAACGCCTTCGTTCATGCCCCCGTATCGAGGCTTGCGGCGCCCAATGTACGCGCGTACATTTGTTTTACGCAAGCAGCGTCCATCCGGATGCTGCGTGTCGTCATAACCGAGATCGAGAAGGAGATGCGTCTATGGGGTCAGCACCGACGGTGTACGACGTGGCCGCTGCCGCAGGGGTCTCGACGGCAACGGTGTCACGGTACTTCCGGGACCCCGAGAAGGTCTCCGCATCGACGCGGGAGGCAATCGCCCAGACCGTGCAGTCGCTCGGGTATGTCCCGAGCGGGCTCGCGCGCGGGCTCGCCGAACGACAGACGGGCTCGATCGGGCTGTACTCCTTCGGCGGCCATGAGGACGACGAGTACCTGCGCGCCTCACGCCCGTCTGGTTCCGAGGTGGAGGTGGTCGATGAGCGTTCCGAGCGCGTGCGCCTGTATCCCCTGTTCGCCGATGAAGTGCTCCGTGGCGTCGAGCTGGAGTGCACGGTGCGCAAGACCCCCCTCACCGTCGGCTGGCAGTCGCTCGACGCAGGCGGGATAGCGCTCGATGATCTCGCTCGCCGCGTGGACGGGGTGATCCTTCTCCCCCACGTCATGTCCGACGAAATGCTGCAGCTCCTCGCACGGACGAAGCCCATGGTGATGGTCTCCGAGGCCGCCCGCGCGGGCCTCCAGGTCGGGAGCGTCACGGTCGACAACCGCGCCGGGATGCGAGCACTCGTCTCTCACCTCATCACGGTTCACGGACACCGCCGCCTCGAGTTCGTCGGGCGGCCGACCGTGGCCTTGGACTACCGCGAGCGGCGGCTCGGGTTCGAAGATGCTCTCCGCGACGCCGGTCTGCCGATCCCCGAGATCACCCGGGTGTCCGCCAGCGGCCGTACGGGAACCCGTGACGCGTTCGTCGAGGAGGCACGAGACAAGCCCCTCCCCGACGCCTTCGTCTGCGTCAGCGACCAGACGGCTCTGGGGGTGATGGAGGCCTTGCATCCGCTGGGCCTCCGGGCACCCGATGACGTCGCCGTGACCGGCTTCGACGGCATCCTCGCGGGACGCCTCACCACTCCCAGCCTGACGACCGTCCGCCAGCCGATGGAAGAGCTCGGCCGAACCGCGGTCGACCTCCTCACCGAGCAGATCTCGGGCGGCGAGGCCCGACACATCACCCTCCCTGTTCACCTCGCCCTGCGCAGCAGCTGCGGCTGTTGAGGGGCGTCACCTCCACCACATTCGATCGACAAAGGAGTCGACTCATGCACGAACCCCGGAAGACAGCCCGCCTCGTCGCCGCCACGGTGGCGGCATCGTTCCTCCTAGGAGGTGTCGTACCGGCCGCTCACGCCGACGCCGGCTTCACGACACAGGCCCTCTTCTTCGACACCGGAGTCGCCTCGGGGTCAGACCCCTCCTGCCGCATCGAAGGCGACCTCTATCTGCCATCGGACGCGAGCGCCTCGCACCCTGTGCCCGCGATCATGGCGACGAACGGATGGGGCGGGTCCAAGGCGGATCTCGCCGGGATCGGCAAGGCCTTCGCGGTTCGCGGGTACGCCTTCCTGGCGTACTCGGGCTTGGGCTGGGGAGGATCGTCGTGCACCGTGAGCGTGAACGACCCGGAGATCGACGGACGCGCGGCCAGCCGGTTGGTCGACTACCTCGGAGGCGACGGCGGCATCGCCTACCTGGACTCGGCTCTCACAACCGCGGCCCCTCCCCTGCAGACCATCGTGCGCGATGCGCAGGACCACGACGGCACCGCGCGCCCGAACGACCCGCGAGTGGGAATGGTCGGGATCTCCTACGGCGCCGGGACGGAGTTCGCCGCCGCCAGTGTGGATCACCGGATCGACACGATCGTGCCCATGGCAACGTGGAACGACCTCGCCTACTCCCTCGCGCCGAACGGCACCTCGACCACGTCGGGTGTGTCGTCCTCGACCCCGGGCGCCGGGAAGACCGTGTGGGCAGCGAGTCTTCTCGCCTTTGCCGCGGGAAGCAGCCTGTCCCGGCCGATCAACCCGACGACGGTGTCCACCTGCCCAGGACTCGCGCAGTTCTTCTGCGACTCGGTGGTGACCGGGCTCATCACCGGCGCTCCCACCGCTTCACAGATCGACGCGGCACGCGCGCACTCGGTGTCTTCGTATGTCAGCGAGATCACCGTCCCGGTCCTGCTCGGGCAGGGGCAGAACGACACCCTCTTCGACCTCAACGAGGCGATCGCGACGTATACGGCCCTGAAGGCCCAGGGCACTCCGGTCAGCATGATCTGGCACGAGTTCGGGCACGACGGCGACGCGGGAGTGACCGGGGAGTTCACCGGTTCTGCCCCAGACTTCGACAACGAGTACCTCTCCGCGCGGATCCTCACCTGGTTCGATCGGTACCTGAAGGACCTGCCTGTCTCGACGGGCCCGGAGTTCGCCTACTTCCGCGATTGGATCGGCTACTCCGGGTCGGCGGCCCCCGCGTACGCTTCCACCTCGTCGTACCCCGTCGAGGCCACGCGGTCGTACATGCTGTCCGGCACCGGCGCACTCACCGCCGACAGCGGCGCAGTCACGGCAGACCGGCAGTCGTTTCTGACCGCACCCGGGGGCGTGCCGACCTCTATCGACCCCGTTCACGCTTTCGGCAGTGTCAGTGCGGTTCTCCCCGAAGACCTCGACCTGCCGGGGACGACCGCACGGTGGACCTCGGCCCCGCTCGGCGCCCCGCTCGATGTCGTCGGCTCTCCGACGCTGAAGCTGAAGGTCGATGCCCCGACTGCGGCGCTGACCCAAAGCAGCGGCGACACCGGCAAACTCGTCCTGTTCGTCAAACTCGAAGACGTCGATGCCTCCGGCTCAGCCACCCTGATACACAAACTCGTGGCTCCCGTGCGCATCCCCGATGTCGGCTCCCCGTTCACCGTGACCCTCCCCGCCATCGCCCACCGCTTTGCCACTGACCATCGGCTCCGGATCGTGGTCGCGGGCGGGTCATCGAACTTCCGAGGGAACAGCGCAGTCGTCCCCGTCTCCATCGCGGGTGGTGTCGACCAGGTCCTCACCCTGCCCGTGACGAACTGACGGGGGAGCGAATCACCATGACGTTTGACGAGTTGCGGGCGGACGCCGAACGGGCCATGGACGAGGTACGGCGCAGGATCGCTCAGACCCGGTTTCCCGATCCGATCGAAGATCACTACGGAGTCTCCTCCGCCGACGTGCGCGCCGTCCTCGCCGCATGGTCGCGACTCGACTGGCGGGGCACGCTCGAGCAATGGGCGTCGGCCGAGAACGCCGTCGTGGACACGGGCCTCGGCGGCCTCCACGTCCTGCGGCGCCGACCCGCGCAGGCGCGGGGGACGATCGTGCTGCTGCACGGGTGGCCGAGCTCTTTCGCGGAGATGGACGTTCTCGCGCGCGAACTCGCTTCCCCCCGCGCAGCCGGTCGTGAACCCTTCGATGTCCTCGTGCCGTCGCTGCCCGGCTTCGGCCTGTCCTCGCGGCGCCCGGCGCCGGGGCCGAATCACACGCAGACCGCGGATGCGCTGGCCGAGGCGATCCGCGCCCTCACGCCCCAACCGATCTGGGTACACGCGTACGACATCGCCGCGGGCACGGCTGTTCGTCTCGCCCAGCGTCACCCCGACCTCGTGCGGGGATACCACACGACCGAACCGGGCCTGCCGCAGCTGCCGATCGACGCTCGGCTGCGCAGTCGCGAGGAAGTCACCTATCTCGAGAAGGCCGCAGCGTGGGATGCGGTGGAGTCCGGCTACATGGCCATCCAGTCCACCCGGCCGACGACTCTCGCCTACGGGCTGCAGGACTCCCCCGTCGGCCTGGCCGCCTGGATGCTCGACAAGTGGCGTTCCTGGTCGGAGTCACCGGGCCGCCAATGGCGATCGGAAGGCCCGCTCTTCCACGTCTTCCTCGAAACGCTGATGTTGTACTGGGCGACGGGCACCGTCGGAAGTGCGAACCGGGTCTACTACCGGCAGGATGTCGAGCCCGACCCCTTCACCGCGGAGGATCGCGTCACGCAACCCGTGTCGGTCACCCTCGGCGGGCAGGAGATCGAACGTGCCCCGCGGGCCATGGCAGAGCGCCTGTTCACCGACATCGTCCACTGGAACGACCTCGGGATCGGAGGACACTTCATCGCGGCCGAGATGCCGGAACTCGTCGCGGACTCGCTCCGCCGCTTCATCACCACACAGCGCGTGTGACGTCGGCTGGACATCACCGACACCTTCGTCCGCCCGTCGACGAGCCTTCCGGGGTGGCCCGCGTCGGAGGCGTCGACCCGGTCCTCACCCTGCCCGTGGCGGTGTGAGGACCGACGCTCGCCACCCCGGTCCTCAGCGAGCTATGCGCGAGCGGGGGCCTCGTCGCCGACGCCCTGACCCGCGACCGGCACCAGCCGCGTGAGCTGCGTCACGTGCCGCGGCTCGAGCTCATCCAGCGACGAGACCCCGAGCAGCGTCATCGTGCGCTCGATCTCGCTGCGCAGGATCGCGATCGTGCGGTCGACGCCCTCGCGCCCGCCGGCCATCAGGCCGTAGAGGTACGCGCGGCCGATGAGGGTGAACTTCGCCCCGAGAGCGATGGATGCCACGATGTCGGCGCCGTTCATGATGCCGGTGTCGACCATGACCGTGGCATCCTTGCCCACCTCGCGCACGACGTGCGGGAGCAGGCGGAAGGGGATCGGGGCGCGGTCGAGCTGACGCCCGCCGTGGTTCGAGAGCACGATGCCGTCGACGCCGAGGTCGACCAGGCGCGCGGCATCCTGCACGTTCTGGACGCCCTTCACGACGAGCTTGCCCGGCCACATGCTCCGGATGATGTCGAGGTCGTCGTAGCTGATCGTGGGGTCCATCGCCGCGTTCAGCAGCTCGCCGACGGTGCCGCCGGTCGTGCTGAGCGAGGCGAACTCGAGCTTGGGCGTGGTGAGGAAGTCGATCCACCACCAGGGGCGCGGGATCGCATTGACGATCGTGCCGACCGTCAGCTGCGGGGGGATCGAGAAACCGTTGCGCTTGTCACGGAGGCGGGCACCGGCGATCGGCGTGTCGACGGTGAACTGCAGGGTGTCGAACCCGGCCGCAACTGCCCGTTCGACGAGACCGTACGAGATCTCGCGCTGCTTCATCACGTACAGCTGGAACCAGTTGCGTCCGACGGGGTTGGCCGCCTTCACGCCCTCGATCGAGGTCGTTCCCAGCGTCGACAGCGTGAACGGGATGCCGGCGGCCGCCGCCGCAGACGCCCCCGCGGTCTCTCCCTCGGTCTGCATGAGGCGCGTGAAGCCGGTGGGCGCGATGCCGAACGGCAGCGCCGAGGGGCCGCCGAGGATCTCGCACGAGGTGTCGACCTCGTTGGCCGGCCGCAGGATGTCGGGGTGGAACTCGACGTCCTCGAACGCACGACGCGCACGGTCGAGCGACAGCTCGCCCTCGGCGGCGCCGTCGGTGTAGTCGAAGGCCGCCTTGGGCGTGCGCCGCTTCGCGATCGCACGGAGGTCTCCGATCGTCAGCGCCGCGTCGAGGCGGCGCTTACGGGCGTCGAGCTCGGGCTTCTTGAACTGCATGAGCTCGAGGAGCTCGCCGACTTTGGGGAGCTGTCGCTGCACCATGGGTGTCTCGCTTTCGTGTGGTCTGACCACATACTAGGGCCTTCCGGGTCGAGCCCGGACCGGATTCAAGAACGGGGAGCGAACCGCTGGGAGGGAAACGCGGCACCGACCCGCTCCCGCAGGTCCTCCAGAGTCGCGTCGGGGCCGAAACAGCCGAGGGCACGGGCCTGGACGAGCACGTTCCCGAGCGCGGTCGCCTCCACCGGCCCCGCGAGCACGGGCACGCCGCTGCGGTCGGCCGTCGCCTGACACAGCAGGGCGTTGAGCGCCCCACCGCCGACGAGGTGGACGACGTCGATCTCACGATCGGCGAGGATCCCCGCGGTGCGCAGGGTCGAGGCGAAGGCCTCGGCAATGCTCTCGACGATCACCCGCGCGAACGCCGACCGTCCGTCGACGCTCGGTTCCGGCATCCCGAGCAGGGCCGCGATACGCGTCGGCATGTCCCCGGGAGCGGCGAGCGAGGGGTCGTCCGCGTCGAAGAGCCGCGTCGGTGCCGGCTGTCCGGCGGCGGCGGCCAGCAGCGCCGGCAGGTCGATCGGGGCGCCGTCGCGCTCCGACCACGCCCGCACGGTTTCGCTCAGCAGCCAGAGGCCCGTGACGTTGTGCAGGAATCGCACACGGCCGTCGACGCCGCCCTCATTCGTGAAGTTCGCCTGGCGGGCGGCATCCGTCACGATCGGCTCGTCGAGCTCGAGCCCGACGAGCCCCCACGTGCCACAGGAGATGTACGCGGCGTTCGGCGTCGCCAGCGGAACGGCCACGATCGCCGACGCCGTGTCGTGGGAACCGACGGCGATGACCGGTCGCGCCCCCAGCTCGGCCGGGGTGATCCCGATCGTCTCGCCCGGATCGACGAGCGGCGGAAGCACGCGCGACGGGATGCCGAGGGCCTCAGCGAGCGCGAGATCCCACTCCCCCGTGTGCACGTCGACGAGCCCCGTGGTCGAGGCATTCGTGCGCTCGGCGACGCGGCGCCCCGCGAGCCGCTCGGCCAGGAGGTCGGGGATGAGCAGGCTCGCCTCCGCCTCAGCCACCCGCGGATCGGCGGCGTACTGGTACAGCGTGTTGAACGGGAGGAACTGCAGACCGTTGCGGCGGTACAGCTCCTCGAACGGCACGGTTGCGTGAACGGCGTCGACGCCGCGGGCGGTCCGCTCGTCGCGGTAGTGGAACGGCTCGGCGAGCAGCCCGTCCGGCTCAAGAAGGCCGTAGTCCACGGCCCACGAGTCGATGCCGACGCTCTCGATGCGCGGCTCACGACGCAGCGCCTCGTCGAGCCCGGCACGCACGTGACGCCACAGCGCCTCGATGTCCCAGTGCCAGCCGTCGGCGCGCTCGACGGGTCCGTTGGGAAAGCGCGCGACCTGCTCGAGCTCGAGCACCCCGTCGCCGACCCGGCCGACCATCACTCGCCCGCTCGTGGCGCCGAGGTCGACGGCCGCGACGGCACGGATGCCGCGCGACTCGTCCTGACTCATCGCAGGAACGCCGCGGCGACGCCCGAGTCGACGGGGATGTGCAGACCCGTCGTGCGCGAGAGCTCGGGACCGGTGAGCACGTACACCGCGTCGGCGACGTTCTCGGGCACGACCTCGCGCTTGAGGATCGTGCGGTTGGCGTAGAACTGCCCGAGGTCCTTCTCGTCGACGCCGTAGGTCGCCGCGCGGTTGGCGCCCCACCCGGCGGCGAAGATGCCCGAGCCGCGCACGACGCCGTCGGGGTTGATGCCGTTCACGCGCACGCCGTGCTCGCCGAGCTCGACCGCGAGCAGACGCACCTGGTGCGCCTGGTCGGCCTTCGTCGCCGAGTACGCGATGTTGTTCGGCCCCGCGAAGACCGAGTTCTTCGACGAGATGTAGATGACGTCGCCGCCCATCCCCTGCGCGATGAGCGCTTTCGCGGCCGCCTTCGACACGAGGAACGAGCCCTTCGCCATGACGTCGTGCTGCAGGTCCCAGTCCTTCTCGGTGGTCTCGAGCAGCGGCTTCGAGAGCGAGAGCCCGGCATTGTTGACGACCAGGTCGATGCCGCCGAAGGCGAGGACCGTGGCGTCGATCGCGGCCTGCACGCCCTCGGCATCCGCGACGTTCGCCGCGACGCCGATCGCGACGTCGGTCGAGCCGAGCTCGGCGGCGACTGCCTGGGCCTTCTCGAGGTCGAGGTCGGCCACGACGACGCATGCGCCTTCGGCGGCGAGACGGGTCGCGATGGCCTTGCCGATCCCGGATGCCGCTCCCGTGACGAACGCGATCCGGCCCTGGTGCGTCTTGGGCTTCGGCATGCGCTGGAGCTTGGCCTCTTCGAGCGCCCAATACTCGATGCGGAACTTCTCGGCATCCGAGATCGGCGCGTAGGCCGAGAGGGCCTCGGCGCCGCGCATGACGTTGATCGCGTTGACGTAGAACTCCCCCGCCACGCGCGCGGTCTGCTTGTTCGCGCCGTACGAGAACATGCCCACGCCCGGGACGAGGACGATGAGCGGGTCGGCGCCGCGGATCGCCGGGCTGCCGGCATCCGCGTGCGCGTCGTAGTAGGCCTGGTAGTCCTCGCGGTAGGCGACGTGCAGCTCCTTCAGGCGCGCGGTCGCCTCGTCGACCGACGCGTCGGCCGGCAGGTCGAGGATCAGCGGCTTGACCTTCGTGCGCAGGAAGTGATCGGGGCAGCTCGTGCCGAGCGCGGCGAGGGCGGGAGCCTTCTCCGACGCCAAGAAATCGAGCACGACGTCGGCATCGGTGAAGTGGCCGACCATCGGCTTGTCCGTCGAGGCGAGGCCGCGGATCGTCGGGGCGAGGGCCGCCGCCTTGGCCCGGCGCTCGGCCTCGGGCAGGGCCGCGAAGCCGTCGCGGACACCACCAAACGGTTCGGCCGCGCCGTGTGCATCGATGTACGCCTGCGCGGTGTCGATGATCCACAGGCTGTTGCGCTCGGCCTCCTCGGAGGTGTCGCCCCACGCCGTGATGCCGTGGCCGCCGAGGATCGTGCCGATCGCCTGCGGGTTCTCCGCCTTGATCGCCGCGATGTCGAGGCCCAGCTGGAAGCCGGGGCGGCGCCAGGGTACCCACACGACCCTGTCGCCGAAGATCTCGGTCGTCAGCTTCTCGCCGTCGGCCGCGGTCGCGATCGCGATACCGGCATCGGGGTGCAGGTGGTCGACGTGGGCGGCATCCACGAGTCCGTGCATCGCGGTGTCGATGGAGGGGGCCGCCCCGCCCTTGCCGTGCAGGCAGTAGTCGAACGCGGCGACCATCTCGTCCTCGCGCTCGATGCCGGGGTACACGTCGACGAGGGCCCGCATGCGGTCCAGGCGCAGCACCGCCAGGCCCTTCTCGGTGAGGGTGCCGAGGTCGCCGCCCGAGCCCTTGACCCACAGCAGCTCGACCGGCTCGCCGGTCACGGGGTCGATGGCGGTGCCCTTGGCGGAGGTGTTCCCGCCGGCGTAGTTGGTGACCTTCGGGTCGGAGCCGAGGCGGTTGCTGCGCGCGACGAGGTCGGCGGCAGTGTGCGCAGAAGTGTCGGCGGAGGGGGAGCTGGTCATGAGAGGCGTCCTTCTGGGAGAGCCGGGAGAGGGGTCAGAGGTTCGGGGGAAGAGGCGTCGACACCGGCACGTCGGCGCCGTAGCGCTCGCGCTCGATCTCGTCGAGCGACTTGCCCTCGGTCTTCGGCGCCCAGATGGTGCCGATGAGCAGGGCCGCCGCGAGCAACGCCAGGATGATCAGCCCGAGCACGGCCAGCCCCGTCTGGGCGAGCAGGATCGGGAAGACGAGGCTGAGCAGGCCGACCATCACACGGGCGAGCATGAACAACACGCCCTGCGCGCTCGCGCGGTAGCGGGTGGCGAACAGCTCGGCGGTCCACAGGCCGTAGAACGCCTGCGCGCCGAGACCGGCCGACACACCCCACGCGACGGCGAAGAACAGCAGCGAGCCGAGGCCGGGAGGAGCGTAGATGAGCACGGCCCACGCCACGACGCCGAGCGCCGCGCCGCCGAAGTAGAGCCAGCGGCGCTTCACCCGGTCGCCGTAGCGCATGAAGCCGAAGTACGTGGCGGCGGCCGTGAGCGTCCAGACGAGCACCTGCAGGAGGTTCTGCTGCACGGGGTCGTGCAGACCCGAGGCGTCGTAGACACGCGGCTGGAAGATGCCGGCCTGCCCCGCGACGGTGTTCCACAGGCCGTAGACGCCGAGCAGGAACAGCAGGGCCGTCCAGTTCTTGCGTTCGCGCAAGAGCCCGGCGAGACCGCTGAAGAACGAGATCCGCTCCCCGGCGCTCGTCGCCGCTTCACGTTGCTCCTTCCAGCGCCGCGACTCCGGCAGGCCCCGGCGCACCCACCAGGTGATGGCCGCGATGACGAAGAGGTGGAGGAAGATGAGCCGCGATCCCCACAGCCCGAGGGGCGCGACGACCACCGCGAGCAGGAATCCGACGGCCGGTCCGATCGACCACGCCAACTGGGCCGTGCCGACATGGGCCGCGCGATGCTCGCTCGGTGCTTCCTCGGCGATGTAGGTCCAGGATGCCGGCACCCCGGCGCCCACGGCGATGCCCATGAGGATGACGCCCGCGAGGAGCATCCCGACGTTCGCCGAGAAGGTGACCAGCAGGGCACCGACCATGAACACGATGAGGTCGTACGTGTAGATGAACTTGCGCCCGAGGCGGTCGCAGAGTGGACCGCCGATCGCGGCGCCGATGGCCGAGCCGAAGGCGTTGGCCGACAGGGCCGCGATGACCCCGACGACACCGTCGTCGAAGCCGAACGACTCCTGCCAGAGGGTGAGGCTCGTGGCGAGCGCGATGATGGCCCCGGCCTCGATGTAGTTCGACATGGCCACGGCGATCGTGGCCTTCCATGCCGACAACGGACGCTTGGTGGTGGTGGTCGTCGCCATGGTCAGGCTCCCCAGCCCGCCTGCGTCCCCCCGACGCGCTCTTCGGCGATGCGCGGAAGATATCCGGACGCCGCGAACGCGGCCATCGGGTCGGCGGGAAGGCCGCGCGAGGCACGCCACTCGGCGAGCGCGGGACGCACGTCGGTGTAGAAGGCGTCCATGAGCACGGCGTTGGCGCCGAGCACGTCGTTCGCCTGCTGCGCGGCATCCAGCGCCTCGCGGTCGATGAGGAGCGCGCGCGCCGTCATCTCCTGGACGTTGAGCACCGAGCGGATCTGGCCGGGGATCTTGTCCTCGATGTTGTGGCACTGGTCGAGCATGAAGGCCACGTCGGGGTTGTTCAGGCCCCCGCCGCGCACGACCTCGGTGAGGATGCGGAACAGCTGGAACGGGTCGGCCGCCCCGACGATCAGGTCGTCGTCGGCGTAGAAGCGCGAGTTGAAGTCGAAGGAACCGAGCTTTCCGAGGCGCAGGAGCTGCATGACGATGAACTCGATGTTCGTGCCGGGCGCGTGGTGACCCGTGTCGAGGCAGACCATCGCCTTGTCGCCGAGCGAGGCCACCTGCGCGTACGACGTCCCCCAGTCGGGAACGTCGGTGTGGTAGAACGACGGCTCGAAGAACTTGTACTCCAGCACGAGACGCTGGTCGTCGCCGAGGCGCGCGTAGATCTGCTGCAGCGAGTCCTGCAGGCGATCCTGGCGCCCGCGCATGTCGTTCTGTCCGGGGTAGTTCGAGCCCTCGGCGAGCCAGATCTTGAGGTCGCGCGAGCCCGTGGCATCCATCACGTCGATGCAGGCGAGGTGGTGGTCGATGGCCTTGCGGCGGATGCGCTCGTCGTGGTGCGTGAGGGCGCCGAACTTGTAGTCCTCGTCCTGAAAGGTGTTGGAGTTGATCGTGCCGAGGGTCACGCCGAGGTCTTCGGCGTGCCGTCGGAGGGCACCGAAGTCGTCGACGAGGTCCCACGGGATGTGCAGGGCGACACTCGGGGCCAGGGCGGTCAGACGGTTGACCTCGGCGGCATCCGCGATCTTCTCGAACGGGTCGCGCGGGGTCCCGGCGGTGGGGAACACGCGGAAACGCGTGCCGGAGTTGCCGAAGGCCCAGGAGGGCAGCTCGATGGCCTGGGCTTCGAGGGTCGAGAGGATCTCGGGAGACAGCGTCGTCATGAGCGGGTGCTTTCGGTCGGGGCGGATGCCGTGGTCTCGGTGCTCGCGGGGTGCGTGCTCGCGGGGTGCGTGCTCGCGGTGTCGTCGACATCGGCGAGCTGATCGGCGAGGTGGAACACCTCGGTGAGGGGGATCGCGGCCTGGTCGGGGCGGCCCTCGAGGTCGAGGAAGAAGGGGGCCATGTCGGCTTCCCACGCGGCGGCGATCGGCGATGCCGCGAGGTAGGCCTGGGCTGCGGCGTCGTCGTCGGTCTCGTAGTAGCCGATGAGCCGGCCGCCCTCGCCGAGGAACAGGGAGTAGTTGCGGCGTCCGGCGGCGGCGATCTCGGCGAGCATGTCGGCGCGGACCGGCGTGTGCCGGGCGACGTACTCGTCGGTGAGCTCGGGCCGGATCCGGAGTTCGAAACAGACGCGCGTGGTCTGGGCGGACATGAGAGCTCTCTCCTTTGAGAATGAATCGTTTCACCGCACGATAGCACAGCGATCGGACGCCCTGCGATATCGTCGACGGATCATGGCGGTGAAGATCAAAGACGTCGCAGCGCACGCCGGCGTCTCGGTGGGAACCGTCTCGAACGTGCTGAACGGCCGCGACACGGTCTCGGCCGGCGTCGCCGAGAGAGTCCGGTCCGCGATCGCCGCCCTGGGATACGTGCGCAACGATGCAGCCCGTCAGTTACGCGCGGGTCGCAGCCGCTCGATCGCCCTGATCGTCCTCGATGTCGGCAACCCGTTCTTCGCCGCGGTGGCGCGCGGTGCCGAGGCCCGGGCCGCCGCCGACGGGTACATCGTGCTGCTCGGATCGAGCGGGGCCGACGGCGATCACGAGCGCCTCTACCTCGATCAGTTCGTCGAGCAACGGGTCGCCGGTGTGCTGCTCACGCCCGCCGACGCCGACGGTGACGTGGTCGAGCGTCTGGCGACGGCCGGCATCCCGGTCGTCCTCGTCGACGAACAGACCACCGGCGACGGCGTCTGCGCCGTGTCGGTCGACGACGTCGAGGGCGGGTATCTCGCCGTCGCGCACCTGCTCGCCCAGGGCCGCCGTCGCATCTCGTTCGTCGCCGGACCCCTCTCGACCCGCCAGGTCGCGAACCGCCTCGCGGGAGCCCGCCGCGCCGTCGCCGAGGTCGCGGGTGCCGAGCTCGAGATCATCGAGACGGATGCCATGACCGTGCTGGCGGGCCGCGCCGCCGGGGAGAGCCTGCGCGAACGCCCCGACCGCCCCGACGCCGTCTTCGCCGCCAACGACCTCCTCGCGGTCGGCGTGCTGCAGGCGCTGACGATGCTCGGCGACATCCGCGTCCCCGACGACATCGCCCTCGTCGGCTACGACGACATCGACTTCGCCGCCGCGACCGTCGTGCCGCTCACGTCTGTGCGCCAGCCCGCCGAGGCACTGGGGTCGACCGCTGTCGATCTGCTTCTGCGTCAGCTCGACGGCAGGCTCGACCCCGGCGAGCGCCGGGTGCGGTTCCGACCGGAGCTGATCGTGCGGGCGTCGAGCGGGTAGCCCCCCACCTGGCTCTCTCGCGCGAGCGCGGCGGCGCGCGACAGCGGCGAGACCGCGCCGTCGCGCGCCGCGGGTCGACGGGAGGAGGTTCCGGCAGCGGAGGACGAATCGGGGCCGAAACATCCTCCGCGCCCCGAATCCGCTCCCCTTGCCGGCCGGCCGCGCCGCGCCGCCACCACCAGGTCGCCCACGCCCCACCACTCGCGCACGCAGGAGTCAGTGCGCCGGCATGCCCTCCGCGCCCTCGACCTGCTTCGGCGTCCGCACGAACGCCGCGAGCACGATCACCGCGAGCGAGAGGCATGCCGCGACGAAGAACGCGGAATGGATGCCACTGGCCGTGGCATCCACGACCGATGCGCCGTCGTTCGCCACGGAGGCCGCCGCCCCCACGGTCATGAGCGTCACGAACACCGCGGTGCCTGCGGCTCCCGCCAGCTGCTGCACGGTGGAGACGATCGCGGAGCCGTGCGGGTACAGCTCACGCGGCAGCGAGCCGAGCGCCGAGGTCATCAGCGGGGTGAACATGAACGCCAGCCCCAGGCTCAGCACGCAGTGCACCGCGATGACGAAGCCGATCGGGGTGTCGGCCGACAGCGTCGCGAAACCCCAGAGCGCGATGCTCGCGACGATCGCCCCTGGCAGCACGAGCGGGCGCGCGCCGAAGCGGTCGAAGAGGTTTCCGACGAGCGGGGCCATGAGCCCCATCAGCAGACCACCCGGCAGCAGCATGAGGCCGGTGGGGAGCGTGCCGAGACCGAGGACGTTCTGCAGGTACAGCGGCAGCAGGATCAGCACGCCGAACAGCGTCGTCATCGCCACGACGACCAGGATCACCGCGACGGTGAACGACGCGTGCCGGAAGACACCGAGGTTCAGCAGAACGCGATCGGTGGATCCGAGGCGGAGCTGGCGCACGATGAACGCCGCGAGCGCGAGGGCGCCCAGGGCCAGCGGCATCCAGACCGGCACGATCTCGTGCCCACCGGCCGCCTCACCGATGCTCGACAGCCCGAAGATGAGGCCGCCGAACGCCAGGGCCGAGAGCACGACCGACACGAGGTCGAGGGTCACGCGACGCGTCTCGGTGAGGTTCTGCACCCAGC
This sequence comes from Microbacterium enclense, assembly GCA_038182865.1. Classification (NCBI taxonomy): domain Bacteria; kingdom Bacillati; phylum Actinomycetota; class Actinomycetes; order Micrococcales; family Microbacteriaceae; genus Microbacterium; species Microbacterium enclense. Next base: position 1,730,564 of record CP116226.1, on the reverse strand, counting down.
GGGCGCCGAGGGCGATGGCGATCAGCGCGATCGGGATCATGACGATGAACATCGCGCGCCACGGGAAGACCGACAGGATCAGGCCCGACACGGTGGGACCGATGGCCGGGGCGACCGAGATCACGATCGAGATGAGGCCCATCATGCGCCCGCGGCGGTGCGCCGGGACGACGTTCAGCACCGTCGTGAACAGCAGCGGGATCATGATCGCGGTCCCCGACGCCTGCACGATGCGCCCCACCAGCAGCACCCCGAAACCGGGGGCGAGGGCGGCGATCACCGTTCCGAGGGTGAACAGCCCCATGGCCGTGAAGAACAGGGTCCGGAGCGGGAAACGCTGGATGAGGAAACCCGTGGTGGGGATCACGACCGCCATCGTCAGCAGGAACGCGGTCGTGAGCCACTGCGCCGAGGCGGCGGTGATGTCGAGCTCGCGCATGAGCTCGGGCAGAGCGACGCCCATGATCGTCTCGTTCAGGATGACGACGAACGCGGCGATGACGAGCAGGGCGATGACCGCGCCCGGACGTACGGCGGGCCTGCCCGGCGGGGCAGCGGTGGGAACGGTTCCGGTGGAGACCATGGGAGACCAATCTAAGCAGGGTGAGACAAGTTGGCAGCTACTGCCAATACGACATGGACTACTGTATCGGATATGAGCACCCCGGCAGCCCCCGTCGAGGGTCTGCGCGACCGTCGCCGCCGCGAGACAGCGGTCGAGATCTGCGCCGCCGCCCTCGATCTCTTCGAGCAGAAGGGCGTCGGCGGCACCACCGTCGATGAGATCGCCGCGCGAGCCGGTGTCTCCCCCCGCACGTTCTTCCGCCTCGCGGGCACGAAAGAAGAAGCCGTCTTCGTCGACGACGGCCGCTTCGCCGATGCCCTCGCCGGCACCGACGACCTCGGCGCCGACAGCGCGGCCCTGCTTTCCACCCTCCGCGACGTCTTCGCGCGCGAACTGCAACTCCTGGATGCCGATGCTCAAGCGCGCGAGCGGTTCTTGCGCGTGCGTCGGCTCATCGCGCACGAACCCGCTCTGCTCGGTGCGGCGGTCCGGCGCGAGGTCATGTCGGCCGATCGCTTCGTCCCGGAGATCTCCGAACGCGTCGGACTGCCCGAGCTCGACGTGCGCACCGCCCTCGGCCTCGCCGGCCTCGAGATGCGCACGACCCTCGACGAATGGGCGCGCCGCTACGACGCCGGGGAGACGGCCACCCTCCTCGACCTGCACCGCGAGGTGCAGGCGCGGGTCGCCGGGGCCGTCCACCCCTGGAGCGGTGAGATCACGTCTCGCGCGTGATCGTCACCTTCACCTTGAGCTGGCTCTTACCGGGTCCGGCGTACACACCGCGCAGCGGCGGCACGTCGTTGTAGTCGCGACCGCGGCCGACGAGCACGTGGCGGTCGCCGATCTCGATGTTGTTCGTCGGATCGAAGCCCTGCCAGTCGCCGGCGAACCACTCGACCCAGGCATGCGACTCCCCCGTCACGGCCTCCCCCACCTCGGCGGAAGGCTTCGGGTGCAGGTAGCCCGAGATGTAGCGAGCCGGGATGCCGACCTCGCGCAAGGCCCCGATCGCGATGTGGGCGATGTCCTGGCAGACGCCCTTGCGCGCCTCCCAGGCATCGACCGCAGTCGAGTGCACGCCGGTCACGCCCTGCATGTACTCGATCGCGTCGCCGACCGCCTCGGCGATGGCGTGCGCCGCTGGTCCCGGGCGGTCGTGCTGCGCCGCGATCGACCGGGCGAGCTCGACGACCTCGGGGTGCGGGGTCGTGCGGCGCGTCTGCGTGAGCTGCTCGACGGTGGCGATCGAGCCCGCCGCCTCGACGGCGAGCTGCTCCCACGTGATGTCGGCGTGCTCGATCGGACGAGGGCGCACCTCCACCAGCGAGCGGGCCGTGATCGTGAGCGCCGCGTGGGGCGAGAGCACGTCGAAGGCCGCGACGCGGGTGCCGAAGTAGTCGACGTACTGGTTCACCGACGTCGACGGCTCGATGTCGAGCGACGAGCTCAGCACGAACTGGCTGTCGGTGGAGTGCGGCAGCATCCGCGCCTCGTTGTACGACGCCGAGACGTCTCCCGGGTAGGCGAAGCCGGTCTGGTGTTCGATGCGCAGACGCTTCATCGCGCGCCCCCCGAAGCCGCCGCGAACGCCGCGGACATGGCATCCATCATGAGATCTCTCCGATCCAGCTCGGCTCGGCCTGCGTCGGGAAGAACCGCGAACGGATCGCCTCCGAGGCCTCGCGCGTGACCGTCTGCACGCGTTGCATGTGCTCGGGCAGGTCCGTGAGCACATCGCTGACCGGGCGGTACTCCAGGTCGTTGCGGATCTGCCCGAGGGCGCGCAGCACGGTGTTGGAGTGACCGACACGGTCGGCCCGCGGGTCGATCGCGCTCATGCAGTCCTCGGCGCGCTGGATCGAGTAGATGATCGAGCGCGGGAACAGGCGGTCGAGCAGCAGGAACTCGGCCGCGTTGCGGGCGCTCGGCATCCCCCGATACGTCCGCAGGTACGCCTCGTACGCCCCGCACGAGCGGAGGATCGTGGTCCACGACGGACCCGACACCTCGGTGAGCGACCGTGTCGCCAGCAGGCGCGCGGTCATGTCGGTGCGCTCGATGCTGCGACCGAGAGTGAAGAACTGCCAGGCCTCGTCGCGGTTCGTCGACGAGTCGACGATGCCGATCGCGAGCGCGGCGCGCTCGCGCACCCACTGGAAGAACTCGTGCACCTTGTCGGTCTGCAGGCGCCGCGGCATCCGGGAGTTCGTCGTGTTGAGGATCTCCCAGAGCTCGGTCGAGACGATCTCGCGCGCGCGACGGGCGTTCTCCCGCGCGGCGGTGATCGAGTACGCGATGCTCGAGGGGTTCATCCGGTCGACGGCGAGGCGCGCCAGCACATCGTTGCGGCGGACGCTGTCGACGTCTTCCGGCAGGGCCGAGCCCATGACGCTCAGCAGCGATCGGCACGCGGTGTCCTCGTCGATCCACGGGTCCTCGAGGAGCAGCTGCAGGTGCACGTCGAGGATGCGGGCGGTGCCGTCGCTGCGCTCGATGTAGCGACCGATCCAGAACAAGCTCTCCGCGATGCGGCTCAGCATGATCCCTGCTCCCGTCCGTCACCCGCGGGCGCGACCGAGGACTCCGCACTCGTCGAGAACCCTGAGCTCGTCGAAGGGTCCGAGACCACCGGGAGCGCCTGTTGCTGCTGCTGCTCGGCCTGCGGTCCGTGCTGGACCTCGCCGCGGTCGGCCTGCTGCTGCTGTTCCTGCTGCTCACGGCCACCGGCCCGCGGGTCGCGGGGCGAGGTGGCGGGAGCGGGCTGGCCGTCGTAGATGATCGGGATGGCCTCGGTCACCGCCGCCTGGTCGGCGACGAGCCCCGACACTCCCTGGCCCTGGCCGTACTCGACGTGCGAGGGAGCCGACCCGCCGACCACCCAGGTGTCTTTCGATCCGCCGCCCTGGCTGGAGTTGACCACGAGCTGCCCCTCGGGCAGGGCGACGCGGGTCAGTCCGCCCGGCAGCACCCAGATGTCGTCGCCGTCGTTCACCGCGAAGGGCCGCAGGTCGGCGTGGCGCGGTCGCATCCCGTCTTCGACGAGCGTGGGGATGGTCGACAGCATCACGACGGGCTGCGCGATCCACCCACGGGGGTCGGCGAGAAGACGCTGGCGGAGCTTCTCGAGTTCGGCGGGTGAGGCATCCGGACCCACGACGAGCCCCTTGCCGCCGGAACCGTCGACGGGTTTGACGACGAGCTCGGGAAGGCGATCGAGCACCTCTTCGAGGGCGCCCGGATCCTCGAGGCGCCAGGTGTCGACGTTCTTGAGGATCGGTTCCTCGGCGAGGTAGTACCGGATGAGATCGGGCACGTAGGTGTAGAGGAGCTTGTCGTCGGCGACACCGTTGCCCACGGCGTTGGCGATCGTGACGTTGCCCAGGCGCGCGGCGAGCATGAGCCCCGGGGCACCGAGCATCGAGTCGGCGCGGAACTGCAGCGGGTCGAGGAAGTCGTCGTCGACGCGACGGTAGATGACGTCGACGCGCTGCGGACCGCGCGTGGTGCGCATGAAGACCTTGCCGCCGATGCACAGCAGGTCGCGTCCCTCGACGAGCTCGACGCCCATGAGGCGTGCGAGCAGGGTGTGCTCGAAGTACGCCGAGTTGTAGACACCGGGGGTGAGCACGACGATGTTCGGGTCGTCGATCCCGGGCGGGGCCGACGCGCGGAGAGCGGCGAGCAGCTTGTTGGGATAGTCGCCGACGGGGCGCACCCGCATCGAGACGAACAGTTCGGGCAGGGTCTGCGCCATCACTCGGCGGTTCGAGATCACGTAGCTGACGCCCGAGGGCACGCGCACGTTGTCTTCGAGCACGCGCATCTCGCCGTGCTCGTCGCGGATGAGGTCGATGCCCGAGACCTGGATGCGGACGCCGTTGGCGCTGCGGATGCCGGCGGCCTGGCGGTAAAAGTACTGCGACGACGAGATGAGACCGGCCGGAAGGATGCCGTCGCGCACGCAGTGCTGATTGCCGTACGCATCGTCGAGGAACGCCTCGAGCGCGCGCACGCGCTGCTTCACGCCGGCCTCGATCCGCGACCACTCGTCGTACGCGATGACGCGGGGAACCGCGTCGAGCGGGAAGGGCCGCTCCTCGCCCGCGAAGTCGAAGGTCACGCCCTGCGCGAGGTACGAGCTGGCGAGCGACTCGGTGCGCCCGCGCAGCTCTTCCTGCGTCATCTTGGCAAGCGTCTGGTACAGCTCCCGGTACGCCTTGCGAGACGGTGCGGCGTCGCCCGGACCAGCCGGGTTGCCGAACATCTCGTCGTACGCCGGGACGCCGGAAGCGGTCTTGCGCGGCGCCAGCGTGGAGCCGTAACCGTCGAACAGGTCACCCATGCGACGACTCTACTCAGGGGCGTGTTGCGGGAAGGTTTCCCCCGCACGCGACGCAGACGATGGATAGAGTGACGCCCAACGTCCGCCGCCACGACAAAGGGTGCCTCCATGCGCGTGCTCGTCACCAGTTCCCGTAACACCTTCGCCCTCGACCTGATCCGCAAGCTCGGGAGCGTGGGCCACACGGTCTTCGCGAGCGACACCTACGACGGCGCGGTCGGCAACCACTCGCGCTTCCTCGCCGGCCACCTGGCCACCCCGTCGCCGCGCTTCGAGACCGACGCTTTCATCGCGTCCGTGAGCGACTACGTCGAGAAGCACGACATCGACGTCATCATCCCGACGTTCGAGGAGGTCTTCTACCTCGCGGCCCGCGTGGCCGACCTGCCGTCGAGCGTGCGCCTGTTCGCGGGCAGCTTCGGCGACCTCGCTCGGCTGCACGACAAGGCGAGCTTCCAGCGCCTGGCTCAGGATGCCGGCGTGCCCATCCCCGAAACGGTCGTCGTCACCTCCCCCGACGAACTGCGGACCGCGATCGACAGCTTCCCGCGCTACTTCGCCCGCGCGGCGTTCTCCCGCGGCGGCGTGGGCCTGCTGACCAACACCGGTCCGCTGGCGGGGAAGATCCCCGTCGAGGAGTGCGTGCCCACCCCCGAGCAGCCCTGGCTCGTGCAGCCGTTCGTCGACGGGCCCATGGTCTGCACGTACAGCGTCGTCGTCGACGGGAAGGTGCAGGCGCACACCACCTACAAGGCCGCCGAGCAGTGGGCGCACTCGACCGCGATCGCCTTCATCGCCGTCGACAGCACCGACACCCTGCGCTACACGCAGCAGCTCGTCGACACCCTCGACCCCGGCTTCACCGGCCAGATCTCCTTCGACTTCGTCGATCACGGCACCGACGCCGCGCCCGACTACAAGATCATCGAGTGCAACCCGCGCCCCACCAACGGCGTCATCCTGCTCGAAGCCGACGAGGTCTCGAAGGCCATCCAGGGGGAGCTCTCCGAGCCGGTCGTCGCGATCCCGGGGACCGAGCGCCAGATCACCCTCGCGGTCCTCGCCGACGCGTTCACCGAACCCCTCAAGCACCTGCCGAAGACGCTGCACGACCTGCTGCACGTGCGCGACGTGGGCGCCGGATGGTGGGACGATGCCGCGATGCTGTGGAGCCCGGCCACGATCGTCCACGGCGCCAAGATCTCGCACGGCGACCGCAAGGAGATCCTCGCCGCCCTCGGCGACGACATCGTCTGGAACGGCGAGCCGATCGAGGGGATGAGCGAGGCGGATGCCGAGGCCCTCGAGGCCGTGCACGCGGGTCGCGTGTAGCTCCCGGCATCCGGGTCGTCCGCACGGCGGCGCTGAGCCGTCCCGCGGAGTCCGCCGCGGACACGCCGCCACAGACGACCCCGGCCCGGCGTGTCACCGCCGTTCCCCGCAGGACGGTACATGAACCGTCCTGCGGAGTTCGCAGCCGCACCCGAGCCGTCCCGCGGAGTCCGCCGCCGACACGCCGCCACAGACGACCCCGGCCCGGCGTGTCACCGCCGGACTCCGCGCGACGGTACCCGAGCGGAGTCTCAGGACCCCGGGCGCAGCACGACCTTGATGCAGCCGTCTTCCTTCTTCTGGAACGTCTCGTAAAGGCCGGGAGCGTCCTCCAGCGGGGCGTGGTGGGTCACGAGGTCCATCACACCGAGCGGGTCGGCGGGGTCTTCGACGAGCGGCAACAGGTCATCGATCCAGCGCTTGACGTTGCACTGCCCCATGCGCAGGTTGAGCTGCTTGTCGAACATCGTCTTCATCGGCAGCACGTCGGCCTCGCCCGCGTACACGCCGCTGAGTGACACGGTGCCGCCGCGGCGCACGAGGTCGATCGAGGCGTAGACCGCGGCGAGGCGGTCGAGACCGGCCTTGTCCATGAGCTTCTGCGCCAGGGCGTCGGGCAGCAGCCCGACGGCGTTCTGGGCCAGTTTGATGCCGCCGTTTCCGTGGGCCTCCATGCCGACGGCATCCACGATCCCGTCCGCCCCGCGCCCCTCGGTGAGGTCGATCAGTTCGTCGACCACCGTGTCGGTCAGGTCGTAGGTGAGCACGCCGTGGCGCTCCGCCATCGCGCGGCGCTCCGGCTCGGGCTCGATAGCGAGCACGCGGTACCCGAGGTGCACGCCGATGCGAGCCGCGAACTGCCCGACCGGGCCCAGGCCCATGACCGCGAGCGTGCCGCCTTCGGGGACGTTCGCGTACTGCACGCCCTGCCAGGCGGTCGGCACGATGTCGCTGAGGAAGAGGTAGCGGTCGTCGGGCAGGTCGTCGCCGACGCGGATGTGGTTGTAGTCGGCCAGCGGCACACGCAGATATTCGGCCTGACCGCCCGGCACCTGGCCGTACAGCTTCGTGTAGCCGAACAGCGCTGCTCCGCTGTCGTACTCGCGTACCTGCGTCGTCTCGCACTGAGACTGCAGACCGCGTCGGCACATGAAGCAGTACCCGCACGAGATGTTGAACGGCACGACGACGCGGTCGCCGACCGCGAGGGTCGTCACGGCAGATCCGACCTCGACGACGACGCCCATCGGTTCGTGGCCGAGCACGTCGCCCTTGTCGATGAACGGTCCGAAGAGTTCGTAGAGGTGGAGGTCGGAGCCGCAGATCGCGGTGGAGGTGATCTTCACGATCGCGTCGGTGGGCTCGAGGATCTCCGGGTCGGGGACCTCCTCGACGCTCACGTTGCGCTTGCCTTGCCAGGTCAGTGCCTTCATGGTGATGCCTCTCTTTCCGGGGGGATGGCCAGTCTGCGCGGCGACCCCCGTACGACAGAGGTGCTTGACGAGCCCCCGGCCGATGCGTCAGGCGCCCGGAGCGGCGAGCGGCGGCGCGTCGACCCAGGCGTGCACCCGTGCGAGGAACGCGGCGTAGCCACCGGGCGTCCGCCCCGTGAACCGGCCCGAGGTCTCGACCTCGTGCACGTCGCTCGCCCGCTCGTGCGCCCCGAGGGCCCGGACCGCCCGGACGAGAGCGACGTCTTCGTGCTCGACGAGATCCGGGATGCCGCCGGCTTCGGCGTAAACGCTCGCGCGCACGCCCAGGTTGGCTCCGTGCACGTTTCCGGGTGGCCGCCCCCGGTGATGCGTCGCCCGCCAGTAGGCCGCGTGGCGGGCGCTGAGGTCGGCGAAATCGGGGCGCACGGTCCCGAGGACGAGGTCGATCCCGGCCTCCATCAGGTCGAGTTGGTGCGTGATCCAGTCGCGGGGCACGACGGTGTCGGCATCCGTCATCGAGATCCACGTGTCGTGGGGATCCGCGTCCAGGCTCGACAGCGCGCGGGCGATGCCGATCCGGCGGGCCGTCCCCACGCGGCGGGCCGTGATCTCGACCGTCTCGACGGGCCAACGGCGCGCCTGTGGAGCGGTCGTGTCGGTGCACGCGTCGAGGACGACCACGGTCGCCGTGACGAGGTCGGGCTCACGCTCGCGGGCGTGCGCCACGGCCCGCGTCACCGACGCGAGGCACCGGCCGATCAGGGCCTCCTCGTCGTGCGCGGGGATCACCACCGCCACCGCCCTCACGGCACGAGTCCCGCCTCGGTCGCCACGGAGCGCGCCCCCGGGTGGCCGTAGACCTCGAGCACGAAGTCCTCCTCCTCGTGCCGGACGAGGCGCACGAGGTCGGGTCGAGCGGCGAGCGCGTCGTGCACGTCGTCGCCGCTTCGGGGGTACTCCTCGACCGGATGCCGCCAGTGGCAGGCGACGAGGTGCCCGTCGGCGCTCAGCGCGGAGACGCTCGCCGTCAGCCCCTGGTCGAGATCCGCACCGGCCCAGTAGTAGGCCACTTCCGACAGCACGACGAGGTCGAAGAGCCCCTCCGGCCAGTCCGCGGGGAGGGTGGCGCGACGCAGCTCGACGTTCGCTCGACCCGCGAGCCGTCGGCGAGCGCGGTCGAGGGCCGCGGTCGCGAGGTCGACGGCGAGTACGCGGTCGGCGCGGTCGGCGAGCTGCGCGGTCAGCGCGCCCGTCGAACACCCGGCCTCGAACACCGACCGGTAGCGGCGACGCGGAAGGGCAGCGAGCAGCACAGTGCGCTTGCGCTCCTCGTACCAGCGCGAGTCGAAGCCCCAGGGGTCGTCGTGCCGGGCGTACATGTCGTCGAAGTAGTCCTGCCCGACGGTGGCGCGTTCGACGGGGGCGGGCGCGAAGAACACCTCGGTGTCGCGGTCGAAATGCGCGCGCATGCGCGCGTGGATCATCTCCTCGTCACCGCGCGCGGGCGACAGCGGGAGGATCTGGCTCGCGTGCGCGGCGAGCGCTCGGGTCTTGGCATCCCGAGCCCGGACGTCGAGGGCCACGCGCTCGGCGCGGTCCCACGGAACGTCGTCGGGGTCGCCCCAGTGCCAGAGCCAGATCGGGAACGCGCGGGAGCGCACGCGACGCGCCGCACAGACCTCCTCGACGATCTCGCCGACGACGCGATGATCCCGATGACCGTCACCGCGCCACGGGGAGAGCACGAGCACGCGGTGCGCACCCGCACGGTCGAGGGCGTCGCGCAGCGCCGCGGCGATGGCATCCCGATGCCCGTCGGTCCCCCCGTCGGGCAAGCCGAGGAAGATGGGCGGATCGTCGAGACCCACGATCTCGGCCGCCTCGAGCAGTTCGCTGCGCCGGCGCAGCGCGAGAGTCGCGGGGGTGTGCGTGGGGGAGTCGGGGTGTGACCCCTCACCGTCGGTCACGACGATCAGGTCGATCGGGATGCCACGGGCCACCGCCGTCGCGAGCAGTCCCGCCGCCCCGAGGCTCTCGTCGTCGGGGTGCGCGGCCATGACGATCACACGGTCGACGTCGAGGGCGAGAGCGGGCAGGTCGCGCGCGAGCGCGTCGGCCCAGATGCCCTCGTCGGTGCCGGGGTCACGGTGGTCGAAGCTCACCACGCGCCCCTCCCCGCTGCGACGTCGCCGCCGATCCTCGCGAGGTCGCGGTCGCCGTGGTGCTGTCGGACGTAGACCTGGAGGTCGGCCACACGGCGCGCGTGCGCCTCGTCGGCGACGAGCGGCGACGGGCCGAGCGCGTGGGCCGCCTCGGCGAGGGTGGTCTCGACCGCATCGGCCACCACCGTTCGCGCCCGGTGCGCCCGCAGACCCTCGGATGCCGAGCCTCCGGCGCCGAACACCGTCGCGGTCTCCCCCAGCACGGCGCGTGCCGCCCACAGAGCGACGTCGGCGCGGCCGAGGTGCACACGGGAGAGCTGGTCGGCGCGATCTTCCTTCGCAGCCGCCGCGAGGGCGTCGCGGAGGGGAACGGCCCCACCCCACCAGCACACCGCGACACCGACCCCGCCGTGGGCGAAGCCCGGGCGGCGTAGGTACCACCCGGCATCCCCCACCGGCACGGCCGCCGCGCCGTCGACGTCGATCGGAGCGCTGACGACCCGATCCAGTCCGCGGGCGTGCCAGGGCCCCGAGCGTGCGGTCACGGCGGTGTCGTGCAGGTCGAGGGCGAACAACTGCCGGCGGTCGTCGTCGATCCAGGCGGTGACGAGCGCACGGTCGAGATCGGCGGCGAGAGAGCACCACGGCTTCGTGCCGTGCAACGTCCACGTGCCGGCCACCTGTCGCGCCTCCAGACGCACGCCTGGCCCCTCGGCGGCGAAGACGCCCCATGATCCGCCCGGGTCGAGGGCGACATCGATCCCCGCCGCGGCAGCCTCCTCGAGGATCGCGAGCGCGTCGAGGTGCGGTTCCAGCACGCGGGCCGCGGCGACGTCGCGCGCCGCGACCGAGGCGAGCAGTTCCCACCGCGCCGCGAGCGAGCGCGGGGGCTCGACGCGGGTGACCCAGGCGAGCGTGGCGGCGAGGTCGGTGCCGAGGTCGTCGATGGCATCCGCTCGTTCCAACGAGGAACGGACGTCATCGAGGTCGGGCGTGTCGGGCGGCACGAGGAGGGGAGAGGGGGGATGGTCGCCGACGGTCACCCCCTCAGCCTCGGCGGCGGAGTCGTCTTCCGGCAGATCCTTGACACCGCCACCCGTTCCGGACAGTGACGCACCGGGCCGCCCGTTCCGCCGCACCGAGGGGGCGGGCCGTCGTGCGGAGTCCTCCGACGACACACCGCCCACCGACCGGGGCGGAACGGCGCGGCGCCACCCGACTCCGCGCGACGGCCCACGCCCGGCTGCCGAACGGCACGCCGCGGACAGGATGCCGCGACCCCGGCACTGCGAATCAGCGGTGCAGCACGCGCGAACGCAGGAGGGCGTCGAGGTGGGCGATGTGCAGGAGCAGAGCCGGGAACGACGCGGAGAGGCCCTTCCGCGGCAGGCGGTTCAGGGCCGCTTCGTCGCCGGGCAGGCGGTCCTGCTGCCCGCGGACGAGCCGCCGCACCGCGTTCAGCAACGCCATGGGGTGGGTGTCGAGGGCGCTGTGGCCGTTGTGGATGCGCACGAGGGTGGCATCCGGAGCCGCTGCGACCACGCGCTCGGCGATCGCGGACGGCGTGCGCAGGTCACGGTCGCCCGAGAGCACGACGAGTGGCCAGTCGAAGGAGCGCACCGCCTCGATGAGGTCGTACGGCTCCCCCGCGAACGCCGGATAGCGCGGCGCGAGCGGAAGGTACGTGCGCGCGGGGTCAAGGGGGTGACCGTCGGGGGTGCCGCCGTACCCCAACTCGCGGAAGGCGATCGTGCCGACGAGGTCGAACTCGTAGATGCCGGGGATCCGGGCGATCGAGCCGTCGCGCGTGGCGTACGCACCCAGGGCTCTCCAGGCGAAGCCGGGCCGATGCCGCACGAGCGGGTGCATGAGGTCGGTGCCACCGAGCTCGTAGGCTGCGCGCACGATGTCGAGCACCACGCGCTCCGAGACACCCGCCGCGATGAGGCGTCTCACCCCTCGCGCCATGTCGTCGTCGGCATCCCAGAACAGCTCACGGAGCCGATCGCGCTCGATGTCGATGTCGTGCGCCGACTGCAGGGCGGAGTCGAGCAGCATGGCGGAAACGCGCTCGGGATGCCGAGCCCCGAAGGCCATGGCGAGATAGCTGCCGTACGAGGAGCCGACGATCACCGCGCGATCGATCCCCTCGGCGTCGAGCACCGCCGCGAGATCGTCGAGCACGGCTGTGACGCGCATCGCGGCGGGGGGAAGGGGGCGGCCGTCGAGGTCGGTGCGCGAGCGCCCGACTCCGCGATGCTCGACCATGATCAGATCGAGGCCGCCCCGCGCGGCCCACCGCCGCAGACCCCGGTACGGCAACACCGAGGCGAGGCCGGGACCTCCCGGGATCACCAGCACGGGCGTTGCTCCGCGGGGCCCCGACCGCACGTAGGTGAGATCGAACGCCGGAGTCTCCTCGGTGGCCGGGCGGCGCACCCGGGCGACGTTCTCTCGCATGCTCAGCACGCTACTCGCGACTCGCCGTGAACCGTCGCCGCCGGGCGATCTCCGCGACAGAACGCGGCCCTCACGCGGGGAGCGCGGGAAGCGCGGGGCCCACCACGGCCAGCAGCCGGAGCTTCTCGGCACTCTCGCTGCCCGGAGCGGCGGTGTAGACCAACAGGGAGTGGCTCGTCCCCGGGTCGACGAGCGTCTGGCAGTGCACCTCGATCTCGCCCACGCTCGGATGCACGAAGTGTTTCGTGTCCTTCGGCCGCAGTCCCACCTCGTGACGGGCCCACAGCTCGCGGAACTCGCCGCTGCGTCTCAGCAGATCGTCGGCGAGATCGGCGGCGCGTGATCCGGGACCCTGCCGGCCGACGATCTCCCGCAGGCCCGACGCGAACAGGCGGCTGAGGAAGACGTGGTCGTCGGGGGCGTACAGCGCGCGGGATGCCGGGTCGGCGAACCACCGGTATCCCAGGCTCCGCATCGGGCCGCGGCGGAGGCCGGCGTCACCGGTCAGAGCGACCCCCAGTCGCGACTGCCGCAGCGTCTCACCGAGCTCGGTCACGACCTCGGCGGGGGTGTCGTCGAGGCGGTCGAGCACGCGGAGCAGGCCCGGGCTGATGTGCTCCCCGCCGAGTCCGCGATCCGAGGGCACGTGACCGGCCAGCCGGAACAGGTGATCCCGCTCCGCTCTCGAGAGGTGCAGACCCTGGGCGATGGATGCCAGCATCTGCTCCGACGGCTGGGGTCCGCGTTCGCGCTCGAGCCGTGCGTAGTAGTCGGTCGACATGTGGCTGAGGGCGGCAGCCTCCTCGCGGCGCAGTCCCCGGGTCCGCCTGCGCGCTCCCCGCGGAAGCCCCACGTCTTCGGGTTGCAACGCCTCTCGGCGGGTGCGCAGGAAATCCGCCAGCGCGGCTCGATCGATCACGACGTCCTGTCTACCGTCCGCGGCCCGCGCGAACGAGGGCGCGCCGATCCCCCTCTGGTGTCCACGGATCCGTGAGCCGGGGATCGACAGGCCCTGCCTCCGGCGGAGCGATCGCGTGATGCTGAGACGACCGACGACTCAGGAGACCCCATGACCCGCGACATCGCCTTCCCCCTTCCGTCCCTCACCGGCCACCGCGCGGTACTCACCGGGGGCAGCGACGGCATGGGACTCGTCATCGCCGAGCGCCTCGCCGCCGCCGGGGCCGTGCTCGTCCTCCCCGTCCGCAACCGCGAGAAGGGCGAGCGCGCGGCTCGCGGCATCCGGGATCGTCACCCGGGGGCGCGCATCGAGATCCGCGATCTCGACCTCTCGTCGCTCGCCTCGGTGGCGGACCTGGGTGCGACCCTTCGCCAGGACGGGATGCCGGTGCACCTGCTCGTCAACAACGCCGGGGTGATGACCCCTCCGGCGCGACAGACGACCGCCGACGGCCACGAGCTGCAGTTCGGGACGAACCACCTGGGCCACGTCGCCCTCGTCGGGCACCTGCTCCCGCTGCTGAAAGCCGGACGGGCACGCGTGGTCACCCAGGTGAGCGTCGCGGCCGCGCGCGGCCGCATCGTGTGGGACGACCTCGAGAGCGCTCGGGACTACAACGGGCAGCGCGCGTACGCGGCGTCGAAGATCGCCCTGGGCCTGTTCGCCCGCGAGCTCGATGAACGGTCACGGCGTGAGGGGTGGGGCCTGCGCAGTGTGCTCTCGCACCCCGGGGTCGCGCCCACCAACCTGCTCGCTGCGCGCCCCGAGATCGGGCGCGCCGCCGACACGACGGGTGTGCGCGTGATCCGATGGCTGTCGGCGCGCGGTCTCCTCGTCGGCACGGTCACCACCGCCGCCCTTCCTGCTCTCCTTGCGTCGACCACCGACGACCCGCGCAGCGATGTGCTCTACGGCCCGACCGGCCCCGGTCACCTCGGCGGGGCGCCCGGCACCCACGCGCTCTACCGACCGCTCAGCGACCTGAGCGAGGCCGCCCGCGTCTGGGACACGTCCCTTCCGCTGGCGGGCGTGGACACTCTGGTCTGATCCGGGGGGATGCCGGTTGGCTGTGAGTTCCGACGGTGACGACGCCGGGGTCGCCCACGGTCTTTAAGCTCCGTTCGTGACCCCTGCGCGCTCCCGCACCCGCGACCTCCCGGCGGTCGTCGCGGCGATCTCCGCCGCGGTGCTGGGGGCCGGGCTGGGCGAGCTCGCGGCCGCCGTCCTCTCGCCCTCGGCGAGCCCCTTCGCGGTCATCGGCGGCGGCATGATCGACATCGCCCCCTCCTGGGCGAAAAACCTGGCCATCAGCCTCTTCGGCACGGGCGACAAGGTCGCCCTCCTCGTCGGCATCGCGGTGCTGCTGCTGGCGGTCGCCGGGGTCGCGGGAGTGGTCGAGGCGCGTCGGCCCCCGTGGGGCCGCGTCCTCCTCGTCGCGCTCGGTGCCGTCGGCGCCGTCGTCGCCGCCACCCGAGCGGACGCCGGCCTGCTGTCTCCGCTGCCCTCACTGGTCGCCGGGATCGCTGCGGCCGTGGTCGCCGCCCTGTTGATCGGCCGGCTCCGGCGACGCTCCGCCGCGCCGGACGAGCCCCCCGAGACCGCTGACGGACCCACCCGCCGCGGGGTCCTCGCGCTCTCCGGCGTCGCGGTGATGGCCGGTGCGCTCGCCGCCATCGGGTCCGTTGCCCTGAGCGGCGGCGCGCGCGCCGTGAGCGCGGTGCGCTCCGCGCTGCGCCTGCCGACCCCGGCGACCACGACACCGGTGCCGGCCGCCGCGGAACTCGGCATCGACGGCCTCTCCCCCGTCATCACCCCTGCGGCGGATTTCTACCGCATCGACACGGCCCTGGTGGTGCCGCAGGTCGACCCCGCCACCTGGACGCTGCGCGTGCACGGACTGGTCGAGCAGGAGGTCGTGCTGCGGTGGGATGACCTCGTCGCCGTTCCACAGAAAGAGACGGTCGCCACGCTCGTCTGCGTGTCGAACGAGGTGGGCGGTTCCCTCATCGGAACGGCCCGCTGGCTCGGTGTGCCCCTGCGCGACGTGCTCGCCCGGGCACGGCCGACAGCCGAGGCCGACATGGTGTTGTCCCGGTCGATCGACGGGTTCACGGCATCCAGTCCTCTCGAGGCCCTCACCGACGACCGCGACGCCCTCCTGGCGATCGGTATGAACGGCGAGCCGCTGCCGATCGAGCACGGCTTCCCCGTGCGGATGGTCGTGCCGGGACTCTACGGCTACGTCTCGGCGACCAAGTGGGTCACCGAGCTCGAGGTCACGCGCTTCGACCGCGCCGAAGGCTACTGGACGTCACGAGGATGGTCGGAGCGGGGGCCGGTCAAACTCCAGTCGCGCATCGACGTCCCGCGCGCGGGGGCGCGCGTCGCCGCCGGCCGCGCGGTCATCGCGGGCGTCGCCTGGCAGACGCACGTCGGTGTCGCGGGCGTCGAGGTGCAGATCGACGACGGCGCCTGGCAACCCGCCACGCTCGCGAGCGCGATCTCGGCCGATACCTGGGTGCAGTGGAACCTGCCGTGGAACGCCACGAGCGGCTCGCACACGGTGCGCTGCCGCGCCGTCTCCGCCGACGGTCAGACCCAGACCTCAGACCGGGCGGCCCCCGCCCCCGACGGCGCGACCGGCTGGGACGAGATCACGATCTCCGTCGCCTGACGGCTCCCCGCCCCGAAATCACACGAACCGCGCAAGATCACGGGGATCGGCACGCGCCGGGCGGGTGCTCTCGACCGGATCGTGTGATCTCGGGCGTCGACCCTCAGGCGGACAGAACGTGCCGGAGCTGCTCGACCGCCCAGTCCAGTTCGGTCGCGCGGATCGTGAGCGGCGGGGCGATGCGGATCGTCTGCCCGTGCGTGTCCTTGACCAGCACACCGCGTGCGAGGAGCTTCTCGGCGATCTCGCGGCCCGTGCCGTAGGCGGGGTCGATGTCGACGCCGGCCCAGAGGCCCGCGATGCGCACGGCGCTGACGCCGTGGCCGAGGAGGGACTGCAAAGCCGCTTCGAGGTGTTCGCCGAGGGCCTTGGCGCGGGTCTGGAACTCTCCGGATGCCAACATCTCGACGACCCGCAGGCCCACCGCCGCGGCGAGCGGGTTGCCGCCGAACGTCGAGCCGTGCTCGCCCGGGCGGATGACGCCGAGCACGTCGTCGTTCGCCACCACGGCGGACAGCGGCAGGATGCCACCGCCCAGCGCCTTGCCGAGGAGGTACACGTCGGGAACGACGCCCTCGCGGTCGCACGCGAACGTCTCGCCCACGCGGCCGAGCCCCGATTGGATCTCGTCGGCGATGAAGAGGACGTTGTTCTCGGTGCAGATCTCGCGAACACGGCGCAGGAACCCGTCCGGCGGGACGACGACACCCGCCTCGCCCTGGATCGGCTCGAGGAGCACCGCGGCGGTGTTCTCGTCGATGGCGGCGGCGATGGCATCCGCGTCTCCGTACGACACGTGCACGAAGCCGGGCGCGTACGGACCGAAGTCGTCGTGCGCCGTGGGGTCGTCGCTGAAGCCGACGATGGTCGTGGTGCGGCCGTGGAAGTTGCCGTTCGCCACGATGATCGTCGCGGCGTCCGGGGCGATGCCCTTCGTGCGGTAGCCCCACGCACGAGCGACCTTGATGCCGGTCTCGACGGCCTCGGCACCGGTGTTCATCGGCAGGACCAGGTCTTTGCCGCACAACTGCGACAGCGCCGTGGCGAACGGACCGAGCCTGTCGTTGTGGAACGCGCGGCTCGTGAGCGTCAGGCGCTCGAGCTGCTCGCGGGCAGCGGCGAGGATCGCGGGGTGCCCGTGGCCGAAGTTCAGGGCCGAGTACGCCGACAACAGGTCGAGGTAGCGCTTGCCCTCGACGTCGGTGATCCACACGCCCTCGGCGCGCGCGGCGACGACGGGCAGCGGGTGGTAGTTGTGGGCGAGGTGCGCGCTCTCGGCCTCGATCAGCGCGAGGCCCAGGTTGTCGAGGGTCGCGCTCATCGGGCACCACCGCGCAGTTCGAGTGTGCAGCACTTGATCCCGCCGCCGCCGAGCAGCAGCTCCGACAGGTCGACCTTCACGGGGGTGTAGCCGCGCTCGCGCAGCTGCGCCTCGAAGCCCACGGCACGGGGCGAGATGATGACGTTCTTGCCGTCGCTCGCCGAGTTCAGGCCGAACACCGCGCCGTCGGCATCCGAGACCCGAATGGCGTCCGGGTACCGCTCGCGCAGGATCGCCTGGCTCTGCTCGTCGAACGCGTTGGGCAGGTAGGCGATGTTGGCCTTGTCGACGCCGCCGGGGCCCTCGACGGGGTCGAGAACGGCGATCGCGGTGTCGAGGTGGTAGAACCGGGGATCGGTCAGCGTCAGCGAGACGACCTCGCGAGAGAAGACCTCGCCGACCTCGCGGTGGCTGTCGCCGGTCGAACGGAAGCCCGTTCCGGCGAGGATCGTGTCGCCCACGAGCAGGAAGTCGCCCTCGCCCTCATTGACCTCGACGGGCTCGGCGACCTCGAAGCCGTTGGCTGCGAACCAGTCGATGAACGCGGGAGCCTCGGCCGCACGCTCGCGGAAGCGGAACTTCGGGCCGTAGGCGACACCGTCGATGACGAAGCCGCCGTTGGCGGTGTAGACCATGTCGGGCAGACCCTCGAGCGGATCGATGAGCTCGATCTCGTGTCCCAGCTGCGTGTACGTGTCGTACAACGACTGCCACTGGGCGATCGCGAGCTTCGTGTCGGTGGGCCGCGAGGGCTCCATCCACGGGTTGATGCTGTAGCTCACCGTGAAGTGCTCGGGGCGGCACATGAGGTACCGGCGGTGCTGCTGCACCCGCTCGGTGGGCGTGGCCTCGGCGGTGGTGGCGATGGGGGTAGCGGACATCTCTGCTCCTCGGAGAAAAGGTGCGGCGGACGCTGTCCTGGGGCCCGGTGGCCCTTCGACCCGTCGGTGCGGAGGCACCGTGCGGGGAAAGGTCGGTCCGAGCACGCCGCGGCCATTCTCGCACGCGGGTGCGGGCGGGAGCGAGCGGGCGCGCGCGGGCTGTCGATCGCGCCTCCCCGCTCTCGTCGCGCGACGTTACGCACGGCCCGCGCCCGGCGGCGCGTGGGAAGATGACCGGGATGTCCACCTCTGCCACCCTCGAGCACTCCGTCGTCCTCGACGAGACCGCCGGTGTCGTCCGCATCCTCGATCGGCGCGTCTTCCCCGCCCGCGTCGACTGGGTGGATGCCACCACCCCCGACGAGGTCGCCACGGCCATCCGCGACATGGTCACGCAGAGCTCGGGCCCCCTGTACGCCGCCTGCGCGGGCATGGGTCTCGCCGCTCTCCAGGTGCGGACGCTGCCCCTCGGGGAGGCGCGCACCGCCCTCGGCCGCGCCGGCCGCGCCCTCGCGACCGCGCGTCCCACGAACGCTCACCCGCGCGACGCGGTCGCCCGCATCCTCGAGGCCGGCCGCGACAGCGCCGACACCGACGAGCTCGTGCAGCGCACCCTCGACGCGGCGGTCGCGGTCGAGCGCGACTACCGCGAGGCGAGCCTGCGCCTGGGACGGGCGACGCTGTCGCTGCTGCCGGAATCCGCGCGCATCCTCACGCACTGCTGGGCCGACGCCTACCTCTTCGGCCTCGTCACCGCCGCGCGCGAGGCCGGCCGCGAGATCGAGTGGATCGCGACCGAAACACGGCCGTACCTCCAGGGGGCCCGCCTCACCGCCCATTCGCTGCGCGAACTCGGTCAGCGCGTCACTCTCATCACCGACGGCATGGCCGCGGCCGCTCTCTCGTCGCCGCGCGGCGTCGGGTCGGGGCCGATCGACGCCGTGGTGACCGCCGCCGATCGCGTGGCGCTCGACGGCTCCGTCGTGAACAAGGTGGGCACGCTCGCGCACGCGGCCGCGGCGGCGGCGTTCGGCATCCCGTACTACGCGATGGTCGAGGCCCCGGATCCGGGCGCGCCGACCGGGGACGACATCGTCATCGAAGACCGCGATCCGGCCGAGGTGCTCGAGGTACTCGGGCGACGGACCGCCAGCCTGCTGGTCACCGACGCCTGGTACCCCGCGTTCGACGTCACCCCGCCGCGCCTGGTGACCCGCATCGCGACCAGCCGCGGAACCTTCGAACCCGGCCGCGTGGGCGAGCATTTCTCGACCGATCCCGACGCGCGCGCCGCAGACCGCCCGGCCCCGGCGCTGCGCCGCCGGCGCTCGCGCGAGAACCCCGCGCCCGTGGCATCCACCGCTCAGCCCGAGACCATCGCGTTCCGCCCCGTGAGCGCCCGCCCCGACGAGGACCCCGAATGACCCCTATCTCCGCCGACCTGGTCGTGCTCGACATCGAGGGCACCACGAGTGAAGCCGGATTCATCCTGGGCGACCTGTACGACTACGCCCGTCCCCGCCTCGACGAGGTGCTCGGCCGCGACGACGACACGGTCCGTTCGGCGCGCGCCGCCGCGATCGCCGAGACGGGCCTGGATGCCGATGCCACCGACGCCGAGGTCGCCGAGGCGCTCCGCGGGCTCATGGCATCCGACGTCAAGTCGACACCGCTGAAGACGCTCCAGGGCATCATCTGGGCCGAGGGCTTCGCCGCGGGCGAGATCCACTCGCAGTTCTTCGACGACGTGCCCCCGCGCCTGCGGGAATGGCACGAGAGCGGCATCCGTCTCGCGGTGTACTCGTCGGGGTCGATCGCCTCGCAGATCCCGTGGTTCCGTCACGCCCCGCAAGGCGATCTGACCCCGCTCATCGAGGGCTACTTCGACACCATCAGCGCCGGCCCGAAGAAGGAGGCCGCCTCCTACGAGCGCATCTCCGCCGCTCTCGGCGTCGCTGCCGAGCGCGCGCTCTTCCTCACCGACCACCCCGATGAGGTGACCGCGGCGCGCGCCGCCGGGTGGCAGGTCGTCGCGCTGGACCGCGCCGGGGAGCCGTGGGCGGGGTCGGACTTCGGTGCCGACGCGGCGGCCTCCTTCGACGAGATCGAGCTCACCCGATGACGCTGCCGGCTCCCGATCGCGTCCGGGCGGCCGGGGCCGCGCTCGCCGCCGAGGCCTCGCGGTTCTCGGGGTACGGCTGGATGCGCGGCACCTCGGGCAACCTCTCGGTGGTCGTCGATCGTGACCCGCTCGTGCTGGCCGTGACGGCCTCCGGCCTCGACAAGTCGGAGCTCACCGAGCGCGATATCGTGCTGATCGACGGCGCGGGAGCGGCGATCGACCCCGAGGATCACCGGCCGCCGTCGGCCGAAGCCGGCTTGCACGCCCACATCGCGACGCGCACCGGGGCCGGAGCGGTGTTCCACGTGCACGCCTTCGACGCCGTGGTCGCCGGACACCGGTGGCCGGGCGGCGTCGAGATCCGCGACATGGAGATGCTCAAGGGCATCGGCCACCTCGCCCACGACGAGACCGTGACGATCCCGGTGATCCGCAACCACCAGGACATGACCGTCGAGGCCGCCTGGTTCGACGAGGTCTATCGCCCCGCGACCGCCGACGTGCCCGAGGTGCCCGCGCTCATCGTCGCGAGCCACGGCATCTACGCGTGGGGTACCGACGTCGCCGCCGCGCGCCGCCACCTCGAGATCACCGAGTGGCTGCTGCGCTTCGCGGTCGCGACGCGCTGAGCCCCGGCATCCGCGCGGGGCGGAGTCCCCGACCTGCCGGCGCAGCGAACCGGTGCCACACGCATAAACGCGATCGGCGCGCATAAACACGCTCTCCCCGCGTTTATGTGAGCGGATCGCGTTTATGCGCGGCCCATGCCGCCGACCGTCGGCCGACACCGACACCGACACCGACACCGACACCGTCGGCCGACACCGCGCCGACACCGCACGCCAACTCCGCCCGCCGGCGACGCACGGCGTGTGCCACGCCCCCCGCGTCAGCCGAGCAGCTCCACCGTGCGCTCGGCGAGCACGCGCGGGTCGGCGTTCTCGAGGCGCGCGGTGCCGAGCGTCCGCGCGATGCGCAGCACCAGGCGCGACGCGAGAGCCCGCTCGGGCTCGGGCAGGGTCTGGATGTCGGCGACCTTGGAGAACCCCACGATGCGCCGCACGGCTTTCGCCGCGGCGTAGGCGGCAGCATCCGATCGCACGACCGCGAGGGTGTGCTCGAGCACGTCGTCGCCGTACACGCGCGGGTCGACGCGGTCGGGCCAGCGGCGGCGGAACTCGACCTCGAACGCGTCGACGAGTTCCACGGGGAGACGCAGCAGGGTCTCGGCATCGGCGGAACGGCCGAGCACGTGGGCGCGAGCCGCCGCGATCACGAGGTTCGCCCACACGGCGCCGAGGTCGAAACCGGTCGGACCGTAGGTGCCGAACTCCGAGTCGAATGCCCGCACCGACGCCCCCTCGGCGCGCACGAACACCGATCCGGTGTGCAGGTCGCCGTGCATCAGGCTCTGCGTGCTCTCCTGGAACCGCTGCTTGGCGAGCCCCATCTCGCGGACGAACGCGCGGTCGGCGCGCAGCTCGCGCACATCGTCGTCGTTCGCCGGGAGCCAGCCGTTGTGCTCGTGATCGACGTAGGGCTCGGTGAACACGAGGTCCTCGGTGATCTCGCTGAGCTCGGGGTTGGTCGCCTCGGCGATCCGGCGGCGGCGCTCGGGCCCCGGCGTGCCGAACACGCTCGTCGCGAAACCGATCGCGCCGACGTAGCGGCCCAGCTCGGCGGCGGCGTAGGGATGCACGCGCCCCGCGATCAGCTCTCCGCGCCACACCGCGTGGTCGCTGAGGTCCTCGATCGACAGGGCGAGGGCCTCGACGTCGAAACCGTAGAACGCGGGCACGTGCGCGGGGTCGATCTTCTCGTGCGCGCCGAGCACGACCGCTTCGCGCGCCGCGCGCTCGCGCGTCAGCGGCCACGACGGATCGACCCGGACGTGCGGGAGCGACTGCTTCACCACGACGCCGTGCCCGGCGGCATCCGTCACGATGAACACGAGGTTCAGATTGCCGTCGCCGACCTCGACGACCGAGACGATGGATGCCGGATCCACCGGCCCCGCCAGGTGCGGGCGTGCGGAGAGATAGGCGGGCACCGTCTCGACGGTGAGCTGATCGGTGAGGGTCTCGGTCATGATGCGGTCGTGCTCCCGGCGACGATGGTGGTCTTGCGGCGGCGGAACGTGAAGCTGAACAGCAGCGCGACCAGCAGCACGAGTCCCTTCCCGAAGTCTTGGATGTAGTACGGCAGCCCCATCATCGAGAAGCCCGTGACCATGACGGCGATCAGCACGGCGCCCAGCGCCGTGCCCCAGGCGTTCGGGCGTCCGATTCCGAGGACCGAGACCCCCACGAGCGCGACGGCGACGGCATCGAGCAACAGGCTGTTGCCGGCCGTGACGTCGCCCTGGCCGATGCGCGCCGCGAGCACGAGCCCCGCGATGGAGGCCAGGATGCCGCAACCGATGTACGCCGCGGCTCGGTACGCCGTGACGCGGATGCCGGCCAGGCGCGCGGCCTCGGGGTTCGATCCCACCGCGAACAGTGCACGGCCCCAGCGTGTGCGGTCCAGCACGAACCACAGGACGATCGTGAGCCCCAGGAAGAGCACGACGGGGACCGACACCGGTCCGATCGCGCCGCGGTCGAACCACACGAAGTCGGGGGTGAAGCGTCCGGGAGCGGTCGTGCCGTCGTCGAGGGTCATCTGCGACGAGATGGACTTGCCGTCGACGATGATGAGTTTCAGCCCCACCACGGTGAACATCGTGGCGAGGGTCGCGAGCAGGTCGGGGATGCGCGCGAAGACGATGAGCGCGGCATTGATCGCCCCGATGAGCGCTCCCGAGAGCAGCACGACGCCGACGGCGATCCCGCCGACCTGATTGCCGATGACCATCGTCCACGCGGCGATCGACACGGCGAACCCCGCGTTCGCGCCGACCGAGAGGTCGAGGCCGCCGACGGTCATCGCGAGCGTCACCCCGAGACCGGCGATGCCGATCGGAGCGATGAACTTCAGCATCCCGAAGATGTTCTCGGGGGTGGCGAACGCCGGCTGGGTGACGGCGAAGAACACGATGAGCACCGCCGTCACGGCCACGAAGCCCCACTTCGCGACCCCGTCGACGATGCGGGATCCGACGCTCGGCTGCGAGGGAGCGAGAGCGGTGGTCATGCGGTTTCCTTCCGGTGGCCGGGGTCGTCGAGCAGCGCCGCGACGATGCGGGCGCGGTCGTGCCTGCCGGCGGGGGTATCGAGAGCGACGCGCCCCGAGACGAGGACGACGATGCGGTCGGCGACCTCGAGGATCTCGTCGACATCGCTCGAGAGCACGAGCACGGCGGCGCCGGTGGTCGCCCGCTCGCGCACGGCCGCGCCGATGCGTCGGCGGGCGCCGATGTCGACGCCGCGGAACGGCTCGTCGAGAACGGCGACACGCGGTTCGGTCCGCAGCCAGCGACCGACCACGACCTTCTGCTGATTGCCGCCCGAGAGATCGTCGACACGCGTCTCGATCGACGGGGTGACGACGTCGTAGTCCGCGACCACGGCGGCGGCGGCCGCGCGTTCGCGGCCCGGGGTCATGACCCCGAAGCGCGACAGCGTCCGCAGCACCGGCAGGCCGACGGTGTGGGCGATCGACCACCCGGGTTGAATGCCCTGACGCTGGCGGTCCTCGGGCACGAGCACGACGCCGGCGGCCTGCGCGGCTCCGGGGTCGGCGGGGCGGTACTCGGTTCCGTCGAGCCGCAGACGGGCCGCGGCGTCCGCGCGCACCCCCGTCACGAGCTCCGCGAGCTCGGTCTTG
This sequence comes from Microbacterium enclense, assembly GCA_038182865.1. Lineage (NCBI taxonomy): Bacteria > Bacillati > Actinomycetota > Actinomycetes > Micrococcales > Microbacteriaceae > Microbacterium > Microbacterium enclense. The sequence goes on along the minus strand of CP116226.1, from coordinate 1,706,543 downwards.
CCCGCCCCGAGCAGACCCAGGATGCCGGTGACCTGGCCGCCGTGCACCCGGAGATCGAGCGGCGCGCTCCCGGGGAGGAGGCGCGCCCCTTCGACCGCGAGGACTTCGGCCGCCGCCGGCAACGGCTCCTCCACGTGCTGCTGGAGTTCGGTGGGGACGCCGAGCATCGCCGAAAGCGCCGCGTGCCAGTCGAACGGACGCTCCGCCTCGAGCTCGATCCGTCCGTCGCGGAGCACCACGATGCGGTCGGCGAGCCGCTCGATCTCGCCGAAGCGATGGCTGACGAACAGGATCGCCAGCCCCTCGTCGCGCAGGACCCGCAGAACCGCGAAGAGACGATCGGCCTCGGCCGCGGTGAGGGCCGAGGTGGGCTCGTCGAGGATCAGCAGACGCGGCGTCGAGCGCAGGGCGCGCGCAAGCACCACGAGCTGGGCGTCGGAGGTGCCCAGGCGCGCGGCATCCGCTCGAAGGACCTCGTCGGACCACGACAGGCCCAGCCGCTCGAGGGCGGCGCGCGCCACACGCTCCGAGGTCGCGCGACGGACGAGACGGTGTCCGCCCTGCGCGAGGTCGGTGATGCCGAGGTTGTCCGCGACGCTGAGACCCGCGACGATCCCGTCCGCGATGCGCTGGTGCACGGTCTCGATGCCGGCGCGGCGGGCTCGCGCGGGCGACCCCAGTCGCTGGGTCGAACCGCCGACCGCGATCTCGCCGGTGTACGCCGCGTTGGCGCCCGAGATCGCCCCGATGAGGGTGGACTTCCCGGCGCCGTTCGTCCCGAGCAGCGCGGTGATGGTGCCGGGGCGCAGCGCGAGCGAGACGTCCCGCAGCACCTGATTGCTGCCGAAGCGCACGCCGACGCCGCTCAAGCGGACGACGGGGGTGTCGTCGGCCCGAGCGGCGTCGGCGTGGAGGGGTGAGGTCATCCCGAGATCGCGGGAAGCCAGTCGGCCACCACGGTGTCGCTCAGCAGGAGCGACGGCTCCGCTTCGCGCAGCTGAGCGACGTTGGTGATGCCCTTCTCGAGCAAGAAGTCGCGCGTGATCGTGATCGCGGGGAACTGCACGCTCGTCTCGTTCAGCTGCCCGGCGAGCGAGAGGGCCAGGGCGCGCACGACACCCGCACCGACCGCGGAGGGGTCGGTCGCACTCGTGGCGACCCAGGGGCTGCCGTCGGCGGTCATGACCTCGATGTCGGCGTTGGAGATGTCGATGCCGTAGACCTTGACCTTGTCCTGCAGGTTGTTCTGCTGCACGGCCTGCACGACACCCTTCGTGATCTCGTCGTAGGGCGCGAAGATCGCCTGGATCCCGGGGTTCGCCTTCAGCGCGGCGTCGATGAGCGGGATGTTGTCGGTCGCGGTCGACTCGGTGACCTTGCCTGTGAAGAACAGCTGGTCGAGGTTGTGCTCGGCGACGACCTCGTCCCACACCTTCTTCCGGCGCTCGAGCGGAGCGAAACCGTCGGTGCTGGCCAGGCCCACCTTGGCGCCGTCGCCCACGTCGGCGACCAGCTGGTCGAGGACGCCCTGCGCCATCGACGCGTCGGACTGCGAGGTCACGATGACACCGGTGGGGTCGTTGAGGGCGAGGTCGTAGACGATCACGGGGATGCCGGCGGCCACCGCGTCGTGCACGTGCGACTCGATCGTGTCGGTCTGACCGTGGTCGACGATGATCGCGGCGGGCTTGGCCGCGATCGCCTGCTCGAGATCGGACGCCTGCTTGGCATTGTCGTTGCGGGCGTCGTAGACGGTGAGGTCGATGTTGATCGCGGCGGCCTGGGCTTTCGCGCCGGCCGTCCACGCGGTGAAGAAGTCCCCGGCGCCGGACTGCTGCACGAGGGCGACCTTCACGGGTGCACCGTCGAACGGCGCGGGCAGGTTCTCGACCTTCTGCACGGGAGCGGCCGAGGCCGCGGGGGCCGCGGTGTTCTGCTGCGCGCAGCCGGAGAGGGCGAGGGCGGCGATGCCGGTAGCGGCGACAAGCGCGGCCCAGCGGTGGGATCGAACGGACACGGGGTCCCCTTCGGGCGGGAGCGGGTGCGGAGGCGGTCGCCGAGTGCTGTGCGTCGGACGGCCGTCGAGCAGTAAAGCAGGGGCGGATGAGCCGGATGCTGCGAGGTTGCGCTTTGTTACGGCCGACGCCGACCGGCGATCCCTCCGCTGCCGCAACGGCGCGACAATCAGGGGTATCCGCCTTCGTTCGAGAGGAGGAGCCGTGACGCTCCTGACCGTCTGGAAAGACACCGACCCGACCAGCCCCGTCCTCGAGACCACCGACGAGACCGAGATCCGCGACGCGCTCGCCGAGCTCGGCGCGCGCTTCTCACGCTGGGAGATCCGCGACGTGCCCTCCGGCGCCTCGCAGGACGAGGTCCTGGCGCTGTACGCCGACGAGATCGGCGAGGTCAAGCAGCGCGAGGGGTACACGCTGGTCGACGTGGTCGCCCTCGACCCCGCCCAGGAGAACTACGACGAGGTGAAGACCCCCTCGCGGCAGAAGTTCCTGTCGGAGCACCAGCACGACGACGACGAGGACCGCTACTTCGCCAAGGGCGCCGGCGTGTTCTACCTGCACGCGAACGAGAAGGTGCACGCCGTCTACTGCGAGGCGGGCGACCTCATCTCGGTGCCGGCCAACACCACGCACTGGTTCGACATGGGCACCGCTCCCCACTACGTGAGCGTGCGCTTCTTCCACGACGACGACGGCTGGGTCGGCCACTTCACGGGCAGCCCCATCGCCGAGTCGTTCGCGACCTTCGACCAGCTCGCCGAGCGCCGCGCGCAGCTGGCCTGACCGGCCCCGGCCCCGGCCCCGGCCCCGGCCCCGGCCCCGGCCGAACCTCGCAGAAACGCCCGTTCCTCGCAGTTCTCCTCACGGATTCTGCGGGGAACGGGCGTTTCTGCGTCCGCGGCGTCAGCCGATGCGCCGCAGCGACAGCGCCGCCCACGCGATGGGCGGGAGCGTGACGTGCAGGATGCCGTCCGCCAGCCGTGTCTCGAGCGTCCGGGGCTGCACGCGCTCGGGGTGCTCGAGCGTGTTGCGCGCGTAGGGGTCGTCGTCGTGCAGCACGTGCGCCTCGACGATCTCGACGTCTCCGAGGCCCGCGACGTCGATCTGGAGCTCGACCGCCTCGCCCCGCCCGCGGTGCACGAGGAAGATCGCGCTCTCCCCGGTCTCGGCGTCGTGGGTGGCGACGGCATCCACCGCCGGGACCGCGCCGAACGTGGAGGTCTCGATGAGCGGCGACTCGACCTGCAGACGCACGGCGTCTCCCTGCGCGAGGCGCGAGGTGATCGCGAAGGGGAAGAACGTCGTCTGGCGCCATGAGGGTCCGCCGGGCTCGGTCATGATCGGGGCGATGACGTTGACGAGCTGGGCGAGGGAGGCGGATGCCACGCGGTCGGCGTGCTTGAGCAGCGAGATCAGGAGGCTGCCGAAGACCACGGCATCCAGGGCCGAATACACGTCCTCGAGCAGACGCGGGGCCACGGGCCAGTTCTCGACGCCGGTGAGCTGGTCGACGTCGTGGAAGCGCGTCTGGTACCAGATGTTCCACTCGTCGAAGGAGATGTCGATTCTCTTCGCGCTGCCGCGCACCGCACCGACATGGTCGGCGGTGGCGACGACGGCCTCGATGAAGCGGTCGGTGTCGACGGACGAGGCGAGGAACGAGTCGATGTCGCCGTCGTGCTCCTGGTAGTACGCGTGGCACGAGATCATGTCGACGTCGTCATAGGTGTGCTCGAGCACCACGCGCTCCCACTCCCCGAACGTCGGCATCGACGCCCCCGACGAGCCGCACACCACGAGCTCGATCGAGGGGTCGAGCTGGCGCATGCCCTTCGCGGTCTGCGAGGCGATCTTGCCGTAGTCCTCGGCCGAGCGGTGCCCGAGCTGCCAGGGACCGTCCATCTCGTTGCCGAGGCACCACACGCGGACGCCGAACGGCTCCGCCCGACCGTTGTCGATGCGCTGCTGGGAGAGGGTCGTGCCCCCGGGGACGTTGCTGTACTCGAGCAGGTCGAGGGCCTCGAGGACGCCCCGGGTGCCGAGGTTGACGGCCAACATGAGGTCGCTGCCGGCCTTGTCGAGCCAGTCCGCGAACTCGTGGAGCCCGATCTCGTTCGTCTCGGTCGAGTGCCACGCGAGGTCGAGGCGGCGGGGGCGCTGTTCGCGCGGACCCACGCTGTCCTCCCACCGGAAGCCCGACACGAAGTTGCCACCGGGGTAGCGGATCGTCGAGACGCCGAGCTCGCGCACGAGCTCGAGCACGTCGCGGCGGAAGCCCTGGTCGTCGGCCTCGGGGTGGCCGGGCTCGTAGATGCCGTCGTAGACGTGGCGGCCGAGGTGCTCGACGAAACCGCCGAACAGACGGCGACGGACGGCCCCGATCGGGAAGCGGGGGTCGAGGGTCAGGCGGGCGGTGGTCATCGTGCTCCTCGGGATGCGTACTCGGCGAATCGGTCGGCGACGGGGTTGCGGCGGCGCGCGAGCCCGGTCTCGGTCTCCACGAGGTCGTGCAGCCCCATGGTCAGAAGGTGTGCGGACCGCGGCTCCTCGCTGTGCCGATAGGTCCACTCGTACATGTCGAACAGCGGCCACCACGTGTAGCCGACGACATCGACGCCGTCGGCTCGAAGCCCCTCGACAGCGGCCACGGAGGCATCCAGCCACCGCAGGCGCGTGGCGACGTCGTCGGTCACGCACGTCTCGGCGAGCATCACCGGCGCGCCGTAGCGGGTGGCGTAGATGCGCAGCATCTCGGTAAGCCCCTCGACGCCGTCGTCGCGCGTGGGACGGGGGTCGGCGAAGCCACCGGAGTGGTGGATGCCGCTCTCGAACAGTTCCGTCGAGTGCCGGGGGTAGTAGTTGACGCCCATCACGTCGGGCTGCACGGCGTTCTCGGCGAACCACGCGAGCGTCTCGTCGGAGGTGCCGTGCGCGCGCAGCAGCGGGAGGAGCGGATGCTGCTCCCCCACGGCACCGGTGACGAGATCCTCGACGAGGAACGCCTGATGGCGGTACCGCTCGGCCGTCTCCCTATGCTCGGGCGCGTCGATGTCGCCGACGTAGCGCATCGACGCGTCGACGTGCACGAACGTCGCGCGCGCGCCCAGCACGTCGGCCACCGCCCGCTGCGTCTCGACGAACCCGCGCGCGATCGCGGTCGAGATCTCCACGAGTCCCCCCGGCCCCGTGCGATAGGGCGGCCAATACGCGTACTCACCGGTGAAGAGCGCGTGCAGCATCGGCTCGTTGACGGGGGTGTAGTCGGTCGCCAGGTCGCGGTACCGCTCCGCGGCGCGCGCGGCGTACTCGGCGACGAACGAGGCGTAGTCGGGGTGGGCGAACTCCCCCTCGATCCACGTCGGGGTGCCGTAGTGCAGCAGATCGACGATCGGACGGATGCCGCGCGCGGCGAAGCCGTCGAGCACCCGGTCGGTCCACGACCAGTCCCACCTCCCGCGCTCGGGAGACACGACGTGCCAGGGGATCCCCCAGCGGAGGAACTCGGCATCCACCGACACCGCCAGGTCGAGGTCTTCGCTCCACCGGTCGTAGTGCTCGGTGAGGGCGTACTCGTCGATGGCGCGTTCGCCCGGACGCTCCTGCGGCACGAAGGTGTTCTCGATACCGGCACCGAAATGCAGCCGGCCGTCGCGATACCAGGGGGTCGTCGACATGGGGGTCTCTCTCATTTCAATCCCGACGTTCCGACGCTCTCGACGAAGCGTCGCTGGATCACCAGGAACAGGATGGCCAGGGGCAGCACCGCGATGAGCGAGCCCGCCATCATGACGCCCTGCGGGATGATCCCGCCCGGTCCCGTCAACAGCGTCAAGCCGGACGTGACCGTGCCCATCTCGGAATCCGTCGTGAACACGAGCGGCCACAGCAGGTCGTTCCAGTTGTTGACGAAAGTGAAGATGCCGAGCGTCAACAGCGCCGGCACCGCGTTGGGCAGGACGATGCTGCGGAAGATGCGCAGCTCGCTCGCCCCGTCGATGCGCGCGGCATTGTCGAGATCGCGCGGAAGCGACAGGAAGAACTGCCGCAGGAAGAAGATGCCGAAGGCATCGGCCGCCCGCGGGGCGATGAGGCCCGCGTAGGAGTTGACCCATCCGAGGTCGGACACGAGCTGGTAGATCGGGATCAGCGTGGCCTGGAAGGGGATCATCAGACTCGCGATGATCGCGATCAGCAAGATCTTGTTGCCCCGGAAGTCCAGGCGGGCCAGGGCGTACGCGGCGAGGGAGTCGAACACCAGGGCGAACAGCGTCACCCCTCCCGCGAAGACGAAGCTGTTGGCGATCAGACGGGCGAAGGGCAGCTCGGTGAAGATCCGCGCGAAGTTGTCGAGGGTCCACTGACCGGGAAGCAGCGTCGGCGGGTAGGCGTTCACCTCGGCGACAGGCTTGAAGGCCGTGAACACGATGATGAGGATCGGCAGCATCAGCACCAGGGTCGCCGCGGCCACGACGATCAGCAGGATCACCGATACGAGACGACGACGTGCCAGCGGTGAGACCCGACGCGCGGGCGTCACGGATGCCGCGGAGACCGGGGCGGGAGCGAGGGCGGTCATGCGGCATCCTTCTCTCGTCGTGAGAAGAAGAGGAACTGGGTGAGGCTCAGGACGAGCGTGATGAGCAGCAGGACGTACGACAGGGCCGAGGCGAAGCCGAGCTCGAGCTTGCGGAAGCCGGACTGGTAGATCTCCATGACGATCGTCTGCGTGGTGCCATAGGGGCCGCCGCCGGTCATGACGTAGATCTGGTCGAACGCCTGGAGGGCCGCGATGAGCGCGACGATGACGACGAAGCCCATGGTGTTGCCGAGCATCGGGAACGTGATGCTGCGGAAGCGCTGCCCGGCGCTCGCACCATCCACGCGGGCCGCCTCGTACAGGCTCGTGGGGATGTCCTGGAGCCCGGCGAGGAAGATGACCATGTAAAAGCCGAAGCTCTTCCACACCGCCACCAGCACGACGGCCGGCATGGCGAGAGTCGGGTCCTGCAGGACGTTTCCGAGCTGGATGCCGAGGCCTCGGAGCCAGTAGTTCAGCAGACCGATCTGCGGGTCGAGCAGATACGACCACGCGAAGGCGGCGACCGCCAGCGACACGATGAACGGGGTGAACAAGGCGGTGCGGAAGAGACCGCGCAGCGGCAGCAGCGGGTTGTTCAGCAGGAGCGCGAAAGCGAGCGCCAGCGCGATGGCGATCGGGGTGAACAGCACGGCGTACAGGGCCGTGTTCCCCATGGCGCTCAGGATGTCGGGGTCGGTGAAGACCCGTGCGTAGTTCTCGAGGCCGACGAACTTCTCGCGGCCGAAGCCGCTGGCATCCGTGAACGACAGGCGCAGAGCCGACACCATGGGCCACGCCACGAACACCGTGAGGATGACGATCGCCGGGGTGAGGAACGCGACCACCGTCAGGCGGTGGCGGGGGCTGTGGCGCAGGGGCCCGCGTCCGCCGAGCGGTGCCGGCGGGCGGTAGGCCCCGCGCCGTCGGGGCGGCGCGCTCGGAGCGTGAGTGGTCATGGTCGTCCTGTTCGGGAGGCGGGTAGGGCGAAGGCACGGGAGGGGCGACGCGGGCGCCCCTCCCGTGCGGTCATCGCGCGACGGCCTGCTGGATCTTGCTCTGGGCCGTCGAGAGGAGCTCGGCGACGTCGCCGCCGGCGACCGCCTTCTGCGTGAGCTCGTCGATGTCGGTGATGACGTCGACGCTGTTCACGACACCGGGCAGCAGGGCTCGTCCGGTCGGGGCGATCTCACTGAGGGCCGCCACGACGGGGTTCGACTCCACGGCGCTGGCGGGGATGTCGCTGCGCAGCGGGGGCCATCCCGAACCGAGCGACCACTGGGTCGCGACGACCTTTTGGAAGAAGTACGAGAAGAAGGCCTCGGCGCCCGCACGCTGCTGGTCGTCCGCGGACTCGGTGATGCCCATCGCGACGCCGATCGCCGAGGCGGCCTGCTCGGCGGGTCCCGCGGGGAGGGCGGCGATGCCGTAGTCGATGTTGTTGTCTTTGGCGATGGATGCCATCCAGGGACCGCCGACGTGCATGGCGGCCTTGCCCGAGCTGAACAACTGGTCGGCGGCGATGCCGTCGAGACCGGTGGGCGAGATCTTGTCCTTCGTGATCGCGTCGGTCCAGTACTGGATGGTCTTCGCGTTCTCGGGCGAGTCGATCACGGCCTTGTCGCCGTCGACGATCTGACCGCCCCCGCTGAGCAGGAGGCTCGGCCAGAGGCCGTTGGCCACCGTGGCGTGATCGGGGATCGCGACGCCGTACTGCTCGGGCGTGCCGTCGCCGTTCTCGTCGACGGTGAGCTTCTTGGCATCCGCGACCCAGGCGTCCCAGGTGGCGGGCGGCTCCGTGATGCCGGCGGCCGTGAAGAGCGCCTTGTTGTAGAACATCGCCAGGGGCACGAACCCGGTCGGCACGCCGTAGGGGGTACCGCCCACGGTCACCATGTCGACGGCCTGGGAGACGAGGTCGGCGGTGTTGCTGTCGGCCGAGCCGTAGAAGTCGCTGAGATCGGCGAAGGCGCCGCGGTCGGCGTAGACCGGCATGCGCTCGGCCGGCATCGCCACGATCTGCGGTCCTTCTTTCGAGCTCAGCGCGGGCAGGAGGGTGTCGTCGATGACGGCCCAGGTCTTCGTCTCGGTCGTGATCGTGTACTGCTGCTGCGAGGCGTTGAAGTCGGAGACGATCTGGTCGAGGACCTTGCCGTCGGCCTCGGTGTAGCCGTGCCAGAACGTGATCTCGGTGGGACCGTCGGACGCGGGGGCGGACGAGCCGGAGCATCCTGCCAGGAGCAGGGCCGCGGCGCCCACCGTCGCGAGGACGGAGGTGGTGCGCTTCATCATCTTCGATGCCTTTCGTGTGACTGCGTCGTCTTTTCGGCTCGGGTGCCGACCGTGGTGCACGAGTAATTTACAACGATGGAGGTAAACGTTGTAAATGGATGATCGCCCGACCACCCCGGGTTGTCAAGCGACGGATCTCAGCGCGTCGTGGATTCGCGCTCGACCAGGCGGAAATCGGCGAGGATCTCGCGCGGCTCCCCCTCGGCGTCGCCGGTGATGCGTCCGACGAGCAGGTCGACCGCGACGCGCGCGATCTCCGACCGGCCGGGATCGATCGTCGTCAGTGCCGGCAGGGAGTACCGCGTCTCGTCGAGATCGTCGAAACCGACGAGGGCGACCTCCTCGGGGAGACGGATGCCGCGCTCGAGCATCACGCGCATCGCCCCGAGGGCGATCGAGTCGTTGAAGGCGACGACCCCGTCGAAGTCCAGCCCGGCGTCGAGCACGGCTCGCATCGCGTCGGCCCCGTCGATGCGATGCCAGCGGTCGACGGGCACCACGAGGGCGGGGTCGACCTCGAGTCCCGCCGCAGCGATCGCGGCCTCGTACCCGCGGAGACGAAGACCCGCGGAGCCGACGACCTCACCCGGGTGCGAGCCCAGGGCGAGCACCCGCCGGCGGCCCGTCGCGAGCAGATGTGCGGTCGCGGCACGCGCCGCCTCGGTGTTGCGCATGGTCACGTGATCGTGGGCGGAGTGGAAGATCCGCTCCCCCAGCAGCACCATCGGCATGCCGACCTCGTCCAGCAGCGGCGCATCGTCTTCCCCGAGGGAGAGCACCGAGTACAGCACCCCGTCGAGACCGCGCCGTCGCGCTCCGCGCAGGGCCGCGAGCTCGCTGTCGCGATCGGCGTCGAACTGCTCGATGAGCACCGAGAACCCGTGCGCCCGGGCCGCGCGCATCACGTCATCGGCGAGCTCAGCGAAGTACGGGTTCCGCAGATCCGGGACGATGAGCCCGATCATGTCGGCGCGCCCCGAACGCAGGCTCCGCGCGGCCTGATTCGGCCGGTACTGGAGCTCGTCGATCGCGGCTTCGACACGCTCGCGTGTCGCGTCCCGAACGTGCGGGTAGTTGTTGATCACGTTCGAGACCGTCTTGATCGACACCCCGGCCGCGCGGGCCACGTCGTGCAGCGTCGCCGTCATGGCATCCCCCTCGTCTCGTCGAGACTCTACAACGTTGCATAACGAGCTCTTGACGGCGCTCCGCGGCGCCGTTTACGGTCGTCCCGTCTCTACAACGTTGTAGTCGCGAGGTGGAGACTCCATCGCACAGAGCGGGACGCCGCGCCGACGCGGGCGCGCACCGGCAGCCGCCACCCCCCTGAGGAGCACGACATGGCCCATCCATCCACCCCTTCGCGACGACGACCACGACTCGTCGCCGCCGCGCTCACCGCGGCCGCGCTCGCCGTCGGCGGCATCCTCGGCGCCACCCCCGCCTCCGCCGTCACCACCGGCAACGGCGCAGTGGTCTACTCACCCCCCGCAGGCTCATCGTTCAACCCCGAGGGCGGCACGCCGGCGGGAACGACCTACGCCAAGATCGTGGTCCTGAAGAACAACGGCACGAGCAACGGCACGCAACTCGTGACCTTCGACAAGCTCGTGCTGCAGAACGGCCGGCAGGTGTACCCCATCTACCGCAGCACCGACGACGGCACATCGTGGACGAAGATCGCCGACGTCGACCCCAGCACCACGTTCCCGGGGTACACGCGCACCGCGCAGCCCTTCCTCTACGAGCTCCCCCAGGCATCGGGGTCGCTTCCCGCGGGGACGATCCTGCTGACCGGGATGATCATGCCGGAAGACCGCTCGAGCAGCCGTCTCGTCGTCTACAAGAGCTCCGACCGGGGGGCGACCTGGTCGTTTCTGAGCACGATCGACTCCGGCGGCCCGGCGGTCTACGACCCGAGTCCCTCTTCGACGACGACCACCGTGTGGGAACCGTCCTTCGCCGTCGACGGCGGCGGGGGCCTCGTGGCGTACTACTCCGACGAGCGACAGAAGGCCGCCGGCGTCCTCCAGGCCGTGTCCTACCGACGATCCACCGACGGCGGGCAGACCTGGGGTGCACTGTCGAACGTGTCGGCGCCGCCGAATCAGAGCGATCGCCCCGGCATGATCACCGTCGCGAAGCTCCCCGACGGCCGATACATCGCCACCTTCGAGGTCGTCAACCGCCCGAGCCAGTCGCAGAACACCGCCCCGGTCTACTTCAAGACGTCCGCCGACGGGCTCAACTGGGGCGACACCACCAGCATCGGCACCCCCATCCGCCTCGCCGACGGACGCGGGATCGGGTCGTCGCCGTACGTGAAGTGGGTACCGGGCGGTGGACCCAAGGGCATGGTGATCGTGGCATCCAAGTGGTCCCTCACCTCATCGGGAGCCATCGACGGGGGTCAGAACCTCTACGTCAACTACAACCTCGGCGCCGGCGCGTGGGAGCGCCTGCCCATGCCCGTCACGTACGACGCGAGCGACACGCAGGGAGGAAACTTCAGCGGCTTCGCGCAGGGTCTGGACGTCGGCACCGACGGGCGCACGCTCTACCAGGCGACCAACGTCGAGAACACGGCGACCGGGCTCAACGACATCCGTGTCGGCTCGATCCCCGTGGACGCCCAGCAGTACGAAGCCGAGAAGGCGACGATCACGGATGCCACGATCGTCACGCACGCACAGGCATCGAACGGCAGCAAGATCGGCAACATCAACAATGCCGGCAGCGCGGTGCAGTTCACCGTCCGCGTTCCCGCCGCCGGTCAGTACACCCTGAACGTCCGCTACGACAACGGCAGCGGGAGTACGTCGACCCACGGGGTGAGCGTCAACGGCGGCGCGAGTTCGACGATCTCCTACCCGCCGACCGTCGATTGGGGCCGGTACGCCTGGGCGCAGAAGACCGTGACCCTCAACGCCGGGGTCAACACCGTCCGGTTCACCAAGGGGACGGGCTTCGCCGAGCTCGACACGCTGCACGTGTGGCGATCGAGCACCCTCGACCCCCAGTTCCAGGTCGTCAACCGCAGCAGCGGCAAGCTGCTCGAGGTCGCCTCCGCCTCCCTCGCCGACGGCGCCGCCGTGGGCCAGTGGGGTCCGACCGAGAACGCGACGCAGCGCTGGACCCTGCGCCCCACCGGGTCGGCGACGCAGCTCGCCAACGTCAACAGCGGGAAACTCCTCGAGATCCCCAGCGCCGCGACCGGCGACGGGGTGGATGCCGTGCAGTGGGGGCCCACCGGGAACGCGACGCAGAATTGGAACGCCGCGACCAGCGGCGGGTGGTGGACGTTCACGAACGCCAACAGCGGGAAGCTGCTCGAGATCGACGGCTGCTCGACCGCCGACGGGGCCGTCGCCCAGCAGTGGACGGCGAACGGGCTCACCTGCCAGCAGTGGCGCCTAGTGCGCGAGGGCATCCAGTAGGACCGGGGTCCGCTCGGCGTTCGCGCGCCGAGCGGACATCCCGCACCCTCGCCCCTCGCCCCTCGCCCTCGCCTGCCCCTCGCCCCTCGCCCCTCGCCCCTCGCCCCTCGCCCCTCGCCCCGTTGAGTGTCCACAACACCCGGACCGTTCGGAAAATCGTCCGGGTGTTCTGGACACTCGAGACCGATTCACGCGGGCGAGCACGCTGTCGTGCAGAATCCGACGACGCCATCAGCGTGGCGAGGCGGCGTCAGATGACCTCGGCGCTCCACGCGTCGCGCTGACCGAAGCGGAGCGCCGCGATCGACACCGCCTGCTCGCGGAGGAACGGCAGCAGCTCGAGGCGTCCGGCGGTGGTGACTTCGTCGGCGTATACCGTGAGCGACACATCACCCGCGACCGTCTCGGCGACGGCGGTCCGCAACGCGGCGGTCGTCTCGGCGGGACCCACCAGGCGCACCCGGGTGGGGCGCACCGCGAAGGCGGGCGGCGTCACCTCGGCGATCGGATCCGTCGCGTCGCCTCCGGCATCCCCCATCGCGTCATCAGCGTCAGCGGCCGGGGCGGCGGACGGGTCGGCGGGCTCCGGGATGCCGCCCGCCAGGCGCTGCAACCACTCGGCATCGCTCTCGACCGAAACGGCGACACCGGAGTCGCCCAGCAGATGCCGCACCTCCGCGGGGAGACCGACGGGCGTGCTGAGACTGAAGGTCGATCCGGAGCGCACTGCGGCGACGAGCACCCGCAGCACCGCCTGCCACGCGGCATCGGCCGTCGCGCGCACGGCGACGTCAGCGGGGCGGTACCGCCAGAGGTTCCGCTCGACACCGAGGCGCGAGACGTCTTTGACCCGACCGAACTCGCGGTCCCAGGCGACCGCGTCGGAGAGGGCGCCCCGGCGCAGCCAGTCGAACGCCTCGTACGACAGGGTCGGCTGCGCGGCCTCGATGAGCGCGGTGATCCGGCTGTCGAGTCCCCGCAGGTGCAGCGTCGATGACGACGCCCCGCCCGACGAGGGGCGCCACGAGCCGAGCGTCACGAGGCGGTTCGGGCCGCCCGACATCGCTCCCGCGCCGACGGAGGCCTCGCCCCACCCGCCCACGGGTTCGCGCTGCACGACCGCGCCCGTGGTCGGACGGTTCACGCGCAGCACGGCGGCATCGACGCTGTCGAGCCACAGGTCGAGGTCGGCCGCGTCGCGCGTGTGCAGCGCGGCGACGAAGCCCGAGCCGATCGCATTCTGCAGTTCGATCGCGCGGGTCACGGTCGGTGCGTGCAGGATGCCGAGCACCGGGGCGGCGATCGCCGCGCGGGTCAGGTGCGACCCGGCGCTCACGCCGGTGCGCACACCGGGCGTCCAGTACCGGCCCGCGGTGTCGGGGCCGAGGTCGAGCTCGCGCGGCTGCACGAGCCACCGCTCCCCATCGCCCAGCACGGTCAACGCGCGCCGCACCTCACCGGTGGGCTCTTCCACGAGAGGGCCCACGTCGGACAGCGGGTCGTCGGCCGGGCCGACGCGCAGCGACGCGACAGCGTCCTTCAGCTGCTCCGCGAACCGCGACGAGCGGGCGACCGCCCCCACGAGGATGACGAGGGAAGCCGCGGTGGCCGCTTGACCGGCACGTGCGAACGCGCCGTCGACGATGTCGGCGACGGCCTCGTCGAGGTCGGCCGACGGTGCGACGATCACGGCATTGCGGCCCGCGGTGAACGCCTGCACAGGCAGGGTCGGGCGCCACGAGACGAAGCGCTCGGCCGTGCTGCGCGCGCCCGCGAGGAGCACGCGGTCGACGCCCCGGTGCACGATCAGGGCGCGCCCTGAGGCCTCCTCGTTCAGATCGGCGTAGGTCAGCAGATCGCGCGGGACGCCCGCGGCCCACAGCGCCTCGGCGACCACGGCGCCCGCGCGGCGCGCCCGCGGAGAGGGCGTGAGCAGAACACCGGATCCGGCGGCGAGGGCGGCGAGCGTCTCCGCGGCGCACAGGCCGACCGGCGCGTTCCAGCGGGGCGCGACGACGGTCACCCGGTCGGGGACGAACACGGCCCCCGGAACCCGGTCGAGCTCCTTCGCGGTCGCGGCGTAGTACGCGGCGGCATCCACCGCCTGGCTCACCTCGGCATCCGCCTCGGCCACGAGCGCACCGCCCTCCGAGGCGAGCACCTCGATGAGTTCGGCGCGACGGTCTTCGAGGGTGCGCGCGGCGGCCTGCAGCACGGCCGCACGATCAGCGGCGGCGAGGGCGCCCCACGGCGCGGCGGCGTCGCGCACGCGGACGAGGGCGGCGTCGAGACCCGCTTCGTCGTCGATCCGCCCCTCGGCCGCCGTGGCGTCACCTGCCGTCGACCCGTCGGCACGAGCGACCGCGGCGAGCGCCCACGACCGGTCGTCGGGGAGCGTGGGGTCGGTGTCGGCGACGTTGCGGAACCCGGGAGCGCCGCCCGCGAGCTCGGCGCTCTCGCGCACCGAGAACACCGCCGTGTCGACGAAGGCTTGTCCCCCGAAGAGCATCTGCTGCACGTCGGGGCCGAGAGCGGAGGTGTCACCGGATGCCGCGGCCTCCCGCGCGATGCCGAGCACCGCTTGCGTGAGCCCGGCTTCGTCGGCACCGTCAGCGGCGGGATCGCGCAGGATCGCGGGCGCGGACAGCGACCCGCGCTGCGGGACGCGGCCGGTCGGGGCGGGGCCCTCGGCGGCGGTGAGCGCTCGTCGGGCACGCGCGGCGACGGCCACGGTCTCCGGGGGGAGCAGCTCGGCACCGAGGGCGTCGAGCGGCGCGGTGTCGTCGCCCGCGGCCGAGACCGATGCCTCCGCGTCGCCCGCGTCGGGGACGGCGGGGGGAAGATCGGGCGCGCTCGCCACCACGGTGGCGTACGCCGCCGCGAGACGGACCGCGATGGTGTCGAGGTCGTCGGGGTGGGCGGCATTCACGGCGACGACCGCGGGACCATCGGGAGCCCATGTCGCGGTCGCCGGCACCACGAGCCTCAGCGAGGCGTCGCGGTCCTCGGCGACGGCCAGGGCGAGGGCCGCCCGCTCGGGATCGCCGGTGGCGAACTCCACCTCGAGACCCTCGCGTCCGCGCGGTGCCAGGGCTTCGCCGATCAGGCGCACCGCGTGGGCATCGATGTCGTCGCGCCGGGTCAGCGCGGGCGTGCTCCACCCGTGTCGCGCCGCGACCGCGGCATCCGGGGTCTGCAGCGGGGCGTCGTCGAGGCGCACGGTGAGCCGGACGCCGGAGACGGTCGCGCGCAGCCGCCCCCACGCGGCAAGCTCCCGTACGGCGTCGAGGCTTTCGATCACGGCGACCGGCAGCGAGATCCCCGCGGCGAGGTCTCGCAGACGGGGTTCCTCCAGAACGCGGGTGAGCACGGCGACCGTCAGGTCGAGGTCGTCGCGACCTTCTCCTACGAGCGTCACGTGGGTGCCGTGGGCGGCGGCGTCGAGGAACAGGGGAAGCAGCCGTTCGGCCGCGTGCTCCACGTCGGCGTCGAACGCCCACGGCGACAGACCCGCCACCACGTCGGCCACGGGCACCGACACGCGCTCGACGTCGTCGCGCGCGATCAGCGACCGGATGCCGTCGAGCCGCCGCCGCGCGGAGGACTCTCCCAGGACGGCGGGGCCGACGAGGCGGATGTCGGCGGTGGCCTCACGCTCGCGGAACGGGGAGAGTGCGGCTCCCAGACGCTCCGGACGCGCGTCGACGGCGAGACCCGACAGAAGATCGCGCACGGCGCGGCGAGCCAGCGGCACCGTCGGCGTGGGGAGCACCGGCGCCACGGCGCCGCCGACCTGCAGAGCGCCCCGGACGAACCACGGCAGGCTCGACGGCAGGTCGCCCGCGAGACGGTGCAGGGCGGCCGCAGCGGCCGTCGCCCCCTCGGGGCGGAGGACGCCGTCGGCCACGGCGACGACGAATCCCGCGGCCGCCGGGTCGACCGGCAGCTCCGCGCGACGCGGCTCACCGGCCGCGGGGACGAACGAGGCGGCCCGTGCGGCGGCCCGCGCGGGAACGGCGGAGGAGAGCGTGAAACCGGTGGTGCGCGGGTCTTCGAGGCTCATGTCGGCCAGCCTAGGGATCGCGCGCGTGGCATCCCGGCGGCCCGCCGCGCAACCCGCGGATCGGTCGAGGCGCGCGCGTGCCCGCATTTTTGCACTCAGAACAGGAAGTAAAAGGAATTCCTTCGCTTTTCGTCTCTACCGTGTTTACATATCCGTGGGTACCCACCATTTATCCCCCCTGGATGGAAGGTCACTCCCCGTGAACCGCATATCGAAAGCGGCCGTCGGCATCACCGCCCTCGGCCTGTTCCTGACCACCGCGGCCGCCAATCCGGCGTTCGCCGCCTCTCCCGGGCCCGATGCCGCCGTCGACGGTGTCGATGCCCAGCTGCTCGACGCGATGGCGGCCGAGCTCGGCACCGACGTCGCCGGCGCGGCAGACGTCTTGCGTTTCCAGGCCGAGGCCACCGGAACCGCCGACGATGTCGCCGCAGCCACCGGCGACGCCTTCGCCGGGACCTGGCTCGACGAATCGACGCGCACCGTCTACGCCGCCGTCACCTCCGACGGCGCGCAGACGGCTGCGGCCGCGGTCGGCGCGGTGCCCGTCGTCGCGGCACACTCGCTCGACGACCTCGAAGGGATCGCGGCGCGCCTCGCGGCGAGCGACGTGCCCGATGTCATCCCCTCGTGGTGGATCGACGTCGAGAACAACGACGTGGTCGTCGACGTCGTGCCCGGTGGCGATCAGGCCGCGGCCGACTTCGTGGCCACGCTGGACGCCCCGACCGATGCCGTGCGCCTGCAGACGGGCGTCGAGGCACCCGAGACGTTCGCCACCATCCGCGGCGGCATCGCGTACAACATCAACAACCAGAGTCGCTGCTCGGTCGGATTCGCCGTACAGGGCGGCTTCGTCACCGCCGGTCACTGCGGCGAGGCGGGCGACAGCACCACCTACGGCACCTTCCAGGGCTCGTCGTTCCCGGGCAACGATTATGCATGGGTGGCGACGCCGAACCACTCGCCCGTGGGCGAGGTGTCCGACTACGCCGGCGGTGCCGTCGCGGTGAAGGGCTCCACGGCCGCCGCCGTCGGCTCGACGGTGTGCCGCTCCGGTTCGACGACCGGCTGGCACTGCGGTCAGATCCAGGCGTACAACTCCACGGTGCGCTATGCCGAGGGTTCCGTCTCTGGCCTCATCCGCACGAGCGTGTGCGCCGAGCCCGGTGACTCCGGTGGATCCCTGCTCGCCGGAAACCAGGCGCAGGGCGTGACCTCGGGCGGCTCGGGTGACTGCTCGACGGGTGGCACGACCTACTTCCAGCCGGTCAACGAGATTCTGCAGACGTACGGGCTGAGCCTGCTGACCAGCTGACCGCCTGAGAGAAGAGGGTGTCCCGGCCGCGCACGCGGTCGGGACACCCTCTTTCGGTGGCGCAGACGGGAACGGCGGAGCCTCGCCGCGACTGGCGCACCGCGCCCCGCCGCGTTCGCTACTGTCGGTGCAGCCCCCTCACAGATGGAGACCTCGGATGGCCCAGACCTTCACCGATATGCCCGTCGAGCTGCTGCGCGAGTACCGCCCGGCGCTCACCGCCCCCGACGATCTCGACGCCTTCTGGGACGAGACGCTCGCCGAGGCCCGGGATGCCGCCCGCCCCGCCGTCCTGACCCCGGTCGACGGCCCCGTGCGTGCGCTGTCGGTGCAGGACCTGACGTTCACCGGCTTCGGTGGCGACGAGATCCGCGGGTGGGTGGTGCGTCCGCACGGCGACGAGGTGCTTCCCGCCGTGGTGGAGTTCATCGGCTACGGCGGAGGCCGCGGGTTGGCGGGCGAGAAGATCGCCTGGGCCGCCGCGGGGTACGTCCACGTCATCATGGACACGCGCGGGCAGGGGTCGACGTGGAGCGTCGGCGAGACCCCCGACCCGCACGGTTCCGCCGCCGCCTTCCCGGGCGTGATGACCCGCGGCATCCTGGATCCCCGCGACTACTACTACCGACGCCTGTTCACGGATGCCACGCGCCTCGTCGACGAGGTGCGGAACATGGCGGGCGTCGACCCGACGCGCATCGCGGTGACCGGGGGCAGCCAGGGCGGCGGGCTCGCGATCGCGGCCGCGGCCCTGTCGGGCGACGCGGTGGCCGCGGTCATGCCCGACGTGCCCTTCCTCTGCGACTTCCCGAACGCGATCGTGCGGACGCCCTCGGCGCCCTTCACCGAGATCACCCGGTTCCTCGCGGTGCACCGCGACGCCGCGGAGCGCGTCCTGCGGACGCTGTCGTACGTCGACGGGGCCATCCTCGCCCGGCGCATTCAGGCTCCGGCCCTGTTCTCGGTCGCTCTCATGGACGACGTCGTGCTGCCCTCGGGGGTGTTCGCGGCGTTCCACGCGCTGGCATCCGAAGACGCCGCGCTCGAGGAGTACACGTACAACGGACACGAGGGCGGCGGGTACCGCCACTGGCTGCGTCAGGTGGCCTGGCTCGACGCCCGCTTCGGGCGCTGAGAGTCCCGAGGGGCGAGCAGAGTCCCGCGGGGCGAGCGGAGGGCGAGGGACGAGCGGCGGGCGGTCATGGCGGATCCCTCCTCCGCTGGTCCCCGTTCCGCCGCTCGGCACGCGGCGGCACCCCGTGCGTCGGCGTCGGGACGCCACCGCCACCGCCGTCAGCCGGTCACGCCCAGACGCTCGGCGCCGGGCGCTTGGTCGACGGCAGCGCCGAGCCGTCGGCCCAGTCGTGCACCCACTGCTCGATGTCCGGCAGCCCCTCGGGGCGCCCCACCGCGGCGAAGAGCTCGTCGTGCGGCACGGTCCCGCCGGTTCGACGCAGGATGCGGGCGCGGATGATCGCACGCGCGTAGATCTCGCCCTTCACGATCGCGCGGTGTTCGAGGTACACCGCGCGATCGTCGTGACCGATCATGCGCGTCTCGAGATCGAAGCGCTGCCAGAGTTCGAGCGAGCGACGGAACGTGATGGTCTCGGCTCCGACCACGGCGTACCACCCCTGCTTCGTCATCGCCGACATGAGTCCCGCACGCGTCAGCAGGTCCCACCGGCCGAGGTCGAACAGCGACAGGTACCGGCCGTTGTTGAGGTGACGCAGCAGGTCGATGTCGGTCGGCAGCACGCGGATGCGCACCCGGGTCACCGTGTTGGGGTCGATGGGACCCTCACGGCGCAGTCGACGACGCGCGCGGAAGAGGATGAGCAGGGTGCGCCAGAGGACGTTCACGAGGGGCGAGCGTAGTGATGCGACGACGAATCTGCCATAGCGTTGTCCTCACCCCACAACGTCACGGTTCTCTCCTTGTGCGACCGGGTCGGGCGGGCGCGGCGGGTAGACCCACGTCACCAGCACCACCGACACGATCATCAGCAGGAACCACGACGTCAGCTTCGAGGCGTCGACCGGATGCCACCCGCCCACCTGCGACGGGTACAGCCAGGCACCCGCGTACGTGGCGATGTTCTCGGCGAGCCAGATGAACACCGCCACCCCGGCGAAGGCCAGCAGGACCGGCATCCGGAATCGTCCGCGGAAGAAGCGGAAGTGCATCACCGAGCGCGCCCAGAGCACGACCACCGCCAGGATCAGCACCCAGCGCAGGTCGACGATCCAGTGGTGCGTGAAGAAGTTGAGGTAGATCAGCGCCGCGACGATCGCGGTGAGCCACCGGCGCGGATAGCGCGTGAAGCGGAGGTCGAACAGGCGGTAGACCCGCACCAGGTAGCTGCCGACGGCCGCGTACATGAAGCCGCTGTACAGAGGTACGCCGCCGAGGCGCAGCACCCCGTCGGCGGCGTACATCCACGACCCGACGTCGGTCTTGAACAGCTCCATCACCGTGCCGACGATGTGGAACGTGACGATCACGCGCAGCTCGCGCAGCGTTTCGAGGCGTCCGACGACCATGACGACCTGGATCAGCACCGCCGCGATTGTCAGCGCATCGTTGCGCGCGAGCGGCGCGTCGGCGGGGTACCAGAGCTTCGCCGCGAGGACCACGGCGAGGAAGGCCGCCCCGAAGACGCAGGCCCAGGCCTGCTTGAGGACGAAGACGGCGAACTCGACCAGACGCGCCCTCGCGCCCGAGGCCGGAGCGGCGGCGAGGACGCGATTCGCGAGGGCGTCGAGACGCGCCTCGACGGAGGTCAACCGGGGGCGTTCCGACACGGGCGCCATGCTGGCATGCACGTCTGGCAAAGTGCCGCTCGTACCGCACGCGGCGGGCCCCCGCAGCCGATTTCCCCCTGGCGAGACCCCCGCGTAGAGTCGCGCCATGACTGCCGAAACCCGAACCGACATCGTCGTCCGTCCGGTGCGCGACGTGGATGCCGAAGCCCTGGGCCGCGTGCACGCCACCTGTTGGCACGAGACCTACGATCACCTGATCAGCGAGGCGGCGCTCAAGGCCGTCTCGCCCCGCCGCATGGCCGAGCTCTGGACTCACTGGGCCTCCCAGGGGGACGACTACCGTATGCACGCCGCCCTCGCCGACGGCGAGATCGTCGGCTTCGTCGGATCCGGCCCCGCGCGCGACGACGACGCTCCGCGCGAGCGGGAGCTGTACTTCATCTACCTGCTCGACGCCTTCCACGGCACCGGCATCGGTCAGCAGCTCTTCGACGCGGCGATCGACGCCGGTGAGGGAGCGTACCTCTGGGTCGCCGACGACAACCCTCGCGCCCACCGTTTCTACACGCGCAACGGCTTCGCGCTCGACGGCGCATCGCACGTGGAGCCGTTCCTCGGTGAGGAGCTCACCGAGGTGCGCTTCGTCCGCTGACGTGCTGCAGGTCTGGGCCGTCGACGGCATCCGTGAGATCACCCCGGGAGACGATCTCGTCGGGGTGATCCTCGATGCCCTGGGGGAGCCTCTGCAGGACGGCGACATCGTCGTCGTGACCAGCAAGGTCGTCTCGAAGGCCGAGGGCCGGATCATCCGGGCCGACGACCGCGAGGACGCCATCACCCGCGAGACCGTGCGCCTCGTGGCATCCCGCACCTCTCCCACGGGACACGTGACCCGGATCGTCGAGAACCCGCTCGGGATCGTCTCGGCCGCCGCCGGAGTCGACGCGAGCAACACCCCCGAGGGCACGGTGCTGCTGCTGCCCGTCGATCCCGACGCCTCGGCCCGGCACCTCGCCGAGGGGCTCCGCGCCGTCGCCCGGGTCGGCGTGATCATCACCGACACGCTCGGTCGCGCGTGGCGGGAGGGGCAGACCGATCACGCGATCGGGGCCGCCGGCATCCACGTCTTCGAAGACCTCCGCGGGACTACGGATGCCGAGGGCCGGCCCCTCGTCGTGACACTGCCGTGCGTGGCCGACGAGATCGCCGCGGCCACCGACCTCGTGAAGGGCAAGGCATCGCGCCGGCCCGTCGCGATCGTGCGCGGACGTGCCGACCTCGTGGGCGATCTCGACCTGCCCGGTGCCCGCTCGATCGTCCGTGACCCCGCGCGCGACATGTTCCGCCAGGGCGCCGACGAGGCGTACGCCGAGGGCTTCGCCGCGGGGCGCGCGGCGCTCTCCTGACCCCGCCCGCGCCCGCCCCCGCTCGACCTCGAGATCACACGACCGGTCCGAGATCACCCGTTCTCGCGCCTCCAGAACGGGTGATCTCGCGCGGATCGTGTGATCTGGCACCGATCAGCGGATGCCGCGCGCGGCGAGCGCATCGCCGAGGTCGTCGGCGTGACGCAGCGCCACGATGAGGAACGGCAGGGCGCTGCGGCCCAGCGACGGACGCAGGCCCCGCGCTCGCTGCGCATCCCGGATCTCGACGGCCAGACGAGCGAGCACCGGGATCATCGTGAGGGTCACCGTGAGCAGGAGTGCCGCCCGCACCGGGTCGACGCCGAGCCGCCGCAGCGCGCTCGCGCCGCGTTCCATCGCGTCGAGCATCGTCGACACGCGCGTGGTCAGCGGCAGAAGTCCCACCACGAGCAGCGCCGCCGCGACCCGCGTCGTGTTGACGGCGGCGAGCTCCGGGCCCAGGAACACGAGCTGCCCCACCGCGGTGACCACGATGACCCAGCGCAGCGCCCACCCTTGCCGAGCGAGCTCCCGCAGCCCCGCCTTCACCCCCATGCCGGCGCCGAGATACAGCACCACCGTCACACCGACCGCGACCGGCACCGCTGCCGACGCCGAGGGAAGTGCGGCGAGGAGAAGAGCCACCAGCGACAGGAGCGCGAGCTTCGGGCCGGCCGGCATCCGGTGCATCCACCCGTCGCCCGGGCGATATAGGCTCAGCACGACAACGCCCGCTCGTAGGCGTCGACGATGTCGAGCGCGGTTCCGGATGCCACGGCCCGGCCGCCCTCGAACAGCACCGCCGCCTCGCATCGCCGTGCGAGAGCCAGATCGTGGGTCACCACGACGAGCGTGTGACCGGTGTCGGCGAGCAGATGGCCGGCGACGGCCCGCGCGTTACGGGCGTCGAGGAACGCGGTCGGCTCGTCGGCCACGACGATCTCGGGGCGGCGCACGAACGCCCCGCACAGCGCGAGCAGTTGCTTCTGACCGCCCGAGAGCGCGTGCGCGGCCTGATCTCCGAGACCGTCGAGGCCGAAACGTGCCAGCGCCTCGCTCACGCGGCGGTCGCGCTCCGCGCGCGCGAGTCGCTCGGGCCGGAGGGAGAGCGCGACGTCCTCCGACACGGTGGGCATCACGATCTGCGCGTCGGGGTTGCTCAGCACCAGGGCGACGCGGCGGCGGTGCGCTCCGGCATCCGCGTCGGGGTTGTGACCGCCGACCTCGAGCGAGCCCGCGGTGCGACGGACGAGCCCCGCCACGACGCGAGCGAAGGTCGACTTCCCCGAGCCGTTGTCGCCCACCACCGCGATCGTGCGGGCGGCGAGATCGAGGGTGACATCGCGCAGCACCGTGCGGTCGTCGAGACGCACGCCGAGGCCGGTGCAGCGGAGGCTCATCGCGTCACCCCCGCCCGGCGGGCGGTCACGGCTTCGCCTGCAGGGATGCCATCCGCGGGGCCGGGCTCGTCGGCGACGCACGCGGGGCCCGTCACCGCACGACCTCGAACGCCGCGGCGACACCGAGACCACCACCGACCGACGCGGCGGCCACGCCCCGGGAACCCGCGGGCGCACCCGCGCGCACGAGACGGCTGAACAACCGCACGACCGCGACCGCTCCGCTCGCGCCCCACGGGTGTCCGAGCGCGAGGGCGCCGCCGTCGGCGCAGACGCGCGGATCGTCGTCGGCGAGCCCGAGGCGCGACAGCACCGCGATGCTCTGCGCGGCGAACGCCTCCACGATCTCGAACGCGGAGACCTCGGCCACCTCGATACCCGCTTGCGCCAGGGCGGCCTCGACCGCCGGCGCCGCGCCGATCCCGGGGAGCGCCGGGTCGCACCCCACGACGGCGGCGCCGCGCACCGCCAGGCCGGGCGCAGATCCCGCGGGGGCGACGACCACAGCCGCCGCCCCGTCACCGATGCGCGTCGAGGTGCCCGCGGTGACCGTGCCCTCGGCGAAGAGCGGCGCCAGGCGGCCGAGGACTGCCGCGCCGACTCCCACCGCCTCGTCTTCCCCTACGCCGTCGACCTCCACGATCTCGGCGGCGAAGCGGCCCGCCGCTCGCGCCGCGGCGGCTCGCGCGTGACTGCGCTCGGCGGCCGCGTCCTGCCGTGCTCGCGCGAGACCGTCGTGACGCGCGAGATCCTCGGCAGCCCGCAGCATGTCGGGGTCGGCGAAACCCGCGGGCGCGAAGGGCGCCCGGGTATAGGCGACGCCGTCGACGCTGCGGAGGGGCGCGGTCGAGGCGCTCTCCACGCCTCCCGCCACGCGCCGACGTCCGTCCGCGCGCACCGCGTTCGCGACATCCACGATCGCGGCCAGGCCGCTGCCGCACTGACGATCGACGCTCCCCCCGGGGACCAGCGGCCCCAGCCCCGCCGCGAGCGCCGCGAGTCGGCCGGGGTTGCCGCCGGGGCCCGCGCAGTTGCCCATCACGACGTCGGCGATCGGGGGTGCACCCGCGTCGGCGACGACCGCGGCGACCACGGCCCCGCCGAGCCGGGCCACGTCGACACGCGCGAGCCCGCGCCCGCGCACGGCGAGAGCGGTGCGGCGAGCCGCGACGATGACGGGATCAGTGTCCATCGACGCTCGCGTCCTCCACCCGGCGGGCGACCTCGGCGCGGGCGGGCTTTCCCGACGGTGTGCGTGGGATCTCGCCGACGAACCACCGGCGCGGGCGATGCGCCGGCGCCAGACGTTCCGCCGCCGCGGCGCGCAGGTCGACCGTCGCGCCGCGGTCGAGCTCGACGAGCGCGGCGACGAGGGCGCCGACCCTGGGTCGCGGCATCCCGAACACGACCGCGTCGCGCACCCCGGGAATCTCCCGGAGGGTCGCCTCGACCTCGTGCGGGACGACGGTCGCCGAGGCGCTGAGGATCGCTCCGTCACGGCGGCCCCGCAGGCGCAGGCGGCCCTTCACCCACGCCGCGCGGTCGCCGACGGTCGCCCACGCGGCATCGCGGCGCAGGGGGCCGTCGGCCCCGAGATATCCGGAAGCCACGAACGCCGATCGCACCCAGACCTCACCGTCGCGCACCTCGAGATCGACTCCCGGGAAGGGGCGCAGACCGTCTCCCGTGTCGACCGCGACGAACGACAGCTCGGCGGCGCCGTAGTACGCGACGACGCGCACGCCCGACGCCTCCGCGCGTTCTCGCAGCGCGGGATCGAGATGCGACCCGCCGACCAGCGCGGTGCGCGGCCGGAGCCCCGCATCGAGGGCGGCACGCAAACCCTCCGGGGTCGCGTGCAGGTGGGTGGCGGACGAGGGCGAGCCGAGCACGGCGCGCGGACCGCCCTGGAGCGCGTGCGCGAGCGAGAAGAGCGTCAACGACGACGACGCGGGCGCCGGGAGCGCCACGACGTCCGCGGGCCCGGCTCCGAGAAGATCGGCCACGGCGTCGAACGAGTCGGCCCACGACGCCGCCGAACGCTGCACCACGCGCGGGGCGCCGGTGCTGCCCGAGGTCAGGGTCGCCCAGGCGGTGTCCTCGGCCACCCCGGTCCCGGATGCCAGGCGCCCGACGCCCGCGCGCTGGGCAGCGCTCCACCGCGGATCGGCGATGAGCACGGCGTCGCCCGCGGATCGGGTCTCCGCGATCCGCGCGAGCAGCCGCGGATCGTCACCGTCGAGGACGACGATCACGCCGGAACGACTGCCGGAGCCGGGGCCGCGGCACGCCACGTGCGGCGGAAGCCTCGGGGGTACGCGCGCACGAGGGCGGTGACGACCGTTGTCGCGACGGCGGCTTTGAGGAGATCGCCCGGGACGAAGACGAGGCTCGTGAGCGCCGTCTCGCCGAGCGGGAGGCGCGTCACCAGACTCTGCACGGGGATGCCGATCAGGTAGATCGCCGCGACGCCACCGGCCAGCATGGCCACGGCCGTGCGCCACACCACGGGCCGCCGCCCGCCGGCGTGAACGACGAGACCGACCACGACGGCCCCGAGGATCCAGCCGAGGGCATACCCCGCCGAGGGGCCGAGGAAGACGCCGATCCCCCCGCGCCCTCCCGCGAGGAGCGGCAGGCCGACCGCGGTGAGCGCGAGGAGCACCGTCACCGACAGGGCTCCGAGCCACGGGCCCAGCACGGCACCGGCGAGCATCACCCCGAGCGTCTGGGCGGTGATGGGCACTCCCCCGAACACGGGGAAGCTGCCGGGCAGGCCCAGCACGGCGATCAACGCGGCGAACACGGCTACGCGGGCGAAGTCGGTGGCATCGAGGGTACGGGTCATGACAAGCCTTCCTGAACAGTGTTCACCTGAACAGCGTTCACTATACTCAGACGCATGGCTCCCCGAGGACACTCCGCCGACGACGTCGCCCGCACCGCACTGCGGATCCTCGACGATCACGGCCTCCCCGACCTCACGATGCGCCGGCTCGCGACCGCGCTCGAGGTGCAGCCGAGCGCCCTGTACTGGCACTTCCCCAACAAGCAGACGCTGCTCGCCGAGCTCTCGGATCGCATCGTCGGCCGCATGGCATCCGGAGTCCCCGTCGACCTGCTGGTCGAGGCGCACGCCCTGCGCGACGCGCTGCTGACCTACCGCGACGGCGCGGAGGTCGTCTCGAGCACCCTCGCGCTCGGGCTCGGGTCGTCGCTGGCGCACGACCGGCTCGCGGCCGCCGTTTCTGCGACCGGCGCCGACGCCGAGACGGCGCGACGCGTCGCCACCACCGTGCTGCACTACGTGCTCGGGTTTGTGTGGCATGAGCAGCAGCGCCTGCAGTACGACAGCGTCGGCGTGCGGGTGGGCGGCGGCGCGGCGGGGGACGCCGGCGGCCCCGCGGGCCTCGCCTCCGACGACTTCGCCTTCGGTCTGACCCTCATCTCCGACGGTCTGCGGGCCCGTCGACGCGTCTGAGCGACGCTGCCGTCCGCCGAAACCGCATGCTCTCGTCGAGACCGTATGCCTCTGCGCGCAATCGGCTGCGCCCTCGGCGAAGATGTGCGGTCTCGACGCCGCCGCGCGGCATCCGCCGAGAGCACACGATCGGTCCGAGATCACAGCGAAATGCCGCGACGGAGCGTGTGCCGTGGAGCGGACCGTGTGATTTCGCGGCGCAATGCGCGCCGCGCCGGGCCCCATGGAAGCACGCGCGGCCCGCGTGAGCAGCCGCCCCGCGTCAGCGCTGCTTGACGTCGCCGAAGAGGCGGGCGATCGGCACCAGCACCGCGGGACGCGCGGCCACCCAGCCCGCCGCCATCACGAGCAGGGATGCCGCGAACAGCAGGAGTCCGGTCAGATCGCTCGTGTACGCGCCCGGGTCGACCGCGCCGCGGGCGGCGTACATGTGATTGAGGTTGCGCAGGGCCCCGGTGGCCAGCACGAGAGCGACGTGCACCACGATGAACGCCACGAAGAACAGCATCACGGGGAAGTGGATCCTGCGCGCCCATTCGATCGGGTACAGGCGCGTGAGCCTCTCGGCATCCTTCGGCCACACGCCGGACAGACGCACACCCGACACGATGGCGAGCGGGGCAGCGATGAACGTGATCGCGAAGTACGACAGCTGCTGCAGGCTGTTGTAGTTCACCCAGCCGTTCTCGGTCGGCCAGTCGAGCGAGAGGTACTGCAGCGCCGCCGACACGGCGTTGGGGAAGACCTCCCATGACGTCGGCACGATCCGCATCCACTGTCCGGTGACGAACAGCAGCACGACGAAGAGGACGCCGTTCGCGATCCACAGGATGTCGATCGCCTGGTGGAACCACAGCGCCAGGCTGATCCGGCGCTTCTTGTTGCCCCGCGGAGACCAGAAGGCGGCGGGACGCTTCTCGCGCCGCACCTGCCAGCCACTGCGGATGATGAACAGCAGGAAGAAGCTGTTGAGGAAGTGCGACCAGTTCAGCCAGACCGGCAGGCCCACGGGCGCGCCCTCGGGCAGGGGGTACTCGCCGGGGTAGGCCGCGAGGAACTGCTGACCCGGCTCGAGAGCCAGCACGAAGCGGGCGAACAGCACCGCGATGCCCGCGAGAGCGAGAGCGAACACACCGAGCACGGCCGTCGAGCCGAGCCACTGCAGCGGCGTGTAGGGGCCGAGGCGTTTCGGCTCGGACATCGCGGGACGGGGGGCGGATGCCGAGACGCCCGGCCACACCGTCTTCGGCACCGTGAGGGGCGCGCTCGGGGCGGCCCGCTTCCCCGGGCCCGCTGCGGCCGCGGCCGGAGGGGCGGATGACTTGCCCCCGGAGCCGCTGGGCCCCGCGGCCGGAGGCGTCGGAGCGGACGCCCCCGCGCCCGTGGCCGGGACCGGGGTGGGCGCCGGGGCGCTCGAGCCGGGCGCCGGGGCGCTCGAGCCGAGGGTCGGGGCACTCGAGCCGGGGGTCGGGGCGCTCGCGCCGGGGGTCGAGGCCGGAGCGGACACCGACGCGCCCAGGCTCGGGGCCGGGGCGGGTGGCCACGGCTGACCGCCGGGTGTGCGGGGAAGTCCGCGGCGGACGTCGGCGGCGCTGTCGTTTTGCGGGTGCGACGAGGTCACAGATACGGAAACCGACGTCGGATCCGGATCGATCTCCGCTACCGGTCCGGATCTGCGAACGGTTTCCGGATCCGTTGCCCCCGGCGCGGGTGGCCAGGGGTCGCCGCCGGCGACGCGGGGCAGACCGCGACGCACACCGCCCGCCCCCGCCCCCGCACCCGCACCAGCACCAGCACCAGCACCAGCACCCGCGGCACCGGACCGGTCCGGGTGCGTGGCATCCGTCACCGCCGCGCCCACACCAGAAACCACCTCGGGCGCCCCGGATTCGGAGCCGCGCGCCCCCGTACCCGCGTCGACAACGACGTCGTCTGACGCATCCGTTCCCGCACCCGCACCCGCGATCTCGGCCGCGCGAACCGCATCGGACCCGCCCGAGCCCAACCCGGGCATGCCGGAGGCCGCGGGCGGCCAGGGCTCCCCGCCGGGGGTGCGCGGCAGCCCGCGACGCGGGGTGCGGGGTGTGGACGCCATCTACTTCTTGTGGGCCTCGAGCGCGCGGATCAGGTGCGGAACGACGGTGAACAGGTCTCCGACGATACCGAAGTCGGCGATGTCGAAGATCGGCGCCTCGGGGTCTTTGTCGATGGCGACGATGGTGGTAGCCGTCTGCATGCCCGCGCGGTGCTGGATCGCGCCCGAGATCCCCAGCGCGATGTAGAGCCGCGGCGACACGGTCACCCCCGTCTGCCCGACCTGGGCGGCGGCCGGAACGTACCCGGCGTCGACCGCGGCGCGCGAGGCGCCGACCGCCGCCCCGAGAACGTCGGCGAGCTGTTCGACGAGCGCGAAGTCCTCCCGCGATCCCACGCCGCGGCCCCCGGCCACCACCGTCCGCGCTCCGCGCAGTTCGGGCCGCGACGACGGCGCCGCGGTCTCGGAGAAGCTCTCGATCCGGGCGGACGGGATCCCGGATGCCACGACCTCGAGCCGCTCGACGATGAGGGGCTGCGCGTCGAGGCGATCTGTCACGGCTCCCGGCCGGAGGGTGGCGACGAGCGGGCCGAACGTCGGCGCTCCCTCGACCGTGAACGCCCCGCCGAACGCGGAGTGCTGCGCGACGACGCCGAGGTCGTCGCGTGCGACACCGACGATGTCGGCGGCGAGGGGCAGACGGAGGCGTGCCGCGAGCCGCGCGGCGGCATCGCGCGACTCGACGGAATTCGCCGCCAGCACGAGGTCGGGTCTCTCGCGGGCGACCGCCGCGGCGAGGGCGTCGACCACGGGAAGGGTCAGCGCGTCGGAGTCGGCGTCGGCGGTGAGCACCCGTACGGCACCGAGGGCCGCGGCCTCGGCGGCGGCGTCAGCCGGGCCCACGACGAGCGCGACCGGCTCCCCCACCCGCTCGGCCGCGGCGAGAAGCCCGGCCGCCGAGGCGGAGAGCCCGCCCCCGGGGAGCACGTCGAGAAGGACGAGGGCGACCACCATCACGCCACCCCCTCAGCGATGAGGAACGCCGCGAGTCTCTCACCGGCATCGCCCTCATCCACGATCTTCGTCCCCGCGGCGCGCGGTGGCCGCTCGGCGACCGACAGCATGATGTATCGGGCGACGGCAGGATCGTCGGGCTCGACGCCGAGGGCAGTGGCATCCAGGATCTCGTAGGGCTTCTTCTTCGCCGCCATGATGCCCTTGAACGTCGTGAAGCGCCCTTCGGGCAGGGCCTCGGTGATCGAGACGACCGCGGGGAGGGGCGCCGATACCCGCATCGTCCCCGCATCGCTCACGCGGTCACCGGCCACGGTGTCTTTCCCGATCTCGAGAGACGACAGGGCGGTCAGCTGCGGGACGCCGAGCATCTCGGCGATCATCGCGGGCAGCACTCCGCCCCCGCCGTCGGTCGAGAGGTTGCCCGCGACGACGAGGTCGAAGCCGGTGTGCCGCAGCGCCGCGGCCAGCACCTCGGCGGTGAGCACGAGGTCGGCGCCCCGCAGCGCGTCGTCGACCACGTGCACGGCCGAGGTCGCCCCCATCGCGAGCGCCTTGCGCACGGTCGCGGTCGCCGACGTCGGTGCCATCGTGAGCACGACCACCTCGGTTCCCGGGGTGGCGTCGGCAGACGACAGCGCCGCTTCGACGGCGCGCTCGTCGATCTCGTCGAGCACGGGCGTCGAGCCCGCACGGTCGGTCAGCCCCGTTTCGAGGTCGAGCCGCCGCTCGCCCCAGGTGTCGGGCACTTCCTTGATGAGGACCATGATCTTCATCGACGCGTCTCCTTCGTTCGGGGGGTGCGGAGAGAATGGGCCCGCGGAGGCGTCGACAGGCTCAGCCACCGCTCGCGGCTCGGCCACCGGGTGCCGCCCGGGTGCCGCCCCACAACGCGGACACCGGGCGCGCGGTACCGTGAATCGCGAGGAGGACCGATGACCCGACGACTGCCGGTCGACCCGATCGCCGAAGCCAAACGCCAGTGGCTCGCGCACGGGTGGGACGAGGCCGCCGACGGCATGACGGTCGTGACCTCGGTGATCCGGGCGCACCAGTTGCTCATGGCATCCATCGATCGGGCGCTGAAGCCCTTCGATCTGTCGTTCTCGCGGTTCGAGATGCTGCGGCTCCTCGCCTTCACACGGGAGGGACGGATGCCGATGGCCAGCGCCATCGCCCGCTTGCAGGTGCACCCGACCAGCGTGACGAACACGGTCGAGCGCCTCGCGCGCGACGGGCTCGTATCGCGCGAGCCGCATCCCACCGACGGGCGGGCAGCCCTGCTCGCCCTCACGGACGCCGGACGTCGACGCGTGGATGAGGCGACCGCGGCACTGAACGACGTGTTCGCCGACCTGGGTCTCGACGACGACGACGCGACGGCACTCGTGCGCATCATCGCGCGCTTCCGCAAGGGTGCCGGCGACTTCGCCGATCCGGCTCCCGTGCCCGACCCGCTGTGACGTGGGCTCGCGGCGGGACGCCGCGCGGTCGCGCGGTCGAGGCGTCCACCCGTACTTCCGGTCATCGGTGCGTGAACGACGGTGCCCGCTTCTCGCGGAACGCCGCCATCCCCTCCTTCTGGTCTGCGGTGTCGAACAGGCCCGCGAACGCCTGACGTTCGAAGCGCAGGCCTTCGGCGAGCGAGGTCTCGAGCGCCGCGTCGAGCGCCGCCTTCGCCGCGTAGAGCGCGGGGAGCGGCTTTGCGGCGATCGTCTCGGCGACAGCCTGCGCTTCGTCGAGGAGGTCGTCCGCGGCCACCACCCGCGACACGAGCCCGACCCGCTCGGCTTCGGCCGCGTCGATCATGCGGCCTGTGAGCACCAGCTCGGCGGCCTTGTAGTACCCGAGCGCCCGCACGAGCCGCTGCGTTCCGCCCATGCCCGGGATCACGCCCAGCTGCACCTCGGGCTGGCCGAACCGCGCGCGATCCGAGACCAGGATGACGTCGCACATGAGCGCGAGCTCGCATCCCCCGCCGAGGGCGTAGCCGGAGACGGCCGCGACGACGGGGGTGCGGACCGCCGCGAACCGTGACCACCGGCCGAAGTGGTCGGTCAGGGTCATCTCGACGCTCGACTTGCCCTCCATCTCTTTGATGTCGGCTCCCGCGGCGAAGGCCTTCTCACTCCCCGTCACGACGATCGCGCCGATGCCCTCGTCGGCGTCGAACGCCTCGGCCGCGGCGACCACCTCGTGCATCGTCCGCGTGTTCAGCGCGTTCAGCGCCTCGGGGCGGTCGAGCGTGATCCACCCGACGCGTCCGCGCTGCTCGACGCGGATCGTCTCGTAACCGGCATCCTGATCCGTCATGTCACTCCCATTCGGTCTGCGCGGGTGACCCCGCTCTGGCATGCTCGCACGCTCCCCCGACGCCGATCGAGGGGGTTCCGCCCGCGGCCCGGTCCGCCGGATGCCGAGATGACGGCTCTCGCGCCCTCGCGGCACCAAGGGCTCAGGCAGCCAGCACGCTCCGGCCGACGATGAGACGCATGATCTCGTTCGTGCCCTCGAGGATCTGATGCACGCGGAGATCGCGGACGACCTTCTCGATGCCGTAGTCCTGCAGGTAGCCGTAGCCGCCGTGCAGCTGCAGGGCCTCGTTCGCGACGCGGAACCCGACGTCGGTCGCGAAGCGTTTGGCCATCGCGCAGCGGGTCGCGGTCTCGGGCGCCTTCGCATCGAGCGCTGCCGCCGCGTCGCGCACGAGCAGACGCGCGGCTTCGAGCTCGGTCGCCATGTCGGCGACGGCGAAGACGACCGACTGCTTCTCGGCGAGCGCCTCCCCGAACGTGAACCGCTCGTGCACGTAGGCGATCGCGCGGTCCAGCGCCCAGCGCGCTCCGCCGATCGAGCACGTCGCGATGTTGAGGCGCCCGCCGTTGAGGGCCGTCATCGCGATCGAGAAGCCGCGCCCCTCGCCGCCGAGGAGGTTGTCGGCAGGCACGCGCACCTCGTGCAGCACCACTTGGCGCGTGGGCTGCGCGTTCCACCCCATCTTCTTCTCGTTCGGCCCGAACGACAGCCCCTCAGAGTCAGCGGGAACGAGGAACGCGCTGATGCCCCGCGCTCCCGGCTCGCCCGTGCGGGCCATGACGACGTAGACGGATGCCTCGCCGGCACCGGAGATGAACTGCTTGACGCCCGTGATGACGTACGTGTCGCCGTGGCGGATCGCCGAGGCCGTGATCGCCGCGGCGTCGGAACCCGCACCGGGCTCGGTGAGACAGTAGGAGCCGAGGTCGTCCATCGCGACGAGACCGGGGAGCCACCGCTCGCGCTGCGCCGACGTGCCGTACGCGTCGACCATCCACGCGACCATGTTGTGGATCGTGATGTACGCCGTCACGGTCGGGTCGCCGTAGGCGAGCTCTTCGAAGATCGCGACGGCGTCGCTGCGCGACAGCCCGGCGCCGCCCACGTCGTCGTTGACGCAGACGCCGCCGAGGCCCAACGCGCCCGCACGTCGCAGGACATCGCGGGGGAAGTGCTTCTCGGCATCCCATTCGAGAGTGTGCGGGGCGAGTTCGGTCGCCGCGAAGTCGCGGACGGCGTCGAGGATGGCCTCGCGCTCCTCCGCCGACAGGGTGCTGTCGCGGCGAGCGTCGAGCGCGGGAGCAGGGGTGGTGTCCATGCGGCTCTCCTTCGTGGGGCGACGGCGTCGTCGCTCTCCCCAGATTACCTGGACGTCCTACTAATTGCTAGGTGTAGCGACTAATACCCCCACCAAACGCTTCCCCGTGCGAAACACGACACGACCCGGTGTTTCTCCCGCGCCGGAGCGTTCGCAGCCGCGCATGACGGCGCACGCCCGCGCCGCTGGAGTCGGCTGTCGGCGTCAGCCCGCGGCCACACCGAACAGCGACCCCACGAGATACGTCGCCCCCAGCGCGAGGGCGCCGCCGATCACCGTGCGCAGGATCGAACGTCCGCGCCGCGCGCCGCCGATCCACGCCGCCACATACCCGGTGACGGCCAGCGCGATCAGCACTGCCGCGAACGTCAGGGGAACCCGCACCTCCACCGGCGCCAACAGGATCGTCGCGAGAGGCAGCAGCGCCCCGATCGTGAACGCCACCGCCGAAGCGAGCGCCGCGGTCCACGGGCTCACCACGTCATCGGCGTCGATGTTCAGCTCGACCGCGAGATGGGCTTTGAGAGCATCGGATGCCGTGAGCTCGGTCGCCACGCGGGTCGCCGTGTCGCGCGTGAGCCCCTGGGCCTCATACAACCCGACGAGCTCGGCGAACTCGGCATCCGGATCATCCGCGAGCTCGCGGCGCTCCTTCTGGATGAGCGCGCGCTCGCTGTCGCGCTGGCTCGAGACCGAGACGTATTCGCCGAGCGCCATCGACACGGCCCCGCCGACGAGCGCCGCGAGACCCGCGACCAGCACCGGGCCGACCTCGCTGGTCGCCCCCGCGACACCCACGACGACCGCGGCGGTGGACACGATGCCGTCGTTCGCGCCGAGCACTCCGGCGCGGAGGCCGTTCAGCCGTTGCGCGAGGCCTTGGCGGTGCGGCTCGTCGGGATGGGCGCCGGGCGTGGTCATGCGCTCAGGCTAGACCGCCGTGCGTCGCCCGGGGTGGCCCCACCACCGTTCGCCCCTCGTTCACCGACGCGTCATACGCCGCGGGCAGACTCGGCCCACTCGCCGCCCCCGCGGCGTCCGGCGCCACCCCCGCGCGTCGCCCCCCGCACCCGAGGACACAGCCATGCCTTCGCCCTTCCTTCGCCGTACCGTCGCGCTGACCGCGACCACGGCGGCCGTCTGCGCGCTCGCGCTCTCCAGCGTCACCGCGGCGTCCGCCGCGATCGTGCCCGACCCGATCCGCGATGCCCCCGCCGACAGCTCGGTGTCGCTCCGCCCGATCGGCACGTACGAGACCGGCATCTTCGACCAGTCCGCCGCCGAGATCGTGCACGCGTACAAGAACCGCCTGTTCGTCGTGAACGCGCAGGCGGGCGCGGTCGACGTGCTCGACATGAGCGACCCCACCGCTCCCACGAAGCTGTACTCGATCGCCGGCACCGGCGTGGCGAACTCCCTCGCCGTCCGCGCTGACGGCCTCGGCGTGATCGCCCTCGAGGACACCGACAAGACCGCACCGGGCCGTCTGGTGTTCTTCGACGCGGATGCCGCCGAGCCGACCATCCTCGGCGAGGTCACCGTGGGGGCCCTGCCCGACATGGTGACGATCTCGCCCGACGGCACGGTCGCCGTCGTCGCCAACGAGGGCGAGCCGGCCGACGACTTCTCGAGCGACCCGGAGGGCTCGGTCGGGATCGTGGCGCTGCCCGCCGACAAGGCGACCCCGAGCCAGGATGCCGTGCGCACCGCCGGATTCGACGCCTTCGAGCAGGGCGGGTCGAAGACCCTCGACCCCGCCGTCCGCGTCTTCGGTCCCGACGTCGCCGCTCCCGACCAGGGCGACACCCCGCTCGCCGCGAACCGTGTGAGCCGGAACCTCGAGCCCGAGTACGTCACGATCGCCGGCGGAACCGCCTACGTCGCCCTGCAGGAGGCGAACGCGATCGCGACCGTCGATCTGGCTTCGGCGGAGGTCACCGGCATCCGGTCCCTCGGGTTCAAGGACTACGGCGTCGAGACGCTCGACGCGAGCGACCGCGATCCCGAGGACGCCCCCACCTACAACGAGAAGAGCTACCCCGGGTTGTTCGGCATGTACATGCCCGACGGCATCCAGGCCTACGAGGCGAACGGCGAGACCTACCTCGTCACCGCCAACGAAGGTGACGGTCGCGAGTGGGGCGAATACACCGATACCGCGCGCGTCAAGGACCTCGGGGAGGACGGCCTCGCCCCGGTCTGCGCCGACAGCCCGCTGGCCGGGTCGCTCGACGACGCCGACCTGGGCCGCCTCACCATCGCGACCGACAAGGGGCTGAACGCCGACGGCACCTGCTACGCGGAGCTGTACACGTTCGGGGGGCGCGGCTTCTCGGTGTGGAACACCGCGGGCGAGCAGCTCTTCGACTCGGGATCGGACTTCGAGCGCCTCACGCACGAGGCGAACCCCGACTTCTTCAACTCGAACCACTCCGCCTCGAACCTCGAAAGCCGCAGCGACGACAAGGGCCCCGAGCCCGAGAACCTCGCGATCGGTGAGGTCGACGGCCGCACGTATGCCTTCATCGGCCTCGAGCGCGTCGGCGGGGTGATGACCTACGACATCACCGACCCCACCGCGGCCACCTACGCCGGGTACGTCAACAACCGCGACTTCTCGGTCTCGATGGAAGACCAGCTCACCGGGGACGAGAGCGCCGACCGCGAGCTGCTCGCGAAAGCGGGCGACCTCGGCCCCGAGGGTGTGGACTTCATCCCGGCCGCTGCGTCGCCGAACGGTCGACCGCTCGTGGCCGTCGGCAACGAGGTGTCGGGCACCACGACGCTGTTCGAGGTCACGAACCCGACCGTGAAGAACATCGACATCGTCACGATCAACGACTTCCACGGTCGCCTCGAAGCCGGATCCCAGGGCGAGGCCGGCGCGGCCGTCGTCGCCGGCGCCGTGGAGGCGAAGGAGGCCGCGAACCCGAACACGCTGTTCGTCTCGGCGGGTGACAACATCGGCGCCTCGACGTTCACCTCGCTCATCCAGGACGACTCCCCCACGATCGACACGCTGCAGGCCTCGGGCCTCGACGTCTCGGCCGTCGGCAATCACGAGTTCGACCGCGGCTTCGCCGACCTCACCGACCGCGTGCTGCCCGAGTACGGCGGCGGCGCCTACGGTCTCGGGGCCAACGTCTACAAAAAGGGCACGAAAGAGTCCGCGCTCGACGAGTACGCGATAAAGGACATCGACGGCGTGCGCGTCGCCTTCATCGGCACCGTGACCCCCGACACCGCGACGATGGTCGATCCGGCAGGCATCGCCGACCTCGAGTTCGGCGACCAGCTCGAAGCCGCGAACCGCGTCGCGGATGAGATTACGACGGGCGACCTCGCCGATGTGATCGTGCTGCTGACGCACTCGGGCGCCGCCGTGTCCGACGACTGCGCCGCGATCGCCGCCGACCAGGCCGGCTTCGGAAACCTGGCGCTGAACGCTTCACCCGAGATCGACGCGATCGTCTCGGCGCACACGCACCAGACCTACGCGTGCGATCTCCCTGTCGCGGGCACCGACCGCACCCGCCCGGTGATCCAGGCGTACGAGTACGGCAAGGCGATGGGGCAGCTCTCGCTCGCGTGGGACACGCGCACCGACTCGCTGGCATCCATCTCCGGAACGACGTTCTCGCTCGCGGGGGCTTTCGCTCCGGATGCCGACATCGAGGCGAAGGTCGCGGAGGACGTCGCGCAGGCCGACGTCATCGGCGCCACGCCCGTCGGCGAGATCAGCGGCGACATCCTGCGCGGCGGCACCCCGTCGGGCAGCGACCGCGGCGTCGAGTCGTCGATGGGCAACTGGGTCGCAGACGTGTACCTCTGGGCGACCTCGCAGAACCCCGCGTACGCCGGGACGAAGGCGCAGATCGCGCTGATGAACCCGGGCGGCCTCCGCGCCGACCTGCTGAAGGGCGACGACGGCGTGGTCACCTACAAGGAGGCCGCTCTCGTGCAGCCCTTCGCCAACACCCTCGTGACGGTGACGCTGACGGGCGAGCAGCTCCGCGGCATCCTGAACGAGCAGTGGAAGGCGGAGGGGGACCGACCGAAGCTGCACCTGGGTGTGTCGGAGGGCTTCACCTACGCCTACGAGCAGGACGCGAGCAACCCCCGCGTGGGTTCAGTCGTGTCGATGACCTACCAGGGCACGGAGATCGCCGACACCGACACGTTCACGGTCGCGACGAACTCGTTCCTCGCGAACGGCGGTGACGGCTTCCCGACCTTCGCGGCGGGCACCGACCGCACCGACACCGGTCAGATCGACCTCGACGCGACGCTCGCGTACTTCGAGGCGACGCCGGTGGTCGACCCGACACCCCTCGGACGCGCGATCCTGGCCTCCGACGAGACCCCGGGGGAGAACCCCGGCGAGAACCCGGGAGCCCCGGGCCCGGATGCCGAGAACCCCGGCCAGCGCCCCGGTCAGGACCTCGCGAACACCGGTGCCGAGGCGCCATGGGGCCTGGCCCTCGCGGGTGGCTTCCTCGTGGTGGCCGGCGGTCTCGCCTTCGCCCTGCGGCGTCGCCGCACGGTCTGAACCCTCGTCCGGGAACGGCCCTCACCCTCCCGGGTGGGGGCCGTTGCCGTTTCCGGGCGGTCACCGGGGCGCGCGGCTGCCGCGGCGCGCGGCTGCCGCGGGCACCTCAGGCGCGGAGCACCTGCACCCGCACGCCGGATGCCGCCGACTCGACGCGCCAGACCTGCCCCCTGCCGCGCACAGCCGGGGCCGCCTGCGCCGAGACCACCAGGGCGGTATTCTCATCGATCGCCACACCGTCGGTGACGAGGCCCGCATCGACGGCGGCGACGAGACGCGAGAGGGTGCCCCACTGGGCGGCGTGCACGTCGACCGCGAAGTCAAGGAGCCCGAGACCCGGACGCACTTCGACCGCGTCGAGCTCTTCGCTCGCGTCCTCCGATGCGACCTCGACCCCCTCGACGCGGAACCCGCCGACGAGCGCCGGACCCGCGGCGATGGCTGCGCCCGCCGAGAACCCGGCGTACGCCACGCCGTCCGCCACCCGCTCGCGGACCAGATTCCGGATGCCGCCGAAGGCATCGCCGTACGCCGGAGTCAGGCCCCCGCCGACGAACAGGCCGTCGGCCTCGATCGCGGCATCCGTGAAGCTCTCGCCCTCGACGATCGCGTGCACACGGATCTCGTCGGATGCCGCCCCGGCTGCTTCGAGCACGCCGCGGAAACGGTCGACCGAGGAATCGTCGTCGGCCTCGAGAACGAGCAGCAGCGCGATCGCGGGCGCACGGCCGGCCGCGCGCTCCCGCGCTTCGCTCACGAAGGCTTCCAGCAACGATCCGCAGGCGGCAACGTCGCGGCCGCCACCGAGAAGGAACACACTCATGCGCCCAGTATCCCGGGGCTGCCGCCCGCCGAAACCACCCGGGCCGTACCGTCCCGCGGACTCCACCCCCGACACGCCGCCCCACAGCCCTCCCACCCGGCGCGTCGCCGCCGACATCCGCACGACGGCACGCCAGCGCACGGCGCCGCGGGCGGTCGGGCGCGCCCCGGGTCAGTACCGCCGCAGCAGCGCCGCCAGCGCTTGACCGCCGCCGATGCACATCGTCACGACCGCGTACTCGAGGTCGCGGCGCTGCAGGTCGAGCGCCGCGCGAACGGTGAGGATCGCGCCGGTCGCACCGACGGGGTGGCCGAGGGCGATCGCGCCGCCGTACGGGTTGACCTTCTCGGGGTCCAGTCCCGCGTCGCGGATCACCGCGACGGCTTGGGCGGCGAACGCCTCGTTCAGCTCGATCACGTCGACGTCGGCGGGGGTGAGCCCGGTCTGTTCCCACAGCCGCCGCAGAGCGAGGACGGGGGCGTACCCCATGATCTCGGGGTCGACGCCGGCGGTCGTCACGGCCTCGAGCGTCGCGAGACCGGTGAGCCCGCGATCGCGTACGTCGTCTTCGCGCAGGAGCACGGTCGCGGCGGCGCCGTCGTTGATGCCCGAGGAGTTGCCGGCGGTCACCGATCCCTCCTTCTCGAATGCCGGCCGCAGACCCGCCAGCGTCTCGAGGGTCGTGCCCGGTCGCGGATGCTCGTCGACCGAGACCTCCACCGGGCGCTTGCCGCCGGTCGTCACGGGCACGATCTCCTCCGCGAACGCCGCGCGCGCGGCATCCGTCGATGCTCGTCGCTGGCTCTCGACGGCGAAGGCATCCTGCTCCTCGCGCGAGACGGAGTACCGGGATGCCACGACCTCGGCCGTCGTGCCCATGTGCCGGCCACTGAAGGGATCGGTGAGGATCGCGAGGGTGCCGTCGAGCAGGGTCCGGTCGCCGAGCCGGGAGTTGCCGCGGGCGCCGTACTCGAGGAAGGGTGTGCGCGACATGCTCTCGTCGCCGCCGGCGACGGCGACGTCGATGCCTCCCCAACGCAGCTCTTGCGCGGCCGACCAGATCGCCTGCAGGCCCGAGCCGCACAGGCGGTTCACGGTGAACGCGGGAACGCGCGTGGGGAGTCCGGCCGCGAGAGCGACGCGGCGGGCGTTGTACGCGTCGGGACCGTTCTGCGCGATGCAGCCCATCACGACCTCGTCGACCTCGTCGGCGGCGACCCCCGCACGACGCAGCGCGTCGGTCACGGCGACCGCCCCGAGTTCGTGCGCGTCGACGCCCGAGAGCGACCCCCCGAACGAGCCGATGGGCGTGCGCGCGCCCGAGACGATGACGATCCGCGATTCTGACACGTGTGCACAGTACGGGAGTCGGGCGGACCGATCCAGGGGTCGCCCGATTTGGTCTGGTGCGGTCGGCACGCCCGCTGCCACACTGGCCCCATGCTCGTGACAACCATGAATGACGTTCCCGGCCGCCAGATCACCGAAGTCTTCGGTGAGGTGACCGGCCTCACCGTCCGCGCACGCAACATCGGCGTGCAGTTCGGCGCCGGCCTCAAGTCGATCTTCGGCGGCGAGCTGCAGGGACTCACCCAGCAGCTGCAGGAGAGCCGCGACGAGGCCAAGCAGCGCCTCATCGAACAGGCCCAGGCGCTCGGCGCCGACGCGGTGATCGCGATGCGCTTCGACACGAGCGAGGTGGCGCAGAACTTCCAGGAGGTCGTCGCTTACGGCACCGCGGTGAAGCTGGGCTGACGCGCTCTCGCGTCACCGCTCCCCGGGGTGGAGGGAGCCGCTCGGGCGACCTCGGCGCGAGCCCGGCGAGACGGATCTCCCTCGCATCGCCCGGAGAGGTCCGCTGCGTGCCGTCTCGCGGTCCGGCACCGGCCGGGCCGCGCGCGACGCGGAGGATCAGGGGCGCCCCCACGACGCGAGCGTCGTCGGGATGGATGCCAGGGTCGCCAGCGCCCCGTCCCGGTCGGCGCGCGCGAGGGTGAGCCCGGCCACGACCAGCGACGCGCAGACCGCGGCGAGAGCGTCGACGGCATCCGGAGTCAGGTCGGGACGACGGTCGGCGACCGCGGCCCGGATCGCCGCGCGCATCTCGGACGCGTAGTCGGACACGAGAACGCGCACCTCCGCGTCGTCGGTCGCGAGCGGCGACGAACCGGCGTTGAGGAGCAGGCAGCCGAGCCGCGCGCGGGGCGTATCGGCCGCGATCGCCTCGCGCATCTCGGCGACGTAGGCCTCGAGGGCACCGGGGTCTCCCCCGCCCAGCGGGCGCAGGCGCGTGCGCACGACGTCGTCGAGGTACGCCCCCAGCACGGCATCGAAGAGTCCGCGCTTGCTGCCGAAGGCGTTGTAGATGCTCGAGCGCGTGAGGCCCGTCGCCTCCTCGAGCTCGGCGATGCCCGCCTCGGCGTAGCCACGTCGCCAGAACACGTCGCGCGCGGCGTCGACGACGGCGGAGCGTTCGAAGCTCGGCATCCTGCCCATGTTCTTTCCCTCTTGTGGTCGTGCGCCCGGGACCCCTCGACGCTCTCGAGATGGGGGATTGCCCGGGGGGCTGACCCCGTCGACGCCACCGGTCCCGTCGACGCTCTCAGGGGCCTCCCGGTTGCGCTTTCGGGGCCGAGGTCTATATTAGACCGGTCGTTACAAAATAACCACAGGAGGAATTCCATGCGCGCAGTCATCCACCACGAGTTCGGCGAACCGGCCGACGTCCTCGGCGTCGAAGAGGTCGAGACCCCGACCCCCGGCCCCGGCGAGGTGCGCCTGCGCGTGATCCTGTCCCCCATCCACAACCACGACCTGTGGACCATCCGCGGCACGTACGGCTTCACGCCCGAGCTGCCCGCCCGCGCCGGCACCGAGGCCGTCGGCGTCGTGGACGCCGTGGGCGAGGGCGTCTCTCTCGAGGTGGGCCAGCGTGTTGCGACCGGCGGTACCTTCGGCGTCTGGTCGGAGTACGTCATCGCCCCCGCCGCGGGTCTCATCCCCGTCTCCGACGCCCTGTCCGACGAGATGGCCGCGCAGCTGGTCGCCATGCCGTTCAGCGCCATCAGCCTGCTGCACTCGCTCGACCTCACAGCGGGCGACTGGATCGTGCAGAACACCGCCAACGGTGCCGTGGGGCGCATGGTCGCGCAGATCGCCGCGGCCCGTGGCATCCACGTCGTCGGTCTCGTCCGCCGCCAGAGCGCCGTCGAGGAGCTCGCCGCGCAGGGCATCGACAACGTCGTGTCGACCGACGCCGACGACTGGCGCGACAAGGCCCTCGCCCTCGTCGGTGACGGGAAGGTCGTCGCGGGCGTCGACTCGGTCGGCGGACCGGCCGCAGGCCAGGTGCTGTCGCTGCTGAGCGAGAACGGCACGCTCGTGATCTTCGGCTCGATGGGCGCGGGCAAACTCGAGCTCGGCGCCGGCGACCTCATCTTCCGCCAGGCCACCGTGAAGGGCTTCTGGGGCAGCGTCGTCAGCAAGACGATGGATGCCGACACCCGCGGCGCCCTCTTCGGTGAGCTGTCGCGCTACCTCGCCGACGGCACCGTGACCCTTCCGGTCGCGGCGACCTTCGGCCTCGACGACATCGTCGACGCCGTGACCGCGAGCGACTCGCCGCGCGTCGGCAAGGTGCTCCTGCGCCCGTGACCTGAGTCGGCGCCGCGAGTCCGCGAGGGCGGGTTCCTCGAGGCCGGGCCCCGGGGTGCGCTGCGCGTGGGTACTCGGCCCGGTTGAGTGTCCAAAACACCCGGACGTTTTCTTGAGGCGTCCGGGTGTTTTGGACACTCAACCGGGGAACACGACGTCGCGGCCGGGCGAGGCGCAGGAGGAGTCAGCGCCCGGGCAGGGCCTCGAGCGCTGCGGCGAGGGCGTCGAGCGCGGGCCGCTGGCCCTTCACGAGCGCGTCGCGCGCGGCATCCAGGCTCATCCACTCGGCGCGATCGACCTCCGGGAACGACGCCTTCGTGCCGGAGCGGGGCGGCCACTCCATCTCGAACTCCCCGAAGGTGAAGTCGGATGCCGTGAACCCCGCGCCGTCGCCGGCGAACACCACGACCTTCTTGCCGCTGGAGTACGGGAACGTCCCGAGTTCGGCCCAGGCGACCTCGGGCGCCTCGACGCCGAGCTCCTCACGGAACTCGCGGCGGGCGGCATCCAGGGCACCCTCGGTGTCGGGGTCGTACTCGCCCTTCGGGATCGACCACGCGCCGGCGTCCTTCTTCGCCCAGAACGGTCCGCCCATGTGGGCGATGAAGACCTCCGGCTCGGGGGTGAGCCGGTAGAGCAGGAGGCCCGCGCTCCAGGCGACCATCAGGCCGTCGCCGCCGGAACGCGGGCGGCCTCGTCGACGATCACGTCGGCGCGCTTGCGGTACGTGCGGGCGGTGACGCGATCGAGGGCGATCTGGCCGCGCATCTTCTCGGCTTTCTCGTAGAGCGAGGGTCCCCCGAATCCGGTCAGGACCTTCACGAGCACGGGGAGCAGCTCGATCATGAAGAACAACGCTGCGATCAGGTAGTGCGCCCAGCGGAGCACGGGCTCGCGGTCCGACAGGCGTTCGAGCGCCGTGATCTGGCTGAGCAGGCCGACCGCTCCCGCGTTGCCGTCGGCGACCGACGCCGCGCGCTGGTTGTACGCGGCGAGCGCGGCCTCGTACTGCGTGCGGGCGGCGGGCAGTTGGTCTTGCGCCTGCTGCTTGTTCTGTTCGGCGGAGGATGCCGCGGCCTCGGTGCCCGCGGCGTTGGCGGCGGCGAGGGCGCTCTGCGCCTGCGCGAGCTGGGCCGAGAGGGTGTCGTACGCCGACTGCGCCTGTGTCAGCTGCGCTTCGGCGGCGTCGGAGCTCGCGCCGTTGCCGGGCACGCCGCTACAGCCGGCGACCTGTCCCGCCCCCTGACCCGTCAGTTCGCACTGATACACGGCGCGCGCCTGGTCGATCACGGTCTGCTGGGCGGCGAGCTGCTGGGTGAGCTGGTCGACGGTCTGCTGCGCCGCGGCGGACTCCGCCGATGTCGAAGACGTGCCGGTGACGATGCCGGTCGCCGCCTGGTTCTCGAGCGCCGACACCTGGGCGCTGGCGGCGTCGAGCGCCTGCTTCTCGGGGCCGTTGGTGACGGCATCCTGATCGTTCAGGGCCTGGGTGACGTTGGTGGAGTTCACCTCGCGAGCGATGTCGTTCTGGAAGATCTGCAGCACGAGCGGCTCGGCGACCACGATGCCGATCAGGGCCGCCATGATCACGCGGGGGAACGCGAGTCCGAGCAGCCGGAAGACGTTCTTGGTCGAGCGCATCGTCGAGGTGAGGAAGCGGTCGAGGTTGAAGATGATGAGGCCCCAGATCAGGGC
Source organism: Microbacterium enclense (assembly GCA_038182865.1). Classification (NCBI taxonomy): domain Bacteria; kingdom Bacillati; phylum Actinomycetota; class Actinomycetes; order Micrococcales; family Microbacteriaceae; genus Microbacterium; species Microbacterium enclense. The sequence continues at coordinate 1,662,383 of CP116226.1, read as the reverse complement.
GAGCGGGATCGCGAGGAGGATGCTGACGCGCACCCCCGTGAGCAGCGCGAACATCATCGACAGCGCCGACACCAGTGCCGTTCCGGCGAGCACGAGGAACATCTGCACGAAACGCGGCACCTCTTCGGGCACCTCGTTCAGGACGTCGTTGTCGGCTCCGCCGAGCACGGCCATGCGTCGGATGAGCGAGAGCCGCGGCCGACGGGGGTCGTCGCGGCGGAGTCGCGGGTGGCGGGGATCGGATGCCACGGGCGCGGATGCCGCGTCTTCGGGCCCGTCGGGCAGCTCGTCGCCCTCGACGGCCGTCGTCTCGCCGGTCGCGGCCACGTCCCGCTCGAGGACGAGCGTCTCGTCGAAGAGCGGCGCCGAGCGGGCACCGTCGAGCACCTCGGTCTCGTCGGCGGGATTCGGGGGTGTCCGCCCTGTGGCGGCGGGACTGTCGACGCTGTCGTCGGCGAAGTGCGCGAGGAGCGCGGTCGCGCCGGTCGGCGGCTCGGTGTCGTCGGGGTGCCCCGACGGTGCGCCCCAGGGCTCGGTGGCACCGGCGGCGACGAGGTCGCCGCGGTCGGCGTCACGAGGGGCCGGGTTCTGCGCGGCGAGGATGTCGTCGAAGTACTGCGCACGTTCCTCGTCCGTCAAGCGGTCGAGACGGCCGGGTGCTTCGGGACGACCGGGCCGGTCAGCAGAAAAAGGCATTCGCACAGGGTACGTCGCGATCCCTGCCCTCTCCTGAGCGGCGCCTGAGGCGCAGCCCAGCGCCGGCGCGCACGGTCCGAACCGGACGTAGACGCCGCCGAGACCGCAGTCGTTTGTCGAAGCCGCACTCGTTGGGGCTCAATCGCGTGCGTCTTCGACGATCCGATGCGGTCTCACCACGCCCGTCCGGCGCCCCCGGCCCCGCCGCGCTCACGCGCGCCGAGATCACACGATCCGCACGACGTGACACGCAAATGCCGCGAACTGCGTGTGATCTCGCGCGGATCGTGTGACCTCGCGGCCCGCACGGGTGCACCGCGCCGGGTCGCCCCACCTCCGGCCCGTCCGCCCGCCGCCCGGACACGCCGCCGGCCGGGCACGCGAAAGCGGGCCGGGCGCACGCGCCCGGCCCGCCCCGCAAAGCCTCAGACCAGGCGCTGCTTCGGCGACACGTCGTACGTGTTCTCGGGGTCGGAGAACACCGCGTCGCCCAGGGCCTCGTCAATCGCGGCGAGGGTGTCGGCATCGAGGGTCACGCCCGAGGCCTTCACCGTGTCGGCGAGCTGCTCGGGACGGGAAGCGCCCACCAGGGCCGCGGCGATGTTCGGGTTCTGCAGCACCCACGCGATCGCGAGCTGCGGCATGGCGAGCCCCGCCTCGTCGGCGATGGGCTTGAGTCGCTGCACGGCCTCGAGGGTGTCGTCGTTCAGGAACCGCTTGATGAAGTTCGCGCCGCTCTTCTCGTCGGTCGCGCGAGAGCCCTCGGGCACCGGCTGGCCGGGCAGGTACTTGCCGCTCAACACGCCCTGGGCCATGGGCGACCAGACGATCTGCGAGATGCCGAGCTCTTCGCTTGCCGGCACGACCTTGCCCTCGATCACGCGCCACAGCATCGAGTACTGCGGCTGGTTCGAGATGAGCTGGATGCCGAGCTGCTTCGCGAGCGCGTGCCCCTCGCGCAACTGCTCGGCGGTCCACTCGGACACGCCGATGTAGAGTGCCTTGCCCTGTCGGACGACGTCGGCGAACGCCTGGAACGTCTCCTCCAACGGGGTCTCGTAGTCGAAGCGGTGCGCCTGGTAGAGATCGACGTAGTCGGTGCCGAGGCGCTTCAGCGACCCGTTGATCGAGTCCAGGATGTGCTTGCGGCTGAGTCCGGTGTCGTTCGGGCCCATCGGGCCGGTGGGGAAGTACACCTTCGTGAAGATCTCGAGCGACTCGCGCCGCTGCCCCTCGAGGGCCTGGCCGAGCACCGTCTCGGCCGCCGTGTTGGCGTACGTGTCGGCGGTGTCGAACGTCGTGATGCCCGCGTCGAGAGCGGCGTGCACGGTCTTGATCGCGGCGTCGTCACCGACCTGCGAGCCGTGGGTCACCCAGTTGCCGAGGGTGATCTCCGAGATCCTGAATCCACTGTTTCCGAGGTAGCGATAACCGACCATCCCTCCACGCTAGACCCGACCGCCGACACCGGGGCCGTGGCATCCGGACCGGCGTTCTGTCAGGCTCGGTGCGAGCGCGCCATCGGCGCCGCCACGAGGGAGGCCACCCCCATGACCCACCGATCCGACGACGCTCTGACGCCCGTCTTCGACTGCGCCGGAGAGGCCTCTCGCCGCCCGCGCGACCGCTTCCCGCGCACCCCGGAGCTCCCCGAGACGGCGTATCAGATCGTGCACGACGAGATGATGCTCGACGGCAACGCGCGCATGAACCTCGCGACCTTCGTCAGCACCTGGATGGACGAGCACGCCGACCGGCTCTACGCCGACGCGTACGACAAGAACATGATCGACAAGGACGAGTATCCGCGCACCGCCGAGATCGAGCGCACGTGCTGGCGCATGCTCGCCGACCTCTGGCACGCCCCGGCCGTCGACGGCGCGGCGGGCACCTCCACGATCGGCTCCTCGGAGGCCTGCATGCTCGGCGGACTCGCGCTCAAGCGCCGCTGGCAGCACGCCCGCCGCGCCGCGGGGGCCTCGACCGAGAAGCCCAACCTCGTCATGAGCAGCGCGGTACAGGTGTGCTGGGAGAAGTTCTGCAACTACTGGGATGTCGAGGCCCGGTACATCCCCGTCACCGACGAGCACCCCGTCTTCGACGGCCACGACCTCGCCGACTACGTCGATGAGAACACGATCGGCGTCGTCGCGATCCTCGGGGTGACCTACACGGGGGCGTACGAGCCCGTGGCATCCATCTCCGAGGCTCTGGATGCCATCGAGCAGGCCACCGGACTCGACATCGCGATCCACGTCGACGGCGCCTCGGGCGCGATGGTCGCGCCGTTCCTGCGGCCCGAGCTGGTGTGGGACTTCCGCCTCGAGCGCGTGCACTCCATCTCGACGTCGGGCCACAAGTACGGCGGCGTGTACCCCGGGGTGGGATGGATCGTCTGGCGCGAGGAGAGGTGGCTGCCGGAAGACCTCGTGTTCCGCGTGAGCTACCTCGGCGGCGACATGCCGACCTTCGCGCTGAACTTCTCACGCCCCGGAGCCCAGGTGCTGCTGCAGTTCTACCTGTTCCTCCGCCTGGGCTTCGAGGGCTACGCCACCGTGCAGCGGGGTCTGCAGAAGGTCGCGCTGCACCTCTCGCACGGGATCGGCGCGATGGGGCCGTTCGAGCTGGTGAGCGACGGCAGCGACCTGCCGGTGTTCGCGTGGCGCATGCGTTCCGGGTACACCGAGAACTGGAACCTGTACCACCTGTCCGACCGGCTGCGCATGCACGGCTGGCTCGTGCCGGCCTACCCGCTGCCCGACGACATGTCCGAGCGCACGGTGCAACGGATCGTCGTGCGCGCGGGGCTGAGCCTCGACCTCGCTGACGATCTGCTGGACGACATCCGCACCGAGGTCGCCTATCTCGACAAGCTGCAATCCCCGATGCCCATGGAGGGCACGGGCCCGGGTTTCCACCACTGAGCGCGCGGGGCGCGGGATCTCAGGCGGCGGCGGAGCGACGCCTCGCCTGCTCGCGCGGATCGGGGACGGGGACGGCGGCGATGAGCGCCCGCGTGTACTCCTCGCGCGGGGAGGTGAGCACCTCGCGGCGCGTCCCCTCCTCAACGATCCGGCCGCGTTGGAGCACGACGACCCGGTCGCTCAGCTGATCGACGACCGCGAGGTCGTGGCTGATGAACAGGCACGCGAACCGCAGCTCCTGCTGCAGCCGACGCACCAGGTCGAGGACGGTCGCCTGCACCGACACGTCGAGCGCCGACGTCGGCTCGTCGGCCACCAGCAGCCGCGGCTCGAGCGCGATGGCCCGCGCGATCGCGACGCGCTGCCGCTGACCGCCCGACAGCTCATGCGGAAAGCGGCCGGCCCAGGATGCCGGGAGCTCGACGTCCGACAGCAGCGCGGCGACCCGCGCCTCCCGCTCGCGTGCCGAGAGCGACGTGTGCGCCCGCAGCGGCTCGGCGATCGAGGCCCCGATACTCATGCGGGGGTCGAGTGCCGCTGTGGAGTTCTGGAACACGACGCCGACCGACCTCTTGACCGCGAGCGACTCCGCGCGGCGGGCGGTGCGAAGATCGACGCCGTCGATGAGCACGCGACCCGAGGTGATCGGGGCAAGCCCCAACGCGCACATGCCGATGGTGCTCTTACCCGATCCCGACTCGCCCACGAGAGCCGTCGTGTGCCCGCGAGCGATCCGGAGGCTCACATCGTCGACGGCCGTGAGGGCTCGCGTCCCGCGCCCGTAGACGACCGTCAGCCCCTCCACGTCGAGCACGGGCTCTCCTTCCGCTTCCGCCCCGATGCGCTCCGACGTGCCCAGGCGCGGAACGGCGGACAGCAGCTCGCGCGTGTACGGCGCCGACGGTGCGTCGAAGATGCGCTGCACGTCGGCGCGTTCTTGCACCTCGCCACGACGCAGCACCACGACGCTGTCGGCCATGTCGGCGACCACTCCCATGTCGTGCGTGATGAGCAGCATGGCGGTGCCGGTGCGCTCGCGCAGCCGCCGCATCACGTCGAGCACCTCGCGCTGCACGGTGACGTCGAGCGCGGTCGTCGGCTCGTCGGCGATGATCAGCTCCGGGTCGCAGGCCAGGGCCATCGCGATCATGACGCGCTGGGCTTGACCCCCCGACAGCTGGTGCGGATACGAGCGCACGCGGGCGGCGGCATCCGGGATCTCCACCATCGTCAGCAGCTCCACCACGCGGGCCCGCCGAGCGGCGCGATCCATCGCGGGTCGGTGCACGCGCAGCACCTCGTCGATCTGATGACCGATGGGGAAGACGGGGTCGAGGGCGTTCATCGGGTCCTGGAAGACGACCGCGATGCGCGAGCCGCGGATCGCGTTCAAGCGGTTCTCGTCGAGCGCGAGAAGGTCGACGCCTGCGAACAGCGCGGTGCCGCGCACGCGCGCCCGCTCGGGCAGCAGCCCCACGAGGGCGAGAGCGCTGACGCTCTTGCCCGAGCCCGACTCGCCCACGAGCGCGACGATCTCGCCGCGGCCGACCGTCAGGTCGAGTCCCGAGACGGCGACGACGTCTTCGCCTCCGACGTCGAAGACGACCTCGAGCCCGGTGACCTCCAGGACGGGCGCAGTCACGAGCCCGGCTCCCGGTCGGGGGCGTCGGCGGGCGTCGCGGTCGCCTCGGGAGCTGCGGCGGTCGCGTCGGCGGCGAGGGTGCTGTCGCGGTACTCCTGCCATTCGGCCAGCATCTTGCGGTGGTGCCCGACGAGCCACGTCATGTAGCGCAGGGCGTTGGTCAGGCGCGTCCGCGGCCGCGACGCGTCCTCGGGGAGCACGTCGAGACCGAACTCCAGGGTCGAGTTGATACGGCGGACATAGTCGCGCTCGCCGGCGAGGAAGCCGCCCCAGACGTCGTCCTCGGTGCGGAAGTAGTGGCTGCGATCGCCCGGGATGGCGTGCCTCTTGAGGAAGCCGAGGTTCACCAGGGCCCGGGTCGACATCGACACCGCGCCGGCGCTCGCCTGCAGCAGATCGGCGATGCGGGCCGAGGAGAGGTACGGCTCGTCGACGATCAGCAGCAGCGCGAGCACACGCCCCTCCATTCGCGGGTTGCCCGCGGCGCCCCACGCGTACGCGAAGTCCTCCACGAACGCGCTCACGGCCTCGTCGAGCACGCCGGCGGGAGCGTCAGCGGGCGTGCGGCGTTCGGCATCCGTCACAGGGCCATCCCCTTCAGCAGCTCCGACGGCTGCTCCGTCGACAGAGCGTAGCGATAGCGGTCGAAGGGCCACATCGACATGCCACTCAACCGGATCGAGACGACCTCGCCCGCGGCATCTCGCTCCACGCTCACGGGCTCTCCGCTCGCCCCGAAGCTCGCGCGCGCCGGCAGACGCAGGGCACCGTCGGCGTCGACGTCGAGCACCTCGGCGGAGCGGGCCGGATCGGGGTCGGCCGGGTGCAGCACCACGGTGGCACCACCGAGGTCGACGAGGTCGGCTACGCTCCACATGCTCGCGAAGCGCCCCGTGATCTCGGCCTCGCCCGGCTCGCGGTCGAGGTGGGCGAGGGCCAGGCGCAGGATGCCGACGGCCCCCGTCGCGAGCACATCGGCGGGCCCGTCGATGGCGTTGGTCAGCACGCTCACGACGATGTCGTCGTCGAGGTCGAGCCACGTGCGCGTGATATGGCCGGGGTAGCCCCCGCTGTGGCCGATGAGTGCCACGCCGTCGAGGTCGCGCACGTCGAAGCCGAGCCCGTAGTGCCGCAGGACGCCGGCGTGCTCGATGTCGGACTCCCGCCGCTGCAGCAGCCGCTTCGACGCGTCCGAGACGAGCGTGTCGTCGCCGGGGGTGTGCGCGGCGAGGTACGCCGACAGGTCTCGCGCGGTGCCGAACCATCCGGTCGCCGCCGCCATGGCGCGCGTGTCGACGTGCGGGATCACGCGCCGCGGCGCGCCCGCCTGGAGCGCCGCGCTGTGACCGGCGGCGAAGTCGTCGGCGCGGTCGGCATCCCATTCGGGTCCGAGATCATCGAGCCCGAGCGGTCGCACGATGTTGTCGACGACGTAGTGCGCGTACGAGACCCCCGCCGCCGCCTCGATCACGAGGCCCAGCAGCGAGTACCCGACGTTGGAGTACTTGAAGTGCTCGTTCGGGGCGAACACCCGCCCCTCCTCCGCCGCCATGCGGAGGATCTCGGCCCGGTCGGGGAAGGGCAACCCGCGCTGCCAGAAGTCGGCCACGACGCCGTCGCGGATGACGCCGCCCTGGTGCCCGAGGAGCTCGCGCACGGTGACTCCGCCCACCTCGGCATCCGCCAGGTCGGGCAGCCATCGCGACAGCGGGTCGTCGAGGCGCAGCGCACCGCTCTCGACCAGCTGCAGGACGGCCGTCGCGGTGAACGTCTTGGAGTGGGAGGCGATGCGGAAGAGGTGCTGCGTGGTCAGGGGCTCCGACGTCGCGGCGTTCGCGACACCCCAGGCCTCGTCGAGCAGCAGCTCGCCGCGGTGGCGGATCGCGACCTGGATGCCGGGGACCCCCCGCAGCTCGTGCTGGAAGCCGATCCACTGGGCGACGTAGGCGGCGCCCGCGCGGAGGAGGGCGTCGCGCCGGGCGGCCACGGCTTCCGATGTCGCCGCGGTGTCCCCGAGCGTCGACGCGGACCCGAGCGCGGTGGCGGGGGCGTCCGGGGCGGTGGCGTCGGTCAGCGTCGCGGCGGGGGCGGAGGAAGGGGTCGACACGGTCAGCGTCCTTTCGGGTCGAGGGCGTCGCGCACGGTGTCGCCCAGGGTGATGAGCGCCAGCACGGTGATGCTGAGGAAGAGCGCGGGGAACAGGAGCATGTGGGGGGCCGTGCCGACGTACGACTGCGCGTTCGCCAGCTGCAGGCCCCACGAGATCGTCGGGGCGCGCAGCCCCACCCCCAGGAAGGTCAGTGTCGACTCGGCGACGATGACGCTCCCGACGAAGGTGGCGGCGATGGCGAGCACGGGTCCGATCGCGTTGGGAAGCACGTGGCGGAGGACGATCTGCACGGGCGACAGCCCGATGACCGATGCCGCGCGAACGTAGTCCGTTCCGCGGACGCTGCGCACGGCACCCCGTACGAGCCGGGCCATGGTGGGCCAGGAGAAGAAGGCGAGGACCAGCGAGACGAGCACGGGGTCGGGCTTGCCGAGGCTGTTCAGCACGATGATCGCGCCCAGGATGAACGGGAATCCGAGGAAGACGTCGGTCAGGCGCGAGATGATCGTGTCGGCGATCCCGCCCGCGTACCCGGCGATGGTGCCGAGCACGATGGCGACGACGAGGCACAGCGCGGTGGTCAGCAGACCGATCGACAGCGACGTGCGAGTCCCGAAGACGACGTTCGCGTAGATGTCGCACCCCTGCAGGTCGGTTCCGAAGGGATGACCCGGGCCGGGCGGCAGGGCGCTGTCGACAAGGTCGCACGCGCGCGGGTCGCCACCGCCGAACAGCATCGCGATCGAGCCGGGAGCGATGGCGATCAGTCCCAGGACGGCCAGGACGACGACGGGCGCCCAGAAGGTCACCCGTCGACGCAGCACCGACCACAGGCCGCGGCTGACGAGGATCGGCTGGTCGGGTGCGGTGGCGGCGATCATCTCAGACATGGCGGATCCTCGGGTCGAGGGCGGAGTTGACGAGGTCGACCAGCAGGCTCAGAGCCAGGAAGATGAGGATCAGCGTCGTCCCGACTCCCACCACGGTAGGCCCCTCGTGCGTGCGGATGGCGGTGAACAGCAGCTGCCCGATCCCGGGGAGGTTGAACACGCCCTCGACCACGACGGCCCCGCCGAGCAGGTACCCCAGGTCGATGGCGACGAAGGTGAGGACGGGCGCGACGGAGTTGCGCATCACGTGCGTACCCACGATCGTGCGACGCGGCACGCCCTTGGCCCGCAGCGTCCGCACGAAGTCGGACTGGAGCGTGTCGATGACACTGCCGCGCATGAGGCGCGCGATGGCGGCGAGGCCGAAGATCGCGATCACCGATGCCGGGAGGATGTATGCCGTCGGCCATCCCGCGGTCGCCCCGGCGATGGGCAACCACTTCAGCTGGAGGCCGAAGATCAGCTGTGCCCCCACCGCGACGACGAAGATCGGGATCGAGGTCGCCAGGATCGTGGTCAGGAGCACGCCGCGATCGATCCAGCTGTTCTTGCGCAATCCCGCCACGAGGCCCAGGAGCACCCCGAGGACGACCTCGATCACCCACGCCGTCAGGGCCAGCGTGATCGTCACCGGCCAGCGCGCCGCCATCCGGTCGGCCACCGGCACGCCGTCGAAGGTGGTGCCCAGGTCGCCCGTGAACAGACCGCCGAGGTAGCGCAGGTACTGCAGGAACAGAGGATCGTCGAGGTGGAACTGACGACGAAGTTCGGCGACCACCGCGGGTGGGAGCGGGCGGTCACCGCCGAGAGCCGCGATCGGATCTCCCGGAAGCGCCCACACCATCGCGTAGATGATGAAGGTGACGCCGAGGAAGACGATGCCGACCTCGAGCAGGCGGCGCCCCGTGGCGCGTGCGAACCTCACGCGGTCACCGCCGCGCGGGCCGCCGCGAGGACCGCGTCGAGCTGCACGCCGACCAGGTCGGCCAGAGGAAGAGCGCGAAGCGACACCCGTTCCGCCTCGGTCACCCACTCCTCGTACACGGGCCGGAACGCATCGCGTTCCCGACGCACGGTGTCGTGGGCGACGCCCGCCGCGCACTCGACCTCGAGCGCCCGCAGGAGCATGCCCCCGAACCGCAGCCGGAAGGACCGAACGGCATCCTCGTTCGAGAACACCTCCGCCCGCGTCGCGATGCGGTCGACGACCAGGCGCCGTGCCCGCTCGCCTTCCGCGTCGGCGAGGGCCGTCATGAGCGGCGCGAAGGCCCGCGCACCGCGCAGCATCGGGCTCGGGATGCTCAGGTGCGCGTCGACGCGTGAGAGGGCATCCGTGAGGGTGTGACCGAGCGCCCGCAGCTTCTCCGCGCGATCCTGGACGACGAGTCGGTACGAGACCCCGCTCGGTCCGTCGTCGACGACGTCGTCGTGCGTCCAGTACGGCAGCTCGGCGACCATGATCAGCGTGCCGTAGCGCTGCAGGTAGTCGGCAGATCCACCCCCGGATGCCTCCGCGAGGGGGTCGAGTCCGAGCCCCTCGAGGTAGTCGTATCGCTCCGCGACGGTCGGACAGCGGAACACGGCGTCGCCCAGGCGCACGAGGTCGGGCGACTCGGGCTCGCCGTTGTCGAGCGGCAGGCCGTGGCGCGCGGGAATCGCCGACAGCTCGCGGACCAACGCCTGGTCGTCGCGGTTCACGTAGAAGTACACCCCGCCGACCTCGGCATTGTGCAGACCGACGAACAGGGCCGGCTCGACCTCGTCGAAGAGGTCGGCGAGCGCCCGGGTCTCGGGGAGCACCCGGTCGAAGTGCAGCCGCTTGTAGGAGAGGGGGAAGCTCCACTCGACCTGTTCATCGGGGGCCGGCCGGTAGAAGGCCCGCCCGTACGAGCCGCGATCGCCGGGAGCGGCGAACCAGCCCTCGTTCAAGCGGGTGCCGTCGGGGTCGATGCACGGCACGATGTGGAACGTCATCCCGAGTTCTCGGCGCAGTCCCTCGTCGGCGATGAGCCGCTCGGCGAGGGCGAGGGCGGTGTGGAAGCCGATCGGCTCGTTCGGGTGCACGCCCCCGGCGATGACGGCGTGCGCGGGCCCGCCGCCGATCTCGTACACGGCGATGGGCTCACCCAGCCGCGACGAGCCCAGGATGCGGCGGCGCACCAGGTGCGGCGCCCTCTCGGACAGAGCGAGGAACGCCGCCTCGAGGGCGTCGACCGTGGGAAAGCCCGTGAGTGCGGGCGGCGGGACGGTGAGTGAAGGCATGGGGATTCCGTGGATCGACGGCCGGCGCGCGGTGGGGGCTCCGCGCGCCGGCCGAGAGGGTCAGCGCAGCTGGATCGCGCGGTAGGTCGGGTTGCCCACCGGCGAGCTCACGAGATCGGCGACGCGCTCCGAGGTGACGTACGAGTACGTCTCGTTGAACAGCGGCACCGCCGGGAACTCCTTCTGGATGATGCTCTGGACGTCGGCGTAGGCCGTTCCGTCACCCGTCAGGTCGGCATCGGCCGTCTGCATGGCCGCGCTCACCTCGGGGCTGTAGAACGGGATGCAGTTGGCGCACCCGCCGCCCTCGATGAAGAACACCCGCAGCGTCGCCTGCTGGCTCGGGTACAGCGCACCCCAGCGCGAGAAGAACGGGCCGGCGAGGCTGGCATCCGTCCGCTTCTGCAGGAACTCGGCCCAGTCCGCGGTGGGGGTGGCCGTCGCGTCGATGCCGAGGTTCTGGCGCAGCTGATTGGCGATCGCCTCGTAGAGCGGGTCGAGTCCCCCGCCGCCCGGGTAGGTGATCTCGAGTGGGCCGCTGAAACCGCCGGCCTCGGCGAGCAACGCCTTGGCCGCGTCGGGGTCGTAGTCGCAGTACTCGCCGCAGATCCCCGTCGGCGTCCCGGGCTCGATCGCCGGGGTCCACGCGGTGGCCGGGGTGTACGTGCCGCCGTAGATGCGATCGATGATCGTCTGACGGTCGATCGCCATCGACAGGGCCTGACGCACGCGCACATCCTGGTACTGCGCGTTCCACAGGGGCAGGCCGAGGAACGAGATACCGGGTGCCTCGAACGAGTAGAGGCGGTCGCCGAAGTCGCTGCCGGCCTGGAGGAGGCGGCTCGCCGGCACGCCCGCGACGTCGAGGTTGCCCGCGAGCACGTCGGTGTAGGCGGTCTCGGAGTCGGTGTACGGCACGAAGGTGATCTCGTTCACCGTCGGGGCCTCGCCCTTGAACCCGTCGTAGGCCGACACCGTGATCGGCTCGTTCTCGACGTAGTCTCCCGTCATCTGGAACGGTCCGTTGCCCACCGGGTGCGTGTTGTACGCGTCGAAGTCCGACAGCGCCGACTCGGGCATCGGGAAGAACGCGGTCTGCGCCTGCGTGACCTGCAGCGGGAACTGGCCGTCGGGGCTGACGAGCTTCACCGTGAAGGTGAGGTCGTCGACGACGGTCAGGCCCGACATCGTGGTGGTCGTGGGCGTGCCGTCGGCGGGGTTGAGATCGGTGTATCCGACGATGGATGCCAGCTGCCCCGAGTTCTCGAAGGCGTTGGGTCCGTACGCGACGGCGTTCCAGGAGTCGACGTAGCTCTTCGCCGTGACGGGGGTCCCGTCGTGGAAGGTCCATCCGTCGCGGAGTGTGATCGTCCAGGTCTGGGCGTCGTCCGACTCGATGGACTCGGCTTGTACGTTCTGCAGAGTGCCGTCGGACTGGAGGAAGGCCAGCGGAGACCAGACGGCCATGTTGAAGTCGTAGGCGACGGACTGCCGGCCGGGGATGAGTTGCTGCGGGTCGGTGACGGCCACGCGGATGGATGCGTCGGTGGAGCCGGTGTCGCCACCGCCACCGCCGGAGCAGCCGGCGAGCGCGAGCGCGCCGGCGACCAGCACGGCGAGCGCGATTCTTCTCTTCATCAGGAGCCTCTCGGGAAAGGGCGGCGTTCCGCGCCCAAGGTGGGATGCAGGTGGAACTGCGCCCAGAGAACACCCGTGTCGCTCTACGGTCAATGAGAAACGTTCAGAAGTTTCAGTGAGAGATGAAAATTTAACCGCGGGGAAACACCGCTCACCGCGCCGGCGTCGCTCCCTCAGAGGATGCCGAGCTCCATCGCGCGCGTCACGGCACGCGTGCGGTCGGCGACGTCGAGCTTCGCGAAGGCCTTGAGCAGGTGCGTCTTCACCGTCGCCTCGCCGAGATGCAGCCGCCGCCCGATCTCACGGTTGCTCAGCCCCTGGGCGACGTGACCCAGCACCTCGACCTCGCGCGCGGTGAGCACGGGCGCCTCCGGCGGGCGACCCGTGCGCGCGACCAGGACCCGGGCGACGCTCGGCGCGAGAGCGACCTCTCCCGCGGCCACGGCACGGATCCCCGCGAGCAGCTCCGCCTCGGGCGCGGCCTTCAGCAGGTACCCGGCCGCACCGGCCGCGATCGCCCGCATGATGACGTCGTCGCTCTCGTAGGTCGTGAGCACGATCACCCGCGCCGACGGCACGCTCTCGCGCAGCAGCGCCGTGGCCTCGTCACCGTCGCGGCGCGGCATCCTCATGTCCATCAGCACGACGTCGGGGCGCTCCGTCTCGACGACCGCCACCGCCTCGACCCCGTCGGCGGCGACCCCCACGACGACGATGTCGTCGGCGGTCTCCAGGATGCCGGTGAGCCCGGCGCGCACGATCGGATGATCGTCCACGATCACGACGCGGATCATGACCCCACCGTCTCACGCGGCACGCGCGCGGTCAGCACGACCGCACCCGGGCTGCCGTCGACGTGCAGCTCGCCCCCGAGCGACGCGAGCCGCGCTCGAAGCCCCTCGAGTCCGAAGCCCTCCACCCGGGCGGACGGATCGAAGCCCACGCCGTCGTCGGCGACACGCAGCTCCACGGCGTCGCCCGCATCGACGAGGGCGACCTCGATGCGCTGAGCCCCCGAGTGGCGGCGGGCATTCGACAGCCCCTCCTGTGCGCAACGCAGCAGAGCGACCTCGCTCTCCCGATCGAGCGCGCCGACGGTATCCGTCCGCACCGCGATGTCGCGGTCGGACTCGCGCGCGATCCGCGAGACGAGGACCTTCAGCGCCTCGGCCAGCCCCTGGCCGCGTGACACCGGGGCGCCCGCTGCGACGAGGGTGCGGGTCTCGGCGAGCGCCTCGCGCGCCGCCTCCTCCACCAGGGCGAGGGTTGCATCGGCGAGCACGCCCGCTGCCAGGTCGCGCCGTCCGCGCTGGGCGAGCAGCACGGTGCCCGCGAGAGTCTGGGCGATCGTGTCGTGCAGCTCAGCGGCCAGGCGCTCCCGCTCGGCGACGACGCCGGCGTCGCGGTGCAGCACGGCGACCTCGTCGTGCGCGGCGGTCAGCCGGTCGAGCAGGGCCTGCGTCTCGACGCCGTGCTGGTACACGGCGGTGAACCACAGCCCCAGGCCCAGGTTGCCCGCGAACGACATCGCCTGGATGAGGGCGGCCCGTCCCCAGGTGTCTGCATCGCCGCCCCAGGCCAGCGCGACGAGCACGAGCAGGGTGGATGCCGCGGTCCAGGCGATGGCGGTCAGCCGGGACGAGGAGATCACCCACAGCAGGGGATACGAGGCGAACTGCAGCATCGCGACCCAAGGGACCGCGGCCACGGCCGTCGGCACGAGGATGACGGCCGACACCGCCACGACGGTGGCGAGGACCGGCGAGCCTTCGTCGTCGAGCACGCGCGGCAGAGCCGCCAGCACGATCGCCGCGTGCACGGCGACGGCTCCGAGAGCGATGCCCGCCGACGACCACGGGACCACGCCCGAGACGGCCGACACGACGACGATGGCCACCCCCACGACGCCGGCGACACCGTACGCGAGCGACCACCCCCGCACGACGGAGGTCCCGGCATCCGGTGTCGAGCCGGCCATCACGCATCCTTCCGGATCCAGCGGAACGTCGCCCGCACGAACGCGAGCCCCCCGACCAGCCACAGCAGCGTCACGAGGAGGATCAGGGGGTGATCCCACGTCCCCGACGACTCGGCGGCGGCGAAACCCTCGGGCAGGAACACCGAGCGGAAGCCCTGCGCGAGCCACTTCAGCGGGAACACGCTCGCGACGTTCTGCATCCATTCGGGCAGGCTCGCGAAGTTGATGTAGACGCCCGAGATGAACTGCAGCAGCAGCACGATCGGGACCACGACGGCGGTGGCCGTTCGTCCCGTCCGCGGCAAGGCCGAGAGGCCGATCCCGAGGATCGCGCAGGTCGTCGCGCCGAGCACGAACACCCACGCGAACGTCAGCCAGCGCTCCGGCTCGGTCGGCAGCGGCACACCGAAGAAGACCGCGGCCACCACGATCAACAGCACCGACTGCAGGAAGCCGGTGACGAGCACCTGTCCGAGCTTTCCGATGAAGTACGACACCGGGCTGAGCGGCGTCCCGCCGAGACGCTTGAGCGTGCCGTCACCGCGTTCCATGGCGATGTCGACCGCCATGTTCTGCAGCCCCGAGAGCAGGACGCCGGCGGCAAGCATCGCGGGGAGGTAGAACTCGGGGGCGGAGATCTCCGCCCCGGGCGGGCCGAACGTCGAGCCGCTGAACGCGACCGAGAAGATCAGCAGGATCATCACCGGGAACAGGAACGTGAAGAACACCGAGTCGCCCTGGCGGAAGTACGACCGCACCTCGAAGGCGACACGCGCGGCCCCGAGCCGCAGCACGCGGCTCACGCCGCACCTCCCGCGGCGGCCGTGCGACGCTCGTCGGCACCCAGGAACGACAGGTACACGTCTTCGAGGCTCGGACGCACGACCTCGAGCCTCTCGGGTTCACCGTGCCGCGCGTACAGAGCGGCGACGACGGCCCCAGGATCGTCGGTCCGCTCCTCGCGGATCCCTCCCCCCTCGCGCCAGCGCACGACGGGGACCCGCGCCGCGGGCCCGCCCAGCTCGTCGATCCGCCCCACGGATGCCACTTCGCCACCGACGAGGATCGCGGCACGCTCCGACAGCTCGGCGGCCTCGTCGAGGTAGTGCGTGGTCAGCAGGATCGTGGTGCCCTCGTCCTGCAGCATCCGGATGAGGTCCCAGAACTGCCGCCGTACCTCGGGGTCGAAGCCGGTCGTCGGCTCATCGAGGAACAGCAGTTCGGGGCGGCCGACGATGCCGAGCGCGACGTCGACGCGGCGACGTTGACCGCCCGAGAGCTTGCGCACGGGCACCTTCGCCTTCTCGCTCAGGCCGACCGCCGCGATGACCTCGTCGACGTCGCGCGGGTGCGGGTAGAACGAGGCGAAGTGCGCGAGCAGTTCCCGGACGCTCGCGGTGGGCGCCTCGCCGGTGTTCTGCAGCACGATGCCGAGCCGCGCCTTCCAGTCCGGGCCCCCGCGGTGCGGGTCGACGTCGAGCACGCTGACCTCGCCGCTCGTGCGATCGCGGTAGCCCTCGAGAATCTCGATGACCGTGCTCTTGCCGGCACCGTTCGGGCCGAGCAGGGCGAATGTCTCGCCCCGGCGGATGTCGAAGCTCACCCCGCGCAGGGCTTCGAGGCCTCCGCGGTAGGTCTTGCGCAGGTTCTCCACGCGGACGACGTTCTCGCTCATGCCCTCAGTCTGACCGCGCGCGGCCTCGCCGGGAACGACGGTCAGGTTGATGCGGCATCCACCGTTCGGTGGAGGGGCTTGGCATCCGCTCCCGTAAGCCATATGATGGCTGACGCCTGACCACTGACGGTCGACCCACGAAGGAGTGAGACCATGCACGAAGCGACCGCCCTCCGCGCGTTCCCCGCCCCCCTGACCGTGAGCGCCGCCGACGTGTACGCCGCCTCCGAGGCGCTGGGATCCCGCCTCGTCGTCCTCGACGACGACCCCACCGGAACGCAGTCGGTCGCCGATCTGCCCGTCCTCACCCGCTGGGGCGTCGACGACTTCGCCGCCGTGTTCGCCACCGACGCCCCCGCCGTCTACGTGCTGACCAACGCCCGCAGCCTCGGCGAACGCGACGCCCGTGCGCGCAATCTCGACGTGGCGCGCAACGCGCTGGCCGCGGCGACAGCGGCGGGCGTCGACGTCGAGTTCGTCAGCCGGGGAGACTCGACCCTGCGCGGACACTTCCCCCTCGAGACCGACGCCCTCGCCGAGGCCATCGCCCTCGCCGGCGGCGCACCGGTCGACGGCGTCGTCATCATCCCGGCCTTCCCCGATGCCGGGCGGGTCACCGTCGGCGGCGTCCACTACATGCGCGACGGCGAGAACCTGCGGCCGATCGGCGAGACCGAGTTCGCGCGCGACGCCACCTTCGGCTACCGCAGCTCGGAGCTCGCCGCTTGGGTCGACGAGAAGTCGGGCGGTCGCTACCCCGCCGACGCCGTCATCACCCTCGACCTCACGACCATCCGCGCGGGTGCCGCCGCGGTGGCGGACGCGATCCAGGATGCCGCCGACCGCACGCCCATCGTGTGCGACGTCGTGACCGAGGACGATCTGCGTCTCATCTCCCTCGGTCTGATCGAGGCGCGTCGGCGCGGCAAGACATTGCTCTCGCGCGTCGGCCCGCCGTTCGTGCGCGCCCGCATCGGCAGCGAACGGCGCGAGCCCCTCACCGCCGCCGAGATCTTCCCCGACGGCGGCCCCGACCGGGGCGGTCTCATCGTGGTCGGCTCGCACGTCGCCGTGACCACCCGGCAGCTCTCCCGATTGCGAGAGACGCACCACGACGTGACCGACATCGAGATCGACGTCGCCCGCGTGCTCGAGGCCGCCCCCGGGTACCTCGGCGAGATCGCCGACCGCATCGTGCGCGAGGTCGACCGCGGGGACGTCGTCGTCAGCACCACCCGTACCGTGACGACCGCACGGACCGCGGACGAGAGCCTCGAGATCGCGCGCACCGTCTCGGCCGCCGTCGTCGAGGTCGTGAGCACTGTCATCTCGCGCACCACGCCACGCTTCGTCGTGGCCAAGGGCGGCATCACCTCCAGCGACGTCGCGGCACACGGCCTCTCGATGCACCGGGCCACGGTCCGAGGGCCCATGCTGCCCGGGATCATCTCGCTCTGGGAGCCCGCCGACGGCCCGGCCACCGGCATCCCCTACGTCGTGTTCGCAGGCAACGTCGGCGACGACGACGCCCTCGCCCACGTCGTGTCCACCCTCACCCGAACCCCCGCGGCCGTCCCCGGCCGCTGACCCTCACCTCCGCAAGCGAAGGAGCTTCCCGCATGACCACCTCCACCGTCGCCGTCCTGGGCCTGGGCGCCATGGGCCTGCCCATGGCCACGCGCCTGGCCACCGGGCTCACCGTTCACGGCTTCGACATCGCCCCCGCCCGCCTCGCCCTCGCCGAGGAGCAGGGCGTGACGCCCTTCCCCTCCGCCCGCGCCGCCGTCGCCGAGGCCGACGCCGTGCTGCTCGCCGTGCGCGACCAGTACCAGCTCGACGAGGTGCTGTTCGGCGAGACGGGCATCGCCGACGCCCTGCGCCCCGGCTCCGTCGTCATCCTCACCAGCACCGTCGGCACCGCCGGCATCCGTCCCGTCGCCGAGCGCCTCGCCGACCTCCACATCGACCTCGTCGACGCGCCCCTCTCGGGCGGACCCGTCCGCGCCGGGCAGGGCGACCTGCTCATCGTCGTGGGCGCCTCGCCCGCCGCGCGAGAGAAGGCCGCCCCCGTGCTCGAGCTGTTGGCATCCACCCTCACCGTCGTGGGCGACAACGCCGGAGACGGTCAGGCCCTGAAGACCGTGAACCAGCTGCTGTGCGGCGTGCACATCGCCGCCGCGGGAGAAGCCCTCGCCCTCGCCGATGCGCTGGGCCTGGACCCAGAGAGGACGCTCGAGGCGCTGATGGGGGGTGCCGCGGCGTCGTTCATGCTCGGCAACCGTGGCCCGCGCATGCTGCAGGCCTACGACGACGAGGGCGCCGAGGTGTTGAGCGCCCTCGACATCTTCGTCAAGGACATGGGGATCGTCGGCGACGCCGCACGCCGCGTGGGCCTTCCCACCCCCGTCGCCGCCGCAGCGGAGCAGCTCTACCTCACCGGTCGTTCACAGGGCCTCGGATCGAACGACGACTCCGCCGTCATCCGCGCGGTCGCACCGTCCCGTCGTCGCGGCTGACGACACCTCTCATCGAGATCGAAGGAGATCCCGCCATGCTTCCCATCCTCACGGCCGACACACCACCCATCGCCCCGGCGGTGGAATTCGGCACGGGCCCCTTGCTCGCCATCGCCGCGGCCGGCATCGCGCTGCTGCTCGTGCTCATCATCCTGTTCAAGGTCCACGCGTTCGTCGCGCTGCTCATCACGAGCGTCGTCGTGGCGATCTCGGCACAGATCCCCGCCGGCGACGTCTTCACCCTCGTCGCGAACGGTGTCGGCTCGACGATGGGCAAGGTGCTCATCATCATCGCGCTCGGCGCGATCCTCGGACGCCTCATCGAGGTATCGGGCGGCGTGCAGCACCTCGCCGAGAGCTTCACCGACCGCCTCGGACCGCGTCGCGTGGCGATCGCCCTGACCATCGTGGCCTTCGTCGTGGCCATCCCGGTGTTCTTCGAAGTCGGCGTCATCGTGCTCGTGCCGATCCTGTACGCCTTCAGCAAGATCGCCGGCGTCAAGCCCATCGTGTTCGGTCTGCCGATGTTCGGGCTCATGCTCGCCGTGCACGTGGCCGTTCCGCCCCACCCCGGTATCGTCGCGGGCGCGGGCGTCTTCGGCGCCGACCTGGGCCTGGTCACCGCCATCGCCCTGCCCATCTGCGCCGTGCTCGGATTCCTGTGCTTCTGGGTCGCACGCATCATGAACCGCACCGAGTACGCCCTCGCCCCGCGCGTGGCCGAACAGATGGCGGAGTTCGGTCAGACCTCGACGGTCATCGAGTCGCGCCGCCCCGACGGCACCGTCATGGCGCCGCCGAGCACGGGCACCGTGATCGGCCTGATCGCGCTGCCGATCGTGCAGATCCTCGTGGGAACGATGCTCTCGCTGAGCCTGCCCGCCGGGTCGACCGGTCGCGGCATCGCGACCTTCGTCGGCACGCCGGCCTTCGCGCTCCTCGTCGCGGTCATCGTGGCCTTCTTCGTGCTGCCCGTCCGCCGCCGCTGGGGCCTCGCGCGCACGAACGAGGTGTTCGAGAGCTCCATGCCGCCGATCGCCTCGATCCTGCTCGTGGTCGCCGGTGGCGGCGTGTTCGGCGCGGTGCTGCAGGCCTCGGGCATCGGCACCGCTCTGTCGGTCACCCTCGAGCACCTCGGCGTGCCCCTGCTGGGTGCGGCCTTCCTCATCACCCTCGCGCTGCGCGCCGCGCAGGGGTCGGCGACGGTCGCGATCGTCACGACGGCGAGCCTGCTGTCGGCCGGTGTCGCCGAGGCCGGTTTCACGCCGATGCAGATCGCCGCGGTCGCCGTCGCCGTGGGCTTCGGATCCCTCGGCCTGTCGATGGTCACCGACGCCGGGTTCTGGATCGTCACGCGCTACCTCGGTCTCACGGTCGCCGACGGCCTGCGCACCTGGACGGTGCTGACGACCATCCTGGGCATCGCGGGCTTCCTGCTGACGTGGGCGGTGTTCGCCGTCGCGGGCTGAGTCGATCCGCACGCACGCCGGGTCGGGGACGGATGTTCCCCGGCCCGGCGATTAGGTTGGAGCGGAAAGGGGATGCCATGGCACGACGTTCACGTGTCGACGAGGTCGTCGACGGGCTGTTCGACGACATCGTCGCGCGCCGCCTCGTCGCCGACCAGGCATTGCCCAGCGAGTCCGAGCTCGGCGAACGCTTCGACGTCAGCCGGGTGACGGTGCGCGAAGCGATCAAGACGCTGCAAGCGCGCGGTGTGGTGCGCGTCGAGAGCGGGCGCGGGTCGTTCGTCCAACCCCTCGCCCGCTGGACCTCACTCAGCGCCATCCTCGCCGCCACCTCCGCAACGGGTGACGCCTCGGCCGCCGAACAGCTCATCGAGCTCCGCCGCATCTTCGAGACGGGCGCCGCGGCCCTGGCCGCCGAGCGTGCCCGACCGGAAGAGGTGGATGCCATCGCCGCCGACCTCGCGGAGATGCGCACCGCTCACGAGGCCGACGACCTGGCATCCTTCGTCGCCGCCGACCTGTCGTTCCACGACCGCATCCTCGCGGCGTCACGGAACCCGTTCCTCACGGTCATGTTCGCCCCGCTCACCGAGGTGCTGTCGGAGCGCCGCGCGCAGACGTCGCGCGTACGCGTGATCCAGCGAAACGCCATCGCCGAGCACGCGCACGTGCTCGAGGCGCTGCGCGTCGGCGACGCCGAGGCCGCGCGCCGCGCGATGGACCAGCACATGCAGCAGACCCTCGACGACCTGCGCGAGCACGTGCTGGACGCGCCGGCCGGCGGAGACTCCGCCCGCTGACGCGTGTCACGCGCGGGCGGACGAGCCTCAGCCCTTGTCGGCGCCCAATCGCTCGAGCACGTGACGCGCGGCATCCGACATCTCGGACGCCACACCCAATGAGCCGAGGTAGTCGACCACCGACTCCATCTCGTGCGCCCGACGCACCGCATGCTTGCGACTGCCCGTCTCGTAGCGGTCCATCTTGGCTTCCGCGTCTCCCGACAGCTGCGCAGCGATCTGCGCCCGCACCCACGACTCGCACCCGGCGGCACGGCCCGCCTCGAGCGCCTCGATGACGACGGCGGCGAGGCTCTTCATGAGAACGCTGCGGAGGAGCTTGCGCGAGGTCGCCGCACCGGCGGGGCCGTCGATGAGCTCGACATCGGCACCGAGACGGCGAAGGACGTCGGCGACGTCGGTCGCGGCCGTCCCGCTGACGATCGTCTCGGTGGCGGCCCCCTTCGCGGGCACGGGTCCGAGGATCGCCACATCCGCGAAGCGCGCGTCGGCGCCCTCGATCAGTCCCGCGACCTCGACCATCACCTTCGGAGACGCGGTGGTGAAGTCGGCGTACACGGCGCCGGCGCGGAGGTGCGGTGCGGCATCCGTCGCGATGCGTGCGCTCAGCGCTGCCCCCGTCAGCACGATCACGAGGTCGCTGGCGGCGACCAGATCGCCGAGCGACCCCGCGCGCTGCACGCCCTCGGGAGTCGGGGTGGGAGCCGGGTCGAACCCCCGCACCTCGTAGCCCGCGTCGACCGCGCCGCGCGCGTAGAGCGAGCCCGCTTCGCCGAGTCCGATGATTCCGATCACGCGCATGTCGTTCCTTTCGAGACGCGCGAGTCGGAACCCGCGCTAGCGACCGACGGCCGCTGCCGCCCGTCGGAGTTCAGACGCCCAGTCGGGCAGGCGCTCGGGATCGGTCGACTCGACCGGTCCCGAGGCGGAGAGAGAGGCGATGACCTCCCCGGTCGAGGAGAACACCGGCACGCTGATGGATGCCACGGCGGTATCGCGCTCGGCCACCGAGATGTGGAAGCCGTTGCGGCGCACGGCCGCGAGGTCGGCATCCAGTCCCTCGGCCGACACCGTGAGGCCGCCGGCGGTCTGCGTCTCGCCGAGGGCGCCCACGATGCGGGAGATCTCGTCGGCCGGGAGGTGGGCGAGGATCGGCTTGCCCGCGCCGAGGTGCAACGCGAGTCGGCGTCCGAGCGGCAGCTGATACCGGAGGGGGTGCTCGCCGTCGACGCGGACGGCGAGGATGCGCTCGTCCCCGCTGCGCACGTACAGCGACGTCGTGAGCTGGGTCGTGTCGGCCAGCTGCTGCAGGTGAGGACGAGCGCGGTTGCTGAGCGCGTCCGTGGAGATGTAGCCGTGCGCCATCCCCAGTGTCGCGACCCCGAGGCGGTACTCGCCGTTGCTGCTGGCGACGAGGTCGCGCCGCTGCAGCACGCCGAGCAGACGAAGAGTCGTCGCGGTCGACAGCCCCGTTCCCCTGCCGAGGTCGACGAGGCGCAGTGGACGATCCGCGCGTTCGAGCATCTCGAGCAGGTCGAGCGCGCGCTCGACGCTGCGCACCGTGGGCTGACCGGACGTGTCTTCACGACTCGAACTCATCCATCTAGTGTGTCGGATCGCTCAGGATGCCAGGATGCCCCGGCGCGTCTCGGCTTCGTCGGCGTTCTTCCGCCGCGCGCGCTCGAGCACGGCCGCTGCCTCCGCGGCGGGGACCACGGCCAGTCCGTCTCGGTCACCCACGACGATGTCGCCCGGACTGACGACGACGCCGCCGAGCGCGATCGGCACCCCGACGCGGAAGGGACCGTTCTTGTAGGGGCCGGCGGGGCTGCTCGCGCGGGCGAACACCGGGAACCCCATCGCCTCGAGGTCGTCGACGTCGCGCACCGCCCCGTCGACGACGAAGCCGACGCAGCCGACCTTGCGCAGGCGCTCCGCGATCAGCTCCCCGATGAGGGCCCGATCGGCGACGCCGTGGCCGTTGACGACGAGCACGGCCCCCGCGGGGACGTGGGCGATCGCCTCGTGGATTCCGGCGTTGTCGCCTCCGGCGACCTCGACGGTGAAAGCCGGACCGGCCACGGTGGCGCCGTTCCAGATGGCGTGGATGCCGGCATCCACGACGCCCAGGCGGTCCATCGAGTCGCCGATGTTGGCGACGGGCAGGTCGGCGAGACCCGCCAGGACGTCACCGTCGACAGGGAGTGAAGGGGTCATGTCACGTATCCGTTCTCGAGGGCCGACGCTCAGTCGGCCGGCTTCCATCCGTGGGCGTACGACAGCAAGAGGGTCCAGATCCCGAGCGCCCCGCCGATGCCGAAGGCCCAGGGGTTCAGCGCATCGGCGACGCCCGCGACGAACGGTCCGTTCCCGATGAGGAGTCCGGCGATCTGCAGCAGCACGAGCACGGTTCCGACGAGGAGCATCGCGGCCAGCAGCACGACGAACACGGGGGTCATCAGGGCGATGGCGCGGCGGCGGACGGGCCCGTGCGGGCTCTCGGCGGGGGTCTTCTCTTCAGACATGGTCTTCTCCGATGAAGGACGCGGGCTAGAACGACACCGGCAGCCAGCCGGGTCCGATGAGGGCGGCGATGGCGAGGATCGGGAGGACGTACCAGACGATCAGCGGCACGAAGGTCTTGACCGGGTTCACCTGGGCGATGCCGGTGGCGATGTAGATCGCCGAGGCGCCGGGAGGCGACGCGCCCTCCGTGGAGGCCGCGACGAGGACGACGCACGCAGCGAGGATCGGATCGACGCCCGACACCATCAGCACGCTGAAGCCGATGCCGCCGATCGTGGCGATCGTCGCGGTCGAGCTCAAGGGCCCCGCGACCAGCACGACCATGACGGCGACGATGACCGACATGACCACCGGCGAGGCGTTCAGTCCGTTGAGCACGGACGAGAGTTGCTCCGCGAGGCCCAGCTCCGTGAGCACGGCGCCACCGGCGAAGGCGAACACGAGGGTCGCGCCGATGTCGCGGTAGCGGGGGGCCGTTCTCGCGATGAAGTCGTACCAGGCACGGCCGCCGCGGGGCAGCCCCTTCCAGCCGAGGATGACGGCGAAGATCATCAGCAGCACGGGAATCCACACGATGACGCTGACGGCATCCATCGTGTCTTCGCCGAGCGACGCGGCAAGCGCGTCGCCGGTCGGCCCGAGGGTCACGGCGACCGGGATCACGATGCCGAGGAAGACCAGCAGCGAGGTCCATCCCTGCCGGAACGATCGGCCGAACGGCAGGATGTCCGCGGCGGCGACGCGGTCGATCTTGTGTCGGCGCACGAAGATGAAGATCACGATCAGACGCCACAGCACGCACCAGCCCGCAGCGGCGAACATCGCCAGCAGGAGCTTGTCGATCGTGACGTAGGGCGCGACGGTCGCGGTGCCGATGAGGATGAAGAACGAGGCGCTCGGCGGGATGACGGTGCCGTTGCCCGCGTTGCCGGCGATCACCGTGGCGGCGACGTGCGGCGGCCAGTTCGACCGCTTCATCCACGGGATGGCGACCGATCCCATCGTCGCCGCGTTCGCGGAACCGGAGTGGGCCACCGAGCCGAAGAGCGCGGAACCGATGGTGGCGACGTACCCGGCACCGCCGCGGAGGCGCCCGAGCATCGAGTTGAGGATGTCGACCTGGCGGTCGATCACGCCGGTGGATGCCAGCAAGAATCCGATGAACGTGAACGCCAGGGCCGCGAAGACGATCTCCTGCGTGAATGCGGCTTCCATACCGACGGCGATGAGGCGGAGGAAGTCCGCACCGCCGAACGCGCAGACCACGAGGAAGCCGACGACCATCGCTTCTCCGATGCCGCGTTTGACGACGACGCTCCAGAGGACGATCACGCCGATGTAGGCGATCAGCGCCCAGACAGCCAAGCCCATAGTGCTCTCCATTGAGGTGTTGGGTTCATCAGGTGAACTAAACGTTCACTTGATGAAACCTAACCCGGCCGTCCCCCATCCGTCAACACCACGGAGAACGACGAACGCCCCCGGCCACAAGGGCCGGGGGCGTTCCGAGAGCGAGTCAGCCGACGGGCGTCGCCGCCGCGGCGACCTCATCTTCTTCCGTCGCCACGAGCTGGCCGCAGGCCCCGTCGATCTCCTTGCCGCGGGTGTCGCGGAGGGTCGTCGGGATGCCGGCGTCGTTGAGGCGCCGCACGAACTCGTTCTGCACGGGCACCTCGGATGCCGTCCAGATCGAGCCCGGGGTCGGGTTCAGCGGGATCGGGTTCACGTGCACCCAGCCACGACCGCGCGCGTTGAGCTTGTCGGCGAGCAGGTCGGCCCGCCACGCGTGGTCGTTCATGTCCTTGATCAGGGCATACTCGATCGACACGCGACGCCCGGTCTTGTCGAAGTAGGCGCGCGCGGCATCCAGGGCTTCGTCGACCTTCCAGCGCGAGTTGACCGGGATGAGCTCGTCGCGGAGGCCGTCGTCGGGCGCGTGCAGCGACAGGGCGAAGGTCACCGGGATGTCCTCGTCGGCCAGCTTCTTGATCGCGGGGACGAGCCCGACCGTCGACACCGTGATACCGCGGGCGCTCATGCCCAGGCCGTGCTCCTTGTCGACCATCACGCGCACGGCCTGCATGACCCGCGCGTAGTTGGCGAGCGGCTCGCCCATGCCCATGAAGACGATGTTCGACACCCGGTCGAGGGAGTGATCGTCGTGCTTCTTGCCACCGAGGCCGCCGGCCGCGATGAGGGCGTTCGCGCGCACGATCTGCTCGATGATCTCGGCCGCCGACATGTTGCGGGTGAGGCCCGCCTGGCCGGTGGCGCAGAACGGGCAGTTCATGCCGCAGCCCGCCTGCGACGACACGCACAGCGTGATGCGGCCGGGGTAGCGCATGAGCACCGACTCGACGAGCGCGCCGTCGTGCAGCTTCCACAGGAACTTGATCGTGTCACCGCGGTCGGTCTCGAGCCGGCGTACCTCGGTGAGCAGCGGCGGGAGCATCCCCGCGACGAGCTCTTCCCGGGTGGATGCCGGAAGGTCGGTCATCTCGGCCGGATCCGACGTGTAGTGCGTGAAGTAGTGCTTCTCGAGCTGCTTCGCGCGGAAGCCGGGGAGCCCGAGCTCCTTCACCTTCTCGACACGCTCGGCGGCGGTGAGGTCGGCGAGGTGCACGGGCGGCTTGCCGCGCTTCGGGCTGGCGAACTGCAGGAGCGGGCGACCGGTCTCGTCCTTGGCCTGCTGCCAGCCCTCGGTTGCGGGGCGCACCTGGCGTCCGGTCTTCGGCTTGGTCTCGCGGACACCGGTGTCGGCTGGGGCCCCCGCGGGGCGCGCCTGCCGGGGCGTGGTGGAGCGCACGGGGGGCTGATCAGTCATGGTTTCCAGGGTACCGGGCGCGCCTGCACCGCGGCTGGGCGCTGCGCGGTCGCTTCGGTTGCCGCACTTCGTCGCCACGAGCACGGCCGCGCGACCAACCACGGCAACTCACACGCGTCACGCCGCCGCCCTCAGTTGCCGCACATCGTCGCCACCACCACAGCCAGGCGACCAACCGCGGCAACTCACGCGCCACGGCGTCCCCAGTTGCCGCACTTCGTCGCCACGAACACGGCCGCGCGACCAACCACGGCAACTCACACGCGTCACGCCGCCGCCCTCAGTTGCCGCACTTCGTCGCCGCCACCACAGCCAGGCGACCAACCGCGGCAACTCACGCGCCAGGGCCGCCCTAAACTGCATCCCATGCCCGGTGCCGGTGACGTCTCCCTCCCGCCCGGCGGCGTGCAGAAGCTGCTGAACAACAACGTCGTCGTGGCGATCGACGCCGACGGCCGCGAGCGCGTGCTGATGGGACGGGGCATCGGATTCCAGCTCAAGCACGAGGGGCGCGTCGACCCGGCCAAGGTCGAGAAGACTTTCGTGCTCGATCAGGGCAGCGACACCGCGCACGCCCAGAAGCTGCTCACCGATGCTCCGTACGCGCTCGTCGAGGCGGTGCTGCACGCCGTCGATCAGGCCGAGCGCGACCTCGGACGCGACCTCGGACGCCGCCTGCCCCTGGCCGTGATCGATCACGTGAACTACGTCATCGAGCGCCTCGACCAGGGCATCCGCATCCCCGGCACCTCGATGCCCGAGCTGCGGATCCTCCACCCCGACGAGTCACGTGCGGCGGAGCGCATGGCGGCCTCGATCGCGGCATCCCTCGATCGTGAGCTTCCGCCGGAGGAGGGCGTGTTCCTCACGATGCACCTGCTCAACGCCACGCGCGACGAGCCGAACGGCACCGCGGCGCTGCTGTTCCGCCGCGTGCAGCACGTCGTGCGCACGGTCGAGACGGGTCTCGGCGTCGCCCTCGACACCGAGAGCCCCGACTACGCGCGGTTCATCCTGCACGTGCGGTTCCTGCTGCAGCGACTCGTGAACCGGGCGATGCTCGCCAGCGGCGACTCGTCGTTCTTCGAGTTCGCGAAGCACCGCTACCCCCGCGCCTTCGGCATCGCCGAGGCCGTGAAGGCCTACGTCTTCGCGGCGACGGGGTCGACCCTCACCGACGAAGAGGTGCTCTACCTCACCGTCCACGTCGAACGTCTGGCGACGAGCCTCGGTCGACCCGACGACAGTGGCGGACCCGACGCGCCGGTGCTATAGTCACCGTCGCAGGGGTCACACCCTGCCGACGTCTTCTGGATTGTTACCGCGCGAGCGGGCAAGACCTGAATCCACATCGCTGACGAGCGATGAACGGATTCGGGTCTTTTTTATTGCCCGAAACACCCGGGATTCGTCGCCACAGAACATTCGACGGGCCGCATGGATGCGGTGAAAGGCAGGCGGATTCCGATGGTGGATCACGCGAAGACAGCGGCGGCGGTTGTGACCGGCGTCGGCGGAGAGAGCAACATCACCTCGCTCGTGCACTGCGCGACGCGGTTGCGGTTCGTGCTGAAAGACGAGAGCAAGGCGGATGCCGCGGCCCTCCGCGCCACCCCGGGCGTCATCACCACGGCGCAGGCGGGTGGGCAGTACCAGGTCGTCATCGGCAACGACGTCCCCGACGTCTTCGCCGCGATCCAGGCGCAGACGAAGCTCGGCGGCGCAGGTTCCGAGGGCGGGGACACCGGCCCGAAGGGCAATCTCTTCAACCGCTTCATCAAGATGATCTCGGCGATCTTCACCCCGATCCTCTGGGCCCTTGCCGGTACCGGTCTGCTGAAGGCGTTCGTCGCCGCGGCCGTCACCTTCGGGTGGCTGGATGCCACGAGCACCACCTACGTGATCCTCAACGCCCTCTCCGACGCGTTGATCAACTTCCTCCCCATGGCGCTCGCCATCACCGCGGCGCGCTACTTCAAGGCATCCGAGTTCACCTCGTTCGCGATCGCCGGTGCGCTGGTGTACCCGAGCATCGTGGCGCTGAACGGTCAGCCAGACATCACCTTCTTCGGCATCCCGGTGATCATGGTCAGCTACGTCTCGAGCGTCATCCCGATCATCGTGATCGTGTGGCTGCAGAGCTACGCCGAGCGTTTCCTGCTGAAGGTGCTGCCCGGCGCCGTCAAGCGCTTCCTCACGCCGATGATCGTGGTCGCCATCGCGGTTCCCCTGGTGTTCCTCGCGATCGGCCCGCTGTCGAGCCTGATCGGCGGCGGGCTCGCGGCCGCGATCGGCTGGGTGTTCCAGACCGTGCCGTGGCTGGGCGGCGCCATCATGGGCGGCCTCTGGCAGGTCTTCGTGATCTTCGGCCTGCACTGGGGCCTGGTGCCGCTGTTCCAGCTCGAGCTGCAGACCACCGGTCAGATGCTGCTCATCGGACCCGTGTTCGCCGCCGTCCTCGCTCAAGCGGCCGCCGTCGCCGGCGTCCTCGTGCGCACCCGCAACACCAACCTCCGTTCGCTCGCCGCCCCGGCCACCCTGTCCGGCTTCCTCGCCGGCATCACCGAGCCCGCGATCTACGGCATCAACCTGCCCCTCAAGCGCCCCTTCGCCTTCGGAATCGTCGGCGGTGCGCTCGGTGGCGCGCTGATCGCGATGGGCGGCGTCTTCTCGAAGGCGTTCGTCGTTCCCTCGGGCCTCGCCCTCCCGGCGCTGCTCGGCAACGGCAACATGGTCATGCTGGGTCTGGGTCTGGCCGTCGCGATCGTCGTGCCCTTCCTCCTCACGGTCATCGTCGGCTTCACGGACCCGGTCGACACCGCTGCTCCCGCAGCTCCTGTCGCGGCGACCGACACCGTCGTGCTGAGCCCCGTCGACGGCACCGTCGTCGCCCTCGGCGAGGTTCCGGATGCCGCCTTCGCCGACGCCTCGCTCGGCAAGGGCGTCGCGATCCGCCCGACGTCGGGAGCGGTCTACGCCCCCTTCGACGGCACCGTCGTCGCGGCGTTCCCGACCGGTCACGCGATCGGCCTGCGCGGGGTCGACGGTGTGGAGCTGCTGATCCATGTGGGTCTCGACACCGTCAAGCTCGGCGGCGAGCACTTCACCCTCAAGGTGCAGTCCGGCACCGAGGTGAAGGCCGGCGACCTGCTGCTCGAATTCGACGGCGACGCCATCGAGAAGGCCGGATACGACCTCATCACCCCGGTCATCGTCACCAACGGCGACCTGTACCCCGACGTCGCGGAGGCGGCATCCGGACCCCTCTCGCACGGCGAGACGCTGTTCCGCGCCGTCTCCGTCGACTCGCTGTCCGCCACCCGCTGATCCCCCGGAGGCACGAAAAGAATGACGACCACCCCCTTCCCCGACGGCTTCCTCTGGGGCGGCGCGACCGCCGCGAACCAGGTCGAGGGCGCGTACGACGAAGACGGCAAGGGCCTCTCGGTGCAGGATGTGATGCCGAAGGGCATCTCGGGTCCGCGCAGCGCCGAGCCCACGCCTGACAATCTCAAGCTCGTCGGCATCGACCACTATCACCGCTACGCGGAGGACATCGCGCTCTTCGCCGAGATGGGTTTCGGTGTCTACCGCTTCTCGATCGCGTGGAGCCGCATCTTCCCGAAGGGAGATGAGACCGAGCCCAACGAGGCGGGCCTCGCGTTCTACGATCGCGTGCTCGACGAGCTCGAGAAGCACGGCATCGAGCCGCTCGTGACGATCTCGCACTACGAGACGCCCCTGCACCTCGCCGAGCAGTACGGCGGCTGGACCAACCGCGAGCTGATCGGCTTCTACGAGCGGTACGCCCGGACGCTCTTCGAGCGGTACGGCTCGCGCGTGAGGTACTGGCTGACGTTCAACGAGATCAACTCGCTGCTGCACGCGCCCTTCATGAGCGGCGGCATCCCGATCCCCGAGGGCGGCGTTCCCGAGGAGCAGCTGTACCAGGCGATGCACCACGAGCTCGTGGCATCCGCTCGCGCGACCCGCATCGCCCGCGAGGTCGCCCCCGAGGCGAAGGTCGGCTGCATGGTGCTGTCGATGCCGGTGTACCCGCTGACCCCGTCCCCCGATGACGCGGTCGCCGTGATGGATGCCGATCACGGCAACCTCGTCTACGGCGACGTGCACACCCGCGGCGCCTACCCCGGGTACTTCCTGCGGACGCTCCGCGAGAAGGGCATCGAGCTCGACATCACCGACGAGGACCGCGACGACCTGACGAACACGGTCGACTTCGTCTCGTTCAGCTACTACATGTCGATCGCCGAGACCGCCGACCCCGCGAAGCGGGCCACCGGCGAGGGCAACATCATGGGCGGCGTCTCCAACCCGACCCTCCCGGCGAGCGAGTGGGGCTGGCAGATCGACCCCGTGGGCCTGCGACTGGTTCTCAACCAGTTCTGGGACCGCTGGCAGAAGCCGCTGTTCATCGTCGAGAACGGTCTGGGCGCGCGCGACCAGCTCGTCGAGGTCGACGGGGAGAAGACGGTCGTCGACGACTACCGCATCGCGTACCTGAACGACCACCTCGTGCAGGTCGGTGAGGCGCTCGAAGACGGCGTCGACGTGCTCGGGTACACCTCGTGGGGCTGCATCGACATCGTCAGCGCCAGCACGGCGCAGCTGAGCAAGCGATACGGTTTCATCTACGTCGACCGCAACGACGACGGCTCCGGAACCCTCGATCGGTACCGGAAGAAGTCGTTCCACTGGTACGCCGACGTCATCCGAACCAACGGCGCGTCGCTTTCGCGCTGATCCCCCTGACCGGCTCGGCCCCGGGTCTGCGGACCCGGGGCCGATCCCCTTGGAGTGCACCATGACCCGCATCGCCTTCCTCGACGTCGACGGCACGATCCTCGAGCACGGTTCGCTGATCGCCCCGTCCACCGTGACCGCGATCCGCGAGGCCCGCGCCAATGGTCATCTCGTGTGGCTGAGCACCGGCCGCTCCGCCGGCGACGTCCACCCCGACGTCCTGGCGATCGGCTTCGACGGCGCGATCACCAACGGCGGGGCGTACGCAACGCGCGACGAGCAGATGCTCGTCGAACAGCCCATGCCCCGAGCCGATGTCGACCTCCTCGAGCGGTACTTCGAGGCGCATGGCATCCATTACTTCCTGCAGACGCACGGGGGCGTCTTCGCGAGCGCGGGCATGGGCCCCGTGATGACCGCCTACCGTCGCGAGCGTCACGCCGAGCGCGCCGCCCAGCTCGCCGCCGAAGGCCTGGTGGCCGAGGAGCCGCTGTGGAAGGAGCCGCGACCGGTGTCGGAGGTCGACCGCGACGCGGTCGCCAAGGCCGTGTTCGTCAGCCCCTCGATCGACACCGTCGCTCACGCCGCCGCCGAGCTCGGCGACGGGTTCCACGTCATCCCGGGGTCGATTCCGCTCCCCGGCGGCTCGAACGGCGAGATCGGTCAGGCCGGCGTCACGAAGGGGTCGGCGATCACCGCGGTGCTTGCGATCCTCGGTC
Organism: Microbacterium enclense; assembly: GCA_038182865.1. Lineage (NCBI taxonomy): Bacteria > Bacillati > Actinomycetota > Actinomycetes > Micrococcales > Microbacteriaceae > Microbacterium > Microbacterium enclense. The sequence continues at coordinate 1,630,950 of CP116226.1, read as the reverse complement.
TGTCGGCGACGGATGCCATCGGCATCGGTGACAGCTGGAACGACGTCGAGATGTTCGAGGTCGTCGGCACCCCCGTCGCGATGGGCAACGCCGCTCCCGAGCTCCAGCGCCTCGCCGGCCGCGTCACGACATCGGTGCTGGACGACGGCGTGCACAACGCGTTCGCGGACCTGGGCCTGATCTGACGTCGGCGCGTCCGCCCCGCGCAGATCCCTGAGCCCGTCGAAGGGAGCGGAGCTACCCCTCCACGACGAGATCGAGCAGGTGGCCCGACAACGTCTTGCCGTGCGGATCCGCGGCGCGAGAGCGCGTCACTCCCCCGTCGAGCCTGTCCCGTACCACCACGGTGAACGCGCCGAGACGCGGAACCGGGTGGATGGTCACGTTGCCCGGGTCGACACCGAAGTGCGCGGCGACGCGTTCGGCGCGTAGCGCGTCGTCGACGCGCGCGTAGTCGTCGGGTTCATACGGCGCGACGACGAGGATCGACGTGTCCCCCTTGTCTCCCGCGCGCGCGTGAGCGAGATCGCCCAGAGTCGTCATGACACCATCTCCACTCGCGGCGCGACACGGTCACGATCGATGAAGGTCGAGACGATGCCGACCGTCTCCTTCAGGCTGAGGTCGGCACCCCCGCCACCGGCCGGACCGTTCGTGTACAGCGCCTCGACCTCGCGGTGCAGCAGCGCCGCGACCGAGCGGTCGAACGTCCGCAGCGAAAGCCGCGCGCGCACCTCGGCCGGGTCGCCCACCGGCACATGCCACGGGCGCAGGGAGTTGTAGCCCTGCAGGTCCGCTCGGACCTCGAGCGGATCGCGGCCGTGGACGACGTCCCACCGCTCCCGCACGATCCGCAGCGCCAGTTCGGCACGTTCGCGGGCACCTCGCCCCGCGTAGGCGATGCTGCCGATGGCCAGGTACCCATCGCGCACGCCCACGCTCACCTTGAGCTGCTCGGGTCGACCGTTCGCGGACGCCGCGGACACGCGCACGCGGTCGGCGCCCACCTCGTCGATCCGGACGTCGCCCAGGTCCAGGGTGGCATCCGGGGTCTTGTAACGGGCGGGATCGTCGATCTCGTAGAGCAACTGCTCGAGCACCGTGGCGCGGGAGATGAGACCGCCCGTGCCCTCGACTTTGCCGAACTCGGCGACGCCGTCGGATGCGACGTCCGCGAAGGGGAAGCCGAGGGTCGCGAGCCCGGGAACGACCTTGCGGCCTCCGTCGGCGAAGTATCCGCCGGTCAGCTGCCCGGCGCACTCGAGCAGGTGCCCGACCAGTGTGGGGGCGGCCATGTCGTCGGGCGCGGAGTCGTCCCACCCGTGGTGCACGGCGATCGGAGCGGCGAAAAGCGCCGCATCCCCCATGCGCCCCGTGATCACGACGTCGGCACCGTTCTCCAGGGCCCTCATCGCGGCGCCCGCTCCGATGTACGCGTTGGCCGAGACGAGCCGGTCGCCGAGGTCGGCGATGGTGAGGTCGGTCCCCGTGATCCGGGCATCCGCGGGGAGCTGCGCCGCGACGTCGTCGCCGACGATCGCCGCCACCCGGCGGCCGGCGCCTCGCGGGTGCGCGGCGAGCAGGTCGACGACGGAGCGCGCGAGCCCGATGGGATCGGCGGCCCCGGCGTTGGTGAGCACCCGGGTCCGCGACGAGAGGTGCGGCAGAGCTCCTGCGAGTCGATCGAGGAACAGCCGGTCGAAGCCCGCACCGGCCGCCGTAGCGGCCCGCTGCTGTGCGAGGCCGATCGTGCGCTCGGCGAGACACTCGAACACGAGTGCGTCGAGGTCGCCGCGCGCGGCGAGGATCTCGGCCGGCTCGAACCGGTCGCCGGCGAAGCCGCTTCCGGCCCCGATGCGATACGTGCTCACGGCCGCGCCACCCCCTGCCAGATCGTCACGAGATCGTCGGGGGCGAGGGATGCCGTCGGCACGCTGCCCGCGACGAGCGGGGCGTCGAGTGCTCCCCCGTCGAGGTGGCCGTCACGGATGAGGGTCACGAGGATCCGCTGCACGTCACGCGAGCGCGCATCGTCTCCCCGGGCGAAAACGCCCAGCAGCTCCGCGCCGTGCCCGCCGGGTTCGTCGCCGTCACGGCCGACCTCGAGGTACGCGCCCCCGCCGCCCGCCGCGCGCTGCTCCGCAACGAGTCGGGCAGCCGGCAGCCGGTAGATGTAGTCACCGAGAAGGCGCCGCCAGTTCGCGGCGACGTCGCCACCCCCGTAGGCGTCCAGCACGCGCCGCGACGGAACACCGGTCAGGGCCTCGACCGCCTCCGTGAGGGGCCCGTCGAGGTCGGGGACGGTTCCCGGGCCGAAGCCCTCCATCTCGTCGGTCCCGGCGGCGGCGAGGACGAAGGTGTCCCGCAGGGCTCCCGCGCCGACGGCATCCATCGGATGGCGCGGCACGACGGCACCCGTCATCCCCCCATCGAGCGCCACGCCGAAACCGACCGGGCGCACTCCGTTGCGGATGCCGAGATCGCGCGGAGCGACCGCTGCCTGGGCGGCCAGGATGTCCGCCGGGTCGAGGTCGACGAGGCGTTCGGCGGTCACGCCGAGTTCGGCGAGGATCGCGTCGGCGAAGCGCGCCGCATCGTCTGCCGCGATCACCCGCGAGGCACCACCCGAGAAACACGCGACAGCGCGGGGCCGTGGGACGCCCGGAGCCACCGCCGCCGCCGCGGCGAGGAAGGCCCCGGCGCTCTGGCCGATGAGGGTCACGCGCAACGCGTCGCCGCCGAACGCGGCGGCCGCGGCGTCGATCCACCGCAACGCGGCGCACACGTCCTGCAGACCGAGGTCGTGCGCGGCGGAGAGCGCTCCGCCGTGACCGGCGAACGAGCCGAAGCCGAAAGCCCCGACGCGATAGTTCACCGTGACGACGACGCTCTGCGCGGCTTCCGCGAGGGCGGCCCCGTCAAAGAACGGCGTCGCCGCGGTGCCCATCTCGAACCCTCCGCCGAAAAGCCAGACCGCGACGGGGGCATCGACCGCTCCGCGTGGCGCCCAAACGTTCAGGGTGAGGCAGTCAGTGGCCGACTGTCCCCCGGGCAGGTCGAATCCGGGCACGGGTGCTTGGACGGGTGCGGGGCCGAAGCGTCCCCCCGGAGCCGCCGGGGCCGCGGGCTCGGTCGGCTGCGGTGCGGCGAAGGGGTGCGGAAGTGTCGCGAAGCGCACGCCGAGCCAGGCGTCGACGTCGGCGCTCACGGTCGACCCTCGATCGTCGGAATCGCCTCGATCAGCGATCGCGTGTACGCCTGGGTCGGGTTGGCGTAGATGTCGCGTTTGTCGCCCTCTTCGACGAGGTCGCCGAGGTACATCACACCGATGCGGTCGGAGATGAACTCCACCACCGACAGGTCGTGCGAGATGAAGAGGTAGGACAGCCCGAACGCCTCCTGCAGATCCTTCAGCAGGTTGAGCACCTGCGCCTGCACCGAGACATCGAGGGCCGAGACCGGCTCGTCGGCGACGATGAGGCGCGGCTGCAGGGCGAGAGCGCGCGCGATCATGATGCGCTGGCGCTGACCGCCCGAGAAATCGACGGGCTTCTTCTCCAGTGCCGCGGTGCCGAGCCCGACGTGGTCGACGAGCTCGCGGGCGCGGTCGCGCTGGTCCTTCGCCGTCCCCCGGCGGTGCACCTGCAGCGGCTCCATGATGAGGTCGGCGACCGTCATGCGCGGATTCAGAGCACCGAACGGATCCTGGAACACGATCTGCACGTCACGGCGGTACTGCTGGCGTGCTGCCCGGTCCAGGCGCGTGACGTCGGTGCCGTCGAAGCGCACGGTGCCCGAGGTGGGTTCGGTCAGGCGCGCGACCATGCGGACGACCGTCGACTTCCCGCTCCCCGATTCCCCGACCAGGCCGTACGTGCGACCTTTCTCGATCTGGAACGAGACGCCCTTCACGGCCGTGACCTGGCGGCGACGGGAGACGTGGAACGTCTTGGTGAGGTCCTCGACCTCGAGCAGGGCGGTCATGCCGCAACTCCTTCGGCTTCGCGTCGCACCCGGTGACCGGGGGCGACCGTGACGAGCTCGGTGACGGGGCGGAGGGCGGCGGCATCCTGTCGTGCATCACGCAACCAGGGAGCGATGGATGCCACCGTCGGAAGGCGCGGGCGGTCGTCGCCGAGCACCGGGATCGACATCAGCAGCGCCCGCGTGTAGTCGTGCGCCGGGTCGTGCAGGAGCAGGGAGGTCGGTCCACTCTCGACGACCTGCCCGCCGTACATGACGACGGCTTCATCGCACGTCTCGGCGACCACACCGAGGTCGTGGGTGATGAGCATGAGCGCGAGACCCAGGCGCTCGCGCAGAGACCCCAGCAGGTCGATGACCTGACGCTGAAGCGTGACGTCGAGCGCCGTCGTCGGCTCGTCGGCGATCACGAGCTCGGGTTCGCACGAGATCGCCATCGCGATCATGACGCGCTGGCGCATCCCGCCCGAGAGCTGACCGATCCGGTCGCCGCGGATGTCTCGTGCCTTGCCGAGACCGACGATGTCGAGAAGCTCGCGCACCCGGTCGGCGCGTTCCCGCCGGTTCATGTCGAAGTGGGCGCGGAGGCCCTCCTCGAGCTGTTGTCCGACCGTGAGGATCGGATGCAGTGATGACATCGGCTCCTGGAACACGAAGCCGATACGTCGCCCCGCCATGGCTCGGCGTTCGGCCGCCGACATGCCGATCAGCTCGCGCCCGTCGAAGCGGACCGAGCCGCTCGGCGTGAGCTTCTCACCCAGGAGTCCCGCGATCGCGAGCGCGGTCAGCGACTTGCCGCTGCCGGACTCGCCGACGACGGCGAGGGCCTGCCCGCGGTCGAGGGCGAAGTCGACGGATCGCACGGCGTCGTAGGGACCCGATGCGGTGTCGGCGGTGATGGAGAGGTCGGAGACCTGCAGCAGTGGGGCGCTCATGCGCTCTTCCTCCCGAGTCGGACGCGGGGGTCGACCACGGAGTACGACAGGTCGACCAGCAGATTGACGATGATCACGAAGAGGCCGGTGAACAGCACGATCCCCTGCACCAGCGAGTAGTCTCGGCGCCCGACGGCATCCAGGAGCAGGCGGCCCATCCCCGGAACGCCGAAGATCGTCTCGACCACCGCGCTGCCCGAGAGAAGGCTCGCCACCAGCAGACCCGCGACGGTCATGATCGGCAGCGCGGCGACGCGCACGATGTGCACCGCGCCGATTCGTCGCGGGGCGATGCCGAGGGAACGCGCGGTCGTGACGAAGGGCTCGCGGACGACGTCGAGGATCGCGCCGCGTGTGATGCGGGCGACGAACGCCGACTCGGCGATGCCCAGTGACAGGGCGGGCAGGGTGATCGAGCGCAGGTGCGGCCAGAAGCCCTTCGACATCGGAACGAACCCGCCCACGTTGAACCAGTGCAGCCAGGCGGCGAAGACCACGATGAGGATCAGCGCGACGACGAACTGCGGCACGGAGATGCCGATGATGCCGAGGGCCGTGGCGATGCGCCCAGCGGGTCGGCCGTTGCGGAAGGCGGCGAGCGTGCCGAGGCCGATGCCGAGCACGAGGGCGACGACGAGGGCGACGATGCTGATCTCCAACGTCACGAGGGCGTAGTCGGGGATGACGTCGACCACGGGTTTGCCGAGGAACAGGCTGTCGCCGAGGCGGAGGGTGACCACGTCACCCAGGAATCGGCCGAACTGCTCCCACAGCGGGGCGTTGAGCCCGAGTTCTTGGCGGAGAGCGGCGACCTGGTCCGGCGTGGCGGAGTCACCGAGCAGGATGGCCGCCGGATCGCCCGGAGCGAGGCGCAAGAGGAGGAAGACCAGCACCAGGGGCACGGCGACGGTGGGCAGCAGCGCGAGGAGGCGCTGCGCGAGATAGCGGAGCATGTCAGCGGCCTCCGGCACGCGGGTCGAGGATGTCACGGACGTTGTCGATGACGATGTTCATGGCGAGGACCGTGAGGATGAGTGCGAGACCCGGAAATCCCCACATCCACACCGCCGAGGTGAGGTAGCTGCGGGCCTCCGACAGCGACGCGCCCCAGCTGGGGACGTTCGGCGGCAGGCCCGCACCGATGAAGCTCAGCGCCGACTCGACGAGGACGGCGGTGGTGAAGGTGATCGCCGCCTGCACGAGCACGGGCGTCGTGCACTGCGGGAGGACATAACGCCAGAAGATGCGGACGCTGCCGGCTCCGATCGCGCGGGCGGAGTCGACCATCGGCAGCTCGCTGGCCACGAGGGCGGAGCTGCGCACGACACGGGTCATCCCGGGGACGAACACGATGGTCATCGCGAGGATCACGGTCCCCAGCCCCGGTCCGAGGATCGCGGTCATCGCCAGGGCCAGCACGATGATGGGGAACGACATCACGCCGTCGACGATGCGCATGACGATCGCGTCGAACCAGCGGAACATGCCGGCCAGAATGCCGATCACCACTCCGATCGCCGTGGTGATCGCCGCGGTGACGAGGCCCACGGTGAGCGAGGCCTGTGCGCCGAACACGGTGCGCGAATAGACGTCGCGTCCCAGGTTGTCGGTGCCGAAGATGTGCGTCGCGGAGGGCGGGCGCAGGCGCTCGACGGCGACGAAGGCGTTGGGATCCCCCGCGAGGACGGGGGCGAGCAGAGCCGCCCCCGCCATCACGAGAAGGAGGATGAGCGCCACCACGGCGATCGGTCGGTGCAGGAGTCGACGCCACAGTCGTGGTCGCACGGTGCGCGCGGCCGCCGCTTCGATCGACCTCTTCGTGGGGACGGTCATCTCGGACATGGGGATCCTTGTCGGGGGTTCAGCGGGACAGGGTCACTGCTGGTCGAGCCAGGTGTTGTAGTACCAGCCGGCCAGCTCGTCCGGGTGCTCGGTGTGCACGCGGTTGGCGGTGATGAGCAGCGGGCGCGAGGTCCCGAACTTGAGGAACGGCAGGTCTTCGTAGACAAGGGTCTGCAGCTGCTCCCAGGTGACCTTGCGCGCTGCCGGGTCGGACTCGGTCGACAGCGTCGACAGCAGCGCATCGCGGTCGGGTGAGACCCACGTACCCGGGAAGGTCTGCTGCAGGTAGGGCAGCAGCACCGGGTCCGCGTAGGTGGGGATCCCGGAGGAGAACAGATCGAACGCCATGGGGTCGGTGCGCAGCTGGATGACGCTCGCCCGGTCGATCACCTGGAGATCGATGGTGATGCCGGCCTCCTTCAGCTGCTGCTGAGCGGGGAGCGACGGGCCGTACCAGGAGGGGTCCTCCTTGGTGGTGAGCCAGCGGATCGGCTCGCCCGTGTAGCCGGCCTCGTCGAGGAGCTTCTTGACGCGGTCGAGGTCGGGCTTGTTGTAGTTCTCGGCGCCGGCGTCGGTCGCCCAGGTGCTGTTGACCTCGGGGATGATGCTGCCGTCGACCGAGTAGAACTCGGGGTTGCCGAAGGCCGCGAGCATGATGTCATCCATGTTCAGCGCGGCGAGGAACGCCTGCCGCATGGCGACGTTCGACATGATGCCCTGCGCCTTGTTGAACACGACGGTCGAGCCCGACGTGGGGCTCAGCAAGACAGCCTGGGCCACCCCACCACTGCTGACGGAGTCGTAGTCGTCGTACGAGAGCGACCCGCCGATGTCGACCTGGCCGGCCTCGGTCGCCTGACGACGCGTCGACGCCTCGGGCATCGGGGTGAAGACGATCTGATCGGCGTACGCGTTCTTCGCGCCGAGACCGCCGTCGCCGGGGGTGTCGAGCTTCTGATAACCGTCCCAGCGGTCGAGGACGACGTCGCCGTCGGCCGCGTAGCTGGTCAGCTTGTAGGGACCGGTGCAGACGAGGTCGGACACGGGGTCGGTGATCGGGCGATCCTTCACCACGCTCGCGGGCATCATGTACGCCGTCGTCAGCAGAGTCGGCAACAGCGGGCTGGGCGTGTTCAGCGTGATGGTGAGCGTGGTGTCGTCGACCGCCTCGATCGAGGTCGTGAGCGACTTCAGGATGGAGCCGTTGCCGGGGGTGAGGAAATAGCGGTTGAGGCTGGCGATCACGTCGGCGGACGTGAACGGCTCGCCGTCTTGGAACGTCACGCCGTCGCGCAGGCTGAGCGTGTAGCTGCCGCCGCCGTTGTCGACCAGGTCTTTCGCGAGCACGGGGCCGACCTCGAACGACGTCGAGACATCGAAGAGAGGCTCGCAGACCTGTCGGGCGATGACCCAGTCTGCCTGGAGGCTCGTCGCGAACGGATCGATGATCGACGGCGTGGCCGGCAGCGCCACGGTCAGCGTGCCGCCGGTCTGCGGCTCGCCTCCGCTCGAGATGCCACCGCTCGTCGAGGTGTCGTCGGCGCCGCAGCCCGACAGGACGAGAGCGGATGCCGCCGCGAGCGCGACGAGCGGGATCAGTCGGCGCGCGCGCCGGTTCGGTCGAACATCGTGCCTCATTGCAGAAACTCCATCGTCGGGGTTCGGGATGCCGCGTCGGGGGAACGCGTATCCACTGTATACACTGGATCCACTGGATACGCAACGCGTTCGCCCCTATCCTCGAAGCGACGGGAGATGGCACGTGCGATCGAACGAGGAGGCAAAGTGGCGGCATCGATGAGCCCCGAGGTGATCGCCTCGCGGATCGCGCTGGCCATCCGCGAGAAGGTCATCCCCCCGGGGGCGACCCTCGTCCAGGAGGACCTCGCTCGGCGTTTCGACGTCAGCCGCAGTCCCGTCCGCGAGGCCCTGCGCATTCTCGCGACCGAGGGCGTGATCGAGATGACGCCTGGCGGCGGCGCATCTGTGCGCACGCTCGACCGCGATGAGCTCGACGAGCTCTACGAGTTGCGACTCCTGCTCGAGCCGACCATCGCCGACGACATCGTCCGGCGCATCACGCGCGGAGAGATCACCGCCCTCGAGTCGCGCGTCGCCGAGATGGAGTCGTCAGACGACGTCGGGCGATGGATGCGCGCGAACTTCGAGTTCCACTCACGGCTGTACGACGCGGCGGGACGGCCGCGCACGGCTGAGATCCTGCGGGGACTCCTGGCCGCCGTGCAGCCCTACTCCCAGGAGAACATCGACCATCTCGGCGGTCGCGGGCAGGCGGATGAGGAGCACCGCGAGATGCTCGCCGCCATCCGCGACGGCGACGCCGGGCGCCTCGCGGAGCTTCTCCGAACGCACCTCGTCAGCGCGAAGAACCGCGTCGCTCACGCCCTCGCCGAGGGCGATGACGTCGATCCACTGGCCCTCTTCCGCGGCGAGCCCTGACCCGACGGCGTGTCCGCGGAGGCTCCGACAGGCTCAGCCGCCGCTCTCCCCGTCACCCGCGCCGCCGACCCGCCGGGCTCCTGAGCCTCAAGCTCGCCGAGCCCCGCCAGGTCACTGAGCCCATCGAAGGGGCCGACACCCGTGCCCGCCTCAGTCGAGGAAGATGTCCGGGTACATCGCCTCGTCCGGCGTCCCCGGTACCGCGGCGTACCGCGAGAAGTCGGTCACACCGGCTCGCTCGAGCACGTCCTCGACGATCAGCGTCTGCCCGGTCAGCTCGCGCGACGGCGCACACAGCACCTCGTACGCGGCGTCGGCGTAGATCTCGGGGGTGCGCGACACGGCCATCAGCCGATCGCCGCCGATGACGTTCTGCACGGCGGCGGTCGCGATGGTCGTCCGTGGCCACAGGGTGTTCGCGGCGATCCCGTCGCTCGCGAACTCCGCCGCGATACCGAGGGTCGCCATCGTCATCCCGAACTTCGCGAGGCTGTATCCGGTGTGTGCACCGAGCCACTTCGGTGTGACATTCAACGGCGGTGACAGCGAGAGGATGTGCGGGTTCTCGGCATCCTTCAGCTGTGGGACGGCGGCCCGCGAGAGCAGGAACGTTCCGCGGACATTCACGTCCTGCATCAGGTCGTACTTCTTCGTCGCGAGCTCGAGCGAGCCCGAGAGGTCGATGACACTGGCGTTGTTCACGAGCACGTCGATGCCGCCGAACTCTCCCACCGTTCGCATCACGGCTTTCGTGATGGATGCCTCGTCGCGCACATCGCCGACGATCGGCAGCGCCTGCCCGCCGGCCGCGCGGATCGCCTCGGCCGCGGTGTGCACCGTGCCTTCGAGCTTCGGGTGCGGGGTGTCGGTCTTGGCGAGCATGGCGATGTTGGCGCCGTCGCGGGCTGCGCGCAGCGCGATGGCGAGGCCGATGCCGCGGCTGCCGCCCGACATGAGGATGGTCTTTCCCGCGAGCGTCACGAGCGTCCTTTCGCGGAGGCGGCAGCGAACGCGGCGACCCGCGCTTTCGCCTCCGGGGTGTCGAATGCGGCGCCGATGGTGGCGGCCTCGTCGTCGAGGTTCTCGGTGAAGGTACGCCCGGCGCCCACGCGCACGAGACGCGTCGCCTGGCCGAAGGCGGCCGTCGCCCCGTCGAGCCAGAACTGCGCGATCTCCTCGACCCGCGAGACCAGATCACCGGATGCCACCACCTCAGCCACGAGACCCCAGTCCCGTGCTTCCGCGGCGGTGAGCATGCGGTCTTGCAGCAGTAACTGCAGCGCCCGCCGCTGCCCGATCGCGGCGGGGAGCAGGGTCGAGACGCCCAGGTCGGGCGTCAACCCGATGTTCGCGTAGCGGCTGACGAAGCGGGCGTTCTCGCTCGCGACGATGTAGTCGGCGGTGAGCATCAGCCCGAGACCGCCTCCCGCGACCGCCCCCTGGACGGCGGCGACCATCGGCAGGGGCGCCTCCGCGAAGGTCCGGATGCCCTCGTGGATCGCTTTCGCCGTCTCCGTCACCTCGGCGCCCGACGACCCGGTCGTCGCCATGGCCACAACGTCGCCGCCCGCGCAGAACGCGGGGCCCTTGGCATCCAGGATCACCGCTCCGACCGACGCGTCGGACGTCACCTCGTGGGCGACGTCGCGCCAGCGCGCAGCCATGGGGAAGTCCATCGCGTTGAGCGACGCGGGGCGGTCGAAGGTGACCCGCGCGAGACCGTCCGAGACGTGGAGCAGGATGCCGTCGGTCATTTCGGCGCCATCCGGATGGCGCCGTCGAGACGAATGGTCTCGCCGTTGAGGTAGCCGTTGTCGACGATCGCGAGCACGAGTCGGGCGTACTCGTCGGGGGCGCCGAGGCGCGAGGGATAGGGCACTTGCTGCCCGAGCGAGTCCTGCGCCGCCTGCGGCAGCCCCTTGAGCATCGGCGTCTCCATGATGCCGGGGGCGATGGTCACGACCCGGATGCCGTGCCGCGCGAGCTCTCGGGCGATCGGCAGTGTCATGGCATGTACGCCACCCTTGCTCGCGGAATAGGCGGGCTGACCGATCTGCCCGTCGAAGGCGGCGACGCTCGCGGTGTTGACGATGACGCCACGGTCGCCACTCTCACTCGGATCGGTCTGCGCCATCACCGCCGACGTCTGGGCGATGACGTTGTATGTGCCGATGAGGTTGACCCGGATGACACGCTCGAAGTCGGCGAGCGACGACGGAGCGCCGTCGCGATCGAGCACCTTCGCGGGTGGGGCGATGCCGGCGCAGTTCACGACCACGCGCAGGGGGCCGGCTTCGGCCGCTCGGGCAGCCGCAGCGGCGACCTGTTCGGCATCCGTCACGTCGGCGGGCACGAACGCCCCGCCGAGCTCCGCGGCGATCGTCTCGCCGGGCGACGACGGCAGGTCGACCACCGTCACGGAAGCCCCTGCGGCGGCGAGCCGTCGCGCGGTGGCCAGGCCCAGCCCCGAGGCACCGCCGGTGACGAGGGCGGAGGCTCCTGAGATGTCCATGCGTTCTCCTTCGAAGCAGAAACTCAGTACCACCCTACCCGGGACTCAGGTTCGCGCCGAGCGCGGCTTCGACCGCCGTTTGGACCGGGCGGGTTGAATCGGAATCGCGGCCGTCGTCGCGCCATCGACGAGGAGCGTCACCTCGTCCGGACTCCAGCCGTGCCGATCGCGGAGGCATTCGCCGAGCTTCGTGATGGCGTCCGGCAGGGCGATCTCGACGCCTCTCGGTAGGTCGCGCGCGCTTTCGTCGAAAGTCCGAGCGGCACTCTGCAACTCCACGACGAGGGCGCGCATGCGCTCCTGTCCGTAGGCCGCGGATGCCAGGGCCCAGTCGCCCACGACGACCGACCGACCCGGCGGGCACACGGCCGGTGTCGAGGCGAGGATGCGAGGGCCGAGCCGTAACCGCACGACCGCGACACCGATGAGGGCGATGACGACACCGCTGACGACGGTCGTGGGAGCGAACGAGAACCCGGTCCGGTACAGGACGGAGTCCCACCCGGCTGTCGCCCCCACCACGATCCGCGCTGCCGAATACACCGCATAGAGACCGTTGGCGATGATGACGAGGCGCATCGGACCCCAGGGCTCGACGCGAGATCGGGCCGCGACCACGACGCACGCGAGACACACCACCGTCAGAAGGGCGGCCTTCACCGCGAGCGAGGGGGGTTGCGGCAACGTCGACGTCGCGATCGCGGTCACCAACGCGAGCCCTAGGCCCGCGATCGACCACCTCCGGGCCCTCTCGCCCTCGAGCACCTTGAGGGCGACCAGGAGCAGGGCGGGGGCGAACACCATCGCGACGTCGCCCAGCACGAGCGAGACGATTCCGCCACCCGCGCCGTAGATGTAGTACATCGCGCTCGACCCCACCGCCGCCACGCCCGACACCGCGGCATACCGCAGGAACAGGGTCATCGCTCCGGGCGTCCCGATACGCGGCAGCGCAGCGAACAGCACCGTCGCTGCCACCGCGACACTCACCGCCAGAATCCCGAACGACAGTTCCATGACACCCCCGTCCGCCATTCTGCCCCGTCGCCACGATCCGGACGGACAGTCCGAACCCCCGTTGCGAGGGCAAATCGACGTGCGTGTCACCGCAAGTTGATGCCTTTCGGCAGGCGGTCTCGCGCCGCCGACAGATGGCTAGGTTGAGTCGCGCTCGGCTAGAAGAAGTGGATCTGAGATGACCCTTGCACACCCCTCGCGGATCGGTCACCGGTCCCGCATCAGACGTCTCGCGACGCCGTTGGCCATCGCCGCGGTCGTCCTCGCGTCGCTGGCGGCGGCACCGGCCGCCTCGGCCGCGCCCGCGGTCAGCTTCGCCATGACCGCGACGACCGTCGCCCCACCGCCCACTCCTGTCACGAGCGTTCCGACGGGAAGCCAGATCTCCTATCAGCTGTCGCTGCAGTGTTCCGGGACGGAGCCCTGTCGCGACGTCGTGATCGACCTCAGCGGCGACCGGGTCGCGTCGGGCATCGAGACGTATGCCTCGTGGACACCACCGACCGGCGTGGCCGCGACGATCGCCACGACGTCGACCGGCGTGCGCATCACGTTCCCCAACGTCGTTCCCGCGGGCTTCTCCCAGACCTTCCCGGTGGTGTTCAACACCCAGAACTGGAGCACACCGAACGGCACCGTGGCGACCATGGTCGGAACCATGACGGGGAGCAACTTCCCCGCTCCCGCTCCGGTGACGAGCGCCGTCACGTTGACGGCCACCAACATGGCCTACACGCTCGACAAGCACACCGTCACGGGTGCCGACGCGTCCGCGGGCGGTACGGACTTCGCTTATGACATCTGGCTCAAGGCGGTGAGCGAGACAAGCTGCTCGGGCGGTGGAGCCACCCCTTCAGGGATGTCCCGTCTCCAGCAGTTCACGCTGTCGGACCCGCTGCCTGCGGGCGCGGAGTTCGTCAGCGCGAGCGCCTACGCCGCGCAACTCCCCTCGCCTCTTACGCCGACCTACGACGCCGGCACGAGGACAGTGTCGGTCACCTTCACGGGCGGAGTCTCCGCTCTCTGCGGCACCTACAACTCTGGTTTGAACCCGACGGGGATGCGCGTCACCGTGCGATGGCCTGCGTCTGCCCTCCCCGACGGGACCGCTTCCACCACGATCACAAACACCGCGTCGGCTTCCGGCACCTACGTCGACGGCACTCCCCTGGAACTTCAGAGCTCCGTGACGCACGCCCTGCGCCCGTTCGAGTCCAGCGGTCATGTGCTCTTCGCGAAGTACCTGCGTTTCTTCGGTGCGAACTACGCCTACCCGGCTCCCGGCTCGCCCCAGTTCGTACTGGACTACGGCAACGCCTCGTCCAGCACGCTGAACACGTCACGCGCAGTGATCACCGATCCCGCGCTGAGTCGACCCACCCAGGCACTTGAGTTCTCTCCGGTGTCCACCTCGGGAACCCTGCGGTGGACGGCCTCCGACGGCACCACCGGTTCGGTGAGCAACCCGGGCTGGGTGACGATGGCCGATATCCTCCCCGCCGGCACGACACTGTCGAGCTTCCAGTTCGAAGACGATCTTCCCCTCGGACCGGGGGAGAGGCGCTACGTCGTCGTGTATTCCGCGCCGACAACGAACGCGGACGTCGGTTCCTACGACAACTGCGCCTCGGCGACCCTGAGCTTCAGCGGTGGTTCTGACGCTGTCTCTCCCACCTCCTGTGCCCCCTACAGCGTCGTCGAGAGCGTGCCGAACGTCTGGACCGGAACGGGGCTGACGCACAACGCTCTGAGCGGGAGCGTCGTCAACGGACAACCGGTGTACTTCCACGCCGCGGTGCAGGGAGACGGTGCCACGCCGCTGCATCCGCAGATGACGATCTGCCTCCCCCCGGGCTGGACGATCACGCCGGGCACTCTCGTGGCTGCGAGCACCATCTCGTTGGGCTTCAGTGTCGTCGGCACGAAGAACCGAGCCGATGGCTACACCTGTACGACGCTCGTATGGCCATCCGGGGTGCAGCTCACGAGTTCCCAGCAGGTGCGAGTGAATTTCACCGCCACCGCCTCCGGTACCTCACCGGCGGGCGACAATACCTTCGAGCTGTGGGGCGGGGACAGTACTCGAACGCTGACGGACACATCGATGTCCGGGGGGTACTCCTGGGGGTCCGTCGACACGCAAGACGTCGACGGCGACTCGAACACCACGGAGTGGCTGTCACGGGGCGTCGACAGCGTCACCGTCGGCCAGATCACCGACGTGAACGTGGTCAAGTACGTCGCGGCTGACGGTAGCGGCCTGTCCACATCGCCTCCCGGGTCCCCCACCATCGTCCTCCCGGGCACGTCAACGGCCGACTATCGTCTGGTGTTCCGCAACAACGGCAACGTCCCCACCACCGGTCTCGTCGCCTACGACGTCCTGCCCTACAGCGGAGACACGGGGATCAGTGAGAGCGTGCAGGGGAGTCCCCGCGGGTCCACCTTCGACGTCCTGGTCACGTCACCGGTTGCCACTCCTGCGGGGATCTCGGTGCAGTACTCCGAGTCGTCGAACCCCTGTCGGCCGGAGGTCAATCCCTCGCCGACGGGGACGTGCGACAACGACTGGTCGCCCAGCCTGCCGGCCGGGGGAGCCCGTGCGCTGCGCTTCGCGTACACCGGTAGCGACCCGCTGGCGCCCGGCACCTCGTACACGGTCGACTTCGAGGCGGACACCAGCGCGGGTCAGCCGGGACAGGCCGCCTGTAACTCGGTCGCGATCGACACCGATCAGACCCTGGCGACAGAGCCGTCACCGTCGTGCATCCGGGTGAACCAGCTCGGAGACCTTTTCGTCAAGAAGCAGCTCCGCGGCGCCGGCGTGAAACTCGTCGACCGCAGCACCTTCACATTCGGGATCACCTGCACGTATCGCGCGCAGACCGTGCGGCAGACGTCGATCACCGTGACGGGCTCCGGCGATCTGCTCACATCGGACCCCGTGACCGGCGTGCCGATCGGTTCGCTGTGCGTCGTTACCGAGACCGACAACGGGGGTGCCGACTTCACGCCGCCACCCGTCAGCGTCCTCATCATGGATCCGGATACACCGACGGCGGTCAACGTCACCAACTGGTTCACGGTCGCAACGGTTGATGTGGCGAAGGTCGCCGTCGGTGACGGGGCCTCGCTCACCGCCGTCGCGGACGACACGTACGAGCTACAGGTGACGTGTCAGATGGAGGAGGGCGGGGTCCGCACGACTCTTCACTCGAGCCTCGTCTCGGTGCGAGCGGGCGAAACGGTGACCGTCAAGGACTCTGACGGCGACCCGGTTCTCCTGCCGGTCGGGGCCCGTTGCTATGCAGCCGAGACCGACGCAGGGTATGCGTCGGAGTCGAAGATCGACTTCGATTCCTACCAGAACGGCGCGGTGGTGACGTCTCACCAGAGCGACGATCCCCAGCAGCTCCATCTCACCGCGACGAACACCTTCGACGCGGCGACGCTGACGATCTCGAAGGTCGTCACCGGAACCGGTCCGGGCGGATCGTTCCCGTTCCGGCTCGCGTGCACGCTCGACGGGCAGCCGTATGCGCTGGCCGATGACGACTCCGCCTTCTCGCTGAGTGACGGGGAAACCCGCGCGGTTCAGGTCACGCCCGGTGTCCGGTGCGCGGTCACGGAGCTCGACCCGCGGAACGCGACCGTCACGTACCTCGACGACAGCGGCGCAACCGACGACGGCGTCTACGACTCCGTCGAAGAAACCGCCGCGATCACGGTCACGAACTTCTTCGCACCCCCGCCGGTCGACTCGCTACCGACCGGAGACGGAGACGAAACCGGGAACGGGCCGGGAACGGGTGGCGTCTCGCACTCCCCCGGCGGGGGCTCGCTGGCCTCCACGGGCGGGGCTGTCGCCGGGTCGGCGGCCCTCGCGGGCCTCCTGCTCCTCCTCCTCGGAGGGTTCATGATCCGTCGCCGTCGCGAGCAGAGCTAGTCGGCCACACGAAACGCCGTGTGCCCCAGATGACCTCGGTCGTCTGGGGCACACGGCGTTGTGAGGGAGTCTCCGATTTTCATCCCTCGCGGACCGGCGGTGTCGTCAGCCCGCGTCGATCTCCCCCGCGGCCTCGGCCGGAGCGGCTGCGAGGCGGTGCGCTGCGGAAGTGCTGCGTCGCGCCGAGGGGTCGGTGAGCGCGTGGAACCAGTTGGACAGCTGAACCCTGTTCGTCGCACCTGTCTTGTCCATCGAGCGTGAGATGTAGGTCTTGACGGTGTTGGGACTCAGATGGAGTGATGCCGAGATCTGTTCGTTGGTCGCTCCCTGAGCGAGGAGTTCGACGACCTGGAGCTCGCGATCAGACAACACCGTGGCGACGACCCTGATCTCGGGAGCAGAGCCGATGATCGCGGCGATGAAGTTGGACGCGGGCGCGGTCTTTGGAATGAAGGCATTGACGCCCGCATTCCGCGCATTCGCGGAAATCGCCGAATTCTCGATGGACGACATCAAGACGATTCTGAGATCGGGATACGCCATACGTGCACGCCGGGCGAGAGAGAATCCCGATTCATCGGGCATCATCACGTCCATCAAAAGCACATCGGGACGATAGTGGGCGATTCCTTCCAGTGCTCCGCGATGACCCGACAACTCACCAACGATCGTGACGTGCACGTTGCCGCGCAACAGCAGCCGGATGCCCGTCCGCACCAGGGGATCGTCGTCGATCACGAGGACGCGCACAGGGCGGCTAGGCACAGACATCGAGCTCTCCTTCAGTGGCGCCCCCGGGGTAGCGACGTCGCAATGTAACACCGCCTCCGAGACCCCTTCCCCGCCGCCGGACCTGAACTGTCAACATCCGACCACAGCACCCTCGAGTCGCCGCCGAGGGCTCGAGAAAGCTCGGATACCGTCTCTCCGACTCGCACCCCGGCACGAGCACCTACGCGAGCACGAGCGACCGGCCACGCCCGCCCGGCCACGTCGCTCCCTCTCCCTCGCACCCGACACAGCAGGAAGGACGCCCCCGTGGACGACGACCTCGACGACTTCCACACCCTCGGTCGCGCCGCGTTCCTGGCGGTGGGTGCAGGCGCCGTCGGACTGGCGCTCTTCGCGCTGGCGGCGCCTCCGCTGCACGAGGGAGAGATCCTCCTTCAACTCCTCGTCGGTGCCGCCGCGATCGTCGCGCTCACGGCGAGCCACCGGCATCCGGCGATCGTCACCGGCATCGCCCTCGTCGCGGGAGCCGTCACTCCGATCGCCGCCCCCGCGGGGTGGGCGATGGCGTTCCTCCTCGGGCTCCGGTGCTCCCGCCGGGTCGCGGTGGGAGTCGTGCTGGCCGTTCTCGCCTCGAGTGCGGGCCTCTGCGTCCTCTCGCTCGCCCGCTGGGCGGACCCCGCAGCGCTCGGCCTGACCGCCCTCGTGGCGGTCTTCTCCGCCCTGATGGCGGTCGGCTGCGGCCTGGCGGGCATCGTCGTCGGACAGCAACGGCGCCACAGCGCCAGGGTGATGCGCCTTTTCCTCGACGCGCTGCATCAGGTTCCGCGGATCTCGGAGCGGGCAGCCCGCGCCGAGAGAGCACGCATCGCGCGCCTCTTGCACGACGATTTGGGCCACAACCTCGCCCTCATCAACCTCTTCGTGAGCAGTATCGAGACCGCCGGGCTCAGCGACCACGAGATCCGCGAGGCCGTGGCCACGATCCGAGAGCAGAACCGCGCGGCCGCGCGGGCGTTGGCGAGCGCCGTCGCGGATCTCGCCGACGACGCTGCCGAGGCCTCGCTCCAGAACCGGCTCGACGAGCTGATGGTCGAGGTGCGGCGAGCGGGCCTCTCCGTCGACGTGCAGGTGCGCGACGACCTCGCGCTGGACCAGGACACGACGAGCTTCGTCGTCCGGACCGTCCGGGAGGGGCTGACCAACGCGATCAAGTACGCGTCCCCGCTCCGTGCACACGTGACGGTGTCGCAAGACGAGCCCGCTTCGACCACCACGGTCACCATCGTCAGCCCTCTCGGTCAGGCACCGCGTGAGGTCGGCTTCCTCTCGAGCGGCAGCGGGATCCGCCGCCTCCAACAGGACGCGCGCTCGATCGGCGGAGAGGTGTCGTTCGCGACCGACCGGCACAGCGCCTATCTGTCGCTCCGACTCCCGCCGGACCTCCCGCTCAGCGCGTGACGCGACGCGCACCGCGGCCCCCGCGGTGTGACGAGCCACTTAAACGAAGGTGACGACCGGACGGGTGATTTCGCACGGTCGAGAACGACGGAGACGACCGGCATCCGCAATCACCTCTCGTCTCACCCCGGAGTTCTCTCGCGAGGTGCTCCCCACGGCGGTGCGGGCACGCCGGCACGTCGTCCGGCACGCTCGCGGCGGCTGCTACCGGGCCACGGTCACCACGATCACGGTTCCCACACCCACCCAGAACGGGACGACGATCGCCAGCGCGATGATCACCCCGCGAAAGAAGGCCCGCGATTCGGCGCGCTCTCTTCTCTCGACCGCGGCACGCGCGACATTCTCCCGGGGCTCTTCGCCGGATAGACCCGTCGCGGGCACAAACACCGAAGAAGTCCGGTCATCGACCATGTCGAGCACCATTTCTCGCCGCCTCCGAATCGCATCCCGAGATCGGACACCCCGGAGATCCGCCTCACGATAGAAAGGCGACCCGCCGGAGGAATCCGCCAAGCCGAGAAAGTCAACTTGCGGCGACGGGTGAGAAAAGGGCCGGCCACTGCCGCTCCCGCGCCGCGTCCACGGTCGCGTCCCGCTTCGGGTGCGATCTCGCGACCCGAGACAGCAGGGGAGAACGGTGGCTGCCGACCGCACGAGGAGCCTCTAGGCCCGGAAACCCGGACTGGCCAAATGGTCGAGTCGCGTCCGCTTGGGGCGGTCGCGTCGAGGGTGGTCGAATGCCGACATGAAGGACACACACAAGGGCGAGTTCGGCCGCTTCCTGGCCACGGCCCGCCGTCGATCGAATCTGACGCAGAACGAGCTGGCGCAGCAGGTGTACGTGACGGAATCGGCCGTCTCGAAGTGGGAGCGGGGGTTGTCGTACCCCGACATCGCCACGCTGGCCGCACTCGCTCGTACGCTCAACGTGACCGAGGGCGAACTGGTCGCCGCGAGCGAGGATCGGCAGGGGCGCCTGAACGCCCGCGACGCGCGCTCCCACCGCCGCTGGCGGGCGGCCGTGCTGTGGTCGACCACGGGCCTCTACGGCCTGGCTTTGACGACGTGCTTCATCGTGAATCTGGCCGTGAATCACCGCCTGTCGTGGTTCTGGATCGTCGTCTGCGCGATCGCGATCCCGTTCTGCGTGACCACGCTGCCCCTCATCGTGAAGCGGCGCCGAGGCTGGACGGTGGTGGCGGCGAGTGTCATCTCGCTCTGCGCTCTTCTGGCGGTCACCGATCTCACCTCCGGCGGAGGGTTCCTGCTGCCGGCCACGGCGAGTGTGTTGTTCGCCGCCCTGCTGATCTGGTCGCCCTTCCTCGTTCGCACGTTCGGGGGCCGCCATCTGCGCCGTCACACCGCCGCCGCGGCGATGGCGATCGACGCCCTCAGCCTGATCGGCTTTCTCGCGGTGATCCTCCTGCCTGCGGGACACGGGGAGGCATACCTCTTCATCGCGCTGCCCATCGCCGCGTTCTGCATCAGCCTCGCGGCGCTGTTCCTTCTCATCCTTCGTTACCTGCCGGTCCGGCGCCTGCTGCGGGCCGCGATCGCGACGGCCGTCTTCGCCCTCGCGGAGCCGTTGATCTTCCCCGTGATCAATGCGCTCGGCTCCCGTCGGCAGGTCGAGTTCTCGCGGTTCGACCTGTCTGTGTGGAACTCCTGCACGATCCAGGGCAATGTCACGGCGCTCATCGTCGGGGCCGCGGCCATCGCCTCAATCGTCCTGTTCGCCCTCGCCGTCGTGCTGCGCCGGGGCAGCCGATCGGTGACGGACAGGACGATCTCTCTGCCCTGAGGTTTCGGCGTCGACGCGGATCGCGGCGCGCTCTCGTAGGCTCGTCGCGTGAGTGCCGCCGCTTTCCGCATCGAGACCGTCGACGTCGATGACCCGCGGGCCGTGGCTTTGCGCGGCATCCTGGACTCCGATCTCGACGCCCGGTACCGCGACCTCGACGCGGCCGACACCGCGGAGCTCGACGAGAAGCGGAGCGCGGCGCTGGCCGTGCATCCCGCCGAGGTCGTCGCCACCCTCGTGGCGGTGGATGCCGACGGCTCGCCGCTGGGCCACGTGCTCCTGCGTCGGCTCGGCGCGGAGTGGGAACTCAAACGTCTCATCGTGCTCGCCGCCGCTCGGCGGCGCGGTGTCGGGCGCGCCCTGACCACGGCGGTCGTCGACCTCGCGCGGGCCGGCGGCGCGCGACGCGTCATCCTGCAGAGCGGCCCCCGGCAGCCCGAGTCGCTCACGCTCTACACCTCCGCCGGGTTCACCCCCATCCCGGTCTACGAGCCCTACGTCGAGACGATGCCCGAGTCGCTCTGCTTCGAGCTGCTCCTCGCACGGACATGAGCATCCCCTCCGCGTCCGAACCGGTGCCCACGCGGGTGCGCGACCTCGCCGGCGACGCGACGCTCCAACCCGTGTGGCGCAACAACATCGGCGGGCTGACGTTCCGCGCGACGGGGGCGGATGGCATCCGGTACCTGAAGTGGGGTCCGCTGAA
This sequence comes from Microbacterium enclense, assembly GCA_038182865.1. Classification (NCBI taxonomy): domain Bacteria; kingdom Bacillati; phylum Actinomycetota; class Actinomycetes; order Micrococcales; family Microbacteriaceae; genus Microbacterium; species Microbacterium enclense. Next base: position 1,609,554 of record CP116226.1, on the reverse strand, counting down.
CGCCGAGACCTCGATGCGGGCCGAAGCGGAGCGTCTGCGGTGGGCGAGCGCCTTCACCCGCGTGCCGCGCGTGCTCGACGAGGGGCGGGATGCCACGCACGAATGGCTCCTGACGGCGGCGGTGCCGGGGCGCTCGGCGGTGGATCCGCGCTGGGTCGCCGAGCCCGCCACGGCCGTACGGGCCGTCGGGCGCGGGCTCCGCGCTCTGCACGAGGCGCTCCCGGTCGCGGAGTGTCCGTTCTCGTGGGCGGTGCCCGACCGTGTCGCGAACGCTGCAGTGCGCGGCATCCGGGTCCCCGAGGCGCTGCGCGAGGCACCGCCGATCGATCGGCTCGTCGTGTGCCACGGCGACGCGTGCGCGCCGAACACTCTTCTCGACGACGCCGGAGAGTGGACGGCGCACGTCGACCTCGGCGCGCTGGGCGTCGCCGACCGCTGGGCCGACCTCGCGGCCGCGACCATGTCGACCGGGTGGAACTACGGCCCCGGGTGGGAGGAGCCGCTCCTCGACGCCTACGGTGTGGCTCCGGATGCCGAACGCCTGGCGTTCTACCGCGACCTGTGGAACGCGACCTGAGACCTCCTCGCCGCGCGCCGGGTTCCGCGCGCCCCGCCGCGATCCCGGTTGAGTGTCCACGACACCCGGACGAATTTTCGCGGCGTCCGGGTGTTTCGGACACTCAACCGGGCGCGGCGGACACAGCGGGCGCAGCGGCGCGAATGCCGAGGCGCGTTAGGTGCCGACCACGCGGAAGGTGCCGGCGGCCAGCGCGGCGCCGAGCGCCACGACGATGAGCGCGACAGCGCCGACAAGGGCGATGGCATCCCGAGCCGAGAGCGTCGAGGGACGCGACCAGGTGCGTTCCGCGTCGGCGCCGAAGCCGCGTGCCTCCATCGCCGTCGCGAGGGTCGTGCCCCGGCGGACGGCGAACACGAGCAGCACGAACGCCATCGAGAAGAACCGGCGCACGGCCCCGCGATCTCCGAGACCGCGGGCACGGCGCGCCAAGGCCATCGTGCGCCAGTCGTCGACGAAGAGCCCGACCGTCCGCGCGCCAGCGAGCACACCGAGCACGAACCGGCTGGGGAGCCTCGCGACCTGGGCGAGCGCGTCGGCGAGCTCGGTGGGGTCGGTGCGGGCGAACAGCAGGATCATCGGCAATGCCAGGGCCACGACCCGCAGCAGCACGGCGAAAGAGAGCGAGAGCGAGTCGTCGCTGATCGTCGCGAAGAGGAACGTTCCATAGGCGGTGCCGCCCGGCCGCGCGTACAGCAGCATGCTCACCGCCGCGACCGGCGCGAAGATCAGCACCGGAACGAGCCGCTTCAGCACGAGGCGGTACGCGAGACCGGTGAGCGGTACGCACAGCAGCTCGAGCACGAGGGCTACTGCCGCGCTCACCGCGTCGATCGAGACGAGCAGCGGGATCGCAAGCACCGCCACGATCGCGACCTTCGTCACCGGGTTGACCCGGTCGAGCCACGCGCCTCGGGCGGTCGTCACCGTGTCGACCGTCATGCCGCGCCTCCGAGCACGATCCGATGCTGACCCAGGTGCCGCACCACGTCGGCGTCGTGCGTCACCGCGACGACCGTGCGACCGCGAGCGATCTCGCGCTGGAGCAGTCCGACGAGCTCGGCCCAGCCGCGGCGGTCTTGCCCGAACGTCGGCTCGTCGAGCACGATCACCTCCGGAGAGGCGGCGAGCACCGTTGCGACCGACAGCCGACGCTTCTGCCCGCCCGAGAGCGTGAAGGGGTTGGCCAGGGCGAGGGATGCCAGATCCAGCCGCTCCAACAGCTCGTCGACGATCGCGTCGACCTGGGCGGCCGGCATCCGAAGGGCTCTCGGTCCCACGGCGAGCTCGTCGCGCAGGGTCGGGGCGAGGAACTGGTGCTCGGGCTCCTGGAACACGGTGCCGATACGCGTGAGCAACTCCGTCGAGCGCCAGCGGACGGGGCGACGGAGACCGCGGGCCACGAGGTCGGCCGCGGCGACGACCTCTCCCCCCAGCTCCGGCAGGAGCCCCGCGAGGGTCAGGGCGAGCGTCGACTTCCCGGTGCCGTTGGGCCCGGTGATGACCGTTCCGGCACCACGCGGCACGACGAGGTCGAGCCCCGCGGCGACCACGGAGCGTTTCTCGCGCCCGATCGAGAGCGCTGCCGCCGAGAGCGCGGCATCCGGAATCTCGCGGGGTGGGAGCACGGGAAGGTCGACGGGACGCCCGGGCACCCACACCCCCGCCGCGGCGAGCGCGTCACCGTGCTCGGCGAACACGCGGGCGGGCGGGCCGTCGGCCAGTATCCCACCGCCCGGAGCGAGCACGACCACTCGCGTCATGAGATCGGCCCATACCGCGGTGCGGTGCTCGATCAGCACGACGGTCGTCCCGTCGGTGCGCGCGACGTGCTCGACGGCGGCTCGCACCTCGGAGACACCGTCGGGGTCGAGGTTGGCGGTGGGTTCGTCCAGCAACAGCAGCCCCGGACGCATGGCCAGCACTCCGGCCAGCGCCAGACGCTGCTTCTGTCCGCCCGACAGCGCCTTGGTCGGGCGATCGAGAGGAACGGACAGACCCACGGATGCCACGGCCTCCGCCACCCGCGCCGGAATCTCAGCCGCAGGCACCCCGAGGTTCTCGCAGCCGAACGCCACGTCGTCGCCGACCTTCGACAGCACGATTCCGGCCTCGGGATCCTGCAGCACGAGACCGATCCGACCCCGCTGCGCTTCGGGCGTGCGGCCGTCGACGAGAATCCGGCCGGTGGCCTCGCCCTCGTCGCTACCGCCGAGCAGACCCGCGAGCCCCGCGAGGAGCGTCGACTTGCCGGCGCCCGAGGCACCGAGCAGGAGAACCCGCTCGCCCGGCTCGATCGTCAGATCGACGTCTCGCGTGGCCGGGAGCTTACGACCGGCGTAGCGCCAGCCCCACCCCTCGACGTCGACACGTGCGGGGGTCGGCATCAGACGTCGCGGCGCGCTTCCCGCCCGGCGGCGAAGCGGCTGAGCGCCCCCGTCGCGGCGAGGGCGCGAACGAGAAGCCAGCCGACGAGACCCGCCAGGAGGGCGCCCGAGACGACGAGGGTGCCGAGGTAGATGAGGTTGAACTCGACCGTCTTGGCGATGTTGGGCGACGAGCCGACGAACAGCTCGTTGACCCACGCGCCGACGCTCGCACCGACTCCGGCGAGCATCGCGACCGGGAGCGAGAAGCGCAGATAGAGGAATGCGAGGAAGATCAGCTCGGCCCCGAGGCCCTGGGCCAGACCCGACACGATCGTGAGCGGACCCCACGCGTTGCCGATGAGGGCCGAGACGACGGCGGCGATCACCTCGACGAGCAGGGCTGCTCCCGGCTTGCGGATGATCAGACCGCCGATCACGCCGCCGATGAGCCAGATCCCGACGGCGATGCCGCCGAGGCCGGGCGTGAGACCGTCCATCGCGACGAACCACAGGCCGCCGACAGTGTTCCAGCCCCAGAAGACGAGACCGATCGCCACACCCAGCACGGCGGCGACGACGATGTCGACGACCCGCCAACGGAAGCGGTGGGATGTGGCGACAGCGGGGGCCGTGCGCGCAGACGTGGACGTGTGCATTTTCTCTCCTCCCTGCGCCGGCATGATCCGGATCAGGTTCGACGGTCGAAGCGTGGATTCGCTTCCTCTCAGCCCGGCTCACCGGACTCCCGTGGTTGTGCTGACGAGTATAGACAGACGGCCGGGGTAGCGTGGGCGGGTGCACGAGCAGACCCCGGCCACGCGGCGCGCCGCGCGCGACTCCGCCGATCTGCCCACCGACCACGCGGACTCCGCGCCCTCGCCCGGACGCGACGCGGAGGTGTCCGCGGGTGGAGAGCCGGCGGCCGTACCGCGAGAGCAGGCTCCGGACGCCGCTCCCGCGCCGCCCGCCGAGCCGGCGCCCGACTCGACCGAGGCCAGCGCATCCGGACCGGACTCGACGCGCGTCGCGCTCGGAGCGCTCGGCTGGGTCGATCCCGACGCGGCCGCGGCCCCGCGCCCGGCGCCCGCGTTCGTCGTCTCGGGCGCCACCGGACGCCCGGCCGATCTGCTCGCCGGTCGACGCCGCCGCTCGATCCTGCGGCCCGCGACCGTCGTCCCGACGATCCTCCTCGTCCTCATCCTCGGCGCCTACGCCGCGACGACCCTGCTGTGGCCCCTCACCGCTGTGCAGCCCACGGTGCGATCCGTCGCCGTGCAGCCGATCGCCGCTCCCGCCGCCTCGCCCGCCTGGCCCGCCGAGGGAGAGGCGGCGATCGCCCTGGAAGGCGTCCCCGGGGAGTTGTCCTCGTCGGCGAGTGCGCCGGAGTCGATCGCGAGCATCACCAAGCTGGTGACCGCCCTGGTCGTGCTCGACCGGCTCCCGCTCGCACCGGGTGAGCAGGGGCCCTCGTACGCCTTCACGCAGGCCGACAGTGCCGACTACTGGCAGTACCGCGCTCGCGGAGAGTCGTCGCTCGACGTGCCGGTCGACGGCAGCCTCAGCGAGCTGCAGATGCTACAGGGCATGCTGATCGCCTCGGCGAACAACTACGCCCAGCGCCTGGCATCCGATCTCTTCCCCTCGAACGCCGACTTCGCCGCCGCCGCCAACACCTACCTCAGCGAGCGCGGGATCACGGGGATCACGATCGTCAACCCGACCGGGATCGAGGCCGGCAACATCGCGACTCCGGCCGCCCTCATCTCGCTCGCCGAGAAGGCCCTCGCGAATCCCGTGATCGCCGAGATCGTCCGCACCCCCGAGTTGACGCTGCCCGGGGCCGGCACGTTCAAGAACGGCAACCCCCTGCTCGCCGATCCCGGCATCGTCGGGATCAAGACCGGAACGCTCGACGCGTGGAACCTGCTCTCGGCGAAGGACTTCACCATCGGCACCATCACCGTGCGGGCCTACGCGGCTGTGCTCGGCCAGCCCGGACCGGATGCGCGCAACCAGGCCAGCCGCGACCTGTTCGCGCGCATCGGCGAAGAACTCCAACCGCGACCGTCGGTGACCTCGGGCACGGTGGTCGGCCGCGTCGAGACGCTGTGGGGGCAGAAGTCCGACGTCGTGACCACGGCCGACGCGACCGTGGTGCTGTGGAACGGCGCCGCAGCCCAGACCTCGGCACGCTTCGACCTCGGCGAGTCCCGCGAAGCCGGCGACGTCGTGGGCGCACTCACCGTGACCGGCCCCCTCGACACCGACACGGTCGACGCGCGCCTGACCAGCACGATCGAGCCACCCGACCCCTGGTGGCGACTGACGCATCCGCTCGACCTGTTCGGCCTGAACGGGTGATCCGGTGAAGATCCGAGTGGATGCCACCTCGCCGACGCCGCCGTACGAGCAGGTGCGCGCGGCGATCATCGCCGCGATCGAGGACGGCTCGCTGGTCGCGGGGACGCGGCTCCCGCCGGTTCGGACACTCGCGACCGAGCTGAGCTTGGCGGCCAACACGGTCGCCCGCGCGTACAAAGAGCTCGAGGAAGCGGGCTACGTCGAGACGCGCGGCCGGGCGGGGACGCTCGTGCGCGGGACGGACTCCGCGTCGGCGCAGGCAGCTCAGGCCGCGCGGACGTACGCCGATGCCGCGCGCCGCCTGGGCATCGCGCCCGAGGACGCTGTTCAGCTCGTGCGGGCGGCGTTGGCTGACGGCTAGGCGGCCGGGCGGTCGGGCGGGGTTCCGCGTGGGGTTCGCCGGAGCCCGACCGTGCTCCGTTCTGACCTGACCGCTGTGCTAGCGTCGCCCGCAGTGACACGGGGTGCCCACGAGGGCTGAGAACACACCCGTCGAACCTGATCTAGTTCGTACTAGCGAAGGGATGTCGCGAATGGTCGTTCGCACGTCGTCGTTTCCGTCCACCCCCACCGAGCCTGCTCCCGGGACCGCGCTCGACCTCCTCCGTGAGGCTGCGCCCCTGACGCAGTGCATCACGAACGCGGTGGTGACGAACTTCACCGCCAACGCGCTCCTCGCCCTCGGCGCCGCCCCCGCGATGTGCGATATCCCCGGCGAAGCGGGGCTCTTCGCCGGGATCGCCGGGGGCATCCTGATCAACCTGGGCACCCCCACGGCGGAACAGCGCGACGCTGCCCGCGAAGCCGCCGGAGCGGGCACCCCGTGGGTTCTCGACCCCGTCGCGGTCGGGGCGCTCCCCGTCCGCACAGCCCTGGCGCACGAGCTGCTCTACGCCCGCCCCGCGATCATCCGCGGCAACGCGTCGGAGATCCTCGCCCTCGCGGGCGTCGGCGCGGGCGGACGCGGTGTCGACGCGACCGACGCAGCCGACGACGCTCTCGACGCCGCCCGAGACCTGGCGACACGCACCGGAGGCACGGTCGCCGTCTCGGGCGAGATCGACCTGATCGTGGATGCCACCCGCACCGCGCGCGTCCCCGGCGGCAGCGCGCTGCTGACCAAGGTCACGGGCGGCGGCTGCGCCCTCGGCGCGGCGATGGCGGCCTTCGCTGCGGTGGTATCCCCCTTCGACGCTGCGAGCGCAGCGAGCGCCGTCTGGGCCGTCGCGTCGGAGCGGGCGGCATCCGGATCCCGCGGGCCGGGATCGTTCGCGGTCGCCTTCCTCGACGAAATCGCCGCCGTGCAGTCCGTCGACCTCGACGGCCGCGTGGAGGCGGCACGATGACCGGCGACCTGTCCCTGCACCTCGTCACCGACCACCGCGTGCCGTTCCCACGACTGCGTGAGATCGTCGACCACGCCGTCACCGCCGGCGTGAGCGTCGTACAGCTGCGCGACAAGATCGCGACCGGCGGCGAACTCTTCGCCCGCACCCTCGAGCTCGCCGACGTCATCGCCGGGAGGTGCACGTTCCTCGTCGACGACCGCCTCGACGTCGTGCTCGCCGCGCGAGAGCGCGGCGCCCGGGTCGACGGCATCCATCTCGGCCAGAGCGACCTCCCGGTCGACGCGGCCCGCGCGCTCCTCGGCCCGGACGCCGTCGTGGGGTGGACGGCGAACACCCCCGCGCACCTCGCCGCAGCAGCGGCGTTCCCGGCCGGGACCCTGGACTACCTCGGCGTCGGCGTGATCCGTGCCACGACCACGAAGCCCGATCACCCGCGACCGCTGGGCATCGACGGTTTCGCGGAGCTCGCGGCATCGACAACCCTGCCCTGCGTCGCGATCGGCGGAATCGACGTCGACGACGCGGCACCGCTTCGCACCGCGGGCGCAGCGGGGATCGCGGTCGTCTCGGCGATCTGCGGCTCCGACGACCCCGGCGCGGCCGTGCGCCACCTGCGCGCCGCATGGGAGGCGGGAGCATGATCCCTCGCGTCCTCAGCATCGCGGGCACCGACCCCACCGGAGGTGCGGGCATCCAGGCCGATCTGAAGGCGATCGGGGCGTTCGGCGGCTACGGGATGGCCGTCGTCACCGCGCTCGTCGCCCAGAACACCCGCGGCGTTCGGGAGGTGCATGTGCCGCCGACCGCGTTCCTCGACGCGCAGCTGCGCGCGGTCAGCGACGATGTGACCATCGACGCGGTCAAGATCGGAATGCTCGGCTCCGTCGACGTCGTCGCGACGCTCGCGGCCTGGCTGGCCGAGGTGCGGCCGTCACTCGTCGTCCTCGACCCCGTCATGGTCGCGACCAGCGGCGACCGGCTGCTCGACGCCGATGCCGAGGCCGCGGTCCGCGCGCTGTGCCACCGCGCCGACCTCGTGACCCCGAACCTGCCCGAGCTCGCCGTGCTGGTCGACGAGCACGTCGCGACGACGTGGGACGCCGCGGTCGCGCAGGCGCAGACCCTCGCAGCCCGCGCCGCCACCGCGGTGCTGCTGAAAGGCGGACACCTCGACGGCGAGCAGAGCCCGGATGCCATCGTCGATGCGACCGGCGTCCATTCCGTGTCCGGCCGCCGCGTCACCACCCGCCACACCCACGGCACCGGGTGCTCGCTCTCGTCGGCGATGGCGACGCTCGCCGCTCACGGCATGCCGTGGCCCGAGGCCCTGACCCGCGCGAAGCGCTGGCTCACCGGCGCCCTCGAGCACGCCGACGCGCTGCACGTGGGTGAGGGCAACGGACCCATCGACCATCTGCACGAGCTGCGGCCTCACATCGACCTCGGGCGATCATGGAGTGCCGAGCGATGGGATGCCACGGCCTCGACGCGCGCCGACGTCGACGCGTGCGCGTTCGTGCGAGGACTGGCATCCGGTGACCTCGACCGCGACGCCTTCACCTGGTACCTCGGGCAGGATCTGCTCTATCTGCGCGAGTACGCACGGGTCCTCGCGCGCGCAGCGGCGCTGGCTCCCACCGTCGACCAACAGCGGTTCTGGGCCACGGCGTCGGTGTCGTGTCTCGAGGAGGAAGCCGCACTGCACCAGTCCCACGTCGATCCTGCGGACCTGGCGCCCGCGGCATCCACCCTCGACTACACCGACCACCTCCACGCCGCGTCCGCCACCGGATCGTACGCGGTACTGGTCGCCGCGATCCTGCCATGCTTCGTGCTGTACACCGACATCGGCGCTCGCCGGCGCGGCACCTTCGCTCCCGACCACGCATACGCCGACTGGCTGACGGCCTACGGCGACGAGACGTTCGCAGCCTCGTCGGCCACAGCCGCCGGCATCACGGATGCCGCTGCCCGCACGGCGTCCGCTGCCGACCGCGCCGCGATGGCCGCCGCTTATGACCGGTCGATGGCGCTGGAGCTCGCCTTCTTCGAGGCGCCTCTCCGGCGCTGAGCGAGCTCACCCCGCGAGGGGGCCTCGCACCGGATCACCCGCTCTTGCGGCGGAACTCGCGCTTCGTCACGGCGGCGTGCGTGCCGTGGACGGCTGAGTTGCCGTCGAGGTGCGCCTGGCCCGCGCGCTGCTGCCCGTTCTTCTTCTCCAGCGCTTCCTTGAACTTGCGCTTCATCTCGTCGGATGCCGAGGCACCCGAGGTCTCGTCCGTACTCATGTCCCCACCCTAGGCACGACGCGGTCGCTCGCGCGCCCCCGCACGCCTGCGGGAGTCACCGAACCCTCGACCCACCGTGGGAGCGCCGATCCGCCGAAAAGGGCGCGGACGGCGCCCTCAGACGTGCCGCACGCGCTGCTGGAGACGCGTGCGAATGTCGAACAACTCGGTGCCGCCGACCTCCCGGGCGCCCGGGATCCCGCGCCGCAGCAGCGTCGTCAGGGCACTGCGGGTCACGAGCGCCACGGGGGTACCCCGCACCTTCCCGAGATCGGTGATCGCGTCGAGCACCGCGTCATCCGGCAGCACGACGATCGCGCCGCTGAAGCGCACACCCGCCGCCCGCGCGATCACGCGGGCGCGCGAGACGAGCTGCGTGACCGGCGACCCGATGACGTTCGCACCCGAGATCTCGCCGCGGCGGATGCCCACGGGCCCGCCGAAGTCCTCGCTCAGCATCGCGTAGAGCCCGCTCGGGCCCAGCACCAGGTGATCGACCTTCTGCTCCGGGTCGCGGCCGTCTCGATCGGCGAACACGTCGTGCCACACCGTGTAGCCCATGCCCAGTTCCGACACCAGCCGCGCCGTCTCCTCCTCCGCGAGCGCGTCGGCCAGGATGTGCCGGATCTCGGGGGGCGCCGAGCGCACGAGCGCCGGATCGTAGGGATCGGCGACGTCGACGCCGCGCCCCACCCACTCGCGGATGAGCGTCAGGTATCGCTCCCGTCGCCAGCCACCGGGCTGACCGTACGCGCGTGCCCGGGGGCGCGTGTCCGGCCGGGAGGGGGTGGATGCCGCCGACCCCGCGCCCCATTCGCCGAGTGCGGTTCCCCGGCCGCGGTCGTAGGCGGCACGAGCCTCGGGTGTGCCGATGAGCTCCCACGCGCGCTGCACCTGCACGAACAGGGCCGCATCGCCCCCGGTGTCGGGGTGCGTCTCGCGCAGCCGCGCGCGATAGGCGCGGCGCAACGCCTCGTCGTCGACGTCGACCGTCACGCGAAGCACCTCGTAAGCCGAGACCGACATCGGGCTGTCGAACACCTGCGTCATCCGTTCCGCCGCGCGCGTGCGGGGCGTCTCACAGGCTAACCCGCCCCGCCTGTGCCCGGCCCGGAAGGCCCTCGGGGGTCACTGTCCCCTCTCGTTCCGACGCGCATAGGCCGCGGCATCCCGACTCGACAACGCCAGCAGCACGAGGATGTCCAGCGCCAGGGTGACCAGGGTGGTCCCGACGGTGATCTCGTCGCCCACCTCCCACCACCCCACGAAAGCCGCCGAGATCGAGATGGTCGACACGACCATGACGATGATGCGCGCGGCGTTGCTCCCGAGCAGCAGCAGGATGCCGAACACCACCTGGATGAGGAACACGACCGCGATCAGCCCGATGAACACGTCGGTGGAGAGCCCGAGGTCATCGATCGTGTCGTCGGTGGGGATCGTGTTGTCACCGTTGGCGAAACCGGCGACCGCACGCAGCCAGCTCGGGAGCCCGAAGACGATCGACGCGCCCCACACCGCGCCCGAGATCGCGCGCAGCAACACCAGCACCCCGCCCGCCACGGTCGCGGCCGGACGCCGCATTCGCGGATTCCGCGCCTCCGGTGCGGCGAGGGGTTCGAACGCCGCCCTCTTCCGGGGATGCCGTTGCGCACTCACCGCGACGCACCCTCACCGGTCCGGCCGGCGCCGTCCCCCGACTCTGTGGCATCCGGGACAGGCGCGATCTGAACGGCGCGGACGTCGAGGATCGGCAGGTCGCCGTCGGTGGTGATGCTGTCGCCCCCACCGTTGCGCGAGTGGTAGCCGGTCGCGAAATCGCGGATCACATCGACGGCCACCCCCGGAACCGTCGTCAGGCTTCCGACGATGTGGTCTCGTTCGATGTCGGTGTCGGCGTCGATGCGGTGCGTGACCTGCAGGGTGAACAAGGACAACCCGACCGCTCGATCGAACGTCCCCGCCGCGAGCCAATCGACCCGCCGCCCGCCCGGGAGCAGCCACCCGTCGGGGCACTGCCAGAACCGCACGTGATGACGCTGAGCGGGTGAGCCGGCGACCTCCTGCTGGTACGCGAGATCCTGCATCGCGCCGAACAGGAACAGCGGGCTCACCGGCGCGCGCGGGTAGCTGCGACGCGTGAGCGTCGACGTGATGATGCGCCACGACGAGCGCCACCCCACGGGGTCTGCGGCGATCCAGCCCGCTGCGGCCATCGCCTCCTCGATCTGCGCGCGCTCGCCCAACACGGCGAGGTTGACCGGGTCGCCGAGGAGACCGTCCGACGTGCGCGTGCGCCCCATGAAGTAGTCGGGGACGTAGACGGCGGTGAGGATGCGGTGCAGCCGGGGAAGGACGAGGTACGCGAGCAGTCCCCAGAAGGCGATCGCCAGCAGCACCCCCGCCCATCCCACCTGGAACGCCTGCGTGAGGCTCAGGTACGCGAGCCAGATGGCCGCGAGACCCGCGAACACGAAGAAGAAACCGTCGAGCAGGCGCCCGATCGACCATCGACGACGTGCGCGGCTCACGGGCGCGTCACCAGAGCGCGAGCGCGGGTTCGTAGGCGAGGGCGGATGCCACGATCCCGGGATCGAGATCCTCGTGCCGCCGGGGCGACCACGAGGGCGACCGATCCTTGTCGATCAGCTGCGCGCGGATGCCCTCGACCAAGTCGGGCTGGGTCTGGGCGAACCACATGACGAGACCGTACTCCTGCGCGAGCGCCGCGCGCAGGTCCGGGAGGCTGCGTGCCTGACGGACCGCGGCCAGCGTCACGGCCACGGCGGCCGGCGCCGACGAGGCGAGCAGATCCGCCGTCTCGTGCGCCTCGGGTTCGGACCGCGCGCGCAGACGCTCCAGGATGCCGTGCACGTCGTCGGCGGCGAAGGCGTCGTCGATCCACGGGCGGGACGCCTCGAGCCGCGAGGGTCCCGCGGTCTCGTCGAACAGCAGCACGAGCTCGGTCGGGCTGGCGGGGTCGGCGCGCACCTGGAACGCGTCGTACAGCGCCGCCAGGTGAGCCGTGGGGACCAGGTGATCCGCGAAGCCCGCGTAGATGGCGTCCGCGGCATCCATCGTCGCCCCGGTGAGTCCGAGGTACTCGCCCAGCCGCCCCGGGGCGCGCCCGAGCAACCACGATCCGCCCACGTCGGGCGTGAACCCGATGCGGGTCTCGGGCATCGCGAGACGCGAGTTCTCGGTGACGATGCGGATCGCGGCGTGGCCGGCGAGACCGATGCCGCCGCCCATCGTGACCCCGTCGGCGATCGCGACGACCGGTTTCGGGTACGTGGCGATCAGGTGGTCGAGCGCGTACTCCTCACGGAAGTAGGTGTGCACCTCGTCGACGCGGCCGTCGACCACCAGACCGTGCAGGGCCCGCACGTCGCCCCCCGCGCAGAATCCGCGCTCGCCCGCGCCGTCGAGCAGCACGAGCTCGATGTCGGTGTCGTGCTCCCACCGCTCCAGGGCTGCGGCCAGATCGCGGATCATGTCGAGCCCGAGGGCGTTGATGGCCCGGGGTCGATTGAGGGTCAGATGCGCGACGCCGCGAAGGGCTCGCGCCAAGACGGCGTCGTCGTCGGCTCGCTGAGCGTTCACGCTGCCACGTTACACAGCCGCGCGGCGGCCCCTCCGCCCCGCCGGAGATGGGTTTTCGGCCCCGGATCGGGGAAGATGGGCTGAACGCCCGCCCAACGAAAGGTGCCGTATGCCCGACGGACAGGTGCTCGAACTCTCCGGCCTGACCAAGCGGTTCGGCGCGGTCTCCGCCGTCGACTCTCTCGACGCCCGCATCGAACCCGGGCTCGTCACCGGCTTCCTGGGTCCCAACGGTGCCGGCAAGACCACCTCGTTGCGCATGCTCCTGGGTCTGGTCCGCCCCACGTCGGGCACGGCGACGATCGGCGGCCAGCGGTACGCCGACCTCTCGTCGCCCCTGCAGACGGTCGGCGCGGCCCTCGAGGCATCGAGCTTCCACCCGGGCCGATCGGCCGCGAACCACCTCAAGGTCTACGCGCGCGCCGCGAAGCTGCCGACCTCCCGCATCGACGAGGTGCTGGGTCTCGTGGGCCTCGCCGACGTCGCGGGACGCCGCGTCGGCGGGTACTCGCTCGGCATGCGCCAGCGCCTCGGCCTGGCCACGGCGCTCCTCGGCGACCCCGGCGTGCTCGTGCTCGATGAACCCACGAACGGGCTCGACCCCGAGGGCATCCGCTGGATGCGTTCACTGCTGCGCCACCTCGCCGAGGAGGGGCGCACCGTGCTCATCTCCTCGCACCTGCTCGCCGAGGTGCAGCAGACCGTCGACGCACTGCTGATCATCTCCCACGGACGCCTCGTGTTCCAGGGCGGCGTCGAAGACCTCGCCGACCCCGACGAGTACGCCACCGTCGTCGACTCCCCCGACCGCGCGGCGCTCTCCGCGCTGCTCGACGAGCGCGGCATCGACTACCAGCTGCTTCGCAACGGTTTCACGATCCGACACCTCGAACCGGTCGAGATCGGAGCGCTCGCCGCGGGCGCCGGTATCGCGCTGTCGCACCTGCAGAGCAAGGGCGCCAGCCTCGAAGACATCTTCCTCGAGCTCGTCAGCGGCGTGCGGGTGCACGCGAGCGCGGGAGGCACGACGGTTCCGGATGCCACCTCGGTTCCGGATGCCGAGACCTCGGCGACCGGCGCTCCTCCGGCCGAGTCGCTGCCGGTCGCCGCGCCGGTCGCGCTGCCGGTCGAGGCGCCCGCCGAAGCGCCCGTCGCTGACGTGCCGGCTTCCGTGCCCGATTCGGCTCCGGAAGAGCCCGCTTCCGTCTCGACCGAGATGGTCGCGATCGTCGCGCCGCCCCGCTCCGCCCGCGCCGCCCACGCCGAGGCGCCGCCCGAGGATCCGCGGCCGTCGTACTCCGTGGCATCCACGGGTGTCATCGACGTCGTCCCGCCCGCCCCCGACACGGAGGTGCAGCGATGAGCCTCGTCGCCGTCACGCGTTCCGAGTACACCAAGCAGTTCTCCACCGTGGGGTGGTGGGTACTCGCGATCGTGCTCGTGGTCTACGTCGCCTTCACGGCAGGCGTGCTCGCCCTCGTCTTCGGTGGCGTCGCCTCGGGTCGGTTCACCGGCAACGGCCCCACCCCGCAGACGGAGGGGCTCGCGGGTCTCGTCTACAGCTCCGCCAGCGGAGTCGGCTACGTCTTCCCTCTCCTGGTGGGCACGCTCATGGTGACCACCGAGTTCCGTCACAAGACGCTGACGCCGACGTTCCTCGCCACCCCACGTCGTGGGATGGTGCTGGCGGGCAAGTTCTTCGTGGGCATCATCGTGGGCCTGCTCTACGGCGTCCTCGGGTCCGCCGCGGCGCTCGTCGCGGGGGCGGGCGTGCTCAGCATCTTCGGCGTCGACGCAGAGCTCACCTCCGCTGACACGTGGACGCTCGTCGGACGGATGCTGCTCGCCTTCGCCCTCTGGGCCGTGGTCGGCATCGGTGTCGGCACCGTGGTGCGAAACCAGGTCGCGGCGATCGTCATCGTCCTTGCGGTCACGCTGTTCATCGAACCGATCGTGCGCACCCTGGGCGGGCTCGTCTCAGGCTTCAGCGACGTCGTGAAGTGGTTCCCCAGCGCCGCGAGCGACGCTCTGGTCGGCAAGACGATCTTCGGCGCGATGTCGAGCGGCGGCTCGGGTGCGCTCGACTGGTGGGTCGGCGGGCTGGTGCTCCTCGCCTACGCGGTCGTCTTCCTGGTGATCGGGCTCTTCACGACCTGGCGTCGCGACGTCGACTGACCGCGGCATCACGCGGTCGGGCCGAGCGGCGGGAGAAGTCCGCGCGCGGCGGCGCTCGCCCGCGCCACGATCAGTGACGGATCGACGATGTCACCGCGTGCGATCGCGGCATCCAGCTCCCTGAGGGAGATCCGAGAGTGCCGGACCTGCTCCGCGGGGTCGGAGGCGTCGGCGGTGCCGCGACGAGTGCCGGCACGGCAGAGGAAGAGGTGCACCGGCCACGCGGCACGACCCGGGTTCACGAAGAACGTCTGGAGCGGGACGAGCTCGCTCGGCACGAGCCCCAGCTCTTCCTCGAGTTCGCGTCGTGCGGCGGCCTCGGGCGACTCGTCCCGGTAGCCGGCCCCGCCGGGCAGATCGTCGATCCAGCGGTCGAGCGGGTACCGATACTGGCGGGCGAGGACGACGTCCTGCCCATCGATCACGAGCGTCGCCACGGCGAAGGGCACGCTTTCATCCACCTCGTACGTCGAGGGCGATCCGTCGGCCAAGATCACCGCGTGCTCGACGATGCGGACCCGACCGGCGTAGACCTCTCGACGACCGGCCGTCTCCCACCCCCGCTCGGTTTCGTCGCCCACGCACCCACGCTACGCGCCCCGTCGCACACGGTGCGCGGGAGGAGCTCCAGCGGGCCGGGCTGCGCGATCCGGCCGGCGACGTCCGGCGCTTTTGGACTCGCTCGCGGCACCGGCGAGAATCAACTGTGCTCGATGGACCGGTGATCGCCGAATGGCTCCCCGTGTCGGTGGCATCCCTGCTCCTGCTGCTGCTCGCCGCGGGCGTGGCCGGATGGGTCGATGCCGTCGTCGGCGGGGGCGGGCTGATCCAGCTGCCGGCGCTCGTCATCGGCGTACCGAAAGACGTCGCGACCCCGTTCATCCTCGGTACGAACAAGCTCTCGTCGTTCTTCGGCACGCTCTCGGCCAGTTGGGTGTACCTGCGCAAGATCCGGGTGCAGCTCGTGCTGCTGCTCCCGCTCGTCGTCGGGGCGTACGCGGGGTCGACGATCGGCGCCGCGCTCTCGCGATACATCGCGCGCGAGGTGCTGACACCGATCGTCCTGGTGGCCGTGATCGCCGTCGCCCTGTACACGCTGCTGAAGCCCCGCATGGGTCTCGAGCACGAACCCCGGCACAGCGCCAAGAAGGCCATCGCCTGGCGCGCCGCGGCCATCGGCCTCGCGGTCGGCTTCTACGACGGCATCCTGGGTCCGGGCACGGGATCGTTCTTCGTGATCCTCATCGTGAGCGTGCTGGGCTACGGGTTCCTCCAGGCGAGCGTCAACGCGAAGATCGCGAACCTCACCACCAACCTCGCAGCTCTTGCGGTCTACGGCGTGCACGGCGAGATCCTGCTCGTGCTCGGTCTCGCGATGGCCGTGATGAACGTCACCGGCGGCTTCATCGGTGCGCACATGGCCACGCGTCGCGGCAGCGGGTTCGTGCGCATCGTGTTCCTGGTGACGCTGTCGATCCTCATCGTGAAGCTCGCCTGGGACACGGTGGTGCAGTTCACGTCGTGAGCGCACCTTCGCACCACGGTTGAGTGTCCAAGACACCCGGACGATTTTTCGCGGGCTCCGGGTGTTCTGGACACTCAACCGGCGTTGGGCGGCAGAGCGTGCGCGTCAGGCGACGATGTCGGCCACGTCTTCGGGCTCGGATGCCACGTCGAGACGCAGCGCCTTGAGCAGCGGCACACCGTGCTTGGTGGTGAGCACGAGACGCTCGAACTCGTCGTGACCGGTGAGGTCGATCACGACGCTGGGCTTGCGACCACGGATGATGACGAAGTCATTGCCGCCCGCGGACTTCCACGTGCCCGCGCCGACCGCCACGGGCAGGTTTATGCCGGGGTTCGGAACGCCGCGCAGCCACGTCCAGGCGTCGTCGGTCAGCTGGACGCGCTCGATGTGCTCGCGCGGGACGACGATGTTGTTCTTCCGGAACGACACAGCGCGCTCGGTCGGCGACAGCACGACCTCGAGCTGCGTCGCATCGAGCAGCAGGGTCACCATGGCATCCATCCTGCCAGCCACCGCTGACACTCACCGGAGAGCGACCTCACGAGAAGGCAACGATCGGGCACCGGCCCGGATGTCGGAGCCGAGGGATAGCCTGGAGCGATGAGTACGGGCAGTGTTGCGCCGAGAGTCGCACCGGCCCGAGGCGCATCGATCGACGATCTCCTCGATCGCGTGCGTGCGGGCCACCGGCCGGACGTCGACGAGACCGAGACGCTGCTGCAGGCTCCGCTCGACGACCTGTTCCGCGTCGCCGGGGCCCTGCGCGACGACGGCCTGACCCGCGCGGGACGCGCCGGGGTCCTGACGTACTCGCGCAAGGTCTTCGTCCCGCTGACGACCCTGTGCCGCGACCGGTGCCACTACTGCGTCTTCGTCGACACCCCCGGCCAGCTGAGCCTCCTGCGCAAGCCCACCTACATGAGCCCGGAGCAGGTGCTCACGGTGGTGCGGCAAGGCCAGGCCCTCGGCTGCAAGGAGGCGCTGCTCACCCTCGGCGACCGCCCCGAGGAGCGCTGGCCCGAGGCCCGGGCGTGGCTCGACGAGCACGGCTTCGCGTCCACGATCGACTACGTCGCGCACATCGCCCGGCTCATCACCGCCGAGACCGGCATGCTCGTGCACGCCAACCCCGGCGTCATGCATCCCGACGAGCTCGCGGCGCTGCGGCCGGTGTCACCGTCGATGGGCATGATGCTCGAGACCACCTCCCGGCGTCTCTACGAAGAGCCCGGCCAGGTCCACTACGGCTCCCCCGACAAAGACCCCGACCTGCGCCTGACGGTCATCGACGACGCCGGAGCCGCCGGCATCCCGTTCACCACCGGCATCCTCGTCGGCATCGGCGAGACGGTGCGCGACCGCGCCGAGTCGCTCGTCGCGCTGCGCGACCTGAACGACCGCCACGGCCACGTGCAGGAGGTGATCGTGCAGAACTTCCGCGCGAAGCCCCGCACCGCCATGCAGGGCGCTCCCGACGCCGACATGGCCGAGTACCTCGCGGCCGTCGCGACCGCGCGGATGGTGTTCGGCGCCGACATGCGCATCCAGGTGCCACCCAACCTGTCCGACCCGCGCGAGCTCGGCGCCCTCATCGCCGCGGGCATCGACGACTGGGGCGGGGTCTCCCCGTTGACCGCCGACCACGTGAACCCCGAGCGTCCGTGGCCGCAGATCGACGACCTCGCCGCCCAGACAGCGGCCCACGGCTACACGCTGCGCGAGCGGCTGACGGCGCACCCCGAGTTCGTTCAGGATGCCGAGACCTGGATCGACCCGGCCCTGCACGCCCCCGTGCGGGCTCTGGCGGACGCCGAGGGGCTCGCGGCCGACATCATCCCGCGCGCCGCCGTCGGTCCCCGGACGGGAGGAGATCCTGCCGACGGAGGAGACTCCGGCCGCGCGGCATCCTCCGCTCCCCGGATCTCCTCCGCTCATCACCAAGACCCCGTCGTAAGTGTCCGCGACCCCGGCGTGAAGCGCCTCGCCGAGCGGGCGGCATCCGACCCCCTCGCTCTCGACGACCCCGAGTGGACGCGCCTGCTTCGCGCCACGGGCACCGACCTCGACGACCTCGCCGCCACCGCCGACGACGCCCGCCGCTACACGGTCGGCGAACCCGTCACCCTCGTACAGAACCGCAACCTCACCTCCACGGGTTTCCGCCGCGGCGGGCGGAGCGCCGCGGGCGAGTTCGATCTCGACGACGCAGCGGCCATCGCCGCCGACGCTGCGGAACACGGCGCGACCGAGATCTGCATCCAGGGCACGCTGCGCCCCGACGAAGATCCGACGGGCTACCTCGACCTCGTCCGGGCCGTGAAGCGCGGGGCTCCCGGCATCCACGTCCACGCGTACCGCCCCGCCGACGTCCGCGACCTCGCCGACCGCGGCGGGCTCGGCCTCGACGGTGCCCTCGCCGCGATGCGCGCCGTCGGCGTCGACACCGTACCCGGCACGGGCGTGAAGGTCCTCAGCGAGCGTGTCCGCGCACTCATCGCCCCGGGCGACCTCGAGATCGACCGCTGGGTCGAGGGCATCACCGCGGCCCATCGCGCGGGATTCCGCTCGACGTCGGTGCTGTTCTACGGCCACGTCGAGACGGCCGGCGAACGGATCGCGCACCTGCGCCGACTGCGCGAGATCCAGACCGAGACCCGGGGCTTCGCGGAGTTCGTGCCCATCCCGCTGCCCGGCGGCGACGTGCCCCTCGTCGACGGGCGCGCCCCCATCGACGAGCACCGCGCCATGGTCGCGGTCTCCCGCCTTCTGCTGTCGGGGAGCATCCCGCACGTGCAGATCCCGTGGACCCGCGTGGGTCGCGAGACCGCCGGCGCGCTGCTCCGCTCCGGTGGCGACGATCTCGGCGGCACCCTGTACGACGGACGCGTCCTGCCCGACACCGGCATCGAACAGGGGCTCGAACTGCCGGTCGCCGCGGCCGAGCGCATCGCCCGCAGCCTCCTCCGACCGTTCCGCCTGCGCACGACCGATTACCGGGTCGCCGCAGAGAGCGCGGTCCGCGCATGAGGATCATCGACGTCGCGATCGTCGGCGCCGGCTTCGCCGGTCTCGCGATGGCCGGCGCGCTCCGGCGCGCCGGTCGCGACGACATCGTGGTGCTCGAACGCGCCGACGACGTGGGCGGAACCTGGCGTGACAACACCTACCCGGGTGTCGCGTGCGACGTGCCCGCCCACCTCTACAGTCTCGCCGCGCACCCGAACGCCCGGTGGTCGCAGACCTTCGCCCCCGGTGGCGAGATCCAGTCGTACCTGCGCGACGTCGCGGCACGAGAGGGTCTCGGCGACCGACTCCGCCTGCGCACCCCGCTGCTCGGGGCGGAATGGGATGCCGTCGACGCGGTGTGGCGGCTCGACACCGGCGCCGAACCGCTCGTCGCCCGCTCCCTCGTCCTCGCGTGCGGCCGTCTCACCGAGCCGCATGTGCCCGCCATCGAGGGCCTTGAGTCGTTCGATGGTCCGCTCTTCCACTCCGCTCGGTGGGATCACGACGTCGACCTCACCGACGCGCGCATCGCCGTCGTCGGCACGGGTGCCAGCGCTGTTCAGCTCGTGCCCGAGCTCGCGCGCCGAGCGGCGCACGTGACCCTGTTCCAGCGCACACCCGCCTGGATCGTGCCGCGCGGCGGGGGCGACATCCCCCTCGCCGAGCGCGAGCGCCTCGACGACAGCCCGGGAGATCTCGCCCGCTTGCGCGCGGGCCTCTACACCGAGGGGGAGGCACGGTTCGCCTCGCGGTCGGGCGACGCCGCCGCGTCCGCCGCCGCCCGCGCCGTGGCCCTCGATCACCTGCACGCCCAGGTCGCCGACCCCGCACTGCGCGACGCCCTGACGCCCGACTATGCCTTCGGGTGCAAACGCGTGCTGCTCTCCGACACGTTCTACCCCGCCGTCGCCTCGCCGGCCGTGACCCTGGAGCCCACCGCGCTGGCCGCGGTCGACGGGTCCACGCTCACCGCGGCGAGCGGGGAGCGGTACGAGGCCGACGTCCTCGTGCTCGCGACCGGATTCGCCTCGACGCAGCAGCCGTACGCCGAGCTGGTGCGCGGCGACCACGGCAGCCTCGCGGAGCACTGGTCCGCGGGCATGACCTCGTTCGGATCCACCGTCGTCGCGGGCTTCCCGAACCTCTTCGTCCTGAACGGCCCGAACGCGAGCCTCGGGCACAACTCGGCCGTGCTCATGGCCGAAGAGCAGGCGGCGTACGTGGTGCGTGCGCTCTCGGAGCGCGACCGGCGTCCCGACCGGGCGCTGCGTGTGCGCCCCGAAGCCGAAGCGGCATACACCGAGGAGATCGCCGCCGCCGCGGCATCCACCCCCTGGCTGACCGGCGGGTGCCGCAACTGGTACGTCGACGACCGCTCGGGGCGCTTGACCCTGCTCTGGCCCGGTACCGTACAGGCGTTCCATGAGCGGCTCGTCGGCACCGACGGGTCGGAGTTCGAGCCCGCGCACACCCCCGTGCGCGGCTGCGAAGTTGGAGGAGAGAAATGACCGTTCCCCTGCGATTCGGATACAAGGCGTCGAGCGAGCAGTTCGGACCCAACGAGCTGCTCGACTTCGGCGTGCTGGCCGATGAGATGGGCTTCGACTCCGTCTTCCTCTCCGACCACCTCCAGCCCTGGATGCACGACGGCGGCCACGCCCCCAATGCGCTGCCGTGGCTCGGCGCGCTGGGGGCACGCACCGAGCGCGTGATCATCGGCACGAGCGTCCTCACCCCGACGTTCCGCTACCACCCGGGCGTCATCGCCCAGGTCTTCGCGACCCTCGGCGTGATGTATCCGGGACGCGTCGTGCTCGGCGTCGGCACCGGCGAAGCGCTGAACGAGGTGACGCTCGGCCTGGAGTGGCCCGAAGCCCCGGAACGCTTCCAGCGGCTCAAAGAGGCCATCACGCTCATCAACGAGCTGTGGGCGGACGAGCGGGTCACGTACGAGGGCACCTACTACTCGGTGAAGGATGCCACGATCTACGACCGCCCCGAGCAGAAAGTGCCGATCTACATCGGCGCCTCGGGCCCGGCGGCCACCCGTCTGGCCGGCCGCATCGCGGAGGGCTACATCACCACGAGCGGAAAGGAACCCGAGCTCTACACCGAGAAACTCCTCCCCGCGCTCGACGACGGGCTGTCGAAAGCCGGTCGCACGCGCGACGACGTGGACACCCTGATGGAGGTCAAGGTCTCGTACCACCCCGACCACGACACCGCGCTGGAGAAGACGCGTTTCTGGGCCCCTCTGGCCCTCACCGCCGAGGAGAAGATGAGCGTGCACGACCCCCTCGAGATGCAGCGGCTCGCGAACGAGCTGCCCATCGAGCGGGCGGCATCCCGGTTCATCGTCTCGACAGACCCCGACGAGCACGTCGAACGCATTGCGCGCTACGTCGACCTCGGGTTCCGTCACCTCGTCTTCCACGACCCTGGCCACGACCAGGAGGAGTTCCTGCGCATGTACGGCGCAGAGATCCTCCCCCGCCTCCGCGCGCGCTTCGCCTGACGCCGCGACCCACTCGCACGTTTTGCGGGCACACCGCTACCCCCATCCGGAAATGTCGGGGGCACGACCCACAATGGATGCGATGAGCACTCCCGAGATCCGCGACGGCTGGTTCGTCGTCGTGCCGGTCAAGCCCGCCGCGCTCGGCAAGACGCGGCTGACCGTCGCGACGTCCGACCGAGAGGCACTGGCCCGCGCCATCGCGCTCGACACGATCGCCGCTGTCGCGTCGACGGCCCGCGTCACGCGCGTCCTCGTGGTGACCGACGACGCCGAGGTGCGCACGCAGGTCGCTCAGTGGCCCGCGGTCGACGTGATCGCCGAGGGCGACGTGCGCGGCCTCGACGCGGCGATCGCGCTCGGTGCCGATGCCGCGGGTGTGGGTGCCGCCCGGGCGGCGTTGCTGGGCGACGTGCCGGCCCTCCGGCCCCACGATCTCGAGGCGGCACTGACACTCGCGGGAGACGTGGAACGGGGCCTGGTGTCGGATGCCGAGGGCACCGGCTCCACCCTCGTCACCGCCCGCCCCGGGGCGGTGTGGGTCTCGGCGTTCGGCGCCGACTCCGCTGCCCGCCACCGCCTGCTGGGGTGCACCGACCTCGCGGTTCCGCGAGAGTCCACGCTGCGCCGTGACGTCGATACGGCTGCGCAGCTGGCCGAGGCCGTGGCGCTGGGCGTGGGCCCGCGGACGGCCGCGGTCCTGCGCGCCGCGGTGGCCTAGCCCCCGAGCGCACGCCGAGGTCGCAGAATTCTTCGCACTTCGCCGCTGTGCGGCGAGATTCTCCGAACGTCGCTCGATCCTCCGAGAAATCGCTCGCGTCCTACGCGCGCACGGCGGCTCGTGCGGCTCCGGGACGTTCCTCGCGCCCCGCGACGACATCGGACGCGTGCATCGGAGTCGGCCTCGATCAGCCGTGGCATCCGAATCCGTCGCACTCGTCGCGATTCCGGGGCGATCGCGACGAATCGAGAACTGATTCCGCGAATCGGACAATACCCAGTGTGAGCATCCACGACGGCGACATCATCGTTCGGTCCCTGACGCACGGGGCCGTCTTCGCCGACCTGTACGACCGGCACGAGCGCGTCATCCACCGCTACGTCAGCAGGCGCCTCGGCACGAGCTTCGCCGAAGACGTGACGTCGGAGACGTTCCTCGTCGCCTTCGCCCGCCGAGCGTCGTTCACCGGCGGCCTCGACGCGCGACCGTGGCTCCTCGGCATCGCCACGGTGCTCATGCAGAAGCACGCGCGGCTGGAGGCGCGTGCATGGCGCGGCATGCAGGCCGCCGACATCGCCCGCGTCCACGTCGACGACATCGAGAGCGCCGACGAGCGGATGGATGCCGACGGCCTCGCACCGCACCTCGGTGCCGCCCTCGCGG
Source organism: Microbacterium enclense (assembly GCA_038182865.1). Taxonomy (NCBI): domain Bacteria; kingdom Bacillati; phylum Actinomycetota; class Actinomycetes; order Micrococcales; family Microbacteriaceae; genus Microbacterium; species Microbacterium enclense. Next base: position 1,586,399 of record CP116226.1, on the reverse strand, counting down.
GCCTCTCTCGCGGCGACCGCGACGTGCTGCTGCTCCACACCTTCGGCGAGCTGGACTACGCCGGTATCGCCGAGGCCCTCGGCGTCCCTCTCGGGACCGTCCGCTCCCGCCTCAGTCGCGCGCGCCGGAAGATCCGCGCGGCCCTCGCCCCGCATACGACCCCGACCATCGGTCGAGAAAGAGAGCACCACCATGGATGACATCTCGCTGCTGAACCGTGTGCGAGCCGACGTCCCCGACCGCGCTCCGCAGGACGTGATCCGCGGCCGCGCGGCACTGCTGCGCGCGATCGATGCGCCGCCCGCTCCCGCTCCCGTTCGCCACCCGCGTCGGCGGTGGATCTGGGTCGGATCGGCCGCGGCGGCCACGTGCGCCCTCACCGGGGTGATCGTCTTCGGCGGAGCCTTCGGCGCACCCGTCGGCGCCGACCCGGCCGCCGCCGCGGTGCTCGGCACGGCGGCCACCGCCGCACGGAACGTCGTCGACCCGGTCGTCGGCGCCGGTCAGTACCTGGAGATCCGGACGGATGCCGTGTACGCCGCGTCGGGGACGACCGAGGCGGATGCCGAGGAGGCGCGCGAACGCGACGGCACCACCGAGGAGGGCGACGTCACGTCGTTCCTCGAGCGAGACGTGAGCGCCCTGTGGGTGCCGGCCGACCGTTCGGGCGAGTGGATCGAGGTCCGGTGCGCACGGACCCCGGTGCAGACCTTCGGCCCCCAGTCCGAGACGTTCGCCGCCGAGATGGGCATCGTGGGAGGCGATAGGCGCACGGTGTTCCCGGGGGGAAAGACGGAGTACGGCGCGCCCATCACGATGTTCGACGCCGATACCGCCGCCGACCTCCCCCGCGATCCTCATCGGTTGCTGGAGAGGATCTACGAGGAGAACGGCAACGCCGGCCCCTCGCGGGACGGCGAGGCGCTCGTGTGGCTGGCCGACCGGCTGCGCTCGGGCACCGTCCCGGCCGATCTGCGCTCGGCCTTCTACGAGACGGCCGCGCTGATCCCCGGCGTCACGATCACGGAGGAGCAGGCGACCCTGAACGGCCGAACCGGCACCGCGATCGGCCGCGATGAGGGTGCGAACGGCTTCCGGCAGGACATCATCATCGACCCGGAGACGGGGGCGTTCATCGGCGAACGCCAGGTGCTGCTGCGCCCCGGCGCCGACATGCCCGCGGGAACGGCCATCGGATCCACGTCGGTGACGACCACCGTCGTCGATGCGGCACCCGAGGGGACGAGCCTGTGCGCGGGGTGACCGGTGTCGGACCCGCCGATCTGGTGCTCCCGCCCACACAGGTGCTCATCCTGAGCGGGGAGCCGCAGCCGTTCGCGCCTCCCGCAGCGCGACTCTGAGGGTCGCGGATACGGAAAGGTGCACCGGATCCGGACCGAAACGCCCTCGGCATCCGGATCCGTTGCGCTTCTCCGGATCCGTTGCGCGGCGCCGAGCTCGCCCCGGCCGACGCTCAGGCCCGCAGCGCCGCCTCGGCGATCGCGGCCGAGGTCTCCTCGTCCCGCATCCAGAGCGGCGCGACGAGCGCACGGATCCCCACGGCCTCGACTCTCGCGGCGTCGGAAGCATCTTCCTCGGCGAGCAGCCAGGCATCCAGCACCCCGCCCGCCGTACGCGCGCCGTAATGCTCGGCGACGGCCGCGGCCGAGGTCTCCACGCCGATCGCCGTGAGACACACGTCGGCCATCCCCCGCACGACACGTCCCCCGATGATCGGGGACACACCGACCACGCGAGCCGATGTCGCGCGCAGCGCCTCCGGGATACCGGGGACCGCCAAAATCGGGCCGATCGACACCACGGGGTTCGACGGCGCCAGCAGCACCACGTCAGCCTGCGCGATGGCATCGACGACGCCGGGAGCCGGCGTGGCATCCGTGATCCCCGGGTTCTCGAAAGCTGTCGGGGTGAGCTGTGCACGGTGGCGCGTCCACCACTCCTGGAAGTGCAGGCGCCGCCCGTCGTCGAGCAGCACGTGGGTGTCGACCTCGCTGTCGGTCATGGGGAGGAGCCGGATGCCGAGCGGCCACCGCTCCGCCACCCGCTCCAGCACCTGGGTCGGCGTGAGGCCGTCGCGCAGCCATCCGGTGCGGGCGAGATGCGTGCCCAGGTCGAGGTCGCCCAGCGTGAACCACGGCCAGCCCGCGCCCCACGCCTGCAGCTCCTCGTTCACGCGCTCGGTGTCACCCGCACGCCCCCAGCCGCGCTCGGTGTCATTGACTCCGGCGAGGGCGTAGGTGATCGAGTCGACGTCGGGCTGCAGACGCACCCCCGACAGCCAGAGGTCGTCACCGGTGTTGACGACCACCGTGGCGTCGGGTGCGCCGAGCCGGCGCAGAGCGGTGCGGACCCCGAGGGTGAACTTGGATCCTCCGACTCCACCGGCGAGGACGACGACGCGAGGGGCGGAGATCTCCATCCCCCCAGTCTTCCATTCGGGGAAGCGGCAGACCTCGTCGGCTCCCTCAGGACGATACGGGGCCGATCGTACGCCGCGCCCCCGGGGCCGTCGCACGCGGGCGCCAGGTCGCGCGACGACGGCGCGGCAGGTGGCCAGCGAGGGCGAGATCGGTACGACGCGCCAACGCAACGGCAGCCACAGCGACCACGGCGACGGCGAGAGCGAGGACCACGAGGGCGGAGACGACGAGCATGCTCCCAGCCTCGCGATCGCGACGACGACGCGCATCGTCAGGAAGGACGATGCCCCTCCCCCGAGAGGATGAGATCCGTCACTGCGCGAGCAGCGTGGGGTCCAGCGCCTCCGCGGCCGCCTTCGCCGCCGTCGGCAGCGCGTCGAGCACGTGCTCGAGCGCCGCGTCGTCGTGCGCGGCGGTGAGGAACCACGCCTCGAACACGCTCGGGGGCAGCGAGACGCCGGCATCCAGCATCGCGTGGAAGAACGGGGCGTACCGGTACGACTGCTGTGTGAGCGCCGCGGCGTAGTCGCGCGGGACCTCGGGCAGGAAGGCGACGCCGAACAGGGAACCCGCGCGCGGCACGGCGTGCACGACGCCTTCCGCGGTGAGCGCAGCATGCAGCGCGTCGGCCACGCGGGTGGCGGCGGCGTCGACGGCGGCATAGACCTCGGGCGTCGCCAGTCGCAGCGTGGCCAGGCCCGCGGCGACCGACAGCGGATTGCCCGACAGCGTTCCGGCCTGGTACACCGGGCCGAGCGGGGCGAGGTGGTCCATGACGTCGGCTCGGCCGCCGAGCGCGGCCAGCGGCATCCCTCCGCCGACGACCTTGCCGAACGTGAGGATGTCGGGCAGGTACGTCTCTCCCTGCGAGACCTGCAGCCCCCAGAAGCCGGCGGGGTGCACGCGGAATCCGGTGAGCACCTCGTCCATGATCAGGAGCGACCCGTGGCTGTGCGCGATGTCGGCGAGAGCGGCGTTGAAACCGGGCAGGGGCGGGACGACACCCATGTTGGCGGACGCCGCCTCGACGATGACCGCGGCGATGTTCTCGCCATGCACCGCGAACGCCTCGCGCACGGCGTCGAGGTCGTTGTAGGGCAGCACGAGGGTCTGAGCCGCGATCGGCGCGGGCACACCGGCAGAACCCGGCAGGGCGAGAGTGGCGACGCCGGAGCCCGCCGCGGCCAGCAGCCCGTCGGAGTGTCCGTGATAGTGCCCGGCGAACTTGATGAGGAGGTCGCGGCCGGTCACGCCGCGCGCGAGGCGGATCGCCGTCATCGTCGCCTCGGTGCCGGTGGAGACCAGGCGCACCTTCTCGACGGGCTTCAGGTCGCCGACCTGCACGCGGTGCGCGATGAGATCGGCGAGCTCGACCTCGGCGCCCGTGGGCGCCCCGAACGACAGACCCCGGGATGCCGCCTCCCGCACGGCCTCGACGACCTCGGGGTGCGCGTGCCCCAGGAGCGCCGGACCCCACGAGGCGACGAGGTCGACGTAGGCGCGGCCCGTGGCATCCGTGATCCGGGGACCCGAGGCCGACTGCACGAACCGCGGCGTCCCGCCGACGGATCCGTAGGCGCGGACGGGAGAGTTCACCCCGCCCGGGATGACGTCCATGGCGCGGGCGAACCACTGGTCGTTGAGGTCGGTCATGGCATCCATTCTTCCGGGCGCGCCCTCGAGACGGGCCGAACCCGGCCGCTTCTCAGGCGACGGTCGGGGGAAGGAGGCTCAGAGCTCTGCGCGGAGCCAGCGGGCGGCCTCGAGCGCCCAGTACGTCAGGATCGCGTCGGCGCCGGCACGACGGATACCGAGCAGGCTCTCCAGGATCGCGCCACGGCGGTCGATCCAGCCGTGCGCGGCAGCGGCCTCGACCATCGCGTACTCCCCCGACACCTGGTAGGCCCACACCGGCACGTCGACCGAGGCCTTCACGTCGGCGAGCACGTCGAGGTACGGCAGCGCGGGCTTGACCATGACCACGTCGGCCCCCTCTTCGACGTCGAGAAGGGCCTCGCGCACGCCCTCGCGCCCGTTGCCCGGGTCGAGCTGGTACGACCGGCGGTCGCCCTTCAGCTGCGAGTCGACGGCCTCGCGGAACGGGCCGTAGAAGGCCCCGGCGTACTTCGCCGAATACGCCAGGATCAGCGTGTCGGTGAAGCCCTCGGCATCCAGGGCCTCGCGCACCGCCCCCACCTGGCCGTCCATCATCCCCGACAGCCCGAGCATCGCCGAGCCCGCGCGGGCCTGCGCGAGACCCATCGCCGTGTAGCGCTCGAGGGTCGCGTCGTTGTCCACCGCACCGTCGGCCCGGAGGACACCGCAGTGACCGTGATCGGTGAACTCGTCGAGGCACAGGTCGGTCTGCACGACGAGCGCATCGCCCACCTCGGCGACCACGGCCTCGGTGGCGACGTTCAGGATGCCGTTCGGGTCGTCCGCCCCGGAGCCCACCGCGTCACGCGTCTCGGGCACACCGAAGAGCATGACGCCCCCGATGCGCTCCTCGGCGGCCTCGACGACGGCGCGGCGGAGCGAATCGAGCGAGTGCTGCACGATCCCCGGCATCGAGCCGATCGGGCTCGGCTCGGTGATGCCCTCGCGCACGAACATCGGCAGCACGAGCTGCGAGGGGACGAGGTGCGTCTCACGGGCGAGACGGCGGACGGCGGGGGTGCGGCGCAAACGCCGCGGGCGGTGCTCGGGAAAACTCATGGGGTCGATTCTTCGGGGGGAAGGGGGAAGCGCGCGACGGCCTCGATGAGCGACTCGACGGTCTGCCTCTCGGCGACGACGTCGACGCTGAGCCCGGCACGCTTGGCATCCTTCGCGGTGCGCGGGCCGATCGCGGCGATGACGGTGGATGCCGGGATCTCGGGGAACTGCGCGACCACCTGTTCGGCGACCGAACCGCTGGTCACCAGGATCGCGTTGATGCGTCCGGAGTGCACATCGCCGGCGATCTTCTCCGTCACCGGGACGCCGACCGTGCGGTAGGCGACGACGCTGCGCACGTCGTGACCCGCCTCCATGAGCAGGCGCGTGAGCACCGGCTTGGCGATCTCGCTGCGGAGGGTGAGGACCTTCCGCGGTTCGGTCTCGAGCGCGATCATCTGCTCGGCCATACCCTGGGCGGAGTTGTCGCGCTCGGGCACGAGGTCGACGCGGTAGCCGACGGCCTGCATCGCCGCGGCGGTGGTCTCGCCGACGGCCGCGACCTTGGTCGACGCGGGGATCTCGGCGCGATACGCGTACAGCACGTCGACCGTCGTCGCGCTGGTCAGCGTCAGCCAATCGAACGCACCGGCGGCGAGATCAGCGAGAGCCTGCTCGAGGGTGGCCTGATCGTTGGTCGGGGCGAAGTTGATCAGGGGCGCGATGACCGGAACGGCCCCACGCTGGCGAAGACTGGCGGCGACGCCGTCGCCCCAGGGACCACCTCGGGGCACGAGCACCCGGCGACCGGCGAGCGGCTTGGGCACGCTGCCCGTCGAGGTTGTCGGCGTCTGCCGGTGGCCTTCATTCATGTGGTCGACTCTCGTGGTACCAAGTCGGCCGCCCCACGTTCGAGCAACCGACGCGCGGCTTCGCGGCCTACACGCGCTGCCCGCGCGATCAGACCCCCGTCGTCGGCAGCATCCGCTCCATTGCCACTGCCCGTTTCCCGAGCATACCCCGGCTCGACACGCACTGTCCGGTCGATGCCGATGCGGTGGGCCCCGTCGAGCGCGTAGACCACGGCTCGCAGCCGCAGATCACCCTCGACGATCGCGGCGTGTGTGCCGACGGGGGCGTGGCATCCGGCGTCCAGGACCGACAGCACGGTGCGCTCGGCCGTGATCGCGGCGCGGGTGTCGTCGTCGTCCAGTGCGGCAAGCGCCGCGAGGATGTCGGCGTCGATGTCGGCGCGCGTCTCGACGGCGAGCGACCCCTGCCCCGGGGCGGTCGGCCACTCCGCGAGGCCGAGCGGCTCGGCCAGCAGGCCGCCGAGCTCTCCGCCCAGCCGCGAGATGCCGGCAGCGGCGAGGATGACGGCATCCAGCTCTCCATCCCGCACGCGCGCGAGGCGCGAGTCCACGTTGCCGCGGATGTCGCGGATGTCGAGGCGCGGGTTGTGGCGGAGAGCCTGGGCGATGCGACGGGGAGACCCGGTACCCACGCGCGCACCCGCTTCGAGGGCGTGCAAGGGCGTGCCGTCGCGCGTCACCACGACGTCGCGGGCGTCTTCGCGCGGCGGGGTGGCGGCGATCACGAGCCCCTCGGGCTGCGCCGTCGGCAGGTCTTTCAGGGAGTGCACGAGGAAGTCGCACCGACCGGCGGCCAGCGCCTCGCGCAGACCGTTCGCGAACACCCCTCGACCGCCGAGCTGCGAGAGCGAGGCGCGGTTGACGTCGCCCTCCGACACGATCGGGACGAGTTCGACCGTGCGACCGGAGGCCTCGGCGACGGCGTCGGCGACCATCTGCGACTGCGCCAGTGCCAGCGCGCTGCGCCGGGTGCCGAGACGCAGAGGCGCGCTCACTGGAGGATCTCGGGGATCTCGTCGAGCGTCACGAGGCGGCCGGTGTAGAACGGCACCTCCTCGCGGACGTGGCGACGTGCCTCGGTGTAGCGGAGGTCGCGCATCATGTCGACCAGATCGGTCAGGAGGTCGGCTTCCATCGGCAGGAGCCACTCGTAGTCGCCGAGGGCGAAGGATGCCACGGTGTTGGCGATCACGCCGCGGTACTCCGAGCCCTTCTTGCCGTGCTCGATGAGCATCTCGCGGCGCTCGGACTCGGGCAGGAGGTACCACTCGTAGCTCCGGACGAACGGGTAGAGGCACAGCCACCCCTTCGCCTCGATGCCGCGGAGGAAACCGGGCACGTGCGAGCGGTTGAACTCCGCGTCTCGGTGCACACCCATCGCGTTCCACGTGGGCAGCAGGTTCTTCAGCAGCTCCGTACGGCGCAGGCGACGAAGGTCGCGCTGCAGGGCCTGGGGGTCGGGTCCGTGGAGCCAGACCATGAGGTCGGCGTCGGCGCGCAGACCGCTCACGTCGTAGAAGCCGCGGACGGTGACGCCGTCGGCTTCGATGAGGGCGGTCACGTCGGCGAGCTCGACGGCGTCCGTCGCCGTGACGGGGTTCTCGGGGTCGCGGCGGAAGATGGCCCAGAGCGTGTAGATCGAGGAGGAGCTGTCATCGGACATGCTCTCAGTCTCGTCTTGTGCGCGCGGGCGATCAAACCGGTTGGCTCACCGACGAAGCACCGATCGGCCGTTTTCCGCATCCGCGTGCCACATTGCGTCCGGCGTTGGTACTGTGCGACGACGGCGTCGGGGGACGCCCGCCGAAAGGGTGCCCCATGTGGCTGTACGACTTCCCCATGTCCGTGGGACTGCCGCTGTTCATCGTCTTCGTGGTCGGCATCTCCTGCGGCATCCTGCTGATCCTGCGCAAGTGGGTCTTCCGGGTCGCGCCTCAGGGTGAGGAGTGGGACCGCGTGCTCAGCTACGCGGTCGGCGCCTACGGCGTGTTCTACGGAGTCACGCTCGCCCTCATTGCCGCCGCGGCCTACGGGAACTTCACCGAGGTCGACGGCGTCGTGCTGGAGGAGTCGTCGTCGCTCGCGTCGCTGTACCGCACGGCGACGTTGCTCCCCGAACCGCAGCAGAGCCAGTTGCAGGAACAGATCGTGCAGTACACCCGCGCGGTGATCGACGAGGACTGGCCCCAGCAGCGCCGCCTGCAGCTGCCGTCGGAGTCGGATGCCAACATCACCGGCATCCAGCAGGCCATCGACGCGGTGCAACCGTCGTCGGCGGTCGAGGTCGTCTACGTGCAGGAGGCTCTCGAGCAGTTCCGGCAGCTCGTGCACGACAGGCGCGACCGCATCGCGCTGACCCACTTGTCGCTCCCGGGCGTGCTGTGGATCGTCCTGAGCGTCGGGGCGGTGCTGAACGCGGTGCTGATCGGGCTCATCGAGGTCCGCAACCTCCGGATCCATCTGCTGATGTCGGGCATGCTCGCCCTCTTCGTCGCGCTGCTGCTGTACGCGATCGCAGGGTTCGACCACGCCTACGCCGGTCCGATCGCGGTCACGCCCGAGTACTTCCAAGACCTCCTCGACGGACTGTTCCGCAAGGAGCCGTAGGCCGCGATTCGCGCCGCGGCGCGCCCGACCTCGACTCCGCAGGACGGCACGTGGGCGGCATCCGGATCCCCGACATCCCGGGCCGACCCGCGGCGTGCCGTCACGCGGAGATCCCCGGCGACACGCCGCTGCCCCGGCCCTCCCGGCGGCGCGCCCGCCCTCAACCCCGCAGGACGGCACGCGGGCGGCATCCACCTCCGCACGACGAAGCGGCCCGCCCCCATCGGGAACGGGCCGCCTTGCAAATCTCAGCGCGTGTAGGCGCGGACGATGCCCCAGACGGCGAGACCGACGAGGCTCGCGACGCCCGCGACGACCGCGGCCGCCGCACCGGGATTGCGCTGCGCAGCCTCACGGACTTCGCGGACCTTGTCATCGACGGCCTGGCTCGCGCGACGCGGGATGTTCGCCTTGTCTTCGAGAGCGGCCAACGCGGCCTTCAGCTCGGCGCGGGCCGACTGCACCGGGTCGGTGATGCCCAACGGCACCGCGGTACGGGGAACGGGGACGGGACGCTCAATACTCACTGCCGGCCTCCTTGACGATGCGGACGTCTTCGGCGATGGCCTCGCCCGGGTTCTCGCGGTTCGACAGCTTCTTGAACCGCAGCCAGCCGAGCAGGGCCAGCACCGCTGTGATGAGGATCATCACGCCGAAGACGATGAGCGCCGCCGCCCACACCTGCAGCCACAGCGACAGCAGGGCGATCACGAAGGCAAAGAACACCGGTACGGCCCAGAACACGACGATCAGGGCGCTGACGAACCAGCCCGCGCCGATCCCGGCGTCTTTCGCCGTGCGCTGCGCCCACGCCTTCGCCCCGTTGATCTCCGCGATCACGAGGTTGCGGACGAGTTCGGGGATGTCGCCGATCAGCGTGAACAGGCTGTCGTCGGAACGGTCGCGGAACCCGCGAGGAGTGGTCATGCCTCAGCTCCCGGACGAGGTGGAGCCGCTCTTCGACGTGCGAGCGCGCGTCGTCGCCGTCTTCTCCGCCTGCTTCGCGTCGTCGACGGAGTCCTCGACGACGTCGGCCACCTCGGATGCCGACTCCTTGGCGGCGCGGCCGGCCCGCTCAGCGCGCTCCGAGACGCTTCCGGACTGGGCTGCGGCGCCGGTGACCGACTTCGCGCCCTTCCAGACCACGCCGGGGACGGACTTCAGAGCGGACACGCCGAAGGCCTTGACCTTCTCGACCTGTCCCTGGACGACGGGCTGTTCCCAGACCTTCTCGGCCTGCGCCTTGATCTGCTCGTACCGTTCGCGGCCCGCGCGGGCACCGAGCACGTAGCCCGCCACGAGTCCGACGACGAGTGCTGCTTTGCCCCTCATGGGGTCTCCTCACGCTCGATCGAGTGCTGGTCGACTCTCACGATAGTCACGTATTCCGATTCCGGCATCCGCCCTTGACAGACCGGGGGATGTGAGCGAGCCGCTCGAGGCTCAGCGGTGCCACAGCGCGGCGCTGCGCACCCGGTCCGCCTCGACCCTCGCGTCGGGGATGACCTGCGCGAGTCCCGTGCCCGCGACCCAGGCCCCCGTCACTCCGAGACCCTCCACCGCGTGCACGGCCCCGCGTGCCGCGGCCGTCTCGGCGGCACGGCCGATCGTGGCGGCGGGTTGCGACTGTACGTAGCGCACGCGGCGCGCGGCGCGGAGAGCGGATGCCGGCAGCTCGACGCCGAACATCGCCGCGGCCTCCGACAGGGCGAGTCGTGCCGCCGCGTCATCATCGAGGGCGGCGGTCGCCGGTTCCTCGCCCTGAGCACCGAACGACACCCGGACGACGTGGACGCCGGGCTCGGTGGCATCCCGAACCCAGTCCCACTTCGCGGTCGAATGCGTGAGGGCCTTCGCGACGTGGCTCCCGGGCACGGTGAGCACGCCGGTGCCGCGCGGGGCGGAGTCGAGAACGGGCGCGTCGACGACGAGCGTGACGACCTCGACCACCGGCGCGACCGGGTCACCCGCCTCGAGCGCCGGGACCACCGGCGCGAGCAGCGCGCGGGCCGCGCCTTCGGGCAGAGCGACGATCACGGCTCGCGCGGGGAGCGGTTCGCCGTCGTCCGAGGTGGCGACGCGCCACCCGTCGTCCGTCGGTTCGAGCGCGTCGACGGCGACTCCCGTGCGCAGGTCGACGCCAAGCTCGACCAGATGGGCGACCAGGGCGTCGACGAGTCGCGACATACCGCCCGCGATCCCGAGCACGGCCCCGCCGGGAGCCGGCGTACGCGGCGCGCCGTCGGACGCCGTGACGGGGACATCCGACGCGGGAGCATCGACCGGTCGGGCCGCCGCCGCTCGGCCGAGTCGCATCTCGGCGACCGCTCCCGAGAGCGAGCCGGTGCGGGTGAGGGCGGCGTTGAGCCCGGGAGCGGCGAGATCGACGTCGATGTCGTCGGGACGTGCGGAGTAGACGCCGCTCGTGACGGGCGCGACCAGGCGATCCAGGACGCGCGCGCCCATCCGAGTGCGCACGAGAGTGCCCAGGCTGCGCTGGTGACCGATCGTCAGCGGAGGGCGCAGTCGATCGAGGTACGCCCGCCAGGTTCCGGACCAGCCGATGACGCGGCGTACGTCGGGCGAGAACGGGTTGTCGGGGATGCCGAGGACTCCGCCCTTCGGCAAGGGCGCCGCCCCCACGCCCGGTACGCCCGCGACCCAGGCGCCGGCCGGGTTCGGCGAGACCACGGCGTCGCCGAGGCCGAGGTCGTCGAGGAGGTCGCGGACGACACCACCGCGCGTCGCGAAGCTCTCCGCGCCCACGTCGAGGGTGAGACCCCCGACCTCGGCCGAGCGCACGACACCGCCGAAGGTCTCGGAGGCTTCGAGGACCGTGACCCGCAGCCCCACCTTGGCGCACTCCCACGCGGCGACGAGACCGGAGATGCCGCCGCCCGCGACGACGATGTGGGTCTCGGACGCCTGCCGGGCGAGGCGGTCCAGGGGGTCGCTCACGCGTGTTCCCCGTGGGCGTGCGCGACGATGCGTGTCAGCACGTCCGGGTCGGTGTCGGGCGGCACGCCGTGCCCGAGGTTGAGGATGTGGGCCCGGGCCGCGCGACCGCGCGCGAGTACATCGTCGACGTGCGCGGCCAGCACCGGCCAGGGCGCTCCCAGCAGCGCCGGGTCGATGTTGCCCTGCAGCGTGACGTCGGGGCCCACGAGGGCCGCTGCCTCGTCGAGCGGCATCCGCCAGTCGACGCCGACCGCGTCGGCGAGGCCGCCCAACCGCATGTCGTCGAGGAAGGCGCCCGTGCCGACGCCGAAGTGGATGCGCGGCACGTCGATACCGTCGAGAGCCTCTCGCGAGTGCGGGGCGATGAACTCGCGGAACGTGGCGGGCGCGAGCGAACCGGCCCACGAGTCGAACAGCTGCACGGCCTGCGCTCCGCCGTCGATCTGCGCGTCGAGGAACGCCCGTGACACCTTCGCGAGCCACCCGGCGAGGCGATGCCACGAGGTGGGGTCGGCGTGCATCATGCCGCGCGCCCGCAGGTGCTCCTTCGACGGACCGCCCTCGACGAGATAGGCCGCGAGCGTGAACGGCGCTCCCGCAAAACCGATCAGCGGCACGGCGTCGTCGAGTTCGGCGGTGACCATCCGGACGGCCTGGCGCACGGGCTCCGCGGCCGCGGCCACGTCCGCCGGGTCGATCGCGGTGATCCGCGCGACGTCGTCGGCGGTACGCACGGGATCGGCGAAGACCGGCCCGCGTCCCGGTTCGATCACGACGTCGACACCGGCGAGGCGCAGCGGAACCACGATGTCGCTGAAGAAGATCGCGGCGTCCACCCCGTGGCGACGGATCGGCTGCAGCGTGATCTCAGCGGCCAGGTGCGGGGTAAGGCACGCGTCGAGCATGCGGGTCCCCACGCGCAGCTCGCGGTACTCGGGAAGCGAGCGCCCGGCCTGTCGCATGAACCAGACGGGCTGCCGTTCAGGACGGTCGCCGCGAAGGGCACGGAGCAGGGGCGCGTCGGGGGAGGCCATGGCATCCATTGTCCCATTCGGCACACGGGTGCACGGGGGATGCCTCGACGTCGAGCGGCTCTCCGGACGACCTCGCGAGACCCGGGCGTAGAATGGGCGGGTGCTGCTGTGTGTCAGCGCGAGTCACAAGACCGCGTCCTTCGAGCTCCTCGAGCGACTCAGCGTACCCAGCACCCCCGTCGCGCCCCTGATCACCGAGCACGGCGAGTGCGTCCAGGGCGCGGTCGTCGTCGCGACCTGCAACCGCTTCGAGGCGTACGTCGACATGGACGAGCCGGTCACCGCCGGTGTCGCTCTCGGCGTCGAGGCCACTCTCGCCGCGATCGAGGCCGCCACGGGTGTCCCGGCGAGCGAGCTCGAGGGCGCGTACACGGTGCTCGGCGGCAGCGAGGTCGCGGAGCACCTGTTCTCGGTGGCATCCGGACTCGAGTCCGTCGTCGTCGGCGAGGGAGAGATCGCCGGTCAGGTGCGGCGCGCCCTCACCGAATCGCGGCAACAGGGCACCACGTCGGCCGAGCTGGAGCGCCTCTTCCAGCGTGCCTCCGAAGCCCAGCGCGGTGTGAAGAACTCCACCGCGATCGGCCGCGCCGGGCGCTCGCTCGTGCGTCTCGGTCTCGAACTCGCCAGCAGCCGTATCGCCGACTGGTCGACGCAACGCGTGCTGCTCGTGGGCACGGGCGCGTACGCCGCCGCGACCGTCGCCGCCCTCCGCGACCAGGGCGCCGAAGACATCTCGGTGCACTCCCCCTCGGGCCGCGCCGCCAAGTTCGCCGCCAAGCACGGCCTGCACGCCGTCTCGACCGAGACCTTCCCCACCGCCGTGGTGCACGCCGACCTCGTGATCACCTGTACGACGAGCGAGCACCACGTCGTGAGCGCGGCGACCTACGCCGCCGGTCGCACCGCGGTCGAGGCCGCGGCGCCCGCGACGGCCGGTTGCCCGGTCGGTCATTCCGGGCGGCGCCTGGTCATCGACCTCGGCCTCCCGCGCAACGTCGACCCCGACGTCGCGACCGTCCCCGGCGTCGATCTTCTCGACCTCGAGACCATCCGCCTGCACGCCCCTCTCGAGGAGCTCCAGGCGACGGATGCCGCGCGCGACCTCGTCCGCGATGCGGCGCGCCGCTTCGTCTCGGTGGGCGAGCGCAAGAACATCACCCCCGCGGTCGTCGCCCTGCGGGCGCACGTGTTCGGCGTGCTCGACGCCGAGGTGGCGCGCGTGCGCGCCCGCGGCGACGAGGGCGGCCAGACCGAGCAGGCCCTGCGGCACCTGGTCGGCGTGCTGCTGCACACCCCGACCACCCGCGCGCACGAGCTCGCCGAGACGGGCCGCGCCGACGAGTACATCGACGCGCTCTCCGCATTGTTCGGCATCGAGGTCGCGGACCCCGCGGCATCGAGCATCGTGGAGCGCCCGGTCGCCGACGCCGGCTGACGCGTCGCGGGGCCCGGGCGGCCACGGGGCCCGGGCGGCTGCGGGCCACCGAGCTGCGGAGGAGATCCCGGGAGCGGAGGACCACGGCCGAGACATCCGTCCTCCCGCCGCCGGAACTCCTCCTCCGCGACCGGCATCCGCGTCGGGCAGGATGGATGCCATGAGCACTCCCGCATCCGAGGTGTACCGCGTCGCCGGCGAGAAGCGCTCGGGCAACGGCCTGCGCTGGGCGGCGACAGTGGTGATGGGACTGTTCGACGCGGGGACCGATGCCCCCTCGGTGAGCGACGTCGTGATCCGGCGGGCCGACGGCTCGCTCGTGAAGCGCCTCCCGGCCGGAGACGTCGAGCACTTCGAGAAGCAGCTGACCGAGGTAACGGCCGACCTGAACACCCTGGATGCCGTGCCCTTCGCCGAGAAGTGGATCGCCGAGCCGGAGTGAGGCCCTCCGGGGAGGAGAGCCGACGAGACCGTACGTGGCTGACATGTCCACCGCGAGGTCTCGACGAGAGGTCAGCGGGATGCTGCCTCGACGCGAGCGCGATCGGGGGCGAGCGCCGTCGCGCCGTCGGCGCGAGAATGGGCGCATGAGCCTGCACATCACCGACGACCCCGCCGCCGACGACCTGCTCTCGAGCAACCCGCTCGCGCTCCTGATCGGAATGCTCCTCGACCAGCAGGTGGCGATGGAGACCGCGTTCGCGGGACCGTTGAAGATCCAGGAGCGGACCGGGGCGATGGATGCCGCGACCATCGCGCACGACGACCCCGAGGCGTTCGCCGCCGCCTTCGCACAGTCGCCGGCGGTGCACCGCTTCCCGGGATCGATGGCGAAGCGCGTGCAGTCGCTGTGCGCCGCCATCGAGGAGGACTGGGGCGGGGATGCGTCGGCTATCTGGACGCGCGACGACCCCGACGGCGCGACGGTGCTGAAACGGCTCAAAGCGCTCCCGGGCTTCGGCGAGCAGAAGGCCAAGATCTTCCTCGCGCTCCTGGGCAAGCAGCGCGGCTTCACGGGTACGGGATGGCGCGAGGCCGCTGCCCCGTACGGCGAGGACGGGTCGTTTCGTTCCGTCGCCGACATCACCAGCCCGGAGTCGCTGACGAAGGTGCGCGAGTTCAAGCGCGCGGCCAAGGCCGCCGCACGCGAGGACGCGCACGGCGAGAGGTCCTGACTCTTCCTGCACAACATGAGGGTTTGGGGAGAGTCCTCCACATCGGCTTTCGCGGGCGTCCCGACGGAATTAGTGTCTTCACGTTCGTCATCCCCGTTTCACGACCGAAGGGTGGGCTCTCGTGAAGTTCGCAATGGGTTCCAGCACGCTGGGCGTGCTCAGCAAGGCAACGTCGGGTTCGAGCGACGAGTTGTCGCTGCTGGTCCGACAGCTGTTCGAGGCGGCCGAGCCGCTCGAAGGTCAGTTCCAGGGCGCCGGCCGCGCCGCCTTCGACCGCTTCAAGTCCCGGACCGATGAGATCTCGGCCGAGCTCAAGCTCTCGCTCGACGGCGTGCTGAGCGGCATCACCGGAATGGATCGCTCCTTCCAGGAGGGCGAGACCGCCATGATCGACCAGACGACGAGCCTCGAGTCGGGGTCGTCGTTCGACGCCGCCCGCTTCGGCGCACGCTGAGATCACGGGAAGAGAGGAACACGTTCTCATGGTGAACCACGCAGATCGCCGCGATTACTCGATCGCGGCCTCGCAGAACGCACAAGACAACTTCAACCGGGTCGCGGCGCAGCTCGAGTCGCTGATCGACCAGCGCGATCGCGACGTGCAGGCCGCGATGGCCGACTACGCGGCCGACGGGGTGTCCGAGGACTACCACGGCAAAGAGGTGCGGTGGAAGAACGCCGCCGCCGAGGTGCGCGGCATCATCCAGACGCTGCGGTCCTCGCTCGAGCGCAACGACGAGTCGGCGCAGACGGCGCTGAGCAAGGCCCGCGCCGCGGTCGAATCCATCGGCTGACACGCGACACGACGGCGCCGGACGATTGCGTCCGGCGCCGTCTCCGTGCGCTGTCCACACGGACGATCCATCCGCCCGGGCCGGGTCGAGGACCCGCATAAGGTGGTGGTCGACATGCAGGGAGGCGGCATGACCACGCACGACGCTCTGCGGCTCGCCGACGTCGATCCGCTGGTGTTCACCCGACGCGCACGAGCGACGCAGATCGTCGGCGCGGTCGCTCTCGATGTCGTCATGCCCGTGGCCCTGCTCGCCGCCGGAACCGCCGTCTCCCTCGCCGGTTTCCTCGCCGTCGGCGCGGTCCTCATCGCCGCGGCCGTGGTCCTGCTCGGTGTCGCGGTGTGGCTGCTGGGCCGTACCGGGCGCACCCTCGGCGCCGCCACGGTCGACATCCGTTTCGTCCGGCGCACGACGGGCGCCGCGGCCGGCGGGGGTGCGCTTCTGGCCGTGGTCACCGGCGGCGTGGGCGCCTACGACCTGCGACGTGGCCGTGATCCGTTCGCCCCCGCGATCGCGGCGTTCGCGTTTCCCGACGCAGCCGCGGGGGCTCTGGCATCCCGCGCCCGGCGAGCGGTCGCGCCCACCCTCACCCTCGACTCCGGCGAGCGGCTCTCGCTCGATTCCGCGCTCGTGCTCGGCCGCGATCCGGTCGCGCCTCCCGACGCTCCCGCGCAGGTCTACCGCTGGGCCGACATGTCGCGAACGCTGTCGAAGTCGCACGTGCGGTTCGAGTGGGACGGTCGGCAGGTGTGGGTCACCGATCTGGGATCGACCAACGGCACGCTCGTGCGCGGAGCGGGGGCACCGACACCACTCCTCGCCCACCAGCGCACCCCGATCCCCGGTTCGGTGACCCTCGAGATCGGCGACCGCATCCTCACCATCCGAGAGGGGGGCCACTGATGCCCGATCAGCGCGATGCCGTGCTCATCGAGCAGGCGAAGATCCAGCGCATGCGCCTGGGGTCGGCCCTGCTCTACGGCCACATCGGCGAGCGCCGCACCGTCAACGACCACGCGAAGCGATTGATGGGGGCGATCGTCGTTGCCGCGGTCGCGTGCGCCGCGTGCGTGGGCGTGTCCTTCGTCTCCCAGCTGCTCGGCGAGCGCGCGCAGTCATCGTCGACCGTCCAGACCCCGACCGGAGCCGTGACCCCGTGAGCATCTACACCCGCATGACCGTGGCGGGCGCCGAGCGCCGCGCCGAGGTCGTCGTTCCGAGCGCCGAGCCCCTGGGCGCAGCTCTGCCTCGGCTCCTCGACCTGCTCGGCGAGACCGCGGGCACCGTTGCGCGTCCCCTCGCAGTCGTCGCCCCCGACGGCGAACAGATCGACATCGCACTCTCCCCTCAGCAACTCGACCTCGTCGACGGCTCGCTCGTCCGTCTCGTCCGCCTGGATGCCGCTCCCCCGCCCCCCGTCGTGATCGACGTCACCGACGCCGCCGCCGATGCGCACGACGCCCGCCCGGACCGGTGGGACGACCGTGCCCGCACGATCGCCGGCGCGGTGGGGATTGCGACCGCGTTCGCCCTCGCCGGGTGGATGGCACCCTGGGAGACGCCGGCGACGGGCGCGTTCACCCTTCTCGCCGTCGCCGTCGCCCTCCTCGGCCTGACGACCGCGCTCGGACTCGGCGGCCTGCGTCGCCTGTCGGTGTGCGTCGCGGCCGCTGCTGCCGGTCTCGCGCTCCCGATTGGGAGCGCCACGACGACGGCGCTCGCGTCGACCGAGTACTCCTCGACCGCCGCGCTCACGGCCGGTGTCTCCGCGGTGGTCGCGGTCGGGGCGACAACGGTGGTCCTCGCCATCGGGGTGGCCCATCGTCGCCGGGGAGCCGCGGCCGGAGGGGCTCTCGGTGCGGTGCTCGCCTCCGTCCTGCTGGGCCTGCTGCTCGCCCGCATGGACGCCGTGTCGGCCGCGGCCATCGCGGGTGTCGTGGCCGCCTTCGCGACCGGTCCGCTGCCCTGGATCGCGCTGTCGGCCGCCGGACTCACCGATCTCGACCAGCGCGCCGCCGAGGGGTCCCCTCCGACGCGCTCCCGGACCTTCACCGCGATCGACGAGGCTTACGCAGCCCTGACCTGGAGCGTCGCCTCCACCGCGGTGGTCATGGGTGTGACCGGTGTCGTCCTCGCCCTGTCGGGGGCGATCTGGACGGAGCTTCTCGCCCTCGCGCTCTTCCTGGTCGCGGCGTTGCGCACCCGGGCGTTCCCTCTTCGTTCGCAGGGCTGGCTGCTCTGGGCGGCCGCGGGAATCATCGCCGCAGCGGCGCTGACGGTGCTCTTGTCGGGCGAACGCGCGTGGATCGGCACAGCCGTGGCCGTCGTGGCGGCTGCCGTCATCGCGGTGCTGATGCTCGTCCGGCCGCGGCCGCACGTGCGCGCCCGCGTGCGCGGGGTCGGCAACGTCATCGAGACTCTCGCGGTCGTCTCCCTCCTGCCCCTGCTCGTCGGGGCGCTCGGCGTCTACGCCGACCTGCTCGCGATGTTCGGCGGCCGACCGTGAGCGTGCTCGACGCCCGCGCCCTCACCACCGCGGTGTTCGGGAGCGGCGCGAGCGGGCGCATCGACCTCACCGCGTGGGATGCCGCGATCCGTGGCGGTCTGTCGACGACGCGGCGGATCGGCGTGCTGTCATTGTCGCCCGGCGCCGGGACCAGCACGGTCGCCCACCAGCTGACCCGCGTCGTCGCGGCTCGCCGCAGCGATCCTGTGCTGGCGGTCGATGTGTCGGCCGGTGACACCGGGCTCGCCGCGCGCCTCGGCGCCTCGCCGGTAGCGCCGGATGAGACGCGAGCGGAAGCGCGCACGACCATCGAAGCGCTGTCCGGTCTCGACGTCGTCGGCGGGATCGTCGCTCTGCGTCCGCGTGACGACGACGACGCGGTGGGTGCTTGGCTCGGGGAAGCGGCCCCCATCACCCGCTTCTTCGACGTCGCGATCACGGACTTCGGGGCGCGGCATCCTGTCGTCGACCTCGCCGCCTGCGCGGCGCTCTGCGACGTGGTGTGCCTCGTCAGTGACGCGCGGCGTTCTCCCGCCGAGCATGCGCGTTCCGTCGTGAGTGCGATCGCGTCGCTGCCCGAATCTCCGACCGTCGCTCTCGCACTGGTCGACCACGCTCGCGAGGGCGATGCGGTCGCGCGGGCGATCGCGGTGGCCGCCACCGTCCCGGTGATCGCGATTCCGTTCGACCCCGGCCTCCACGCCGGCGGGAACGCTCGACGGTCACTCACGCACCGAGCCGTCGTGCGTCTGGCCGCAGCACTCGTGCGCGCAGAGGAGAAGGCGGCGTGAACGTCCGGATCGTGCATCGCCCCGCCCGCATCAGCGAACCCGCCGAGCCTGCGGCCGACGTCGTCCTGGCGCCCCCTCCTCCCATCGGGGAGGGACCGACGGGATTCCCCCTGCAGTCGCTCCTGCCGATCGTCGGGAGCCTGTCGTCGATCACGATGATCGTGCTGCTGCGCAACAACCCGATCATGGTCGTGGTCGGCGCGGTCATCCTCGTGGTCGCGCTCGTCGGCGGGCTCGGCATGGCGTTCACCCAGCGAGGCAACGCCGCCCGCCAGCGTCGGGTGCAACGCGAGCGCTACCTCGACTACCTCGAGGAGACGCGCGAAAAGGTGCGGGAGAGCACCGATCGGCAGCGGCACGCCGCGCTGGCCCTGAACCCGGCCCCGGGCACGCTCGTCGAGATCGGAGCCGACCCGGCGAGGCGCTGGGAGCGACGGCCCGGCGACGCCGACTTCCTGCGCGTACGGATCGGCACGGGCGATCTCCGCGCGGTCGAGGTCGCTCTCCCCGCCGAGCAGAACCCGGTGCAGCCCTTCGATCCGGTCATGCGCGAGTCGGCCGAGCGGATGGTGCGCCTGGCCGGGGTCGCCCAGGGCATGCCCGCGACCGTCGACCTCGAGCGCGGCGGACACGTCTCCCTCGTGGGCCCGCGCGCCGACACCCTCACCGTGGCCCGCGCGCTCGTCGCGCAGATCGCCGCCTTCCACTCCCCCGACGACGTGCACATCGCGGCCGCCATCGGCCCCCAGCACCTCGGCGAGTGGCGCGGGCTCGATCTCGTCCCCCATCTTTCGTCGGACACCCCGCCCTCCGGCGCCGTCGCCGCGCGACGCCTGGCTCCGACCCTCGACGACGTGCTCGCTCTCCTGGGTACCGAGCTGCGCGACCGCGTCGCGACGGCCGCGGCGAGCAGGCGCGCCGGACGACGTACCAAACCCGGGCGGCTCATCGTCTTCGTCGACGAGGGCGACGGCGCCGCGAGCGAGATGCCGCGGCTCGATGCCGCGCTGGGACTCGCCGACCTGGGGATCACCGTCGTCCACCTCCTCGACGACCGGCTGAAGGAGCCGCCCACGGTCGGCGTGCGCGTGAGGATCGCCGACGGCCTGGCTACCGTCGAAACGCCGGGGTCGGGTGAGGCCGCGGCGAGTGGCATCCGGATCGATCCCGTCACCTGCGACACGCTCGAGGTGATCGCCCGCCCGCTCGCCGGTCTGCGGCTCACCCGCACCTCCGCGGAAGACGCGGGCACGTCGCTCGCCCCCGATGTGACGCAGCTCCTCGGCGTGGACGACGTGGATGCCATCGATGTGAAGGCTGCGTGGCGCGTACGCAGCGCCGCCGAGTTCCTGCGCGTGCCGATCGGCGTCGACGACCGCGGCGGTCCGGTGCTGCTCGATCTGAAAGAGTCCGCACAGCTGGGCATGGGCCCGCACGGCATCTGCATCGGTGCCACCGGCTCCGGAAAGAGCGAGCTGCTGCGCACGCTCATCCTGGGACTGGCGTTGACCCACTCCCCCGACGATCTCAGCATGATCCTCGTCGACTACAAGGGCGGGGCCGCGTTCGCCCCGTTCGCACGCCTCCCGCATGTCGCGGGGATCATCGACAACCTCGCCGACGACCCGCAACTCACCGAACGCGCGCGCTCGAGCATTCAGGGCGAGATCGTGCGGCGCCAGCGGCTGCTCAAAGACGCGGGGAACGCGGCATCCATCGGTCACTACCGGCAGATGCGCCGGGACCGGCCCGACCTCCCGGCCCTTCCGCACCTGTTCCTCGTCATCGACGAGTTCGGCGAGCTGTTGACCGCCGAGCCCGACTTCGTCGAGCTCCTTCTGACGATCGGACGCATCGGCCGCTCGATCGGGGTGCACCTGCTGCTGTCGAGCCAACGCATCGAGGGCGGGCGCCTTCGAGGTCTCGACACCTACCTCTCGTATCGCATCGGTCTGCGCACCTTCTCGGAAGCAGAATCGGCCGTCGTCCTCGACACCCCCGACGCCTTCCACCTTCCCGCCATCCCCGGCTTCGGTTACCTGAAGGTCGACACGTCGGTCTACACGCGCTTCCGCGCCGGATACGTCTCCGGCCCCGTCCCCGATCCGGTCGAGGCCGGGCCTCGTCACGACGAGGCTCCCCCCGTGCTGCCGCTGCCCACGTTCGACCCGCCCGAGCACGAGGTCGAGGCCGAAGAGTTCGACAGCGCCGAGCCCGAGACCCCCACCACCGGGCGCACGCTCGTCCAGGCCGCGACCCAGCGCCTCGCCCGCGGCGTCACCCGCACACGCCCGGTCTGGCTCCCGCCGCTCCCTCCGGTGCTCACCCTCGGCGGCGTGCTCCCACAGGCCGACGGCGCCGGCACACTCCGCGCGCCGATGGGGCTGCTCGATGACCCGTCGACTCAGACGCAGTCGCCATGGATGCTCGACCTCACTCGCTCGGGCGGACACGTGTCGATCACGGGGGCGCCCCAGTCCGGGCGGTCGATGTTCCTGCGCACGCTCGCCGCCTCCCTGTCGTTCACCCACTCGCCCCGTCAGGTGAGCATCTACGGCATGGACCTCACCGGCGGTGGGCTCGCGCGCATCGAGCCGTTCCCGCACGTCGGCGGTGTCGCCACGCGCGGCCACCGTGAACGTCTGACCCGCCTTCTCGAAGAGCTCACCGGCATGCTCACGACGCGCGAGCGCGTGTTCCGCGACCACGGTCTCGACTCGCTCGCCGATATGCGGCGACAGCATGCCCAGGGGCGGTTGCCCGAGGTTCCGAGCGCGGATGTCGTGCTGCTCGTCGACGGTCTCGGGGCTCTGCGTCAGGACTTCGAGGACCTCGAGGCCCCGCTCGCGCACCTCCTCGAACGCGGCGGGAGCTTCGGCATCCACGTGGTCGTCGCCCTCTCTCGCTGGAACGAGCTGCGCATGAACCTGCAGGGGCTCATCGGCACGCGCCTGGAACTCAAGCTCAACGACCCGGCCGATTCGCAGATCGCCCGAAAGCTCTCGACCACGCTCAAAGCCGACCAGCCGGGACGCGTGCTGACCGACGACAAGCTCTTCGCCCAGGTCGCACTGCCCCTGCTCGAAGAGGTCGACGACGGAGACACCGGCGAGGCGCTCGAGCAGTTGGCCCGAGAGAGCGCGGCGCGCTGGGGCGGTCAGGGCGCCGCGCCCATCCGCCTCCTGCCCGAGGAGCTGACACCGACCGAGCTTCCCGACGCGATCGACGAACCGGATGCCATTCCCCTGGGGCTGCGCCAAGACACGATGGCGCCCGTCCTGCTCGACGTCGTCGCCCGCGACCCGCACCTGCTCATCCTCGGCGACAGCCGCTGCGGCAAGACCACGGCGCTGCGCGGCATCGCCCGCGGGGCGATCGACCGGCACACGCCCGAGGAACTCGTCATCGCCCTCATGGATGCGCGCGGGGAGCTGGCATCCGAGATCCCCGACGCCTACCTCGGCGGGCACGCCTCGTCCGGACGCCAGGCACGCCTGCTCGCCGAGTCGATCGCAGTCGAGCTCGAGAAGCGGCAGAGCGACCGCGACGCGGGTCCGCGCATCCTGGTGATCGCGGACGACTTCGACATCCTCGCAGCGGGCGGCACCGAGCCCCTGCGCCCGCTGCTGCCGTACCTCGCGTCGGCCCGCGATCTGCGGCTAAATGTGGTCGTGAGCCGCCCCGTCGCCGGTGCGTCGCGCGCGATGTTCGACCCCGCGCTGCAGGGCATCCGCGACACCGGCGGCACCTCGCTGATCATGTCGGGCGACCGGTCGGAGGGCGCGATCCTGCCCAAGCTGTACGCCGAGCCCATGATCGCGGGCCGCGGGCGCCTCGCGCGTCGCGGCGAGCGGCCGACGCTCGTGCAGGTCGCGAACTTCGTGTCGTCGGATCCGGATGCCGGCGCGCCCACGGGTGCTGTCGCGGATGCGGGGAGCGCTGTGGGCGCGGGGAGCGTCGGGGGTGCTGGGGCTGGTGCTGGTGCTGTCGCGGCCGGGGCCGGGGCTGGTGCTGGGGCCGGGGCCGGTGCTGTCGCGGCCGGAGCCGGAGCTGGGGCCGGGGCTGGTGCTGGGGCCGGGGCCGGTGCTGTCGCGGCCGGAGCCGGAGCTGGGGCCGCGGATGGGGCTGGGGCCGCAGGCGTCTCGGGTGGTGCCCAGAGGAGCGCCGACGCGGCGGGTGCCGGGCGACACGGCGCCGAGCGAGACGGTGCTCGGCGAGATGCGGAGACCGGACGCGAGGCGGGCTCATCGTCGGTGCCCGCGCCCCGGGCCGCGGCGCTCGACGAGTCGCAGGGCACGACAATGCCCGTGGCACCGCGCCCCACGTCCGCCGTCCCCGCCCCCGCCAGTGGCGAGATCCCGTTGACGCGCCGTCGGCGCTCGAACCGGCCGGAGGAGAGCGGGACCGGCCGCGGGGCCTGACAACGGAACCGGATGACGGCGTCAGAATCGGACGCGGAACCTGTTTCCATCCGGATCTGCGACCCATCTCCGGTTCTGCGACGCTGCGCGAATCGGCGTCGCATCGCGAATCCGCGGCGCGCCCCCGAACTCGGGACGCGAACCAGCGCCGCGCGACCCAGCGCAACGCGGCGCAGCGCTGAACCGGCGCCGCGCGGCTCAGGGCAGCGCGTTCCCGCGCAACGCGAACCCGCGCAACGCGGCGCAGCTCAACGCAGCGTCGCACGAGTCAGGGCAGCGCGACTCAGCGCAGCGCGCGAATGGCCAGCGCCACGGCCTTCACCTCGCGGATGCGCCGCTCGTACGTCGCCGCGACGACGATGAGCAGCACTCCGGCGATACCCAGCCACAGCCACCACAAGCCCGACACGCTCTCGTAGATCGACGCGATCCACGGCCAGAGCTGGGCGACGGCATGCACGATCAGCACGATGCCACCGAGAAGCACGGGGGCCTGCAGCTTGTACCGCGCACCGGCCAAGAGCACCGCGAGAGCGACGACGCCCAGCGCGATCACGCGCCAGAGCACGTTGTCGTCGGCGAAGTCGAACACGAGCGACGGCAGGAGCAGGAGGGCCAGCGCCACACCGAGAGCAGGCCAGCTTCGCAGTGCGGGGTTACGGCGGAGCGATCGGACACCGTGCAGCACGAGTGCCACCGCGAGGGGAGTCGTGACGAACTCGACCGGATCAGCGGATCCCGTCGCCAGCGCGGTCGCGCCGACCACGCCTCCGAGACCCACGCCTGCCCAGAACACCAGCGAGCCCTGAGAACCACGCCACAGCAGGCCCACGGCGAGGAGAACGACGATCGTCAGGGCAGCGCGAAGACTCTCGTCGCCGACCGTCGCGAGGCGCACGGACGACAGCACAGCGGCGACCGTCAGCCCGGTCAGAACCGCAGCGGTCGCGGTGACCGCAGGGAGGCCATCGCGGCGCCGCTGCAACAGGACTCCCGCTGCGACGAGGGGCACCACCACGGCGAGGGCCCACGCGTCGAAGAGGGGGCGGTCCAGATCGCCGAGCGCGCGCACGCCGCCTGCGATGACGAGCGACAGGGCCGCCACGCCGAGGGCGGGCAGGCGCAGCGGACGCACCGACTCGTGGGAGACGAGGGATGCCGCGACGAGCAACGCGACCGAAACGGTCAGCACCGCGATCGCCCGCGGCAGCTCGTCGGCCACCAGCGCGGCGGACGGCAGCAACGCCACCGCCAGTCCGACGGTGGCCAGCCCCACGACGAGAGGCGGGGCCGAACGCGTGCGCACGACCACCGTGGTCGCGAGGAGCGCCGCCGCCAGGGGCACCGTCATCCACTCGACCGGGCGGACACCGGCGCCCAGCCCGACGAGAGCCACGAGCGCCGCCCCACCGAGCAGGACGGCCGCAATCGGTACGCCCGTCAGGGCGTGGGAGCCCCGCGAGGCGAAGGCGCCGACGGCACCGAGCGCGACGACCGCCAGGACGGCTCGTACGACGGGGCCTCCGTCGACGGCGATGAGCACCGTTTCGCCGACGACGAAGACCACAGCGGCCGCGATGGCGGTCGCCCGGCCGACGGAGGGGGCCCACGATGCTGTTCGGCGGACACATCCCAGGGCCGCGGCGCCCAGCGCCACCGCGCTCACGACGACCAGCGCATCGACGAGCGGGCCGCCGGACTCGCCCCGCTGCGCCACGTGCACGAGCCGCGCGCCCCCTGCCACCACGAGGGCCAGCGCCCCCGCCGCAGCGACCGCCAGAGGAAGCAGGTCGGGCGTGCGCGGGGGGCGCGCCCAGGCGCCGGCGAGGAGGAAGACCACACCGAGACCGGTGGCGACGAGCACGCGCACCGTGTCGTCGACATCCGCCACAGCCGTCGGTACCAGAGCGAGCGCCACTCCCGCGAACGCGATGACGGCAGGAGCCGCCACCGACCGGTCGGCAACGCGGCGACGGGCGCGCTCGTTCGCGGCGGCGAGGAGGATCAACGCCACGGCGACCGGCAGCGTGTAGACCTCGACCGTCTCGACGCGTGCGCTGAACAGCTGCAGCCAGAGTGCGCTCGTCGCCAGAGCGAGAGCGAGCCACACGAGGTGGCGGCGCGGACCGCGCGAGACGAACAGGCCATCGGTGTCGACCGCCCAGATCAGGGTGGTGACCGCGACGATGAGGAGCGGAATCCACACGTCGCCGCGCGGAGCGAGCACCGTCACCGCGACGAGCGCGGCCACGGCGGTGCCGGCGTCGGAGAGCACGCGGGGAATGACCTCGCGTCGCAGCACGCTCACCCCGAGAGCGGCGGCGACGAGCGCCACCGCGGAGACCGCGGTGCTCGGCGCGAGCTCGCCGTCGGTGAGCGGGCGGACGACCGCGAGGGCGGCCATCGCTCCCAGCAGGGACCAGGTCACCGCGGCCGCCGGCCGCAGCACTGCCCAGCTGCGATTCGCGGAGCCCAGCGCGACCCACGCCGCTGCCGCCGTGGTCACCACACCGATCGCGGCCCACCAGACGCTGACCGGTCCGTCGCCCGAGCGCAGGACGGCGTGAACGAGCGACGAGAGGAAGGCGATCGCCAGGGCCGCAAGAGCGGCCGCTTCGCGCTGCGGTCGATCCAGCCCGCGCGGAGGAGCGAGAGCGCCGCGCCACGGGAGGAGAGCAACGACGAGGCAGATCACCGCGGTGAAGGCGCCCGCCTCCAACGGGCCGAATCCGACGACGTCGACGCCCAGACCGCGCTCCGCGGCGGCCGGTGCGAGCCACGCGCTCCCCGCGGCGAACACGACGAAGGACACGGCCGCCGGGACCCGGGCGGCGGGAGTGACGGACGCCAGCATCCACACGACCACGAGAACGCCCAGGGTCGCGAGCGTCCACGCCAGGGGCGAGGGGAAGGAGAGGAACCACCCGGCGAGCAGCGCGAGGCTCCCGACGACGGAGGCCACCGCGACGTCGCCGCGACGACGCCGGAGCAGGACGACGCCCGCGACCGCCATCGCCACGTACCAGAGCACGATCCCGACGACGACGCGCAGCTGCGGACCGATCAGCAGCATCACGATCGCGGCGGACCACAGCACGGCGAGACGACGGCTCGTCGCACGGCCCGTGAGACGCCATACGACGGCCGCAAGGACCACCGCGGCCACGAGGGTGATCGCGGCGGCGGTGCTCGTGGCATCCACATCGTTCACCGCGAAAGCGGAGTCGCCGAAGAGGGGCACGAGACGACGCAGAGGCTCGGCCAACGCCGAGAGCGCCCAGGCGACGGGCACCACCGCGGCCAGACCGGCTCCGATCGCGGCGGTCAGGGCGGCGACGACGACGGTCGTGCGGGACGCGCCTGCGGCGAGGCGTGCCGAGACGGCCTCCAGAGCGAGTGCGATGACCACCGCCACGAGGAGCGGCACCGTCACGGCGATGGTCGTGTCGGCCACACGCGCAACCGTCGCCGCGACACCGGCGCCGAGGGCCATCACAGCGAACGGCGACGCGATCGGCGCGACCTTCTCGGCACCGGTGCGGACGAGCACTGCGGCGTGCGCGGCGAGCAGGAGAGCGATCGGCGCGCTGGCTGCGAGCGGCGCCCACGCACGGTCGGGGTCGAGCACGAGAGCGGCGATCAGCGCCATGAGCGCTCCCACCCCGCCGAAGACGCGCAGCGCCGTGATCTCGACGGCGACCGAGCCGACGTCCGCCCGGGCGAGCCGCGGTACGAGCGACGACGCGAGCGTGAGAACGAGCGCCGTAAGACCGGCCGCGTACACCTCGAGAGTCGTGTCGCCGCCGAAGAGGCCGGCGGCGATCAACGGCGGTCCCACCGCCAGAGCCGCGATCCCCGCTGACAACGGAGCACGCAGCCCGGCAAGGCGCGCCCAGGCCACGAAGCCGACACCGGCCAGGAGGGCCGCCCAGCCCCAGTAGACGCGCGCGTCGACGCCCGCAGCCCCCGCAAGGTCGTTCGCCCGCACCGCCCACACGTCGAGCGCGACGAACGCGATCCCGAGCAGGGCGATCCCCTCCGCCGTCGCGGTCAGTCGTCGACGACGCAGGATCGACGCCGTGACGATCACGGCCGCGGTCACCGCGCCCACGATGATCGAACGCAGGACGAGGCCGCCGCTGACCCACGCCACCGTGAGGAAAAAGGCTGCAGCCACGGCGAGCAGCACGACACCGACCGAGAGGAGGAACACCTGCACGCCCGAGCGGCGCGGCTTGCCCGGCTGGGGTGCAGGCGGCGAGGTCGGGGTGCCCGGCGCACCCGCGGCCGGACCGCCCTGAGTGCCGGGTGCGGCCGTAGACGGCGCCCCCTGACGCACGGACGGATGCAGCTCGCCCGGCGGAGCGAACCCCGGCGGCGCGGTGAAGGTCGGAGTGACCACCGCGTTCGCCGCGGCCGATACAGGTTCGACGGAAGCGGCGGGCACGACAGGCCCGCCAACTTCAGCCGGCGCATCGGGCGCGACAGGCCCGCCAGGCTCATCGTGCGCGACAGGCCCAGCCGGATCGGCGGCCACGGCAGGCACAGCCGGCTCCGCGGGCACAGCACGCGCACCCGCGTCGGCAGGCTCGCCAGACACACCTGGCTCGACGGGTACACCCGACTCCGCGGGATCGACGGGTCCGACAGACGCAGCCGACGCCGATGCGCCCGCACCGGAACCTGCGACCGGGGCGGGACCCGACGCCGGAACAGGGCCCGTCCAGGCGGCGGCACTCGCCCGGATCTGCCGGAGCACCTCGTCGCGCTCCTGCACGAGTCCCGCGATGTGCTGTGACAGCGACAGCACACCGAAGGTGCGCGGGTCGCTGAGGTCGAATCCGCACGTCGCACACGGCGAGGCGGTGATCGGCGCGAAGCACCACGGGCACCGTGAGGTGTCGGTCAGCAGCTCAGGCTGCGCGGGCCACACCCGTCGGGTGCGCGCGGCATCCCCTGCGGCGACTTCCGTCATCGTGCCCCCTCGGCGTCGGTCGTCGCTCCAGGGTAGCGAAGCGACTCCGCCCGAGGAGGTTGTCCACAGGTCGGGTCTCAGACGACTCTGCGCAGCGGAGGAGTCCGCGGCGGTGCCGTCCGGCGCGCACCCGTCGCCTCGAAGGCCGCCGCGAGTCGCAGCAGGGCGGTGTCGTCGTAGGCCCGGCCCGCGAAGGTGAGGCCGACCGGCATCCCGATGTCGTCGAGCGTGCCCATCGGCACCGTCACCGTCGGCACTCCGCAGTGCCGGATCGCGAGATTGCCGGTGGCGACCCACACGCCGTTGCGCCACGCGATGTCCGCCGACGCGGGGTTCACGTCGGCATCGGCGGGCGCCACGTCGCTCATGGTCGGGAAGACCACGGCGTCGAGGCGCTCGGCATCCATCCACTCCTCGAGATCGCGGCGCCGGGTCTCCTCCAGCCCGCGAAGGCCGTCGGCGAGGTGGGGGATGTCGACGAACGAGGCGACCGGACGCTCGCGGACGTGCGCGGGGTACTCCGCGATGTCGTCGTCGAAGCCGGTGTAGCGATCGGGCAACGACCCCTCGGGGTGGGGGAAGATCTCGGCGCCGTCCACGACGGCGAGACCCGGGTGCCCGTTCGCGCGCAGGAAGTCGTCCCACGACCACGCCGAGAGATCCACGATCTCTCGCTGGAGGAACTCGGGCGACACCAGCCCGCGCGTCGAGATCGTCGGTGCACCGGGACGGTCGCCCTCGTAGTTGCTGACGAGCGGGAAATCGGTCTCGACGACGATGGCCCCCGCGGCCTCGAGGTCGGCGCGCGCGGTCTCCCACAGGGCGAGCACCGACGGTCGCGGCACGATCCGCTCACCCGTCGGCCCGCCCACGCCCTTCGGACCGGTGCCCGCGAGCGGATCGGAGCCGAGGAACATGCGCGGGACGCCGATCCGCTTCCCGGCCAGCGAGGCGTCGGCGGCGAGCGCGGCGTACGACTCCGGTCGCACGTCTGACGCCGCGGGCAGGGTCACCCACGGCTGCGCGCGCCAGAAGTCCCCCCGCGTCTCGGGGTCGTCGGCGACCACGACGTCGAGGACGGCGAGCAGGTCGGCCATCGAGCGCGTGTGCGGCACGACCACGTCCATCGTCGGCACGAGTGGCCAGTTGCCGCGCACCGAGATCACGCCGCGGGAGGGCGTGTACGCGCAGAGCGCGTTGCAGGATGCCGGGGCCCGCCCGCTCGACCAGGTCTCCTCCCCGAGTCCGAAGACGCCGAACGACGCCGCGGTCGCCGTCCCGGAGCCGTTGGACGACCCGGAGGCGAAGGCCGAGGTGAGGTAGTCCGCGTTGTACGGGCTCTCGGCGCGTCCGTAGAGGCCGCGCTGCATGCCGCCGTTGGCCATCGGCGGCATGTTCGTCCGCCCGAGGCAGATGGCCCCCACCTCGCGCAGCCGCTCGATCGTGAAGGCGTCGCCTCGCGCGACGAGGTCGGCGAACGCGGGACTGCCGGAGGCTGCGGTGAGACCGCGGACGAGATAGCTGTCCTTCGCGGTGTACGGGATGCCGTCGAGCGGGCCGCGCGAGCGCCCGGCCGCGCGTCGCGCGTCGGATTCCTCCGCCTCGGCTCGTGCCTCGGGGTTGAGCACGACCACAGCGTTGAGCCGCGTCGACGTCTCCGGTCCGTCGTACGCGGCGATCCGCTCGAGGTGCGCCTCGACGAGTTCGACCGCGGTGGTCTCGCCCGCCGCGAGGGCGGCGGCCAGCTGAGCGATGGAGGCTTCCGTGACCTCGATCATGCGGTGACCTCGGGCTGCTGCTGGGTGATGCAGTGGATGCCGCCGCCGCGGGCGTACAGCTCGCGCGCGTCGACCGTCACGACACGGCGCCCCGGGTAGGCCTCCTCGAGGATGCCGCGCGCCCTCGCGTCGGCCTCGGGCTCGTCGAAGCCGCACGCGAGCACGCCGCCGTTGACGACGAGGTGGTTGACGTAGCTCCAGTCGGTGTCGCCGTCGGCGTCGCGCAGGGTGTCGGGAGCCGGGAGGTCGCGCACGGTGAAGGGGCGGCCCGTGGCATCCGTCTGCTCCGCGAAGAACGCGCGCAGCTCGGCCGAGACGGCGTGGTCGGGGTGCGCGGGGTTGCGCTGGTCGTGCAGCAGGACGGTGCCCGGCGAGGGTATCGTCGCGACGATGTCGACGTGCCCGCTCGTCCCGAAGTCCCCGTAGTCGCGGGTGAGTCCGCGCGGTAGCCACACGGCGTGGGTCGCGCCGATCGTGCGAGCCATCTCTGCCTCGACGCGCGCGCGGTCGGCGTAGGGGTTGCGGCGCGGGTCGAGCTGGACGGTCTCGGTCAGCAGGACGGTGCCCTCGCCGTCGACATGGAGGCCACCCCCCTCGTTCACCAGGAGAGAAGAGACGAGCTCGGCGCCCGCCGCGTCGGCGATGAGGCGTCCGAGACCGGCCGACTTCCGCCACGCGCCCCACCAGTGGTCACCCCAACCGTTGAACGTCCAGGCGACCGCGCCGAGCACACCCGGGCGCTCGGGGTCGAGCACGAAGGTCGGACCGACGTCGCGCATCCAGAACTCGTCGACGGGGGCCTCGACGATCTCGATGTCGGCCGAGAGCATGCGCCGGGCCCGCTCGCGCTCGGCAGGGTCGACCGCCATCGTGACGGGCTCGAACTCGGCGACGGCGTGGGCGACCGCGGTCCACGCGGCGTACCCGGCATCGCGTTCGGCGTCGGTCTCGCCGAGCGTCGGCCCCTCGGCGGGGAAGGCCATCCAGGTACGGGTCTGCGGGGCGGTCTCAATCGGCATGCGCCAGCTCATCGTCTCTCCTCCTCGTGCTCGTCACACGTCTCCCCGGTGAGCGCCGCGTCTCCGTGCGCCGCCACCTCGGTGAGCGCGGACGACGCCGGCGTGCGTTCGCCCGAACGCAGCGCGGGCGAGCCGGCGGGAGGGGGGAAGACGGGGGTGCCTGCGACCAGGGTCGTCACGGCGCGAGCGCTCAGAAGCGTCGCCTCGCCCGAGACGAACGGGTCGGCGTCGACCACGACGAGGTCGGCCGCGAACCCGGGAGCGATGCGGCCGCGCCACTCGCCGTCGCCGAGGGAGGCCGCGGCATCGCGAGTCGCGTGCCCGATCGCGCTCGCCAGCGGCAGGGCGTAGTGGGGATGCACGGCGGGAACACTCGGGTCGAGGGCCGATGCGCGCGTCGCCGCGACGTACATGTTCGCGAGGGCGTCGAAGGGGGCGGTCGGCGCGTCGGTCGAGAACGCCAGGAGCGTCCCGGCCTCTTCGTATTCGCTCCACGGGAACGCACGTTCCACACGCTCATCGCCGAGCATCGCGGCCCAGTTGGCGAAGATCGCCGGATCGGCGTGCACGGGCTGCATGGATGCCGTCACCCCCAGCCGCGCCATCCGTCGGGCCGTGCCGGGCGCGGCGTACTCGAGGTGCTCGATGCGGTGCCGCCGCGGGCGGTCGCCGTTGGCCGCGATCGCGCGCTCGATCGCGGTGAGGGCGTTGTCGCTGGCGGCGTCGCCGATCGCGTGCATCGCGATCTGGAGCCCCGCGGCGTCGGCCGCGGCGACGACGGGCGCGAGGTCGTCGAGCGGCCAGATCGGATCCGCGCTCGACCCGTCGGCGTACGGGGCGCGCATCGCCGCGGTACACGCGTCGATCACCCCGTCGAGGATGAGCTTGATCCCCATCACCCGCAGCCACGGCGACGCGGATCGTCGTGCCAGCTCGACCACCCGATCCAGCTGGGCGAGGTTTCGCGCCCGGTCGCCGGTGTTCTCGATGAGCCAGTGCGCCGCCACACGGATCGGCAGGCGACCGTCGTAGCGGTCGAGGGCACGCTCGAAAGCGGCGAGACCGTGCTCGTCGAAGGCCATGTCGACCACGCTGACGACTCCGGCCCGCACGTACGCGTCGATCACGCGGTCCACAGCCTCGTCGCGCTCGGCGTCGGTGGTCGCGGCGTCGCGCTGCGCCCAGGCGTACTGGATCGCCGCGGTCTCGTACAGCATTCCGGTCGGCTCGCCCTCGGCGTCACGGGCGATCTCGCCGCCGAGCGGATCGGGGGTGTCCCGTGTGATCCCGAGCTCGGCCAGCGCGGCGCTGTTCACCCAGCACGAGTGGTAGTCGTTGGCATCCAGGTATACCGGGACGTCGGACACGACGGCGTCGATCATCGCCGCCGTGGGCGCGCCGCCGGGGACCGAATCGAAGAGCCACCCTCGTCCGCGGAGCACCGTCGCCTCGGGATCGGCGTCGCGCGCCGTGCGCAGCAGCGTCTGGATCTCGTCGAGCGAGCGCGCGTCGGTCAGCGGTACCTGGCCGAGAGCCGCGCCCATCATCAGCAGGTGGGTGTGCGCGTCGGTGAATCCCGGCAGCACGAGACCGCCGCCGAGGTCGACCGTCTCGTCGACCGCCATCGCTTGCGCGTCGGCGCCGATCGCGACGATCGTCTCGCCGTCGACGGCGATGGCGTCCGTCCACTGGCGGGATGCCTCGACCTCCGCCGTGAAGACGCGGGCGTTGCGGTAGAGCGTGCGGGTCATGCGGAGACCTCCGCCGCTTCACGTTCGAGTCGACGCGAGAGAAGCCCGATGACGCCCGCGGGAACGGCGAGGAGGAAGCTCGCGATGGCGAGCGCGAGAGTGAAGCCCTGGTAGCCGAGGAGGGCGACGAGGTTGGCCCCGATCACGGGCGTCAGCGCGGAGCCGACGAGGTAGGTCGCCAGGAGCGGACCCGACCACCGCCCCTCCGCATCGAGCGCCGCCGAGGTCGACACGAAGAAGGCGAAGACCAGGGCATAGGTGGTGTTCCACACGATGAAGACCACGACGAACAGGGTGGGGTCGGTGACGTAGCCCTGCACGATCTTCAGGATGCCGCCGATCACGAGCAGCACGATGAGCGGCACGCCGCGGCCGAGACGGTCGCCCACGATCATCAAGGCGACCGAGGCGACGAGCCCGCCCGCCGTCGCCCCGCTGAGCGCGATGCCGAGACCTTCGGCGGAGAGGCTCGCCTGGTCGGCACCCATGACGCCGACCATGGCCCACAGCGAGTCCTCGCTCGCAGCCCACAGGGCGAAGACGATGAGCAGGGTGAATCCGGCCACGGTCACGGTGCGCGAGGGGCGTGCGGTCGTCCGCGTCGTCCCCGTGGGCGGGATCTCGAGCGGAATCGCGGCCCCGGTGGCAGCGCCCGGGCTGGCGGCTGCGGCCGGAGCGCCCGGAAGCCACGTGGCCAGCACGAGACCGACGAAGCTGAAGACGGCCATGGAGCCGAAGACGTCGATCGGCGCGAGGCCGATCAGCGGCACCACCGCCAGCACGACGGTGATGATGCCACGGTTCGCGAGGCCGTAGAAGCCCGCGACGCGGTCGGGGTTGCGGAAGGCGGCGAGCGCCGCTCCGGACGCGGCGACCGCTCCACCTGCGCCGACTCCGCCCAGCAGGAGCCCGGCGAGGAGCAGGCCGGGGGCGAGCGCAGCCAGGCCGAACCCGACCACGGCGACCAGGAGTCCGACCCGCGCCACCGCGCGGCGACGATGGCCGGCGCACAACGGCGCCACGGCGAGCCCGGTCAACGCGGTGAGCAGGAGCGCGCCGGTGACCAGCCAGCTGGCGGTCAGCACGTCGGCATCCATGCCCTGTTGCACGGCGATGATCATGTAGGGCGAGAGATTCACGCCCAGGTACCCGGCGATGCCGACGATGAACGTCGAGCTCGCGGTGGGCAGGCGCAGGGGTACTCGGGCGGAGCCCACCGATGCGGTCGCGGTGGTGGTGCGGGTGGAGGAAGACACGGAGGGCCTTTCGCGGGTGCCGGAGGACCGGCGGAACGGGTGTGGGCCCCGGTCGGATCGGCGTCGATCGCGACCGGTTGTGGCCGAGGCTAGGGACCGTGTGTTTCGGTCGAGGAGCCGGATCTGTTTCAGGGACATTAAACGTTTAAGTTCATCGTCGCGCAAGAGGCGATTCGCCCGTCGGGTAACGTCGGCCCACGTGACCCCCCGCAAACCGACACTGCACGACGTGGCCGCCGCGGCCGGTGTGTCGATCGCGGCAGCGTCGTTCGCCCTGCGCGACAAGGCGGGGGTCTCGCCCGAGACGCGAGAGCGGGTGCTGGCATCCGCCCGCGCGCTCAACTACGTCGTCAACGCGCCCGCACGCAGCCTGCGCACGTCCCGCTACGGCACGGTCGGTCTCCACCTGCCGCCGGGCTCGACGCGCCTGCCGTACTACACCGAGTTCGCCTTCGGCGTGGTCGATGCTGCCGATCACCGCGGACTGTCGGTGATCCTCCTCCCCCACCGCCTTGCCGACGACTCGACACCGCCCGCGGCGTTCGTGGACGGGTACATCGTGGTCGACGCGACGGTCGAGGATGCCGGCATCCGGGCCATCCTCGACACGGGCCGCCCCGTCGTGAGCGGCGAGCACGTGCTCGGCGGGGAGGACCGGGTCGCGGGCAGCGTCGTGTACGACCACGACACTGCCCTGCGCGGCCTTCTCGGTCACCTGACCGATCGGGGAGCCGAGCGCATCGCCGCCGTCCTGCCGCCCGACGGCACCAGCTGGAGCCGCGAGCTCACCGCGACGTTCACGTCGTGGATGACGGAGCGCCGCGGCATCCCGATCATCCGCACGATCGGCTTCGTCCCCACCGCCGACGAGGTCGACACAGCGGTCGCCGACATCCTCGCCACCGAGCGGATCGACGCCCTCATCGTCGCGCCGAGCGGGTCGGCCGCCCCCGCACTCCAGGCCGCTGCGCGCGCCGGACGACGCGTCGGCGACGACCTGCTGCTCGCCGCCTACGTCGACGAGCCGATGCACGCGCTCCTGACCCCGGCGGTCACCTCCTTCGATCTCGAGGCCCGAGCCTTCGGCTCCGCCTGCCTCGAGCTACTGACCGCGGTGACGGATGCCAAGCCTCCGGCCGATCGCGTGCGCGTCATCGCCCCCCGGCTCCAGGTGCGCGCGAGCACAGCCGGTGCCTAGCGGGCCTTGCGCTCCCTCGCGCACCTCGAGTTGCCGCCGTATCCCGTACCTCGGATCCGGAGATCGTCGTCGGATCCGGACGATGCTTCTCGTTTCGTCCGGATCTGCTGACCATCTCCGGATCCGTGTACGGGCACTCCGCTGTTCGACGCGACCCGCACTCGCACGGACCCACGCGCGAGGGGCCGCGACCTAGAGTGAATCCCGTGCGGGTGCGGTTCTTCGGCGGATTGAGCGTCGCCACGGATGACGGGGATGCCGTCGTGCCCGGGCGCGGCCAACAGTCGTTGCTCCTGCGCCTCGCGGTGGACGCCGGTACCACCGTGAGCGTCCGCGCGCTGGCCGAGGACCTCTGGCCGATCGACACTCCCGACGACCCGCGCGCCGCGTTGCAGTCGCTCGTCTCCCGTCTTCGTCGCGCTCTGCCCGCCGGCAGCGTGTCGTCGGCCCCGGGCGGCTACCGCCTCGACGTCTCGCGCGCCGAGGTCGACATCACCCGGTTCCAAGACCTGGTGGCCGACGCCCGAACGAGCGGAGACGCCGCGCGCGCCCGCGAAGCACTGGCGCTGTGGACGGGAGACGTCTGGACGCCGGGCGACGGCTTCGACTGGCTCGTCCGCGACCTGCTCGAAGACCGCGCCCACGCCGAGCGGCTCGCGGCGACGGTCCCCATCGCGATGGCTCCCGCGGCCGTGGTTCCCGCACCGCTTCCCGCGCCCGTGACGAGCCTGATCGGCCGCGGCGATGAACTCGACGCCATCCGCGCGCGCCTCACGACCGATCGCCTGGTCACCGTGATCGGTCCGGGCGGCGCCGGCAAGACGACCCTCGCGGTAGAGACGGCCCGCGCTCTCGCCGACGCGATCATCGTCGAGCTCGCGCCGGCCGCTGCGGGCGAGGTGTGGACGGCGATCGCCGGTGCCGTCGGTCGCGGCGTGCGCGTGCGCGACACGAGCGGTCCACCCTCGACCTCGGCCGAGCGCGTGGCCGAAGCCGTCTCGGGTCGCGAGGTCGTGATCGTCCTCGACAACTGCGAGCACGTGTCACGCGAGGCTGCGGAAGCCGCCCTGACTCTGCTCGGAATGAGCGCGGGGGTGCGCGTGCTGGCGACGAGCCGTGAGCCCCTCGGCATCCCGGGCGAGGCCTTCGTCGATCTCGGCCCCCTCCCGCCCTCCGACGCCGAGGAGCTCTTCGCCCGGCGCGTGCGCTCCGCGCGGGGGAGCGAACCTCGCGCAGACGAGCGCGACACCGCCGTGCGGATCGTCCAGCGCCTGGACGGGCTCCCCCTGGCCATCGAGCTCGCCGCCGCGCGATCCCGCACACTCGACCTCGCCGAGATCGACGCCGGCCTCGACGATCGCTTCGCCCTGCTCTCCCACGGCCCCCGGCTCAGTTCCGAGCGGCACCGCACCCTGCGCGCGCTCATCGACTGGAGCTGGGACACCCTCACCGACGACGAGCGCGTCGCGCTGCGTGCGGCCGCGGTGTTCCCCGACGGGATCGGCGCGTCCGACGCCGCCGCGGTGGCCGACGTCTTCGGGGTGGATGCCGACGCCTTCGACGCCCTCGTCGATCGCTCGCTGCTGACGCGGCGCGACGGACGCTTCCGCATGCTCGAGACCGTCCGCGAGTACGGACTCGACCGCCTGCGCGCCAGCGGTGACGACGAGCGATACCGGATCACCGCAGCCGATGTGCTGTCGAGGCTCGCGTCCGGCAGGGAGCGGGACGTCCGAGGCCCGGGGCTGCCCGCAGCATTGGCCTGGTTCGATGCGAACGATGAGAATCTCACGGCGGCGCTGCGCACCCGCGTGCGGGCACACGACCGACGCGGCGGCGCGCGGTTGGTGCGCAGCCTGCTGTGGCCCTGGGCGATCCGCGAGCGTAGCGACGATCTGCGACGCGCGGTCGCCGATGTCGCCGATACGGACGCGGAGCTCGACGATGAACCGACCGTCGTGGTCGAGGCCGTCGCCCTGTTCTCGAGCAGCTTCCCCGAGCGGGGCGAGACGGCCGGATTCTCTCCCGCGGCGTTCGCCGCGCGTCGCGCCCAGCTCGAGGAGGCCGCCCGTCGATACCCGTCCGAGGTGACCGCGCTCGTCCCTCCGCTCCTGCGGCTCGCGGGCTCGGTCCTCGCTGCCGGCGACGGGGATGCCGCGCGCACCTGGCACGTCGACGTCACCGACGAGGAGTTCGCCGCCGCGCCCCCCTGGTCTCAGGCGATCCTCCACACGCTCGGCGCGGGTGCCGCGCAGAACTCCGGCGACATCCGCACCCTCGGCGAGGAGAGCGAGCGGGCCGTCCAGATGTTCACCGAGATCGGCGACCCGTGGGGGCAGGGTTTCGCGAGCCAGCTGCACGCGGAGTGGCTCATCCTCGAGGGGCGCCTCGAGGAAGCGCTCGCAGTGACGGACCGCTCGAGCCAGGCGATCCGCGGACTCACCTCCCTCTCCGACTATCTGCAGCAACGCGCGCAGGCCGTCGGCATCCTGCTCCGACTCGGGCGCGAGGACGAAGCGCGCTCTCGTACCGAAGAGATCGAGAGGCTCGCCGCCGCCGACGGCTCGGTGCGTTCCCTCGGACAGGCCGCCATGACGACCGCCCACGTCGACGTGGCCACCGGCGACGGCGAGGCAGCGCTCCGCGCGGTCGAGAGCATCGCTTTGGAGCCGGGCTTTCCCGACCAGTTCATCGCGTGGCGAGACGCGCAGCGCGCTCAGGCCCTGCTGCTCCTCGGCCGGCACGAGGAGGCGCGGGCCGCGCTCCGCGAAGCGATCCGACGCGCCGCGCTGTCGCGCGACTACCCGATCGTCGCCATGGTGCTCCTCGCGGTCGCCGGGTGGAACGCCGCAACCGGGCGCCGCGCTCTCGCCGAAGAAGCCCTGGCCCGCGCCGCCGCCGTCCGCGGCGCCGCGGACGTGCTCGACCCGTTCCACGTCTGGGTCCGCGCGCGGCTGGCCGCGCTCCCCGACGCTCCCACGACGGAGGGCCCCGGCATCCGGTCGCCCCTGACGGACGTGGATGCCGAGGCCCTCGCGGCCCTGCTCGACTAGGCCTTGCGCATGTAGGCGCGCACCGTGAGCGGAGCGAAGACCGCCACGATCACCGCGGCGCCGATCAGCGAGATGACCGCATCGGAACCGAGCGTGCCGGAGTTGACGAGATCGCGCACCGCGGTGACGAGATGCGAGACAGGGTTGGCGTCGACGAACCACTGAAGCCACGACGGCATGGTGTTCGCCGGGACGAACGCGTTGGAGAGGAACGTCAGGGGGAACAGGATGATCATCGAGATCCCCTGCACGCTGGACGCGCTGCGGGCGATGACGCCGAAGAACGCGAAGATCCAGCTGATCGCCCACGAGCACGCGATGACGAGGAGTCCCGCCGCGACGACCGCCCAGAGACCGCCCTCGGGCCGGAAGCCCATGATGTAGCCCATCGTGAAGGTCAGCGTCGTCGCGATCGCGTACCGCACAGTGTCGGCCAGGAGCGCGCCCGAGAGCGGCGCGATGCGCGCGATCGGCAGCGACCGGAACCGGTCGAACACGCCCTTGTCCATGTCTTCGCGCAGCTGCGTACCGGTGACGACCGAGGTCGTGATGACCGTCTGCACGAGGATGCCGGGGATGATGATCGGCAGATAGCTCTGCACGTCTCCGGCGATCGCGCCGCCGAAGATGTAGGTGAACATCAGCGTGAACAGGATCGGCTGCACGGTCACGTCGATGAGCTGCTCCGGCGTGCGCCGGATCTTCAGCAGACCGCGGCCCGCCATGGTGAGGGTGTTCTGCACGGTCTGCGAAAGGCTCGCGGTGCGGGGCAGATCGCGTTCGAGGGTCAGGGCGCTCATCGGCGGACTCCTTCCAGGTCGTCGGCACTCTCTCGCGCCGCGGTGTCGTCGGCCGGCACACCCGTGCCGGTGAGGGTGAGGAAGACCTCGTCGAGCGTGGGCTGCTGCACGCTGAACTCGCTCAAGTGGAGGCCCGCGTCGCGGAACGCGACGAGCAGATCGGTGACCTGGTCGGGGTCGGACATCGGCACCGTGAGACGCGCCGCCTCCGGCGAGACGATCGCCGTGGCATCCAGGACCCGTCCCACCGTCGCGCGGGCGACGTCGAGGTCGGAGCCGGGTTGGAGCCGCAGCACGAGCGAGGCTTGGCCGACCGACGCCTTGAGCTCGAGCGCCGTGCCCTCGGCGACCACGCGGCCGCGGTCGATGACGGCGATGCGGTCGGCGAGCTGGTCGGCTTCGTCGAGGTACTGCGTGGTGAGCACGACGGTGGATCCGGATGCCACGAGCCGCCGGATCGTGTCCCACATCTGTCCGCGGGTGCGGGGGTCGAGACCGGTGGTCGGCTCGTCGAGGAAGATGAGCGGCGGCTGGGCGATGAGGGATGCCGCGAGGTCGAGGCGGCGACGCATGCCGCCCGAGAACTTCGCGAGCGGCCGGGATGCCGCCTCGGTGAGGCCGAACTCCTCGAGCAGCTCGCTCGCCTTGCGGCGGGCGTCGGCACGGGAGAGGCCGAGGAGGCGACCGAAGATCATGAGGTTCTCGGTGGCCGAGAGCTTCTCGTCGACCGAGGCGAACTGCCCGGTCAGGCCGATGAGCTGGCGCACGACGTGCGGCTCGCGGGCGACGTCGTGGCCGAAGATCTCGGCACGGCCGCCGTCGGGACGAAGCAGCGTCGTCAGCATGCTGATGGTGGTGGTCTTGCCGGCGCCGTTGGGGCCGAGCACGCCGTAGACCGTGCCGGCTTCGACGACGAGATCGACGCCGTCGACGGCCCGGTTGGAGCCGAACGTCTTGACGAGCCCTTCGGCGCGGACCGCGGGAGAGCGGGTGGATGAAGTGGTCATGACGACAGAATGCGCCGGGTGCGCTGTCGCGCTTCTGTCATGACGGAGGGGGCGCTGTCAGGGTGCTGTCAGGGACCCTGACCTGCCGGTCGATGCCAGCGACCTCGATCGCGCGTTCCGTGGCGCCGGGCCGTCAGCGACGGTCCAACACGTCATACGCCGCGAGCAGGCGACGCGTCCTCAGCGACTCCGCCTCGCCGATCACGGCGGCATCCGTCTCCGAACGAGCACGGGTCCACGGCCCGGGTTGGCCGGAGCGCTGAGCGATCCACGGCAGAGCGGCGCCGCCGTGCGCGTCGACGATCGGTCCGCGTTCCGGACCGAGACGATGGAGCTCTGCCACCCACCGTTCGCCCCTCCGGCTCCAGCCAAGCGTCGTGATGATCACTGCGCTCACGCCGGGACAGACCTTCGGGCTCTTCCGCGCGTTCGGCGGAAGAGAGGAGATACCCGCCCTCGTGCGGGGAAACCGTATAGCGAATTTCCCCTCCGGTGTTGGCCAACGTGGCGTCTCCTCGGTGAGGACGCCCCGGCCGACGCGGAGCCGCGCTGGTGGATCGATCTCATG
Source organism: Microbacterium enclense (assembly GCA_038182865.1). Lineage (NCBI taxonomy): Bacteria > Bacillati > Actinomycetota > Actinomycetes > Micrococcales > Microbacteriaceae > Microbacterium > Microbacterium enclense. The sequence continues at coordinate 1,545,305 of CP116226.1, read as the reverse complement.
GTCCCGTGGGAGGCAGACGACCGCGCCGCCCCGGTGGTCGCCGCTCTCACCGCCGTGTCGGGCGGCACGACCCGAAACCTCGCTCCGGGCGGACGCGGCTGAACTCCTCCCTCACTGCGCCGGCGGGCGCAGCTGCGTCAGCTTCACCTCGTGCACGGTCCATACCGTCAGGGCGAGCAGGGGCATCAGGGGGATGAGCGGGAAGAAACCCGTGACGATGACGACCAGATACCCCAGGGCGATCACGCCCACCGTGACCGCGGCCACCACCTCGATCGGACGTTGACGCAGGAAGAGCCGGACCGCACGGGCGACACCCGGGTCGCGGAGTGGGCTCAGCACCCCTACGCAGATCACACCGACCGAGCCGAACGCTACCGCCGCGCCCACGCGCGAGCCGATCGGCATCCCGGAGATCTGCGCGAAGATCGCGAACGTGAGGAAGGGCGTGATGACGGTGACCAGCGTGACCAGTCCGATCAGGAATCGGACGAGTAACGCCGTCGCCACCTGCGCGATGTACGGGGGAACACGCGCGACCGGGTTCTCGCTGAGGATGCGACGCGCGGTGACGATCGCCTGAGTCCGTCGCCCGCTCGCCATCTGCGCCGCTGCCAGCATCTGACCCACCGAGGGATTCGTCGGGTCGATACGGGCGGCCTCCTCCGCCAGACGGTAGGCCTCCTCACGACGAGGAGCCAGTCGCATGGCGATCGACGAGGCGGTGACGAGGGCGTCGACACGCTCGCCGTCATCGACGGCAGTCGTCAGACCCGCCTCCGCCTCCTGTCGGGCAGCATCGAACTGCCGTCGTTCGCGCAGGACGCGTGCGAGGACAAGCCGAAAGCCGCTCCGCCCCGGTTCAATGCGTACGGCCTCGCTCGCCCAGCCCAGCGCCTCGGTCGAGTCGCGCGCCATTGTGATCCGGGCGAGGAGCGCAGCGGCATCCGCTCGCAGGTCCGCGTGCGCGAACGCGAGACGCGCGTCGCGCTCGGCCCCTTCGGCATCGCCGATCTCGGTCCGGGTGATCGCCATGAGCAGCAGGGACGGCCCGTGATCGGGATGCTCCGACAAGACGAGTTCGAGCACGAGGCGCGCCTTCTGCGGCTCCCCGAGGAGCAGGTATCGCCGCGCCTCGTCGAGGGGATCGGATGCCATGTCAGATGCGGTGCCGCTTCAGATAGGCGCGCAGCTGGCCGAACGTGCCGTCGTCGATGCCGTACTCGAGCACGGGCTTGATCTGCTCGAACCATTCGCGCGTCGACGGGACGACCCGCGCGGCCGCGCGCTCGAGGTCGGCGGTGCCGATCATGCGGGGGACTCCGGATGCCACCGACTCGGTGAACGCCGTCTCGACGGCCTGGTCGACCACGTAGGCGATGTCGGCCCCGGAGAACTCCGTGGTCCGTCGCGCCAGCTCCCGCGCGTCGACCGCGGCCGCGGGCTTGTCGCGCAGGGCGTTCTCGACGATCGCGAGCCGCGCGGGCTCGTCGGGCGGCAGGACGAGCACCGTACGGTCGATGCGCCCCGGGCGCCGGAGGGCGGGGTCGACGTCCCACGGCCGGTTCGTGGCCGCGAGGATGTAGACGCCGTCGTTGTCGGCATCCACCCCGTCGAACTCCTCGAGCAACTGGCTCGCGAACATGCGCAGGGACTGCGCCGAGGAGCCGCCCGAGGTGCGCCGGCCGCCGATCGCGTCGAACTCGTCGATGAACACGACGCACGGGCGCGCGGCACGCGCCGCCTCGAAGAGGGAGTGAATCGACTGCTCGGTCTCGCCGAAGTGCGGACGCACGAGGTCGGCGAGGGTCGCGTGCACGAAGTTCGCCTCGAGCTCGCCCGCGATCGCGCGCGCGATGAAGGTCTTGCCGCAGCCCGGGGGGCCGTACATGAGGAGGCTCCCCCGCGGGGCCTTGCCGAACATCCGCGCCATCTCGGGGTTGCGCATCGGCAGGAGGAAGGCGCCGTTCAGGTGCTGCTTCACCTCGTCGAGGCCGGCGACATCGGAGAGCGTCACGGCCGGCCGCTCGACGTCCCAGACCGGCTTCTCGACCTGGTCGGTCGACACGTCTAACAGGGGCGCATCGCCGGGCCGCGTGTCGTCGACGGAGCCGGTCGCGGGCGCGGCCGGCTCTCCCGGTGCGGCAGGAGGGCCGGGCACGAACGGTGCGGCGGGTGCCGGCGGGAGCACGACCGGCGCGACGGGCCGCGTACCCGCACCCGGATCCGGCGCCGGGGGCGTGACATCCGGAGCCTGGCCCGCGCGCAGACGCGCCGCCGCCAACCGCGCGCGCAGCACGCTCACGGTCGCCGCGTTGGCACCGAGCTCGGCGATCCGTTCGATCTCGGCGGCGGCCTCGTCGAGTCGTTCCTGCAGGAGCAGCTCGACGAGGTCGACGCGCAGGCCGATGTTTCCGGGATCGGCCGCGACGGCCGCCCGGATGATCTCGACGAAGTCCTCGGAACCCGTCATGACCGGATCAGGCTCCGCGGAGCCGTTCGGCGAGGTAGCCGTGCAGCGCGTCGAGGGAGATGCGCTCCTGGCCCATCGTGTCGCGGTCGCGGACGGTCACGGCGTTGTCGTCGAGCGAATCGAAGTCGACCGTGACGCAGAAGGGGGTGCCGATCTCGTCCTGGCGACGGTAGCGACGGCCGATGGCCCCCGCGTCGTCGAAGTCGATGTTCCAGCCCGCCGACCGCAGGGCGTCGGCGACCTCGCGCGCCAGCGGCGACAGGCGCTCGTTGCGCGAGAGCGGGAGGACGGCGACCTTGACCGGGGCGAGGCGCGGATCGAGCTTGAGCACCGTGCGGGTGTCGGTGCCGCCCTTGGCGTTGGGCACCTCTTCTTCGCGGTAGGCGTCGACGAGGAAGGCCATCATGGCGCGCGTCAGACCGAACGACGGCTCGATGACGTAGGGCGTGTACTTCTCGCCCGACGCCTGGTCGAAGAACGTGAGCGACTGGCCCGAGGCTTCCGAGTGGCTCTTGAGGTCGTAGTCGGTGCGGTTGGCGACGCCCATGAGCTCGCCCCACTCCTTGCCGGGGAAACCGAAGCGGTACTCGACGTCGATCGTGCCGGCGGAGTAGTGCGCACGGTCGTCTTCGGGTACGTCGAAGCGCTTCATGTTCTCGGCGTCGATACCGAGGTCGATGAACCAGTTCCAGCACGCCTCGACCCAGTGCTCGAACCACTCGTTCGCCTCGGCCGGAGGGGTGAAGTACTCGATCTCCATCTGCTCGAACTCGCGCGTGCGGAAGATGAAGTTCCCGGGGGTGATCTCGTTGCGGAACGCCTTGCCGACCTGGCCGACGCCGAACGGGGGCTTGCGACGGGATGCCGTGAGCACGTTCGAGAAGTTCACGAAGATGCCCTGCGCGGTCTCGGGGCGCAGGAAGTACAGGCCCGACTCGTCGTCCACCACACCGAGGTAGGTCTTGACCAGACCGGAGAAGGACTTGGGCTCGGTGTACTGGCCCTTCGTGCCGCAGTTGGGGCACGGGACGTCGGCGAGGCCGTTCTCGGCCTTACGGCCCTTGCGGGCCTCGAAGTCTTCGATCAGGGTGTCGGCGCGGAAGCGCTTGTGGCAATGCAGGCACTCGACGAGCGGGTCAGTGAAGGTGGCGACGTGACCCGACGCCTCCCAGACGCGCTTGGGCAGGATGATGCTCGAGTCCAGACCCACCATGTCGCCACGACCGCGCACGAACGTCTGCCACCACTGCCGGCGGATGTTCTCCTTCAGCTCGGTGCCGAGGGGGCCGTAGTCCCATGCCGAGCGCGAACCGCCGTAGATCTCACCGGCCTGGAACACGAACCCGCGGTGACGGGCGAGGGCGATGACCTTGTCGAGGCGGGACTGTTCGGCCACGGTGGCTCCAATGGTCGGAAAATCGTGGGGGCGGGCGCGAGGGCGCGGCATCCAGTTTATCGAAGCAACCCGTCCTCGCCGGGCCGGCCGGCGCGGGCACCGTCGCGCTCGTCACGCCACGACTGCAGGTAGGGCATGGCGACGTTCGTCGCGTGAGCGGTGAGGGTCGCCCGGGCTGCGGCCGCGAGCGCCTCGGGCATGGGGACGGACGCCGCGGGCATGTGCGCGATCGGATACGGGAAACGGTTGCGGAACATGTCCATCCACAGCAGCACGAGGTCGCCCGGGTGGGTCAACGACGCCCGGGTGCGTGAGCCGCGTTCGTGCCGCTCGATCTCCCACCCCTGCCGCGTGGGCGTCGCCGCGTAGTCGGGATCCCCGCCCCAGGCCCAGCCGCCCCGACCGCGGACGGGCACACCGTAGCCGAAGCCTTCCAGAGCCAGGGCAAGCGCCTCGGGCGTCCACGGCGCAGGGAAGAAGGTCGACATGCTCACGCGAAGGGCCAGCGGCGACAGCCGCGCGGGCACCTCGTGCGAGGTCTGCGGGAGTTCCGCCTCGAGCGCGGCGGCCAGAGCGATCGTCACGGCCGACGGCTCGCCCTGATCGAGCAGGAGCACGAACGTCTGCAGGCAGCGCAGATAGGTGCGGTGCTCCGCGGCATCCGCGAAGGGCGGGATCGGGATGCCGTCGACAGCGGGCCGCCCCCACGGCACGTCCTCTCGGTCGGTCTCCGACATGCCCTGTGGTCCGCCGGTCACCGCGTGATCCGCTCACGACGCACGGTGAAGTCCTCCAGCGCCGCCGTGTCGATCTCGACGCCGAGTCCCGGACCCGTCGGAACCCGCACGTGCCCGTCCTCGATCACGGCGGGCTCGGTCACGATGTCGCGATCGTAGAAGCGCGCGGATGCCGAGATGTCGCCGGGCAGCGTGAAGCCGGGGAGAGCGGCGAGCGCGGCGTTCGCGGCCCGGCCGATGCCCGTCTCGAGCATGCCGCCGCACCAGACGGGGACACCGGCGGCGAGCGCGCGGTCGTGGATCGCGACAGCCTCGAGGTAGCCGCCCACGCGTCCCGCCTTGATGTTCAGGATGGCCGCCGCCCCGAGCGCCAGGGCGTCGGCCGCGGCCTTGTCGGACACGATCGACTCGTCGAGGCAGACCGGGGTGCGCAGTCTCTTGGCAAGGGTGGCATGGTCGACCAGGTCGTCTTCTTGCAGCGGCTGCTCGATCAGCAGCAGACCGAAGCGGTCCAGTTCGGCGAGGGTGTCGGCATCCTGAAGCGTGTACGCCGAGTTGGCGTCGACCTGCAGGGGGATGTCGGCGAACGTGCCGCGGACGGCGGAGGTGTCGTCGATGTCGCGGCCCGGTTTGATCTTGATCTTGATGCGCACGTAGCCCTCATCGAGATAACCGCCGACCGCGTCGACGAGCGCCGCGGGATCGCGCTGGATGCCGACGGAGACGCCGGACGGCACGCGGGCCTTCTCGGCCCCGAGGTAGGCGCCGAAGCTCCGGCCCTCGGCGCGGAGCGCGGCGTCGGTCACGGCGAGTTCGAGGCCCGCCTTGGCCATGCGGTGTCCGACGAACGGACGCAGCAAGCCGGGGACCTCCTCGGCGGCGAGCGTGCGGCGCTCCAGCAGCGCGGGCGCGAGGTAGCGGGCGAGGACATCCCAGGCGCTCGCGGTGTACTCGCTCGAATAGAGCGGCTCCGCCATCGTCACGACCTCTCCCCAGCCGAGCCCGTCCGCGGTCTCGGCGGTGACGACGATGACCTCCCGCACGGTCTCGGTGCCGAACGACGTCGTGAACGGAGAGACCAGGGGGATATGCAGCACGCGGAGGCCGATGGCATCCAGGGTCACGGGCGAGGTGGGGTGCGTGAGGGGCATGACGGCAGGCTAGCCGCGCCGCCGCGCGGACCGGGGGCGCGGGCGCGGCGAGCCGGTGGCGCGGCCGGGGCGAGCGAAACTCCTGAGAGATCAGCGCTCGGGCCGCCTGTCAGGGGACGAGCGACCTGCCGGCGCCGATTGTTCAGGAGTTTCGCTCGCGCCCCTGCCGGAAGGCGGGCCGCGGCGCGGGCGGATACGCCTGGGTGGCCCCGCCGAGAGACGCGACCGTAACGCCCGCGCCCGCACCTGGCAAGGCCGACGACCTCACGGACGCGCGCGCGTAGCGTCGAGCGCATGAGCGACGACTTCACTCCCCGCCACGCGATCGTCACCGGCTCCGACTCGGGGATCGGCGCGGCCACCGCGCTCGCCCTCGCCGAGGCCGGGATCGACGTCGCCATCACGTACCACTCCGACAAGGACGGCGCCGAGGAAGTGGCCGAGGGCGTACGCGCCCGGGGCTCGCGGGCGATCGTCGCGCAGTTCGACGCGACCGACTTCGACGCGGTCCCGGATGCCGTGAACTCCATGGCCGACGAGCTCGGCGGCCTCGACGTCTTCGTCAACAACGCCGGCGGCGGCGTCGGCGGCTCGTTCCTCGACCTCGACTTCGACACCTGGCGTACCGACATCTCGCTCAACCTCGACGGCGCGTTCCTCGCGCTGCACACCGCGGCGAAGCGCATGGTCGCGGCCGGCAACGGCGGGAGGCTCATCGTCGTCTCGAGCGTGCACGAGCACCAGCCGCGCGTCGGCTCCGCTCCGTACGTCGCCGCCAAGCACGGCGTCGGCGGCCTCATCAAGACGATGGCGCTCGAGCTCGGGCAGTACGGCATCACGGCCAACGCGGTCGCGCCGGGCGAGATCGCCACGCCCATCAACGACATGTCCGCGGAGGATGCGGATCGCGTCCACCGCCCCGGCATCCCCCTCGGTCGCCCCGGCAAGCCCGAGGAGATCGCCGACGTCATCCGCTTCCTCGCCTCGCCCTCCGGCTCGTACGTCACGGGCGCGAGCTGGGTGGTCGACGGCGGCATGCTGCAGATGGGCCCGCAGGCGGGCTCCCACATGGACTCGGACGCGTGGCGTTCGGCCGGAGAGTGAGGACGGACATGACCGACGAGAAGAGCTTCGAAGAGAATCGTCACGATCAGCTGACGAGCGCCCCCAAGGCGACGGAAGAAGACGCGGCCCCGCGCTTCGACGTCACCGAGCACGACGGCGTGACCCGCATCGACGTGCGCGACGACGCGGCCGTGCGTCCGGGTCCGGGCCAGGGCGATCCTGCGGCGGAGAAGGACGAGCCCGTCTCGGGCGCCTGACCCTCAGACGATCAAGTAGCCCCGGCGGTCGAACCCGCCGATCCGGTGACCGGATGCCAGCTGCCCTCGCAGCTGGTCCCGAAGGCGTTCCCGCCATGCGGCGGCGGCCGCCGGGTCGCTGCGGCGAAGGCCCTCGATGTCGTCGGGCACCTCGACGATCGCGAAGATCGCGTCGTCCGACGGGGTCGGAGCAGGAGGCTCCGCGAGCGCCCACGTCACCATCAGACGGTCGGACTGGTCACCGCGATTCACGCCGTCGGCCATGGCACCGTACTGGTCGACCAGGTACTCGGTGACACGGGCGCCGAGGACCGAGAGATTGAAGTGGGCGTTGCGCGGGATGAGGGGATCGAAGGTCCAGGTGATGTGGCCGATGCCCCGTTCCAGCGCCCACGCGCGCTGGTGCGTCTTGAGCTGACGGCCCAAGCCGCGTCCCTGATACCCCGGCAGCACCCCGGTGATGTGCGAGTGCAGCGACCGCGCCGCGGGCGGACCGAAGAAGGCCGCCGACGCCCCGATCATGCGCCCGTCGTCGAACAGGCCCACGACGTAGTTGCCCGCGTGTTCGAGGGCACGGAGGATGTTCGCCGGCATCGTGCCGCGCTCGTGCCAGACCTCGTCGAAGACCCGCGCCGCCTCGTGGATGCCGTCGACGGTGTCGAGGGGACGGATGTCGATCTCGCTCATGCTTCGAGTCTGGCACCCCGCGTGCCGCGTGACGGATCGGCTCGTCGCCTCGTCTTCGTGACGACGCCCGCAACAGAGTTCCCGCTCATCGCGTCGGCATCCGGCTCCGCGGAGCGAGTCTCCGACGTCGCACCGATCATCGGCGAGCTGTGGGGCAGGCTGACCGGTCAGGGGCAGACGCTCAGCGTGGCAGCTTGTCGAGCCCGCCCACGTGGCGGATCGTGCGGCCGCGCTCGATGGCGATCGCGATGCCGCCGACCAGCCACAGCGGAACCTGGGTGAGGAACGCCAGGCGGAAGGCATCCAGAGAATAGGTCTCGGGGGTCCCCGCACCCTGGACGTCCATGGCGATACCGATGAAGAGGATCGCGAGCAGCGCCGCGAGGAACCCTCCGCCGTTCACGATTCCGGTCGCCGTGCTGAGGCGGTGACTGGGCGTGAAGGTGCGGGCATGGTCGAAGGCGATCATCGACGCGGGCCCGCCGGTCGACAGAGCGAACATCAGCACGATCAAGAGCCATACGGGCGCGGGCCCGGGCCACGCGACGACGGCGATCCACGCGGCCGCCTGGAACATGACCACCGGGAGCACGAGCCAGCGCGACCGGCGGGTGGGATGCCGGCTCGACAGCGCACCGATGACCGGACCGCACAGGATGCCGAAGAACACGAGCGTCGTCATGATCAGTGACGCGGTGGCCGGGGGCAGTCCCTCGCCGGCGGTGAGGAACGGGAAGCCCCACAGGAGCATGAACGCCGTGCCCGCGAAGGGGGTCGCGAAGTGCGACCAGAAGCCGAGACGGGTACCGGGGTGCGCCCACGACTCGCGGAAGCCCTTGCGCAGGTCGGCAGAGGATTTCACGACCCGGATCGCACCCGTCTGCGTGTCGACCGAGGTGTCGACGGGGTCGGCTCGGCGTTCGGGCGGGCGGTTGCGGATGATGAGGTAGGTCAGCACCGCGAACAGCACGCCGAGGCCCGCGAGGGAGCCGAACGCGACGCTCCAGCTCGTGGCGTGCAGGAGGGCCGCGAGCGGCACCACCGCGATGATCTGACCGAACTGGCCGATGATGCCGGTGAGCTGCACGAGAAGGGGCGCGCGCTGCGCCGGGAACCACGTGGCGATCACGCGCAGCACGCTCGGAAAGATCGCGGCGTCGCCCGCGCCGATGAGGACGCGCGCCAGGATGCCGATCCCCACCGCGTCGGCGAAGGCCATGACGAGTTGACCCGCCGCCATCAGGACCATGCCGATCGCGATCATCGGGCGCGCGCCGAACCGGTCGAGGAGGAGGCCCACCGGGATCTGCATCGCCCCGTAGACGAAGAGCTGGATCACCGCGAACATCGACAGCGCGGAGGCATCGGCGTGGAACCGTGTGGCCGCGTCGACGCCCACGGCCGACAGCGAGGTGCGGTTGACGATCGAGACGACGTACGCGAGCAGGCCGATGCCCCACAGCGTCCACGTGCGCCACCCCGGGCGGTCGAAGCGCAGGGTGTCGGTCACGCCTTCCAGGCTATCCGCGCCGGGCCGCGGAGGGCGGCGCCACGGAACGCAACACGACTGGCCGGTCGGGAAGACCGCGAGTAGGTTCGCACCGACCCCCGGAGGAACGCCATGACCCAGATCCAGACCACCACCGCCGGCAGCCTCCCGCGCACCGACGCCCTGATCGCCGCGAACGCCGCTCGTCCGTTCGCCGATGACGGCTTCACCTTCGTTGCGGGTGACGCCACTTTCGACGCCCTCGTCGATGACGCCGTCGCCGACGTCGTGCGCCGCCAGCGCGAGGCGGGCGTCACCCAGCCCGGCGATGGCGAGTTCGGCAAGGCGATGTCGAACGCCGTCGACTACGGTGCCTGGTGGTCGTACTCCTTCCAGCGCGTCAGCGGACTCTCGCTCACCGAGGTCAACGCCTTCACGGAGCCGCCTGTGCGCTCCGAGCCCGGTCACGTGCGCCTGACGTCGTTCCTCGATCGCCGCGACCGCCAGTTGTTCGCCGAGGCCTACGCGAGTCCCGACAGCGGCATCGCCACCGGGCGGGTGGCCACGGCCTTCCCCACCACGACGGGCGCGATCTCCTACCGCGGGGCCGATGCGGTCGCCGCCGACATCGGGCACCTGCGCTCGGCGCTCGGCGACGGAGAGACGGGCTTCCTCACCTCGATCGCCCCCGGGAGCGCGGCGCGCGTGCGCAACGAGTACTACGCCACCGACGAGGAGCACGTCTGGGCGTGGGCGGAGGCCCTGCGCGAGGAGTACCGCGCCATCGTCGACGCGGGCCTGCTGCTCCAACTCGACGATCCCTCGCTCGCCGAGAGCTGGGACCAGATCAACCCCGCCCCCTCGGTCGACGACTACGTCGCTTTCACGCGCATCCGGGTCGAGGCCCTCAACCACGCGCTCGAAGGCCTCCCCCGCGACCGCGTGCGCTTGCACCTGTGCTGGGGCTCCTGGCATGGCCCGCACGTCACCGACATCGAGCTGCGCGACATCCTTCCCGTCGTGCTCGAGGCGAACGTCGGGCAGATCTCCTTCGAGGCGGCGAACGTCCGTCACGAACACGAGTGGGGCGTGTGGGCGGATGCCGATCTCCCCGACGATCTCGTGCTCGTCCCGGGCGTGGTGAGTCACGCCACCAACGTCGTCGAGCACCCCGATCTCGTCGCTCAGCGCATCGAGCGCTTCACCCGCATCGTGGGACCGGACCGCGTGATCGCCTCGACGGACTGCGGGCTCGGGGGACGCGTGCACCCGCAGATCGCGTGGGCGAAGCTCGAAGCCCTCGGCGAGGGTGCGCGGCGCGCCGCGGCGCGCACCTGACCGGCGATCAGGACGAGACGATCTCGCCGAGCACGTCGGACATGCGATCGCGGACCTCGTCGAAGTACTGCGTCAGCGGCATCCTGTCGTCGTCCGCCAACCACCGCTCGAGAGCGGTCTGCAGCAGTTCGACGGTGAGGCCCGCCACCACCCGCGAGGTGAGCGGGTCACTCCCGCGCGCCGCGCATCCCGCGCGGATGGCGTCGCGCAGGTCGGCCTGTTTCTGCAGGTCGCGTTCGCGCAGGGCGGGTTCGGTCTCGATGATGCGGCGCGAGGCACGCATCTGATCGCGGCGCGGCTCGAATCTCTCCGCGGCGAGCACGCGCAGCCCCGCCCAGGCGATCGAGAACGGCGGCGCACCGGGCGGGGCGGCCTCGAGCATGGCCGTCGCGAGGGCGGGGATCTCATCGTCGCCGAAGAAGACCTCGCGCTTGTCGCTGAAGTGACGGAAGAACGTCCGCCGGGTCACGCCGGCGCGCTCGACGATGTCGGGGACTGTCGTGGCGCCGAACCCCCGCTCCTCGAAGAGCTCCAGCGCGGCGGTGCGAAGGCGTTCTTTCGTGTCCGGAGCCCACCTTCCCATGGGTGTGAGCCTACGTGATGCCACGGAGTGTCATCATCGTCTATAGTGAAGACACTGCGTGTCATCACTGCGGAAAGGCTCCGATGTCCACTCACTCTGCGGCGACCATGCCCGCGCCCCGTGCCCGCCTGACCGTGAGCACCGTGCCGACCCCCGAGCCGGCGGCCGACGAAGTGCTCGTTCGCGTGGGGGCGGTCGCGGTCAACCCGGTCGACTGGGTCATTCAGGGCACGAGCCGCATCACCTACCGATGGCTCCGCACGCCCGCGGTACTCGGCTCCGACGTCGCGGGAGAGGTCATCGCGCTCGGCTCGTCGGTGACGCGTTTCCGCGTCGGAGAGCGGGTTTTCGGTCTCGCGACAGGAACCGACCGCGGGCGCGATCCTCTCCGCGAGGGGGCTTTCCAGGGAGCCACCGTGCTGAGCGAGCGACTCACCGCCGCGACGCCTGCCCACCTGTCCGACGAGGAGGCCGCGGTGTTCCCGCTCGGCCTCTCCACCGCCGCCTGCGCGCTCTTCCAGCCCGCCCACCTGGGACTTCCCCTCCCGTCGGCCAGTCACCCGGCCGCAGCGGCCGGCGTGGTCGTCGTCTGGGGCGGATCGACCAGCGTCGGCATGAACGCTATCCAGCTCGCGCGCGCCGCCGGGTACGACGTGGTGAGCACCGCCTCCGCGCGCAATGCCGATCTCGTCCGATCGCTGGGGGCGGACACCGTCGTCGACCACCGGTCCCCCACCGCGGTCGACGACCTCGTCGCCGCCATCGGCTCGCGCGCGGTCATCGGCGCCGTCGCTCTCGGCGCGGGGTCGGCCGACGCGTGCATCGACATCCTCGCGCGCACCGGTGGCACGCGCCTCGCCCTCGCCAGCACCCCCTACTCGCTCGCCGCACTCGCGGGTCGGCGTCAGCTCTTCCCCGCGATGCTCCCCGTCTTCTCGAGGATCGGCCTCTCCACCGTCCGATCGATGCTCCGCGCCCGACGCCGCGGCATCCGTGCCGGCTTCGTGTGGGGAAGCAGCCTGCGTGACGACGACCTCGGGCCTCGCCTGTGGGGCGACATCGTTCCCCGTCTCCTCGCCGACGGAGGCCTGCGCGCCGTCCCACCGCCGCTCGTCGTCGGCACCGGTCTGGCCACGATCCAGACGGCTCTCGATCGACAGCGCGCCGGGGTGTCGGCGCAGAAGGTCGTGGTCCGACTCTGACCGCCGCCCACCGAGCGCGGGCCGTGGTCGGCGACGCCACCGCGGCACGGCAGAATGGTCCGATGGTCTCCGCGAGCCCCCACCTGCAGCCCGATCACGCGTGCCTCATCGTGCACGGCAGCGACACCCCCGGCATCATCGCCGCGGTCTCGGCCCTCATCGCACGTCAGGGCGGCAACATCGTCGCCTTCGACCAGTACTCCGACGACCCGCGCGGGGGCGCGTACTTCCAGCGGGTCGTGTTCTTCCGACCCGACCTGGCGGCCGCGTTCCCCGAGATCGAGGCCGACCTCGCCACCACGCTCGGGGACGGGTTCGAGCTGGAGTGGACGCTCACCGACCTCTCCACGCCGAAGCGGATGGCGATCCTGGCGTCCAAGCAGGATCACTGCCTGCTCGACCTGCTGTGGCGTCACCGCCGCGGTGACCTGCCCGTCAGCATCCCGATGGTCGTGTCCAACCACACCACCGCCGCTGACGACGTCCGCTCCTTCGGCGTTCCGTTCTTCCACGTGCCCTCGACCCCCGGCCCCGACAAGTCGGCATCCGAGGCCCGTATCCTCGAGCTCCTGGTCGGCAACGTCGACTTCGTCGTGCTCGCGCGGTACATGCAGATCCTCTCGCCCGACTTCCTCGAGAAGATCGGGGTGCCGGTGATCAACATCCACCACTCGTTCCTGCCGGCCTTCATCGGCGCCGAACCGTACAAGAAGGCGAAGCAGCGCGGCGTCAAGCTCATCGGCGCAACCTCGCACTACGTCACGAGCGACCTCGACGAGGGCCCGATCATCGAGCAGGACACGGTGCGCGTCACACACGCCGACTCCGCCTCCGAGCTCGCCCGCCGCGGGGCCGACGTCGAGCGTCAGGTGCTCTCTCGCGCCGTGCTGTGGCACGCGGAAGACCGCGTGATCCGCCACGGCAACCACACGATCGTCTTCTGACGCGCGGCGCCTCGGCGACGCCTACCTCGCCGAGACCGTACCCGATTCGCGAGGCCGCACCCGATCGTGCGCAATCACGTGCGTTTTCGACGAACGAGTACGACCTCGGCGAACGGATGCCGCCGGCCCCGCGTCAACCGGGATCGGTCGCGCGGGCTGAGCGGGCACGCGCCACCGCGCGGGGGGGGTGATGGGGCAGCCGGTCAGGGACTGAGGTGGTGCACGCCGTCGGGGAGGCGCCGGCGGCGCCACGACCCGAGGATGTGCTCCTCCATCGCCACGCGGGCCGCCACCGCGTTGCCCGCTTCGATCGCCTCGAACACGCGCTCGTGCTCGGCGAGGGTGCGAGGGACCGCGTCGACGGGGTTGTTGCCGTCCCAGCGGGCGCTCTGGCGCGGACGCACGAAGAACGACCGGGCGATCGTCGCGGCGATCTGGTTCTTCGATGCGGCCATCACCGACAGGTGGAACTGCATGTCGGCCTCGAGGAAGGCGGGGTTGTCGTGTTGCCGCCGCCGCATGTCGTGCAGGTGCCCCTCGATCTGCAGCCGCGACTCGGCGCTGCCCGTCGCCGCGACCTCTCCGGCCATCACGCCCTCGAGCGCGGCGCGCACGACACTGACCTCGTCGAGCACGCCGAGCGACTCGTCGTGACGCACGAGTGAGTCGAAGACCAGCGGGTCGAGCACGTTCCAGTCGTTGAAGGGACGCACCCGCGTGCCGCGGCCCTGGGCGACCTCGACGAGCCCCTTCTCCTGGATCCGCTTGACGCATTCACGGATGACGGTGCGGCTCACCCCGAACTCGTCGCACAGGGCCTGCTCCGGTGGGAGATACTCCCCGATCGCGATCCCGCCGGTCACGATGAGCTCGACGAGATCCTCCAGGACCCGTGCGCCGATGCGGTCGATCTGCCCACGCTTCGGCACCCCGGCGCGGGGCTCGGCGGCGGGAAGCATGGAGAGCACTCTACTCCGCCCGTCGCCCCACGCTCCGGCGCACCCCGAGTTCGAGACCGGTGCGGCTGTCGCGCACGTGGGGGCCTCCCTCGCCACCCCAGACGAAGTCCGCCGTCCCGTGGTGCACCGACTCGTCGATCGAGATCCCGCCACCGGGAAGGTCGCCCAGCACGAGCCCGCCGTCGGCCACCTCGTAGTCCACCGTCACCCCGAGCGGCATCTGCGCGGTGGTGACCTCGGTCAGCAGGTGGTTGGGGATCGCGGTGGCGACCGCCATCGTCGACGGGTTCGACGTCATCCCGATCGGACTCACCGGCAGATCGCGCGCGTGAGCGGCGACGGCCACGCGGAGCGAGTGCGTGACGCCCCACACCGCCGCGGCCTGGACGATGTCGACCGCCTCCGCGTCGAAGAGCTGCCGGTACTGCTCGAGACCGGTGAGGTTCTCGCCGGTCGCGATGGCCGGGGAGATGGCATCCCGAAGCCGTCGCATGCCGGTAGCGTCCCAGCGGCGGAGCGGCTCCTCGACCCACGCGATCTCCACGCTCCGCTCGAGGTGCTCGATGTAGCGGATCGCCTGGGGGAGGTTCCACGACTCGTTCGCGTCCAGCATGACGAGCGGTTCATCCGTCGCATCGCCCAGCACGTCGCGCACGAGCGCCAAGCGCTCGGCGTCGTGACGGTAGTTGCGCCCGCCTTTGAGCTTGGCCGCGGTGAACCCGCGGTCACGCATGGACGCGTAGAAGGAGCTGAGGCCGTCGGCATCCAGAGCGATGTCGAGACCCGAGGCATACCCCGGGATGAACCGGTCCCGCCCGCCGAGCAATCGCCACAGCGGTTCGCCCAGCGCCTTCGCCTTGATGTCCCAGAACGCGCTGTCGAGCGCACCGATGCCACCGAACACCGCGCCTCCGTGCCCGTTCTTGAACATGCGCGAGATCATGCGGTCGTACAGCCATGACGTCGCGCGCGGGTCCTCTCCCTCGACCGCTTCGAAGAGCTGAGGGATGCCGTCGTGCATCCCCATGCCGACACCTTCGATGCCCTCGTCGGTCTCGACGATGACCAGCGGCAGGGCGGTGACGCCCGACGCGATGAAGCCGTTGACGTCGCCGACCGGGCGACCCCAGTCGAGGGTGGTGTTGATCAGGCGGTATCCCGTGATCTTCATGACTGGACCTCTTCCGCCCCGGTATCCGGGGTCATTCCTTCGTCCCTCCCGCAGTCATCCCTTCGACGAGGAAGCGCTGCGAGAACAGGAACACGATGAGGATCGGCGCGATGGACACGAGCGTGGCGAGCGCCATCACCGGCAGATCGAGAGTGACGGACGCCGACGAGGTCGGGTTGAACAGCGGGACGTTCGACAGCAGTTCTGCGAGCCCGACCTGGATCGGGGCCTTGCGCCCCGGCTCCATCACGAAGGGGAGGAAGTAGTTGTTCCAGTTGCCGACGAGGTTGAAGAACCCGACGAGCGCGATGACGGGAGTCGCCAGGGGCAGGGCCACCGAGCGGAACACCCGCAGCTCACTGGCCCCGTCGATGCGGGCCGCGTTCAGCAGGTCCTGCGACACGCTCGTCGTGAAGTAGATGTACGTGAGGTACACCCCGAACGGGAAGAACGAGAACGGCAGGATGACGGCCCACGGGGTGCCCACGAGCCTGAGCGCGCTCATCTCGAGGAACACCGGCAGCACGAGCGCGGTGTTGGGGATCAGCATCACCACGAGAGTGAGGAGGAGCAGCACGCCCCGGAACCGGAATCTCGTCATGGCGAGCGCATACCCGGCGGGGATCGTCACCACGAGGGTGATCACGAGCGCCACTCCGGTGTACAGGACGGCGTTTCCGGTCCACTGCCAGATGATGCCGTTCTGGAACTCCGACAGCCGCGAGAAGTTGTCGGCGATCGTGGCGAACGAGCCGAAGCTGAACGGCGGTTGGCCTGTCAGCTCGGTCGACGACTTCGTCGGGGCCAGCAGGAGCCAGACGATCGGCATCCCGAAGACGACGACGAAGAACAGGACGATGACGGTGACGAGCGCCTTCCCGAGGAAGGCCGCCGGGGACGGGGTGCGCGTCGTCGTGGTCGACTTAGTCGCGTTCAAAGAGTCCTCCTCGGAAGACGAAGAAGGCCGCGAGGCCGGCGGCGACGACGAGCAGCATCAGCGAGATGGCCGCGGAGCCGTTGAAGTCGTTCTGCCGGAAGGCGTAGAGGTAGGCGACCTGGTTGAGGGAGTAGTCGAGGCCTACGACGCCCTTGCTGGCCTGCGACAGCACGCGCGGCTCGACGAAGAGCTGAGTGCCGGCGGCGAGCGACATCACGGCCATGTACGAGATCCACTTGCGCAGCAGGGGGATCTGGATGTACCAGGCGGTGGCGATCGGGCCCGCGCCGTCGATACGAGTGGCCTCCATCACCTCGACGTTGATGTTGTTCAAGGCGCCGTACATGATGACGATCCATCCCCCGGCACCCGCCCAGAAGGCGATCACCGTGAAGACGACGGGGAGGTTGCCCTCGTTGCCGACGACGTCGACGAACGTGTTGAACCCGAGGGAGCGCAGCAGCCCGCTCACGGGGCTGACGGTCGGGTCGAGCATGAACAGCCACAGCAGCACACTCGATGCGCCGGCGAGAGCACCGGGGATGTAGAAGATGAAGCGCGATGCCGACGACAGCCACCGCACACGGATGGCGTGCACGATCACCGCGAGGATCACGACGATGATGACGAGGCTGGTGAGCCAGATGGCGATGAAGGCGGCGACGTGGCCGACGGCGGGGAGGAAGCGGTAGTCCTGGACCGCTTTCAGGAAGTTGTCGAAGCCGACGAAGGCTCCGTCCTTGGTGAACGCCAGGTACGCGGCGTAGAGGGTCGGCAGGATGCCGAAGGCCAGCAGCAGGATGACGTATCCGCTGACCATCAGGTAGCCGAACGTCGACTGGGCTCGACGCAGAGAGAGCATGCTCGGTCCGTTCTCAGGGGGAAGGGGCTGGCCGCATCCGCGGACGAATGCGGCCAGCCCGGGAGGGGTGCGGGTTACTTCGCGACGTCGTAGCCCTGGACCTGCGCCTGGTTGTCCATCTCGGTCTGCCACGCCTGGGTGGCGTCCGAGAGGGGCTTGCCCGCGGAGATCACCGGCAGCGCGACCTTCGAGAACGCGGCCTCGATGCTGAAGCTCGGGTAGCCCCAGCCCTGCCAGACGGAGCTGGCGGCGGTCGAGACGCTGGACTGCAGGTCGCCGGCGAAGAAGCCCTCCGCGGCCTGTTCCTTCAGCCACGCGTCGGCCGCGGACTGGTAGGCGGGCAGACCGGAGGCCAGCTTCACGGCGTCGTCGGAACTGGTGACGTAGGTGAGGAAGGTCTTCACCGCGTCGAGGTTCTTGGAGTGGCTCGAGGCGTACCAGACACCACCGCCGACGTTGCCGGTGACCTTCTCGCCGTCCGACCAGGTGAGCGGGGCTCCCGCGCCGATGGTTCCGGCGGTGTAGTTCAGGCTCTGCTCGTTGTCGAACAGGGCACCGGCGTACCAGGCCGGGCCGGGGATGCCGACGAGCTTGTCCTTGTACTTGCTGACGAAGTCGGCGCCGAACACGCTGTCTGTCACGAGCGTGCCGTTGGCGAGCATGTGGTCGATGAGGTCGGTGGCCTTCTTCGCCTTCGGGTCGGAGAAGTTCGAGGTGAAGGTGTTGCCGTCGACCTGGAAGATCGGGGCCTCGGCACCCCAGTAGTAGACGTACGGGGCCTGGAACGAGTCGCCGACCGAGCCGAGGATGTAGCCGGGGTGCTCCGCGGCGATCTTGTCGCTCAGGGCTTCGTAGTCCTCCCACGTGGTGGGCACGGTGTAGCCGAACTGGTCGAGCAGCGGCTTGTTGTACCAGAACAGCACGGGCGCGAGGTCGTTGCGCAGGCCGTAGACCGTGCCGTCCACGGTCATGGGGCCGAGGGCGCCCTCGGTGAAGCCGTCGAGGAAGCTCTGGTCGAAGAACCCCTTGTTCAGCGGGGCGGCGAACGCCTGCTGTCCGTTGTTCTCCTTCGAGGCCCACGAGGTGTCGTTCTGCTGGGTCGAGAAGACGACGTCGGGCCAGCCCTCGCCGGACTGGTCGAAGAGGGCCACCTTCTGCTGGAACGAGCCCGAGCCGCCGGAACCGCCGTCGTAGGTCTCGATGTTGATCTTCACGTCCGGGTTGGCCTTCTCGAACGCCTGCGCGAGCGGCTCGCGTGACGAGTCGACCCACACGGTGATGGCGCTGGACGAGTCCTGCTCCGCGGTGGCGAAGCCGTACGGGCTGTCGGATTCTCCGCCGCCTCCCGTGCTCGGGCTGCATGCGGAAAGGGCGAGGGCGGACGCCACGGCGACTCCGCCCACGAGGGCGAGGCGACGATGAGCGCGAGAAACATGCTGCGTCATTGCGGAAGCTCCTGTCTTCTTCGACGAGGTCGGGTGACCGGATGCCAGCATAGGGCATACGTCATATGTTTACGCAAGGACCGTCATCGATCCGTGACGAGATACGCGCGCATCGGCACTCTCCCGGGCGTTTCGTCCGACCTTCCGGAGCGAGGCCCCCCTTCACGCGACCCCCAAAGAGGCATTTGACGGTGCGGAGTGCTCCGGCGACCATGTCACCATGACCTCGCTCGACCAGCTTCGCGCTCTGTCGCACCCCCTGCGGCTCCGACTGCTGTCACTGCTCACGGCGACCGCGCTCAGCGCGGCCGAGGCGGGGCGCGAACTCGGCGTCTCGCAGGCATCCGCGAGCTACCACCTGCGCGTCCTGGAGCGGGCAGGGCTCATCCGGGTGGTCGAGGTCGAACGCGTGCGGGGCGGCGAGGCGAAACGTTACCGCCACGAAGCGTCGTCGCAGCGCTACGACGTCGACGTCCCGGCCGTGACGCGCTCGCCCGAGACGGAAGCGGAGTACATCGACGCGCTCTCCGATGAGCTGCGCCGTCGATCGCGTCAACGCGTCGACGGTCCCGCCCTCAGCACCGACGCCGAACTGTGGCTCGACCCCGCGGTCTGGCGCCGCATCGTGCAGCACGTCGGCGAGGCATCCGCTCTCCTCCACGCGGCGGCACAGCCACCGCGCACCCCGGGAACCGTGCCCGTGTCGATGACGGCGGCGCTGTTCCCCCTGCGGCGGACCCGATGACCGGCTCGACACCGGGGCCCCTCGCACACGCGCCCTTCCGGTGGCTCCTGGCCGCCCGGACCACCGCGATCGTCGGCAACGCGGTCGCCCCGATCGCCCTCGCCTTCGCGGTGCTCGACCTGACCGGATCCGCCGCCGATCTCGGCCTCGTCGTCGCCGCGCGCTCGCTCGCGAACGTGGGCATGCTGCTGTTCGGCGGAGTGATCGCCGACCGCCTGCCCCGAAACGTCGTCCTCGTGGGAACCTCCCTCGCCGCCGCGGCCACCCAGGGAATCGTCGCCGCCCTGGTCCTGACGGGCACGGCCGCCGTCTGGTCGCTGGCTCTGCTGGGCGTGGTGAACGGGGCGGTCGCCGCCGTGAGCCTGCCGGCGGCGGCCGCGCTCGTTCCCGACACGGTTCCCTCCGCGCTGCTGCGGCCGGCCAACGCCTGGCTGCGGCTCGGGCTGAACGCGGGAAGCATCCTCGGCGCCTCGGCGGGGGCGGCCGTGATCGCGCTCGTCGGGCCAGGCTGGGGCCTCGCCATCGACGCGGTCGCGTTCGCCGTGGCGGCCACCCTGTTCTCCCGCCTGCGCCTCCCCCCGGCGCCTGCGACGGTCTCCCCCGGCGAGGCGCCGTCGGTGCTGACGGATCTCCGCGACGGATGGCGGGAGTTCTCGACTCGCCGATGGATCTGGATCGTGGTCCTGCAGTTCGCCGTCCTGAACGCCGCGTTCACCGGGGCCACCACTGTCCTGGGACCCCTGGTCGCCGACGAGACGTTCGGCCGCGGCGGGTGGGGCCTCGTCGTCGCCGCGCAGACCGCGGGCTTCGCCGGGGGAGCACTCGTGGCCCTCCGATGGCGGCCGCGCCGGGCGCTCGGCATCGGCGTCGCCGCGATGGCATCCGCGGCCCTGCCCGTCGCCACCCTCGCTGTGGCTCCGACCCTCCCCGCGCTCATCGCCGCGTTCGCGCTCGGTGGCTTCGCGATCGAACTCTTCGCGATCGCCTGGGATCAGTCGCTTCAGGCCCACGTCCCGCGCGAAGCCCTCTCCCGCGTCTACTCGTACGACATGGTCGGCTCGTTCATCGCCGTGCCGCTGGGGGAGATCGTCGTCGGGCCGCTCGCGCACACCGCCGGCACCGTCCCGGTCCTGCTGGGGTGCGCGGCGATCATCGTCCTCGCGACGGCGGTCGCCGCCTCCTCGCGGAGCGTCTGGAGCATCCGCGCCGCGTGAGCGTCAGTACACGTACTCCATCAATTCGACGCCGAGCACGCGGAAAGCATCGTGCGCGCGCAACCGGTGCGCGATGGAGAGGTCGTCGAAGTTCACGATCAGGGCGTACGACACCCCGGCGCGTGGCCCGCCCAGCACGCCCGCCTCGGCCCGCACCCCGGGTGCCCGACCGGTCTTGTTGACGAAGAGCAGCCCGTGTTGATCGTTCTCGTGCGCGAACGGATCGAGCCCGGTCGCGGATGCCACGAGCGACAGATCGTGGTTCAGGCTCAACCACTCGGCGACCTGGGCGCTGACGCCCGGGGAGACGACCGCCGAGTTCACGAGCCCCGCGAACAGCTGCGCCATCTCGCGCGCGGTCGACAGGGCGACGTGGGGAGCGTCGTCGGGTCCGCGGTCGTCTCGGAAACGATCGAGCAGAGCCGTGCGTCGCAACCCGAGCTGTTCCAGCCGCGACCGCACCGCCTGCAGGCCCACGCGCTGGAGCAGGGCGTTCACCGCCAGGGCGTCGCCCGCCGACGCGGCGAGCACGGCCACGTCCGACACCGGCAGAGCCGGGGCTTTGAGGTGCTGCCACATCCCGCCGACGGCGGCGCCGTGCACCGTGGAGCGATCGATGATCTCTAAGGCGTCGAGCGTTCCCGCCTCGATCGATGCCGCGACCTCGACGAGCAGCGGCACGACGCCGAGCCCGCCGACCGGAAGCGTCAGGAAGTCGTCGCCGACGAGCACCTGCGCCCCGCCGTCGAGCTCGTCGATGCGCACCGACACGCGGGCGCCCGACGCGGCCAGTTCGTCGAGCGCGCGCAGTGTGGCCGTGAAGGAGCGCCGCCCCGCGGCCGCCCGGCGGGGAAGCCGCTTGGGCCCTTTCCGTCCCGCCCCTCGGAGGGCGGGCGCGTCGCGTCGGGTGGACTCGACGGGCCCACCGAGGGGATCGGGGACGGCGGGTTCGGGAACCGGGGGCATGCCCACGAGCGTGGCTCCTTCCGGGTCAGAAGAGCAACAAACTCCGCCTCACCAAATGGTGACGCGCTGGTCGACGTCGAGCCAGAGGGCGTCGCCCTCCGTGACCTCGAACGCCTCGTAGAAGGCATCGATGTTACGCACGATCTGGTTGCAACGGAACTCGTTGGGCGAGTGCGGGTCGATCGTCAGAAGGCGGATGGTCTCGGCATCCCGGCCCTTCTGCTGCCACACCTGCGCCCAGCTCAGCAGGAGACGCTGGATGCCGGTGAGTCCGTCGACCACCGGACCCTCGGGGTCCAGCCCCTCGGCCTCGAGCGAGAGCCGATAGGCCGAGATCGCGATACCCAGCCCGCCGAGGTCTCCGATGTTCTCGCCGATCGTGAGGGCGCCGTTGACATGGTGCTCGGGGGACAGCCCTTCGGGCACGAGGGCGTCGTACTGGGCGATGAGGGCCTTGGTCCGCTCCTCGAACGCCGAGCGGTCGGCATCCGTCCACCAGTCGCGCAGCGACCCGTCGCCGTCGAAACGGCTGCCCTGGTCGTCGAAGCCGTGCCCGATCTCGTGTCCGATGACCGCTCCGATCCCGCCGAAGTTGGCGGCGGCGTCGCGCTCGGCGTCGAAGAACGGGTACTGCAGGATCGCAGCCGGGAACACGATCTCGTTCATCAGCGGGTTGTAGTACGCGTTCACCGTCTGCGGAGTCATGTGCCACTCGTCACGGTCGATCGGCTGGCCGACCTTGGCGAGCTGCCGATCGTGTTCCCACACGTTCGCCCGACGGACGTTCCCGATCAGATCGTCGGCCTCGATCTCGAGATCCGCGTAGTCCTTCCAGCGGACGGGGTAGCCGATCTTCGGGGTGAAGGCATCGAGCTTGGCGAGGGCGCGTTCGCGGGTCTCGGCCGTCATCCACTCGAGCGCCTGGATCGACCGTCGATACGCCTCGATCAGGTGGGCGACGAGATCGTCCATCGCGTCCTTCGCCGTGGGCGGGAAGTGGCGCTCGACGTAGACCTTGCCGATCGCCTCGCCCAGAGCCGCCTCGGCGAGGCTGACCCCGCGCTTCCAGCGCTCGCGGTTCACCGGCACCCCGGTGAGCTGGGTGCCGTAGAAGGAGAAGTTCTCCGCGACGAAGGCGTCGGGCAGGAACGCGGCGGACGTGTGCACGATCTTGAAGCGCAGCCACGCCTTCCAGTCGTCGAGGCGCTCCTCGACGAGCAGCGACCCGAGCGACTCGACGAAGCTGGGCTGGTAGACCACGACCTCGTCGAGGGCGCTCTCGCGGCCCGGCGCGACACCGGCGCGCCACGGCGCGAGGTCGATGCCGGCGAGGGCGACGGTGTCGTCCCACGACTTCAGGTTGTACGTCTTGACGGCGTCGCGGCTGTCTTCGCGCGACCAGTGGTGCGTGGCGATCTCGGTCTCGAGGGCGAACACCCGCGCGGCGGCATCGCCCGCGTCGACCACTCCCGCCAGGGCGAGGATCCGCTCGATGTGCGCACGGTACGCCTCGCGCGTCTCTTCGAAGTTGTCGAGGCGGTAGTAGCTCTCGTCGGGCATCGACAGCCCCGACTGGTAGAGAACGGGCACGTAGCGCGTGGGGTCACCCGGGTCGGGTTCGACGAAGAGGGCGATGAGGCCGCTCATGCCCTCGCGCTCCATCTCGCCGGTGAGGCGCAGGAGCGAGGCGATGTCGGTGACGTCGTCGACGCGACGCAGCTGCTCCTCGACGGGCGCCCGGCCGAGCTCGTCGATGCGGGCGGTGTCCATGAAGCTCGCGAAGAGGTCGCCGATCTTGCGGGCCTCGGTGCCCGGCTCGGCCTGCTGCGTCTCTTCGACGATGGCACGCACGTCTTTCTCGGCCTGCTCGGCGATGAGGTGGAACGCGCCCCACCGGGCCTTGTCGTCGGGGATCTCGGTGCGCTCGAGCCAACGGCCGTTCACGTATCGGAACAGGTCGTCCTGCGGGCGGATCTCGTCGCTCAGTTCGTCGAGCGCGAGGCCGGAACGGGGGGTCTCGGTCATTCAGCCAGGATAAATCCCCCATCTTCGGTGCGGGCTGGGGATGCCGACATTCGTCACGTCGCGATGTCGGCGGGGCGTCCTAGGCTCGACGGATGACGACACGACAGCCCGAGACGCTCAATCGAGCGATCCTCCGGCTGGCCGTTCCAGCGCTCGGAGCGCTCATCGCGGAGCCGCTGTTCCTCATCGTCGACGGCGCGATGGTGGGGCACCTCGGCGTCGCTCCCCTTGCCGGGCTGGGGATCGCGGGAGCGGTCCTGCACACCGTCGTCGGCCTGATGGTGTTCCTCGCGTACTCCACGACGCCAGCGGTGGCGCGCCGGTTCGGCGCCGGAGAGATCGGCCGCGCGGTCTCCGTCGGCATCGACGGCATGTGGCTCGCGCTCACGCTCGGCGCGGTGCTTGCCCTCGCGGGTGTCTGGGCGACGCCCGCGGTCGTCGATGCGTTCGGCGCGGCGCCCGACGTCGCCGAGAACGCACGGATCTATCTCTCGATCTCGGTGTGGGGTCTGCCCGCCATGCTCATCGTGTTCGCCGCGACCGGACTGCTGCGAGGGCTGCAGAACACCGTGACCCCGCTGTGGATCGCCGGCCTGGGCTTCGCCGCCAATGCGGCGCTGAACGCCGTCTTCATCTACGGCTTCGGGTGGGGTATCGCGGGGTCGGCGGCGGGCACCGTGGTGGCGCAGTGGGCGATGGTCGGCGCCTACGTGGTCGTGGTCGGGCGCCTCGCCCGTCGGCACACGGCATCCTTTCGCCCGGAGCGCGCCGGACTCGGCGGCACTGCGCGCTCGGGCGGCTGGCTGTTCCTTCGCACGCTGAGCCTGCGCGCGGCGTTCCTCGCCACGGTCGCCGTCGCCACACAGCTCGGGTCACCGGAGCTGGCGGGGTGGCAGATCGCCTTCACGATCTTCTCCACCGCCGCCTTCGCACTGGATGCGCTGGCCATCGCGGCCCAGGCGTTGATCGGCAAAGGACTCGGGGCGGGAGATCTGGAGAGCGTCCGCCGGGTGCTGCAGAGGACGGTGGCGTGGGGGATCTGGTTCGGCGTCGCCGTCGGTGGGGTCATCGCCGCCGCGTCATCGGTGGTCGGGCTGGTCTTCACGGGCGATCCCGCGGTCGCTGCGCTGATCCAACCGGCGTTGCTGGTGCTCGCCGTCGCGCAGCCACTCGCGGCGGTGGTGTTCGTGCTCGATGGGGTGCTGATCGGCGCCGGCGATGTGCGGTACCTCGCCCTGGCCGGGGTGATGAACCTCGTTCCCTACGTGCCCGCGCTGGTCGCGGTAGGCGTCTGGGCCGGTGGCGGTCCGAGCGGGCTCGCGTGGCTGTCCGCGGCGTTCTTCGGCGTCTACCTCCTCGCTCGAGCCGTGACCCTCGGGGTCCGCGTGCGCGGGCAGAAATGGATGACGGCGGGCGACTGACGGTCTCACGCCTGAGCGCGCGGGGGCGCCGATCACGGCTCGCGGCGACCCGAGTGACCGCGGACCCCGCGGCAGGGGTCAGCTGCTGGGCTGGTCGACGTACGACACGTTCATGCCGCGCTGATCGGCGGAGTTGGCCGAGACCGGCCAGTAGCCGATCTGTGCGGCAGCGCCGGGGGTTCCGCCGGTCCCCGCGGAGTACGAGAGCGTGAACGCGACCTTGTCGCCGGCGGCGAGAGGCTTCGCCAGCTTCAGAAGCACCGATCGCCGTCCGCCGGAGACCGTGTTCTCCGCGACCGTCAGCAGCGTGGACGCGGCGGTGCCGTTGAGGGTGACGCTCTTCGGCTGCACCCCGCCGCCGACCGCCGCGTCGAAGGACACACGGATGCCGTCGCCCGCCGCGATCGGCTTCGGCCCGATCGAGGTGAGGGTGGCGGAGGTCGGACGATACGCCGACCCGCTTCCCGACGCCACCTTCGCGAAGGTCGCCGTCAGGGCACCGCCGAAGGGAGCTGCGCTGACGGGTGCGCCCGCGGTGATCTTCCACACGTTGTCCGAGGTGTCCGCGTCGTCGTTCGGGGTGCGCAGCTTCCACGTGTATGCCGTGTCGGCAAGGGCGAACGTGTCGTTGGGATAGGCCCCGAGGAAGCTGGCTTTCGGGCGCACCAGGACGCCCGTGAACGGGTCCGTGCCGGGGGCGATCGTCGCGGTGAAGGTGGCCGTGTACGTGGCACGGTTGCCGGAGATCGTCGGCCCACTGAAGGTTGCCGCTTTGGCACCGGCGGACGTCCGCGTGTCGTAGGTGAAACCCGTCACCTTCCACAGGCGGCTATCGACCTCGAGGGTCAGCACGATCGAGCCCGTGTAAGCGGTCGTACCGGTGTTGGCGATGACGGTGCCGGCGGGTTCGGAGGCGTCGAAGCGCTGCGTCAGCGCGGGCGTGAACAGGGGGATGCTGCTGCCGAACTGCGGACCCTGCAGCGCCAGGTTGACCGTCTTCGGTGTCCCCGCCCACGCGGGCGGCGCGGCGAGAGCCCCCGACACCGCCAGCGCCGGGACGGCCCACGCCCCGATCCTCAGAAACGTGCGGCGGTCGTATCCAGAAGCGGGGGTCGAGGGCGACGAGTTCACGAGAG
Organism: Microbacterium enclense; assembly: GCA_038182865.1. Taxonomy (NCBI): domain Bacteria; kingdom Bacillati; phylum Actinomycetota; class Actinomycetes; order Micrococcales; family Microbacteriaceae; genus Microbacterium; species Microbacterium enclense. The sequence continues at coordinate 1,519,102 of CP116226.1, read as the reverse complement.
GTCCTATCCGTTCGGGGGGCGAGAAACGGCGTACCCGACGATTATTCGCGTCGCCAGCCCGTTTGTGAGGCCCCCGACCGTGAGAAAACTCTCATGCCCATCGGCGACACCACTCGTACATCACGACCGCGGCGGCCGACGCCGCGTTGATCGAACGGGTGGACCCGTACTGCGTGATCTCGACGACAGCGGTCGCCGCGGCGAGCGCCTCCGGAGAGAGACCCGGCCCCTCCTGGCCGAAAAGGAGCACGCACGCGGGCGGCAGATCGGCCCGATCGACCGGCACGGATCCCTCGACGTTGTCGACGGCGATCACCGGGAGTCCCGCCTCGCGCGCCCAGGCGGTGAAGGTCTCGACGTCCTCGTGGTGGCGCACGTGCTGATAGCGATCGGTGACCATCGCTCCGCGACGGTTCCAGCGCCTCTTGCCGATGATGTGCACCTCGGCGGCGAGGAACGCGTTGGCGCTGCGGACGATCGAGCCGATGTTGAGGTCGTGCTGCCAGTTCTCGATCGCGACGTGGAACGGATGCCGCTTCGCGTCGAGGTCGGCGATGATCGCCTCCATCGTCCAGTACCGGTAGGCGTCGACGACGTTACGACGGTCACCCTCGGCCAGGAGTTCGGGGTCGTAGCGCAGGTCGTCGGGCCACTCACCCGGCCAGGGACCGACGCCGTGCGTGGGGGCGACGTCCGCCGGGTCCCGGTCCGCGGACGTGGGGTCTTCGGCATCCGTCACCGCCCCAGGCTACCCGCGGCATAACCGAGCCCCGCTTTTCGGGTACCCGAAATATGGCTAAGGTTTCGGCATGCCGAAAACTTTGGATGCCGTCGACCGACGACACGCGCCCGGCCGGGCCGCGTGGCTGCTCGGGCCGGCCATGGTGGCCGGTGTCGCCTACCTGGATCCCGGCAACGTCGCGAGCAACATGACCGCCGGGGCGAGCTTCGGGTACCTGCTGGTGTGGGTGGTCGTCCTCGGCAACGTGATGGCATGGCTCATCCAGTACCTGTCGGCCAAGCTCGGCATCGTCACGGGCGAGAGCCTCCCCCAGATCCTCGGTCGCCGCCTCCACCGCCCCTGGGCTCGTCGGGCCTACTGGCTGCAGGCTGAGCTCGTCGCGATGGCCACCGACGTCGCTGAAGTGATCGGCGGTGCCGTCGCTCTGCACCTGCTGTTCGGCATCCCCCTGGTCTGGGGCGGAGCGATCACGGGCGTCGTCTCGATGCTCCTGCTCGTCGTGCAGTCGCGGCGCGGCGCGCGGGCGTTCGAGACCGTACTGATCGGGCTCTTGATCGTCATCGCCGTCGGCTTCACCTTCGGCCTCTTCTTCGCACCGCCCGATGCGGGAGGGGTCGTCGAGGGGCTCGTACCGCGCTTCGAGGGGACCAACTCGGTGCTGCTCGCCGCCTCGATCCTCGGCGCGACGATCATGCCCCACGCGATCTACGCGCACTCCGCGCTGAGCCGCGACCGCTTCGCCCCCGGCGCGCCGACACCGGCGTCTGGGCTGGAGGATGCCCGAGGAATCTCGACTCCTCGCCTGCTGCGCGCCACGCGCTGGGACGTCACGATCGCGCTGGCCGTGGCCGGCACCGTCAACCTCGCGATCCTCCTCCTCGCCGCAGCGAACCTCTCGGGCGTCGACGGCACCGACAGCCTCGAGGGCGCCTACGCGGCCCTCCGCGACGGCCTCGGACCCGTGGTGGCGACGATGTTCGCCGTCGGACTGCTCGCGAGCGGTCTCGCATCGACCTCCGTCGGCGCGTACGCGGGAGCGGAGATCATGCACGGGCTGCTGCGGATCCGCGTCTCCTTGCTGGCGCGGCGCCTCGTCACCCTCGTTCCCGCGCTGGTGATCCTCGCGATAGGCGTCGACCCGACTCTCGCGCTCGTTCTGAGCCAGGTCGTCCTGTCGTTCGGCATCCCGTTCGCCCTGGTCCCCCTCGTCGCGCTCACGGCGCGCCGCGCGGTCCTCGGCGAGTACCGGAACCGTCTGCTGACGACAGCGGCGGGGATCGCCGCGGCGGTCTTCCTGATCGCGTTGAACGCCGTGCTCCTGTGGCTGGTGTTCAGCGGCGGATAGGCTGACCCGCGTGGAATCGCCCGTAGCCGACGACTATCTCAAGGCGATCTATCACCACACCGAGTGGCAGGACGATCCGATCACTCCGTCGCAGCTCGCCGCGGTCCTCGGACTGGCGCCGTCGAGCGTGACCGAGATGGTGAAGAAGCTCGCCGCACAGGGATTGGTGACGCATCGCCCCTACGGCCCGGTCTCGCTGACCCCGGCGGGTCAGCGACGTGCGGCGGGGGTCATCCGACGCCACCGCCTCATCGAGACGTGGCTCGTCCGCGAGTTCGGGTACGCCTGGGACGAGGTGCACGACGAGGCCGAGGTGCTCGAGCACGCCCTCACCGATCGACTGCTCGAGGGAATCGACGCCCGGCTCGGACGCCCGAGGTTCGACCCCCACGGCGATGCGATCCCGGATGCCACCGGCTCGGTCGACCGCGAACCGTTCGTGCTGCTGTCGGTCGCCGCCGCCGGGCACTCGGGGCGCGTGCTGCGCGTGAGCGACCGCGACCCCGAGCTGCTCCGGGCGCTGGTCGACCGCGGGATCGACGTGGGGCACGAGCTCGAGGTCGTCTCCGAGTCGGTGGTGCGCGCCGACGGCGTCGAGGTGACACTGCCCGCGGGCGCCGGCGCCTCGGTCTGGCTGACCCGCTGATCCGTTCGCGCGGCCCACGGGCGGCGCCGGGGCACGAGGGCACCGCGGGCCGGGCTGTCGCGGTGGCGGGGTGCCGGGGTGGCGGGCCGTCGTGGTGCCGGGTCGTCGTGGGCCGGGCCGGGCTTTGGGGCGCCAGGGTGTCGCGGGCCGGCCGTCGTGGCGGACCGTCGTGCGGAGTTCGTCGGCGCCACGCCCGTCGGGGGCGCACGGGAGCGGCGTGTCTTCCACGGACTCCGCAGGACGGATGCCACGAGCCCGGGGGCTCGGTACGAGCGAAGGGGATTCCCCGACCGCTACGCTGGCCGCACCGGTGGCGGGCCGGTCGGAGAACGCGAGGGCACTATGACCATTTCGGTACCGGCGCGACCTCCGGTCGCGGTCATCGTCGCGATCGTCCTCGTGTACATCGGGGGAGTACTGAACACCGCCCTGGGGATCCTCGTCCTCCTCTCGCGGTACGAGGTGACGCCCGACCTCGTCCTGCCCGTCTCCCTGGTGGGCGCGGCGACGATCCTGCTCGGCCTGCTGACCATCGCCGGCGGCTCGGCGCTGTCGCGCGGGAGTCGGCTCGCGCGCACCCTCCTGACGGCATACCTGTCGGTCCTGGTGGTCCTCCAGGCCGCGGCCATGGCGCTCACCGAGCTCGATCCCGTCCTCGGCGTGGCGGTGGTCGCCGCCCTCGCGGTCATCGCCGCCCTCTGGATCCCCGCCGGTGCGCGCCGGTACTTCCGGCGGTCCGCGCCCGAGACCCCCGCAGCCGTCCTGACGACCTGACCCGCGGCCGCCGCGCGGGCGAAGCTCAGGAGGGAACGGATCCCGGCAGTTCGCGCTCCAGCAGGCGCCGCACGAGCCGGCGGTGCACGAAGCGCACCACCTCGATGGCCGCGAGCGCGATCACGACGACCGCCGTGATCAACCAGGCGCCGTCCTCGCCGGGATCGCGCAGCTGGAAGAACTCCCCGAGTACGGGCACCGTGAAGATCGCGGTGAGGGCGATGAACATCGCGCCGATCACGAGAACCTTCACACGGGTCACGGGACGAGACAGCACCGTCAGCACCCAGATCGCGACGATCGCGAGAATGATCGTGGCCCCCGTCCGCAGCTGCTCCACCGCGAGGCCGAGGTCCATCGCGAGACGCGTGTACACCGTCAACGAGACCGCGATCACGATGCCCGCGGGGATCGCGAAGGTGAGTGAACGCTTCAGGAAGCCGGGGACGTACCGCTGCGTGTTCGGCAGCAGTGCGAGGAAGAATGCCGGGATGCCGATGGTCAGACCATCGGTGATCGACAGCTGCCGCGGGAGGAAGGGGAACTCCATGACGAGTGCCCCGAAGAGGATCGCGAGTCCGGTGGCGTAGACCGTCTTGGTGAGGAACAGCATCGAGACGCGCTCGATGTTCGCGATCACCTGGCGCCCCTCGGCCACCACGGAGGGCAGGTGAGAGAACCGCCCGTCGAGCAGCACGAGACGGGCGACGGCTTTGGTCGCGGCCGCTCCGGAATTCATGGCGATCCCGATGTCTGCCGTCTTGATGGCGAGGGCGTCGTTGACGCCGTCCCCGGTCATCGCCACCACGTGCCCCCGCGCCTGGAGCGCGGTGACCATGCGTCTCTTCTGATCGGGGGTGACGCGACCGAAGACCGTGTGCTCCTCGAGGATCTTCCCGAGCTCGACATCGTCCTCCGGAAGACGGCGCGCGTCGTACCCCTCGTCGACCTCGAGCCCCACCTCGCGGGCGATCGCCGCGACCGTGCGGGGGTTGTCGCCCGAGATGACGCGCACCCCCACCCCCTGCTCGCGGAAGAACGCCAGGGCCCCGGCGGCATCCGGGCGAACGGCTTCGATGAAGGTCAGCACCGCGACCGGCACCGGTTCGTCGGGGAAGCGCTCGGCCTCGACATCGGCGTCTGCGAGCGGCGCGGCGGTGTGGGCGAGGACGAGGGTGCGCCGGCCCGACGAGGCGAGGCGCGTGACCGCGGCCCCGAGAGCAGTGGCGGTGTCGGCGGCCTGGTCGCCGAAGACCATCTCGGGTGCCCCGAGCACCCAGGTGCCCTCGGCGCCGGCGGAGAACGACACCGCACTCCACTTGCGCGCGGACGAGAACGGGATCCGGCGCGCGGTCGCGAGTGGTGCCCCGAGGGGGAAGGGCTCGCGCAGGCAGCGCGCCGTGGCGTTCGCGTCGTCGGCGGCGCCGTACCAGCCGAGCGCCTCTCGCCATCCGGCGCGCTCGGTCAGCATCAGCGCATCGTCGAAGCGGATCTCCCCCGCGGTGAGCGTTCCGGTCTTGTCGAGGCAGATCACGTCGACGCGAGCGAGGCCCTCGACTGCGGGGAGCTCGTTGACGAGCACCTTCTTTCCCGCGAGTCTCGCCGCGCCGACCGCGAACGCGATGGAGGTCATCAGCACGAGGCCGAGCGGGATCATCGCGGTGAGCGACGCGATGGTGTTCACCACGGCTTGCGACCACGTGCCCTGTCGGAAGGCCTCCACCCATCCGCCGGCGACCATCATCTGCGCGTTGAGCACCAGCAGGCCGACCGGCCCGATGCCCCACCCCACCCACCGCAGAACACGATCGATCGAGGTGCGCAGCTCGCTCGAGACCAGCTGGAACTTCTTCGCCTCGCCCGCGAACGTGTTCGCGTACGACTCCGCACCGACGCGCGTGGCACGGGCCAGCCCCTCGCCGCCGACCACGATCGATCCGGACAGCGCGTCGTCGCCGGGGCGCTTGTCGACGGCATCCGACTCGCCCGTCAGCATCGACTCATCGATCTGCAGGCCGCGGGACTCGACCACCGCGGCGTCAGCAGGCACCTGGTCGCCCGCGCGGAGCACGAGCAGATCGTCGCGAACGACCTCGCCCGGAGCCACCTCAGCATCGGCGCCATCGCGGCGCACGCGGGCGCGCGGCGCGTTGAGCAGCGCGAGCCGGTCGAGCGCGGCCTTGGCGCGGAACTCCTGCACGCAGCCGATCACCGCGTTCGACAGTGCGGCGACGCCGAAGAGCGCGTCCTGCCAGCGCCCGAGGAGCAACAGCACCAGGAAGCACGCCCCCACGATGCCGTTGAACAGCGTGAAGACGTTCGCCCGCACGATGTTCCACGCGCTCCGACTGGTGTCGGCCACGTACGCGTTGGTCTGGCCGGAAGCGACCCTCTCGGCGACCTCGGCGGCGCTCAGCCCGCGGATGTCGTCGGCATCGATGCTGTCGGCGATCGCCTGGCCCATGCGATCACTGTAGGGGTAGGCGGCGACATCGACGGGCCGGACTCAGGATGCCGCGCGCCGCGCCCGGTCGAAGGGCCACCGCACGTGGGTGGCGGTCTCGCACGCGCGCCAGAGGTCGACGCCGAGATCGTCGGCGCGGGTGCGACGTGCCGGCGTCGCTGGGCGCGGCAGGCCACGAGCCACGAACGCCGGGCCGTACATCGTCCCGCCCTCGGCCGCGGGGTCCACGAGGGCCCGCACCAAGGGCCATGCCCCGTGCTCCTTGGACTGCGTGATCGGCGCCTGGAGGTTATCGACGAAGCGTGAAAGGCGGCTCGGCTCGTTCACCCCGCGAACGCCGCGCGTGCGTCCGCTCGTCGAGTAGCCGGGATGGGCGACGAGGCTCTGCACCTGCACGCTGTGCGCGCGCAGACGCCGGTCCGCTTCCAGGGCGAGGGCGGTGGTGGCCGCCTTGGACTGCACGTACGCGCGCCACGGCGAGTAGCCCTCGACGAGCTCGGGATCGGTGGGGACGTGCTTCCACAGGGAGGTGGACATGCTCCCGACCCAGACCATGCGCCCGTCCGCCGCGGCGAGAGGCTTCAGCATCTCGCCGGCCAGAGCGAAGTGGCCGAGCACGTTGGTGGCGAAGACGAGTTCGTGTCCGCCGGCCGTCTCGCGCGTCTTCGGGGGATGCACGATCCCGGCGTTCAGGAGAAGTCCGTCGAGACGTCCACGCGCGCGCGCTGTCGCCGCGGCCGCCCGCACCGAGCCGAGGTTGCTCGTGTCGAGAAGGAGCGTCTCGATCGAGGCATCCGGGTTCGCCCTCTTGACCGCCTCTTTCGCCGTCACGAGCTTGTGCGGGCTGCGCCCGGTCAGCAGGACATGGGCGCCGGCCGCGGCGATCTGCTCGCACGCGAAGAAGCCGAGTCCGCGCGTCGCCCCGGTGATCAGGTAGGTGCGGCCCGCGAGGTCGGGGAGGTTCCGGGGGTCCCACTCGGCACGCGTCACCCTCCGACCCTAACCAGAAGAGGCGGCGGCGTCACGGGTGCATTCCGATTCAGGCATACCGGGGCCGTCCGAGATTTTTCGGACATCGGCGTGACGAATCGGCCGCATCCTCCGTCTCCTTCCTGAGCGCCTTCGCTCCGCCGCGCGACCATCGTGTCCCGCGACGCCGACATCCGCGAAAGGAACAGATCATGGGACTCGACGACAAGATCAAGAACGCCGCGCAGGACATCGTGGGCAAGGCCAAGGAAGTCATCGGCAACGCCACCGACAACGACAAGCTGGCCGCCGAAGGCAAGCTCGAGCAGACCGAGGCGCACGCCAAGAAGGCCGGCGAGAACATCAAGGACACCTTCAAGTAAGGCTCAAGACCCCGCGGGCGGGCAGGGTGGCGGCCCTGCCCGCCCGCGGCAACCCCCTCGCAGTGTCGGAGGGCGAGACTAGGCTGACGACATGCGAACCCGTGCTGAGATCGAGTGCTGGCTCACCGACATGGACGGGGTTCTCGTCCACGAGAACACCCCCGTGCCCGGAGCCGCCGAACTCCTCGCGCAGTGGCGGGCCGAGGGAACCCCCTTCCTCGTCCTGACCAACAATTCGATCTTCACGCCGCGCGACCTGAGTGCCCGGCTGCGGGCGTCGGGCCTCGTCGTGCCCGAGTCGTCGATCTGGACCTCGGCCCTCGCCACCGCCGACTTCCTCAGGTCGCAGATGCCCGGCGGCTCCGCGTTCGTCATCGGCGAGGCGGGTCTGACCACCGCTCTGCACGAGGCGGGCTTCATCATGACCGAGACCGCGCCCGACTACGTCGTGGTCGGCGAGACGCGCAACTACTCGTTCGAAGCGATCACCAAGGCAATCCGCTTCATCCGCGGCGGTTCCCGTTTCATCGCGACGAATCCGGATGCCACGGGCCCCTCGACCGAGGGAGTACTGCCCGCGACCGGGGCCATCGCCGCGCTCATCACCAAGGCGACGGGGCGCGAGCCCTACATCGTCGGCAAGCCCAACCCGATGATGTTCCGATCGGCGCTGAACCGCATCGGCGCGCACAGCGAGAACACCGGCATGATCGGCGACCGGATGGACACCGACATCGTGGCCGGCATCGAAGCGGGCCTGCACACCGTGCTCGTGATGACGGGCATCAGCGACGAGCGCGAGATCGAGCGGTACCCGTTCCGTCCCGATGAGATTCTCGGGTCCGTCGCCGAGCTCGTGCGCGACGAACCTCTCGAGAGCGATCTGGCCGACGGCGAAGACGGGCTCGCCGAGGGCCTCTGACGCCCACCCCCGAGAGGACGCATCCGTGGACGACCGCACACTCTGGCTGATCACGGCTTTCTTCATCACCGCGGGCACGCTCGTGGCCTTCATCGTGCAATGGCGCCGCTCCCGTCGCGGTGACAGGCGAGACCCCTTCGACGGGCCGGGCGACGATCAGCCGCGCTGACCCGGGCGCGCGGCATCCCGGACACGGTGCCACCGGAACAGGGGATGCCGCCGAAACGGGGCGGCCGAGACGATAACGCCCTGTTCTCGTCGCGGGCCCTGTCCTCGTCGCGACGCCCGGCGGCGTCACGCCTTGCGCGCGACCTACTGCGGCTGCAGACCGAGGTCGTCGAGGTCGATCGAGCCGAGCCACTGCAAGCCCTCGGCCTCGACCGCCGCCTGGGCGCCGGTCTTGCGGTCGACGATCACCGCGACGGCGACGACCTCTGCGCCCTCGCGGCGCAACGCTTCGACGGCCTTGAGCGCCGACTGGCCGGTGGTCGAGGTGTCTTCGACGACGACGACGCGCTTGCCTTTCACGTCGGCGCCCTCGATCTGGCGACCGCGACCGTGGTCTTTCGGTTCCTTGCGGACGACGAAGGCGTCGAGCGGGCGCCCCGCGTGGACCGACTCGTGCATGACGGCGTTCGCGATGGGGTCGGCGCCGAGGGTCAACCCACCGACGGCGACGACACCGTCGAGGTCTCCGATGAGATCGAGCACGAGACGACCGATCGCGGGGGCCGCGCGGTGATCGAGCGTGAGCTTGCGCATGTCGACGTAGTACGTCGCCTTCTTCCCGCTCGAGAGGGTGAAGTCACCGTGGAACACCGCCTCGTCCTTGATGAGGCCGATAAGGGCCTGACGGTCGGCTTCGAGCTCGGGAGTGGAGGCGGTGGTCACGGCGTCGATTCTAGAGGGACAGGATGCCGGGGGCCGGGCCGGGTTCTCGGCATCCCTGTGCCCGTCGTGCGGAGTTCTCGGCCGACACGACGGTGGAGCGAAGGCCGAATCGGCATGTTCCCGCCGGACTCCGCACGACGGCTCGAGGGTTCGAGCCGGGCCGCCGGGCCGCCCGCGCCGCCCGGCCGCCCGCGCCGCCCGGCCGCCCGCGCCGCCCGAGTCGGGGGCCACCGAGCCGCCAGGCGGAGTCGGCCCGGACACGCCGGTGAACTCCACGTCGGAACGGCGTGTCGACGCCGAACTCCGCACGAGGGCCCGGGCCGCCACGACGGACGGCGATGTCGGCGGGCGAAAGTAGGCTGGATGCCATGCGCCTGGCCACCTGGAACGTGAACTCCATCCGCGCCCGCGTCACCCGCACCGTCGAGTTCTGCGTGCGCGAGCACATCGACGTGCTGGCGATGCAGGAGATCAAGTGCAAGACGGAGCAGTTCCCGTACGCCGCCTTCGAAGAGGCGGGGTACCACGTCGCCGCGCACGGACTGAACCAGTGGAACGGCGTCGCGATCGCGAGCCGTGAGCCGCTGGAGGACGTCGAGATCGGCTTCCCCGGCATGCCCGGATTCGAGAAGGGCAAAGAGGGCCCCGACCTCCCGCAGGAGGCGCGCGCCATCGGCGCGACCGTCGGAGGCGTGCGCGTGTGGAGCCTGTATGTGCCCAACGGGCGCGGCCTCGACGACCCGCACTACGTCTACAAGCTCGACTGGCTCGAGAAGCTGCGGCAGTACACGGCAGATACCCTGTCGAGCGACCCCGATCTGCCTCTCGCGCTGACCGGTGACTTCAACATCGCGCCGACGGATGCCGACAACGGCGACCCCACCGTCGTCGAGGGGGCGACCACGCACGTCTCGCCGCCCGAGCGCGCGGCCTTCGCCGCGTTCGAGGCGGCCGGTCTGACCGACGTCGTGCGTCCTCTGATCCCGACCGGCTACACCTACTGGGACTACAAGCAGCTGCGTTTCCCCCGCAACGAGGGCCTGCGCATCGACTTCATCCTCGGCTCGCGCGCGTTCGCCGACGCGGTTCAGGGCGCCGAGATCCACCGCAACGAACGCAAGGGTGAGGTCCCCAGCGACCACGTCCCCGTCGTCGCCGACCTCGACCTGACGGATGCCGGAGACGACGACGATCTGCCGATGATCTTCGGCTGAGCGCCGGGTTGCGGCATCCCGCGAGGCGGAGCTGCTCGCGGCCGCCCCGGTATCGACGCCTGGCATCCGACGTCCGGATCCGGAAACGGGCGACGGATCCGGACGTATCGTGCGCATAGATCCGGATCTGCGGCCGATCTCCGGATCTGCGACACCGCCCGGTGGTGCGCGAAAGAATTTCTCGGCCCCCTGTCGATTCCGCACGGCGCCGTTCGACGCGATAGTAGGGGCAGGCAATCGCTCCCCTCCGATCGCTCGACTGAGCACCCACGAGAAGAGTTCACGATGAAGTTCATGCTGATCATGCGCGGTACCGACGAGGCGTACGCGGCGTACAAGCAGATCCCGTTCGAGCAGATCATCAACGAGATGGGCGCGTACAACGAATCCATGGTCAACGCCGGCGTGCTCGTCGCGGGCGAGGGCCTGGCCGAGGACACGAGCAAGAACTTCGTCGTCGAGTTCGGCGGGGAGGAGCCGGTCGTCACCGACGGCCCGTACGGCGAGACGCACGAGCTGTTCAACGGCTTCTGGATCATCGAGGTGTCCTCGCGCGACGAGGCGATCGAGTGGGCGCGCCGCGCTCCCCTCATCGCGGGCAACAAGCTCGAGGTGCGCCGCGTGACCGACGAGACCGACTTCGCGGCGTTCGCCGACAACGAGTACATCCAGAAGGAGGAGGGCTGGCGCGAGGAGCAGGCCTCCCGCTGAGCCCCCGTGACCACCGACGTCGCGCGCCGCGTCGCGGCGATCTGGCGCATCGAGGGCGCCCGGATCGTCGCGACGATCGCGCGCGTGGTCGGCGACCTCGCGACCGCCGAGGATCTGGCTCAGGATGCCGTGGCCGAAGCGCTCTCGCAGTGGCCTCGGGACGGCATCCCGAACAATCCGGGCGCCTGGCTCACCGCCGTCGCGAAGCGCCGGGCGATCGACGGATGGAGGCGCGAGCGGAACCTGAGTGAGAAGTACCGACTGATGGGCGCGGACCTGGACGAGATCTCGGATGCTGAGTGGCAGCCGATCGACGACGACGTGCTGCGCCTGGTGTTCGCGGCGTGCCACCCCGTGCTCCCGCGCGAGGCGCAGGTGGCGCTGACGCTGAAGGTGGTCGCAGGCCTCGACACCGAGGCGATCGCGCGGCTCTTCCTCGTGCCCGTGCCGACGATGCAGCAGCGGATCGTGCGCGCGAAGAGAGCGCTGACGGCCGCACGCGTGCCTTTCGCGGTGCCCGAGCCGGCGGAGTGGCCGGCGCGACGGGGCGCGGTGCTCAGCGTGATCTACCTGATCTTCACCGAGGGGTACGCCGCGAGCGGCGGCGACGCCGTGCTGCGCACCGAGCTCGCGCACGAAGCGGTGCGACTCGGTCGCGTGGTGAACCGTCTGATGCCGCGCGAGCCCGAGGCGCTGGGGCTGTCGGCGCTCATGGAGCTGCAGGCCTCGCGCTTCGCGTCGCGCGTCGATGCGAGCGGGGATGCCGTGCTCCTCGCCGACCAGGACCGTCGGCGCTGGGACCGTTCGGCGATCACGCGCGGTCGCTCCCTGCTCGATCGGGCCGACGCCCTCGGGCGCGGGCGCGGGCCGTACCAGCTGCAGGCCGCGATCGCCCGGTGTCACGCCGACGCGGCGAGCGTCGACGACACCGATTGGGACGCCATCGTGCAGCTCTACGGGATGCTCGGCCGCGTGGCATCGAGTCCCGTCGTGGAGCTGAACCGCGCGGTGGCGGTGTCGATGGCGTCGGGGCCCGCCGACGGACTCGCTCTCGTGGATGCGCTGTCGGCGACCGGGGCGCTGCGGGGCTCGCACCTCCTCCCGTCGGTGCGCGGAGAGCTGCTGTCGCGGCTGGGACGCACGAGCGAGGCGCGATCCGAGCTGCGCGCGGCGGCGGAGCTCACCCGCAACGAGCGCGAAGCGGCTCTGCTGCGGAGGAAGGCCGACGCGCTGCCGCTCTAGCCGACCTCCCCGACCGCGTCGGGGGCGGCCAGCTTGGCGCGCATGGTGGGGGTGCCGTCCGACCACAGCTCAGCGTCGACGCGGGCGACGGCCAGCACGTCGTCGATCATCGCCGTGCGCACCGGCATCCCGGCATCCCTCGCCAGGGATCGCACCCGCGCTCGCACCTCGTCGACGGGGATCGTCGCGTCGCACCGCACGACCGCCTGCCCGCGGTCTCGCGCGCGGGCGACGAGCGCCTGGGCGAGGTCGTCGACGGATGCCATGACCGCACCCTACGCCGCGTTCGGCGAGGAAGGGCGGGCATCAGGGGCTCAGCGGCGTCGCCACCGCGACGCACGCGGCTCCGCCCGATGAACGAGCGACGGCGGGGCCGGGGCGAACCCCGACCCCGCCGTGCGGGAGCGTCAGACCGAGGGGACCTCGGCGGGAGCGGTGCGCTGGATGAGCGTCACGAGCGCCTCGATGATCGAGCGGAGGAACGCGGCGGTGCCCTCGTCGGTCACGGTGCCGTCTTCCTCGAAGAGACCGGGAGTGGACTGGATGTAGCCCTCGGGCTGGCCCAGGACCAGGGCGTTGTAGTGCAGGAGCACCGAACGCAGGTGCTGCTGGCCCGCGGCGGTCGCGATCCCGCCCTGGGAGGTGCCGATGACGGCGGTGGGCTTGTCGTTGAACGAGGCCTCGCCGTACGGGCGCGCCGACCAGTCGAGCGCGTTCTTGAGCACGCCGGGGATCGAGCGGCTGTACTCGGGGGTCACGATGAAGACGCCGTCGGCATCCTCGATCGCCTTCTTGAAGTCCGTCGCGACCTCGGGGAAGTTCCCGTCGTAGTCCGGCGAGTAGAAGGGGAGGTCCTTGATCGGGATCTCCGTGAGGGTCACGCCCTCGGGCGCCACCTTCTCGAGTGCCTTCGCCAGACGGCGGTTGATCGAGGTGCTGGAGATGCTGCCGACGATGTAGCCGATCGTGTAGTCGGTCACGGTGATCCTCTCTGGGATGACGGGGGCGCCGAGCGCCCTGGTTCATTCACCTGCAAGCATCGCGAACGCGCGGCTATTCCCCCGCGGGTTGACTCCGTCGCGTGGGGGATGCAGGTGCCGGAGGTCCCCCGTAGCGTGGGGGAATGCCACGGCTCACCCCCGCCCAACAGCGCAACGACATCGTGCTCGCGGTCGTGCTGCTGCTCGGCGGACTGCTCAGCGCGGTGCTCTCGGCCGTTTCGGGCCTGTACGGCGACGAGCAGGCCTCTCTCGCCCTCGCCGTGGGCTACGTCCTGATTCTCGCGATCCCCCTCGCCGTCCGGCGACGCTGGCCCTCCATCACCGCCGTCGTCGTGTCGTTCGCGTACTTCCTCGCCGTGACCCTGCGTATCCCCGAGATCTATGCGGGCAACATCGCGATGTTCATCGCGCTGTACACCGTGGGCGCGTGGGAGACGAGCCGCCGACGCGCCACGATCGTGCGGGTCGCGATCATCGTGGGCATGTTCACCTGGCTGTTCGTGGTGATGTTCCAAGACGCCACGCAGCCCATCGACCCGAACGTCGAGGGCGCGTTCTCGCGGGCCGGGGCCTTTTCTCCCTTCGTCGCGTACCAACTCCTGATGATCGGCGTGAACGCGCTGTTCTTCGGTGGCGCGTACTACTTCGGCAACCGCTCCTACCAGCAGATGCGCGAGCGCGCCGCGCTCGAGGAGCGCACGGCCGAGCTCGAGGCAGAACGCGAGGTCACGGCGGCTCAGGCCGTGGCCCTCGACCGTGTGCGCATCGCGCGCGAGCTGCACGACGTGGTCGCGCACCATGTGTCGCTCATGGGGGTGCAGGCCGGCGTCGCTCGGTCCCTGCTGACCCGCGACCCCGACAAGGCGCGCGAGGTGCTGTCGGGCGTCGAAGCCTCGGCTCGTACGTCTCTGCACGAACTACGCCACCTGCTCGAGACGCTCCGCGCGCCCGGGAGCGAAGCCGAGCCCGACACCGCTCCGACCACGCACGGGCTCACGTCGATCGCCGCGCTCGTCGACGAGGCCACGGCCGCGGGCCTGCCCACCACGTTCACGGTGGTGGGCGAACCGGCCCACGATCCCCCGCCTCTCGTGCAGGTGAACCTGTACCGCATCGCTCAAGAGGCCCTGACGAATGCGCGCCGGCACGGCGGACCCGAGGCGACCGCCGACGTGCGGCTGCGATTCGACGCGGATGCCGTCGAGCTCGAGATCGCGAACACCGGACGACGCGGCTCGACCACGCCGGGCCTCGGGCAATTGGGCATGCGCGAACGCGCGGCGGTCTCCGGCGGCACGATCGAGATCGGCCCGCGCTCCCGCGGGGGGTACTTGGTCCGCATCCGCGTTCCCGTCACCGCCGAGGAGGCCACCCGTGTCTGACCTGCGCGTCCTCTTGGTCGACGACCACGCGATGATGCGGGCGGGGTTCCGCACGATCCTGTCGCTCGAAGACGACATCACCGTCGTCGGGGAGGCGTCGTCGGGCATCGACGCGTTGACCGCGGCGAAGGCCCTGCGTCCCGACGTGATCTGCATGGACGTGCAGATGCCCGACATGGACGGTCTCGAGGCGACGCGCCGCCTCACCGCCGACCCCGACTCCGACGCGGCCGTGCTCATCGTCACCACCTTCGACCGCGACGACTACCTGTTCGCGGCGCTGTCGGCCGGTGCGAGCGGGTTCCTCCTCAAGAACGCCGGGCCCGAAGAGCTCGTCTCCGCGGTGCGCATCGTGGGGGCGGGTGACGCGCTGCTCGCACCCGAGGTCACGCGCCGCGTCATCGAGCGCTTCGCCGTCGGCACACCCGGGCCCGTGGGATCCGTCCCTCCGCCCCTTCCCCTGGGGGAGCCGCTCACGGAGCGGGAGTCCGAGGTTCTCACGCTCGTCGCCGAGGCGCTCAGCAACGCCGAGATCGCCGCACGCCTGTTCATCGGCGAAGCGACGGTGAAGACGCACGTGTCGAACGTGCTGCAGAAGCTCGGGGCGCGCGATCGCGTGCAGGCCGTGGTGCTCGCGCACCGGCACGGCCTGGCCTGACGGCAACCGGTCCCTCCGACAGGCTCGGGGACCTCACTCGAGCCCGATCCTCAGCGAACCGAGGTGGCTGAACCCGTCGAAGCCACCGGGCAGCCCGCCCCTCGACGAACTCGAGGACCTCGGGGGACGCTCGGGGCCCTCCCCCGCACGGTGGAGCACACGACCCCACCGGCGGCGGAGGTGCGCGGACCCGGGCGTCCCTAGCGTGGAGAACATCGAGAAGAAGGGATGCACCGTGCTCCAGTTGGACGGCATCACCAAGAGCTACGGCGGGCGCCGGGTGCTCGACGACGTGAGCTTCACCGTCGCCCCCGGGCGGCTGACGGGCTTCGTCGGTGGCAACGGCGCGGGGAAGACCACCACCATGCGGATCGCGCTGGGGGTGCTCGGTCGCGACGGCGGGACGGTGGCCCTCGACGGGGTCCCCCTCACGACGGAAGACCGCCGCCGCTTCGGCTACATGCCCGAGGAGCGCGGGCTCTACCCGAAGATGAAGGTCGCCGAGCACATCGCCTACCTCGCACGCCTCCACGGGTTCGGCAAGGCCGAAGCGACTGAGAAGGCGACGGCGCTGCTCGAGCGGCTCGGACTCGGTGAGCGCCTCGGCGATCTCGTCGAGACGCTCTCGCTGGGCAACCAGCAGCGGGCCCAGATCGCGGCATCCCTGGTGCACGAGCCCGAGGTGCTCATCCTCGACGAGCCGTTCTCGGGCCTCGACCCGCTCGCCGTCGACGTCGTCGCCGGCGTGCTGCAGGAGAAGGCGGCGGCGGGGGCGGCCGTGCTGTTCTCGTCGCACCAGCTCGACGTCGTCGAGCGGCTGTGCGACGACCTCGTCATCATCGCCGGGGGCACGATCCGCGCCGCCGGCACCCGCGACGACCTGCGCGCCCAGCACGCCACCCATCGCTACGAGCTGGTGTCTCGCGGCGACGCGGGATGGTTGCGCGACGAGCCCGGGGTGACGGTGCTCGACTTCGACGGAGGCTACGCCCTCTTCGACGCCGTCGACGACGACACCGCGCAGCGCGTGCTGCGAGGTGCGGTGTCGCGCGGCGACGTCGTGAGCTTCGCCCCGCAGAGACCGACCCTGGCCGAGATCTTCAAGGAGGTCATCCAGTGAGCACCTCGACCGCCCACAAGGCTCCGAGCGACCTGCAGAGCGTGTGGCTCGTCGCCGAACGCGAGATCGGCTCGAAGCTGCGGAGCAAGGCGTTCGTCATCTCGACCGCGATCCTCGTGCTCGCCGCCCTCGCCTCGGTGCTGTGGGGCGGCTTCACGGCGAACACCCTCTCCGGTGGTGGCATCCCCGTCGCCGTCACCTCGCAGACGCAGTCCGCGGTGGCCGACGTCGAGGGTCTCGAGGTCACGGTCGCCGACGACGACGCGGCGGCCACGGCCCTCGTCGAAGACGGGACGGTGGATGCCGCCCTGGTCTCGGGATCTTCGGATGCCGCGTTCGACTACACCGTCGTGGTGAAAGACAGCGTCCCTTCGACGCTGCTGCAGATGCTCAGCGAGACCCCGTCCGTGCAGGAGCTCGAGCCGGGCGCGGGCGCGGCGAGCGCGCTGCGCTACTTCATCGCCCTCGGCTTCGGTCTCGTATTCCTCATCGCGGCCTCGACGTTCGGCGGCACGATCGCGCAGAGCGTGGTCGAGGAGAAGCAGACGCGCGTGGTCGAGATCCTCATCTCGGCGATCCCGGTGCGCGCCCTCCTGGCGGGCAAGGTGCTCGGCAACACCGTGCTGGCGATGGCGCAGATCGTGCTGCTCGCGGCCGTCGCGGTGATCGGCTTGGCCGTGACGGATCAGGCGGGGGTGCTCAGCACCCTCGGCGCCCCGATCGCGTGGTTCGCGATCTTCTTCCTCTTCGGCTTCGTGCTGCTGGCGGCGCTGTTCGCCGCAGCGGCGGCGATGGTCTCGCGACAGGAGGACATCGGCGCCACGACCACACCGATCACGATGCTGATCATGGCGCCGTACTTCCTCGTGATCTTCTTCAACGACAATCCCGTCGTGTTGACGATCATGTCGTACGTGCCGTTCTCGGCTCCCGTGGGGATGCCGTTGCGGATGTACCTCGGCGACGCGCAGTGGTGGGAGCCCGTGCTCTCGCTGGTGATCCTGATCGCCTCGTGCGTCGCGGCCATCGGCATCGGCTCGCGGATCTACCGCAACTCGCTCTTGCGCATGGGCGCCCGTGTGAAGCTCGCGGAGGCGCTGAAGGGCTGAGGGCAGCTCTCCGCGAGGGGGGAGAGGGGAGGGATGCCAGGGCTTCGGCATCCCTCCCCTTCTCTGTCGTGTTCACCCGGGGCGACTAGGCTCTCTCGGTGCTTCGCCTTCTTGCCTTCGCGTCGTTGGGCGCGGTGATCGGCGGTCTCGTCGTCGCCCTGCTGGGAAATCCGGACACGGGGATGCCGGTCTTCGGCATCGCCCTCACCGTCCTCGTCCTCGCGGCCACCCTCGGCCGGCTGGGGAGCAGCCTTGCCGCGTCCGTGCCATCGCCTGGCGCCGTGAACGACGCGCGCGACGCGCGGCGGCTGGGGCGGGCACGCATCGACGCGCTGCGCCAGACCGGCACGCAGATCAACGATCAGCCGGTCTGCGACCTGGATGTCACGGTCGTCTCGCTCACGGGAGACGCCTGGGCGACCACCCTCCGCACGGTCATCCCCCTGACCGAGCTGCCGGTCTTCCAGGCCGGGATGGAGCGGGATGTCGCGATCCTGCTCGAGGGCGAACCCGAGATCGCGTTCGTCGACGGGGAACTCTCGCCCGCCGAAGCAGCGCTGCTGGTGGTACCGCCGCGCTCCGACGTCGAGGTGCGTCCGATCCCGCCGGGAACCCGGATCGACAAGGGACGACGCCGAGGACCCCTTCTCGGCATCGGCAGCCGCGGACGCCCCCTCAGACTGGCGCTGTTCGCCGTGGTGGCGGTCGTCGCCGGTGCCGCCGTGGTGTTCCCGTTCCGTGAGGCGGTCGGACTGACGATCGACGCATGGGCCGACGGGCGGTGGAGCGTCGACATGCGTCGCCCCGACGCCCTCCGCACCGCGGAGAGGTCGCTCGAGGAGCAGATCGGCCACGACCGGATCGTGTCGATCACCGTGATCCCGGATGCCGTCATCGTCGACGCCCCGATCCGCGCCGGGGCCGTCGAGACCGACGAGTGGACGTATCGCGGCGGGCGCGTCACGCACGACGGCCCGGCGCACAGCCAGCCGGAACTCCCCGCGGAGCAGTTCTCGTGGTCGGATGTGGCCCTCGACCGCCTCTGGCCGACCGTCGAAGACGCCTCGGCGCAGAGCGGCCTGCCCACCGACGGAGCGACTCTTCTCATCCAGCGCGCGACCGACGACGACGTGCAGAGCCCGACCTTCATCCGCAACGTAGGAGTGCCGGAGGTCTCTTTCGGTCTGCGCGACGACTACCGCGACGCGTCGTTCCGCCTCGACGCGACCGGCACGGATCTGCAGGCTCGCGGCTGACGCGCGGTCATTCCTCGAGAACGGCGAGGACGTTCCCGGCAGGGTCGCGGAACCACGCGATGAGCGGTCCGCCCTCGCGCATGATGCCCCGCGAATCCGTGGGGAAGTCGGCGTCGTCGTAGATCTTCGTCTCGACGCCGCGGGAGCGGAGGTCGTCGACGGCGGCCTCGACGTCGGCGACGGGGAAGTTCAGCACGGTGAACGACGCGGGCTGGTGATGCGGCTTGCCATAGACGAGCACGGTTCCCCCCGAGCCGAGCCGGAGGGAGAGGAAGCCTGTCGCCCCGACGACCTTCACCGTGAGACCGAGGGTGTCGGCGTAGAACCGATGGGCGGCCTCGAGGTCGTCGACGGCGAACCCCGGAAAGGCGCCGGAGGGATCGAACATGGAATCTCCTTCGCTCAGCGCGCCACGAACGCCGTGACGCTGTCGGATAGACGGATCGGGATGCCATCGACCCCCGACGACACCGGTTCGCCGATCGCGACGGTGAGTCTCCGGTCGATACCGAAGACGGCGGCGCCGATCTGCGCGCCGCTCGCGCACCCCGCGGACCAGGGGTCGTTGTCGGTCGAGGTGAAGGTCGCGATGCACCGACCGTCGCCGTCGTCGGGCTGGGCCAGGTAGATACGGAAATCGCTCACCGTGGCGATGTAGCGCGTGCTCGCGGGGTCGATGCCGCTGTCGCGCAGGATCTCGGCCGAGATGACGTCCTCCACGGTCTGGGGGAACATGAGCTCGGGAAGGCTCGCGGTCGCGGGGTCGGCCGTCGCCGCCGTCGAGGGAACCGCCGACAGCCCCGACCCGATCGCGTCGCCGATGCCGACGAGGGCGAGGGCCGCGAGCGCGGTGAGCGTCCCGCGCACGAGCGAACGGCGGGGGTCGCGCGCGATCGTCTCCTCGGCGGGCACCGGGGGCTCGGCATCCGGAGTCGCTCTTGTCGAGGGATCCGGCGAGGACTCCTCGGACGGCTCCGCCGCGGCGCCGCGGGCGCGTTCCTCGAGCTCCGCGAGGCGGTCGACCATGGCCGGGGTCGCCCGGGCCCCGTCGACGCCGTAGACCTGCTCGCGCAGGCGGCGCAGCTCGACGTCGTCGTCCATGCGACGACTCTAGGCCCGCGCCGCGGGGTCGAGGGCGGCGCAGGCGGAGGCGGTGTGAGAGCGGGCGGCCTCGGACTCGACCGTCGAGCCGCGTGGCCCGTCGGGCGGACTCCGTGGGTGACACGCCGGTTCCGGATGCCGACGTCCCGGCGAGCCGGCGACGAACTCCGCATGACGGTGCAGAGGCAGTGGGCCCTCAGACGGCACCTCAGCGTCGGGCCGTGGCATCCAGGGCATCGGCCGCGCCCACCAGGGCGAGGTGCGACAGCGCCTGCGGGGTGTTGCCCGCCTGCCGCTTCGAGGTCGGGTCGTACTCCTCCGAGAGCAGACCGAGGTCGTTCGCCACCGCGGTGAGACGCCTCATCAACGCCACGGCCTCCTCGCGTCGGCCGCTGTGCGCGTACTGTCCGACCAGCCAGAACGAGCAGGCGAGGAACGGATGCTCGTCGCCGCTCAGCCCATCGACGCCGGTCGTGCGATAACGCAGCAGCCACCCGTCGGGCATGAGCGTCTCTTCCATCCGGGCGACGGTGGCGAGCATGCGCGGGTCGTCGTACGCGCAGAAGCCGACCTGCGGAAGCACCAGCAGCGACGCATCGACCTCGTCGGTGCCGAAGTGCTGCGTGAACCAGCCGCCCTCGTGCACGCCGCGCGCGTCGATGTCGGCGCGCACCCTGTCGCGCAGGGTGCGCCACGTGTCGACCTCGCCGTCGTGCCCGCTCTCTTCCACGGCCCGGATGCCGCGATCGAACGCCGCCCACACCATGGCCCGGGAGTGGGTGAAGAAGTGCGGGTCGCCCCGCATCTCCCAGATGCCGAGGTCGGGCTTGTCGACCTCTCCCGCGAGCTGGTTCAACAATGCCCGCTGCAGCGACCACGAGAAGGTCGTCTCCTCGACGCCGGCGCGACGGGCGGCTTCGAGAGCGACCATGACCTCGCCGATCACGTCGGCCTGATACTGGGTGACGGCTCCGTTGCCGATGCGCACGGGCGCGGCGCCGCCGTATCCCGGGAGGCTCGTGATCTCCCGCTCGGGCAGATCGCGCTCGCCCGCGATCCCGTACATGATCTGCACGTCGGCGGGGTCGCCCGCGATCGCCCGCAGCAACCAGGTGCGCCAGTGCTGGGCGGCATCCAGGTATCCGTGATCGATGTACGCGCTGAGGGTCAGCGCGGCGTCGCGCAGCCAGACGTAGCGGTAGTCCCAGTTGCGCGACCCGCCGAAGGCCTCGGGGAGCGACGTCGTGGCCGCCGCCACGATTCCCCCGGTCTCGGAATGGGTGAGCGCGCGCAACACCATGAGCGAACGCGTGACGAGCGCGGCGTGGGTGCCCGCGGACTGGACCCGGTCGGCCCAGGCCGCCCACCACTCGCGGGTGCGTTCGAGAGCGGCCTCGACGGTGAACGCGGCGGGAGCGTCCCGCCAAGAGGGCCCCCACGACAGCACCGAGTCGACGCTCTGCCCGGCAGCCGTGGTCCAGCGACCCTTGTGGGCGGTGTCGACGGCGATGAGCCGGGGACCACGGATGACGACCGCATCGGGACCGGCGACGGCGAGGATCGCGTGGTCGCCGCCATGGCCGATCTGCTGAACCCACGGCACGGCGCGGGCGTAGTCGAAGCGCAAACGCACCTCGCTGACGAAGTCGACCTCCCCCGACACTCCGACGACGCGGCGGATGACGCTCTCGACGCCTTCGTCGATCGGCATCGCGTCGTAGACATCGGCGATGCCCGTGGCCGTCTCCCATCGGGTCACGAGCACGAAGGTGTCGCCGTCGTACCGACGCGTCGCACGCGCATCGGCGTCGGCCGGCCGCAGCGACCAGGCACCGTGCGACTCGTCGCCGAGCAGTGCGCCGAACATCGAGCCGCTGTCGTACCGGGGCAGACACAGCCAGTCGATGCTCCCCTCGCGGGAGACGAGCGCGGCGGAGCGGCAGTTGCTGAGGACGGCGTAGTCCTCGATCGGAGTCGTCACCCTCGGATCATGGCAGCAAACACCGGCTCCGACCTATGCACCTCCTGAGCGGTCCACCGCAAGGGCACGGTGACGTCGGAGGGGGTCGCTACAGTGAGCGGCATGGCGGCGGACACGACCCTGATCATCCTGGGCGCCTCGGGCGACCTCACCTCCCGACTGCTCCTCCCGGCGCTCGGTCAACTGCTCGCGCGCGAGCCCGGCCGGTCGGTGCGACTGCACGGCGCCGGCATGGACGACTGGACCGATGAGCACTGGCGCGAAGTCGTGCACAAGGCCTTCCAGACGATGGATGCCGAGTCAGCCTTCGACCAGGTAGCAGCGACGACCTACTCGCAGGCCGACATCACGAAGGCCGCCGACCTGCAGAAGCTCCTCGACGCGGCGGAGGGACGCCCCGCGCTGTACTTCGCCGTTCCGCCGGCGGTCACTGAGAAGTCCTGCATCGCGCTCGGCGACGTGACCATCCCGGCGGGCACGATCCTCGCCCTCGAGAAGCCCTTCGGCACCGACGAGGCGAGCGCGCACAAGCTCAACCAGCAGCTGGCCACCCTCGTTCCCGAGGACCAGGTCTTCCGCATCGACCACTTCCTCGGTCGCTCGACCGTGCTGAACCTGCTCGGCGTCCGCTTCGCGAACCGCCTCGTCGAGAGCGTCTGGTCGGCCGACGACATCGCCGCCATCACGGTGGACTTCCCCGAGAAGCTCGGCCTCGAGGGCCGCGCGGGCTACTACGACGCCGCGGGTGCCCTGGTCGACATGATCCAGAGCCACCTGCTGCAGGTCATGGCCTTCGTCACGATGGAACCGCCCTCCTCGCTCGACCAGCTCGACCTGCGCGACGCGACGTCGGCGGTGCTGCGCGCCACGCACGTCCTCGATGACGACCCCGTGACCAACTCCCGCCGTGCCCGCTACACCGCCGGCGAAGTGGGCGATCGGCACTTCGTGTCGTACGTCGACGAGCCCGGCGTCGACCCCTCGCGCCAGACCGAGACGCTCGCCGAGATGACCGTCGAGGTGCGCACGGCCCGGTGGCAGGGGGTGCCGATCACCCTGCGGTCGGGGAAGGCTCTGGATGCCGGAGACCCGGCGGTCACGGTCACTTTCAAGCCCGTGCGGCACCTGCCCGGCGGCTTCGTGGGCGAGAGCGAGCCGTCGAAGCTGGTCTTCTCGCTCGGCCCCGACACGATGAGCCTCGAGCTCAACGTCAACGGCGCCGACGACCCGCTCGAACTCGAGCGGGTGACGCTCGCCGCCGACCTCGGCGAGGGCGCGCTCAAGGCGTACGGCGAGGTGCTCTCCGGCATCCTCGACGGCGACGCCATGCTCGCCGTACGCGGCGACGCGGCCGAGCAGTGCTGGCGGATCGTCCAGCCGGTGATCGACGCGTGGCGCGAGAACGAGGTGCCCCTCGACGAGTACGCCGCGGGAAGCGCCGGACCAGCCTCCTGGCAGGGCTGAGACGCCGCGGCGGGGCGCGGCATCCTGAAACCTCCCTATGAGGTCGATGACGCGCGCCGTCACACGGGAACATCCGGCGGGGAAATGGCGTTCACTGGATCGGGTCAACGGCGTCCCGGCTCAGTTTTCGTTCTCAGGAGGACCCATGTCTCTCGTTCTCGATCGCACCGCCCGTACCGACGCGCCCATCCTCGACGTCCTCGCCGAGCGCTGGAGCACCCGCGTCTTCGATCCTGAAACCCCCATCGACGAGGAAGCCCTGCGCTCGGCCCTCGAGGCGGCGCGCTGGGCGCCGTCGGGCATGAATTTCCAGCCCTGGCGCTTCATCGTCGCCCGTCGCGGCTCTGAGGCGTTCAGCCGCGTGGTCTCGGCGCTCATGGGCTTCAACCAGGCCTGGGCCCCGAACGCCGGCGCCCTGATCGTCGCGCTCGCCGAGACCCGGACCGAGGACGGCGAGGATCGCACCTGGGCGCTGTACGACACCGGACAGGCCGTCGCGCACTTCACCGTGCAGGCGCACGCCGGCGGTCTCGCCACGCACCAGATGGGCGGCTTCGTCGCCGACGACCTGCGCGCCGCGTTCGGCATCGAGCCCCGCTTCGTGCCGGTCACCGTCATCGCCGTCGGCACCCTCGGCGACGTGGAAGCCGCCGAAGAGGGCCTGCGCCAGCGTGAGCTCGCTCCGCGCGAGCGCCGCACGGTCGCGGAGTCGCTTCTCGTCGACGAGTAAACGCGCGGAGTCGCTCCCGCGAAACGCCGTTTCGAGCGAGACACGCGCTGATGCAGTGCGTCTCGCGCGGGGCGGCGTTTCTCGTGGACCGGGTGATCTCTGACACCCGCCTGCGCGAGGGGCCGTACGCTCCCGCGTTATGACCGTTGACATCTCCCCTTCCCCCCAACCTCTCGCCACTCCACCGGCGGGTGATCGCTTCGGTGCGTGGATCCTCTGGCCCGCCGCGACGGCGATGCTGGGAGGTCTCCCCTTCCTCTTGGCGTCGGCCCTCTCGAACGGGAGAAATCGCACCGGCGACGACTTCTGGGAGCCGATCCGCGCGATCGGTCAGTGGGCGCAGCCGGCGTTCTCGACGGGCTTCGATACTCTGGCCCTGTTCGGCGCGCTGGTCGCCCTGATCGGGGCGATCACGGGATTCTCGGGCGATTGGTCCCGCTTGACGAGACGAGCGCGCAACCTCTTCTCCGCGCTCACCACGCTCGCGGCCGTCCTGCTCCTGGCGCTTGCGAACCTGACCCCCTCGGTGATCGCGACCTCGCCGGGATCGTCGTCCCAGACCATCGTCCTCTGGGCCGCCGCCTGGGGCGTGATGCTCGTGACGCTGGCCGTCAGCGAAGTGCTGCCGTTGCGGAAGCAGGTGGCGCTGGCGCGTCTGCGTGCTCTGCGCGCGGCAGAGCGCGTGACGAGGATCGGCTACGGCCTGCCGCCCGACGACGCACCCCCGGTCCGCTTCCCCGCGGGTTCGTTCCTCGCGCTCTTCGGCGTCCCGATCGCCGCGTGGTCGGTGTTCTGCATCGTCGTGGCGAGCGAGATGAACGCCCCCGTCTCGATCGGAGCACTCTTCGTGGCCTTGGGATACGGCGGGTTCATCTCGCTCGTCGGCTGGGTACTCCGCAGCGATGCGACCTCGACGACGCTGCCGCGAACGGTCTCCCTCATCGCGATCGTCCTCGGAATCCTCGTCTCGGTCATTTTCGGGATCGTCAGCGCCCCCGTCTCCGGCGCCATCAGCATCGGGCTGTTCGTCGCCGCCGCCGCCAGCCTCGTCCTCCTCCTGCCGGAGACGGTGACGCGGCGCCTCCCGGTTCTCGGGAGGGTGCAGCGGTGGCGCACCCTGCAGTCACTGCAGAGCCTGCGCACCCGGTCGAAGACCATGCAGGAGCGGTGGCGCGCACGACGCCCGACCACGGACCGCCCACCCCTGTGGAGACGGCTGATCCGGGCATTCATGGACTGAGCGCCGCACTCGTCCGTCGGACGAACGCGAAAGGGGGATGCCACGCACTCGCGCGGCATCCCCCTCCCTGTTCGACTTACTCGACGATCTCCGCCTCGATGACGTCGTCGTCTTCGGAACCGTCCGACGCCGGGCCCGTGCTCACGAGCATGAGCGAGTCGCCGTCGCTGGCCACGTCGACCTTGACGACATCGCCGTCGCGCACCGTGCCCGCGAGGATCGCCATGGCGAGGCGATCCTGGATCTCGGACTGGATGAGCCGCCGCAGCGGGCGCGCGCCGTACACCGGGTCGTAGCCGCGCTCCGCGAGCCACGAGCGGGCATCGGGCGTGACCGCGAGGGTCAGCCGGCGCTCGCGCAGGCGCTTGTGGAGGGCGTCGACCGCCAGCTCGACGATCTGGGCGAGATCGTCCTGGCTGAGGGCCTGGAAGATCACGATGTCGTCGAGACGGTTCACGAACTCGGGCTTGAAGGCCTGGCGGACCAGCGCCTGCACCTGCTCCCGCTTGGCATCCATCGACAGCGTCGGATCGATCAGGATCGGCGAGCCGAGGTTGGAGGTCAGGATCAGGATGACGTTGGTGAAGTCGACGGTGCGCCCCTGACCGTCGGTCAGGCGCCCGTCGTCCATCACCTGCAGCAGCACGTCGAACACCTCGGGGTGCGCCTTCTCGACCTCATCCAGCAGCACGACGCTGTAGGGGCGTCGGCGCACGGCCTCGGTGAGCTGGCCGCCGGCCTCGTATCCGACGTACCCCGGAGGGGCACCGACCAGACGCGAGACGGAGTGCTTCTCGCCGTACTCTGACATGTCGATGCGCACCATGGCGTGCTCGTCGTCGAAGAGGAAGTCGGCGAGCGACTTCGCCAGCTCGGTCTTGCCGACACCCGTGGGTCCGAGGAACAGGAACGAACCGACCGGACGATTGGGGTCGCTGATCCCGGCGCGCGAGCGACGGACGGCGTCGGACACCGCCTTCACGGCATCCTTCTGTCCGATCAGGCGCTTGCCGAGCTCGCGCTCGAGGTGCAGCAGCTTCTCGGTCTCGCCCTGCAGCAGACGCCCCACCGGGATACCCGTCCACGCCGCGATGACGGCCGCGATGTCTTCGTCGGTCACCTGCTCGTTGACCATGCGGTCGCCCGCGGGCTCCTCGCGCTCGGCGACCATCAGCTCGCGCTCGAGCGCCGGGATCTCGGCGTACAGCAGGCGCGACGCGCGCTCGAGGTTTCCCTCGCGCTGGGCGCGTTCGGCATCCACGCGGGCCGCGTCGAGACGGGTCTTGAGCTCACCCACGCGGTTGAGGGATGCGCGTTCGCGCTCCCACCGGGCCTGCAGTTCGTCGAGCTTGGCCTGCTCCGCCGAGAGCGTCTCGCGAAGGGTCGCCAGACGCTCCTTCGAGGCGTCGTCCTTCTCCTTCTTCAGCGCGAGCTCTTCGAGCTTCAGGCGGTCGACATGCCGGCGCAGCTCGTCGATCTCGAGCGGGGCCGAGTCGATCTCCATGCGCAGGCGCGACGCGGCCTCGTCGATCAGGTCGATGGCCTTGTCGGGGAGCTGGCGCGACGGGATGTACCGGTTGGAGAGGGATGCCGCGGCCACGAGCGCCGCATCGGCGATCGCGACCTTGTGGTGCGCCTCGTACCGCTCCTTGAGGCCGCGCAGGATCGCCACGGTGTCCTCCACCGTGGGCTCGCCGACGTAGACCTGCTGGAAGCGGCGTTCGAGGGCGGCATCCTTCTCGATGAACTCGCGGTACTCATCGAGCGTGGTCGCACCGATCAGCCGCAGCTCACCGCGGGCGAGCATGGGCTTGAGCATGTTGGAGGCTGCGACCGAACCCTCGCCGCCGCCCGCACCCATGAGCACGTGCAGCTCGTCGATGAACGTGATGATGCGTCCGTCGGACTCGGTGATCTCTTTGAGGACGCTCTTGAGGCGCTCCTCGAACTGGCCGCGGTACATCGCCCCGGCGACGAGCGCCGAGATGTCGAGCGAGACGAGCTCTTTGTTCTTGAGGCTCTCGGCGACGTCGCCCGCGACGATGCGCTGGGCGAGGCCCTCGACGACGGCGGTCTTGCCGACGCCGGGCTCGCCGATGAGAACGGGGTTGTTCTTGGTGCGCCGGGTGAGCACCTGGCTGACGCGGCGGATCTCGCCGTCGCGCCCGATCACGGGGTCGAGCTTGCCCTGGCGGGCCCGGTCGGTGAGGTTGATCCCGAACTGCTCGAGGGCGCTGCGCGCGTCCTCCTGCCCCGGCTGTTGAGTGGCGTTCATGGTGTCTCCTGGAAGTCTGTTTCGCTGCCCTCAAAACTTGAGCTGCGTTGACTCAAGTTTAGCAGCGTGAGGCTCCCGGAGCAATGGGTGGGGCGTTTCGCGAGACGTTGGGCTGCGGCATGCGAGATTCCCTTCGAGGTTGAGGGCGGGGCGCGGGGCGACCACGGGACCGTCGCGCGGAGTTCAACCCCGACACGCCGCTATAGACACCGCCCGAGCGGCGCGTCGGCGACGAAGTCCGCACGACGGCGCACGACCCGGCAACGACCCGGCGACGACCCGGGCCCTCGACGGCGCGCGACGAGCAGGACCGAGACGAACAGGACCCGGGGATGCCGCACCCCGGGGCAGCGGGCGACGTCAGGCCGGCACGGCCTCGCCGGCTGCCGCACGCACGTCGTCGGCGCAGGAGAAGCGCGCACGATAAGCCGTCGGAGTCAGGCCGAGGGTGCGAGCGAAATTCTGCCGCAGCACGGCCGCGGAGCCGAAGCCGCACTCCGCCGCGATGCGATCGAGGCCGAGATCCGTCTCCTCGAGGAGCCGCTGCGCGTGGAGCAGGCGCTGTCGCGCGAGCCACGCTGCCGGAGTGGCGCCCAGGTCGGCCTTGAAACGCCGGGCGAACGTGCGCGCCGACATGTGCGCGCGGGACGCGAGCTGGTCGACCGAGAGCTCGGCATCGAGGTTCTGGAGCATCCATTCGGTCACCGGGGCGAGCGAGAGCGAGGGGGCCGCAGGAAGCGGCGATGCGATGAACTGGGCCTGTCCCCCGTCGCGCTGCGGGGCGACGACCATACGCCTCGCGATGCGGTTGGTCAGTTCCGCGCCGAGCTCCTGGCGGAGCAGGTGCAGGCAGGCGTCGAGCCCTGCCGCGGTCCCCGCGCTCGTGATGATGCGCTCCGATTGCACGTAGAGCACGTCGGGGTCCACCTCGATCGAGGGGTACATGCGCGCCATCACGTCCGCGTAGCGCCAGTGCGTGGTGGCACGCTTGCCGTCGAGCACCCCCGCGGCGGCGATCACGAAGGCGCCGCTGCACACGCTCAGCAGCCAGGCGCCTCGCGCGTGCGCAGCACGCACGATCTCTGTCACGCGTGGATCGACGGCGCCCCACTGGTCGCGGGGAATCGGCGAGAGCACCACGATGTCAGCGTCGGCCGCCGCCTCGAGTCCGAGCTCGACATTGACCGAGAACCCGATGTTCGAGGGCACCGCGCCGGGATCGGGCGCGACGATCCGGAAATCGAAGTTCGGGATGCCGTCGTCGCTGCGATCGAGGCCGAACGCCTCGCAGGCGAGACCGAACTCGAACGGGGCGAACCCGGGCTGGATGACGACGGCGACAGAACGCATGCGCACCTCTCGGAGTGGCAGAAATCAATCGAACAGCGTCCATTATGCCACTCGCGGCAGAAATTATCGCTGCGTAGCGTTTCTGCCATGGCTTACTTGATCGCTCTCGCCCTCCTCGCCCTCGTCAGCGTGGTCGCGTCGGTGTGGCTGATCCGCACCGACGGCTACCGTCCCATCCCCACCGACCCCGAGCGGGAGGCCCGTCGGCGGGATAACGCCTCGCCGCGCCGGGGCCGCCGCCGGTCCCGCGAGGCCGAGGCGACCGCTCGCGCCGCAGACACGCCGCGCCCGGTACGTGCGCCCGAATCGACGACGCGCACCGCCGTCGCCGAGGAATCCGCCGAGGTCCCGGCTGTCGCCCCGGCCCCGGCCGTAGCACCGGCATCGACCTCGGCGCCCGCGAACACCGGCGCCCGCCGGGCCGGCGACGCCACCACCACCGACGCGGACGACCGGGTCCTCGTGACCCACGCGGCCGACTGACCCGGGGTCAGCGCCCGCGGGCGACCGCTCGTTCGTACACGGCGATCATCGCCGCGGTGCGCGAAGACTGGCGGAAGCGCTCCGCAATCGTCGGGTCGACCTCGACCGGGGTGCCGGCGGTGATGTCGGAAGCCGCGCGGCGCAGGGTCTCGGCGAGGGCGGAGGTCGTGGCATCCGGAACCGCCCACACACCCGCCCCCAGTTCGGACGCGATATCGGGGTCGCTGACCACGGCCGGGGTCCCGAGCGAGGCCGCCTCGAAGACCGTCATCCCCTGCGTCTCGAACCCGATCGAGGTCTGCACGACAGCGTCGGCGGCGGCCAACCGGGCCAGCGTCTCGGCGTAGCTCAGCCGCCCGGAGAAGACCACGGATGCCACCGGCCCGGTCTCGGCGACGAGCTTCTGCGCCGCGCGGAGTTGCCCGCCGCCACCGATGATCTCGACGTCGGCGTCGATCCCCGACCGGGCGACCGCCTCGAGGAAGGGCAGGAGACGCTTTTCGGGGCTCATGCGTCCGAGCCAGACGAAACGCGGCTTCCCGGGGCGGCGGGCCTCGGCACCGACGGCGAGGGCGGCGTCGAGGAGGTCATCGTCGATGCCGTTCCACACGACGTCGACTCCCGCGTCCCGCGGGACGACACCGTGCTGTTCGAGCCGTCGCGCGAAGTGCGCGGAGGGCGCGGTGATCGCGCGGGACAGCCCGGCGAAGCGGCGGAGGTACGCCCAGCCGCCGGCCGATTCCGCGGCGGGAACGGCGGTCGCGGAACCCGCAGAATCGCGCGGACCTCGCGGATTCTCACCCGAGGACTGCGAGATCACCGCACTCCTCCGAGTTTCCGGTCCGCGCAACGCGCGCCGCGCCCAGGAGTTCAGCACCCGCAGCACGAGCGACGGGAACGGCGCCGTCGCCTCGATACCGACGTCGACGCGGTTGTGCATCGTGTGGACCACGGGCAGGCGATGCCGGGCCGCGAATCGGTGACCGATGAACGCGCCCCAGAAGTCACCCTGGACGTGCACGACGTCGACGGGCAGGCGCGCACCGAGTTCGGCATCCACGAACCGGTCCGTGCGGGCACCCGGCCAGGTCAGCGCGTACTCGCGATCGGGCGTGATGGCGAGCGAAGGGAGATCGACGTAGGCCCCGTCATCGGGCGCGGGCCGGTGCATGCGCGGAGCGACGACCGTCACGACGTGGCCGGCGCGCTCGAGGAACCGCTTCTGCAGCCGCATCGACACCTGCGCGCCGCCGAGCGACTCGAGGTGCTGATCGGCGAACATCACCACGTGCACGTGGTCACTCCGGGATCGGCTGTCCGCGGTACAGCGCCTCGAAGGTGTCGAGGGTGCGGCCGATGTCGTGCACGATGACACCGTCGAGCGAGGCCTGCTGCATGCGCCGCCGCTCTTCGGGGTCGGCGGTCAGCACGTCGGTCAAGCGAGCCGCCAGCTCCTCGGCGTTGCCCGGCTCGAACAGGTAGCCGTTCTCCCCGTCGTGCACGAGGTGCGGCAGTGCCACGGCGTCGGCCGCGACCACGGGGAGACCGGATGCCATGGCCTCCATCGTCGCGATCGACTGCAGCTCCGCGATCGACGCGATGGCGAAGACGGTCGCCCGCGTGTACAGCGAACGCAGCTCCTCTTCGGAGGTGTGGCCGTGGAAGATCACGCGGTCGGCGAGACCCAGCTGCTCGGCGAGCTGCTCGAGACTGCGACGCTGGTCGCCGCCCCCGACGATGTCGAAGGTCACGTCGAGCGCGGGGTCGAGCATCGCGAGCGCACGCAGCACCACGTCGATGCCCTTCTCGGTCGTGAGACGGCCGACGAAGAGGACGCGGCTCGCCTCGCGAGGCCCGAGATCGGGCGTGTAGTTGGAGCGGTCGATCCCGCACGAAATCGGAATGACGCCCCGGATCCCGATCGTCGATTCGAGGAAGTCGGCAGCCCGGCGAGTGGGGGTGGTCACCGCGCGGGTCATCGCGAACGTCCGCGCCGCATCTGCCCAGGCGAGCTTGACGAAGATGCGATCGAGGAAGTCGGGGAGGGTCGTGAAGTCGAGGATGTTCTCAGCCATGACGTGGTTGGTCGCGATGACCGGGATGCCGCGCGTGCGCGCTTCGCGGGTGAGCCCACGACCGATCACGATGTGCGACTGGATGTGGACAACGTCGGGCTTCACCTGGTCGAGCACCTGACGCGCGTAGTGCTTGGCCCGCCACGGGAGCACGAACGTCAGCCAGTCGTGCGGGAGGAAGCGGTAGGCGGGGAGCCGGTGCATAGTCATCGGCTCCCCCTCGATCACCTCGGTGAAGGTGCCCGAGTGGCTGTGCCCGATGCTCGGGGCGGCGACGTGCACGTCGTGCCCGCGGGCGACGAGCCCCGCGGCGAGACGCTCCGCGAAGCGGGCGGCACCGTTGACGTGGGGGAGGAAGGTGTCGGCGCCGATGAGGACGGTCAGGGGACGGTCAGCGGGCGCGTCGACCGGACTGTCGTCCGGCGTCGGATCGGAGGGCGTCGCAGGAGTGGTCACGGGTGGTGAGGCCTATCTGAGCGGCGGAAGCGGGCGCGCGGGGCGGGATCGCACGGCGCGTCCACTGTACCTGAGGCGCTTTTGCACACCCCGAAGGCACCCCCGGTCAGGGCTGTTCAGGGGCAAGCGCCCTCAGGACTCGACGCCCTGAACAGCTCCCTGCGCGTCGGCACGCGCGTCGGCATCGAGCTCCGCCGTGGCGGCGTTCTGGAACTGCGACTGGTAGAGACGCCAGTACGCGCCGTGCTGGGCGATGAGCTCGTCATGGGTGCCCTGCTCGACGATGTCGCCATGCTCCATCACGAGGATGAGATCGGCGTCGCGGATGGTCGAGAGACGGTGCGCGATGACGAACGAGGTGCGTCCCTCGCGCAGAGCCGCCATCGCCTGCTGCAGCAGCGACTCGGTGCGGGTGTCGACCGATGAGGTGGCCTCGTCGAGGATCAGCACGGATGGGCGGGCGACGAACGCGCGCGCGATCGTGATGAGCTGCTTCTCACCGGCCGAGACGTTCGCCGCGTCCTCGTCGAGCACGGTGTCGTACCCGTCGGGCAGCGAGTGCACGAACTGGTCGACCCGTGTGGCCACGGCAGCCTCGACGATCTCGTCGTCGGTGGCGCTCTCGCGCCCGTAGCGGATGTTGTCGCGGATCGTGCCGGCGAACAGCCAGGGATCTTGCAGAACCATGCCGGTGCGCGAGCGAACGTCGTCGCGGCGGAGGTCGGCGATGTCCTGTCCGTCGAGCAGGATGCGACCGGAGTCGAGCTCGTAGAACCGCATGACGAGATTGACCAGCGTCGTCTTGCCCGCGCCGGTGGGCCCCACGATCGCCACCGTCTGCCCAGGCTCGACGCGGAAAGACAGATCCGTGATGAGCGGGCGCTCCGGCGTATAGGCGAACGCGACGTTCTCGAACTCGATGACGCCGCGACCGTCGACCGGGCGCGGGGCGTCGGCGGCATCCGGCTCCTGTTCCTCGGCGTCGAGCAAGGCGAAGACGCGCTCGGCCGAGGCGGTCCCCGACTGCACGACGGCCGCCATGCCACCCAGCTGCGACAGCGGCTGCGTGAACTGCTGCGAGTACTGGATGAACGCCTGCACGTCGCCGAGGCGGAGCTGACCGCCCGCGACCATGAGACCGCCGAGCACCGCGATCCCGACGTAGGTGAGGTTTCCGACGAACATCATGCCCGGCATGATCATGCCGGAGAGGAACTGGGCCCGGAAGCTCGCCTGGTAGAGCTCTTCGTTCTCGACCTCGAACTTCTCGCGGGCGTCTTTCTCTCGGCCGTAAACCTTGACCAGCGCGTGGCCCGAGAACGACTCCTCGACGCGGGCGTTGAGACGCCCGACCTTCTTCCACTGCGTGCCGAACGCCTTCTGCGACTTGGGGCCGATCACGCCGAAGATGATCGCCATCAGCGGCAGCGAGACGAGCGCCACGAGCGCGAGCTGCCAGGAGATCGTGAACATCATGATCAGCACGCCGACGACCGTGAGCACCGAGGTGAGCGCGCTCGAGAGCGACTGCTGCATCGTCTGCGTGATGTTGTCGATGTCGTTCGTCACGCGCGAGATGAGCTCCCCCCGCTGCACCTTGTCGAAGTACGACAGCGGCAGGCGGTTGATCTTCGCCTCGACGTCTTCGCGCAGACGCCACATCGTGCGCACCATGATCACGTTGATGACGTAGCCCTGGATCCACGACAGCAGGGACGAGCCGACATAGATCGCGAGGACCGCGACGATGACCAGGCGCAGAGCGTCGAAGTCGACGCCGGCGCCGACCTGGAAGGTGTCCATCGCGGCGACGACGTTGGCGAACTCGTTCTGTCCGCCCGACTGCAGTGCTTGGACGACGGCGTCTTTCGACGTGCCCGCGGGGAAGCTCTGCCCGAGGGCACGCGACACGGCCCCCTCGAAGATGATGTTCGTCGCGGTACCGAGCACTCGCGGCGCGAGGACCGCGAGCACGACCCCGAGCGCCCCGAGGAGCGAAACGACGGCGAAGGCCCACGCGTGCGGGCGCAGCAGCCCGATCAGGCGGCGGAAGCTCGCGCCGAAGTTCGCGGCCTTGCCGGGGGCGACGCTGTCCCAGTCACCGGAGTTCAGCCGGGCCTGCTCGGCGAGCTCGAACTCGGCGCGCTCTTCTTCGGTCAGGGCGTCGGGAGTGCTCACGCTTCCACCCCCAGCTGCGACTCGACGATCTCGCGGTACGTGGCGCTCGTCTCGAGCAACTCCTCGTGCGTGCCGAGACCGACCATGCGGCCGTCTTCGAGAACCACGATGCGGTCGGCGCCGGTGATGGTGGACACGCGCTGGGCGACCACGATCTTGGTCACCTCGGGCAGCTCGTCCCACAGGGCTTGCCGAAGGCGCGCGTCGGTGCTGAGGTCGAGCGCCGAGAACGAGTCGTCGAAGACGAGGACCGCCGGTCGGTGCACGATGGCGCGGGCGATGGCCAGACGCTGACGTTGCCCACCGGACACGTTCGTGCCGCCCTGCGAGATGCGCCCCTCGAGCCCGCCCTCCATCGCTTCGACGAAGTCCCGACCCTGCGCGATCTGCAGCGCGTGCCAGAGCTCGTCGTCGGTGGCGTCTTCGCGCCCGAAGCGGAGGTTGGATGCCACCGTGCCGCTGAAGAGGAAAGGCCGCTGCGGCACCAGACCGATACCCTTCCACAGCACGTCGAGGTCGGCCTCGCGCACGTCGACGCCCCCGACGCGCACGGCACCCGCCGTCACGTCGAACAGGCGCGGGATGAGCGAGACGAGAGTGGTTTTCCCCGCCCCCGTGGAACCCACGATCGCGACGGTCTCACCCGGCTTCGCTGTGAAGCTCACGCCCGCGATCACCGGCGACTCGGCGCCGGGGTACGCGAAGGCGACGTCGTCGAAGGCGACCGAGCCCGGTGTCGGGAAGACGCTGACGGGGTTCTCGGGGCGCTCGAGGGTCGAGTGACTGTCGAGCACTTCTCCGATGCGCTCGGCCGAGACGGCGGCGCGCGGAATCATCACCGTCATGAAGCTCGCCATGAGCACACCCATGAGGATCTGCGCGACGTACTGCATAAACGCGAACAACGTGCCGATCTCGACGGAGCCGCTGTCGACCTGGATGCCGCCGAACCAGATGACCCCGACCACCGTGACGTTGAGCACGAGCATGGCGAGCGGGAACAGGAGGACGAACAGCGAGCCGACCTTGCGGCCCACGATCATGATGTCGGTGTTGGCCTCGCGGAAGCGCTCTTCTTCGATGCGCTCACGCACGAAGGCGCGGACGACACGGACACCGGTCAGCTGCTCGCGCATGACGCGGTTCACGGCGTCGAGCTTGGACTGGTAGCTGCGGAACAGCGGCACCATGCGGGCGATGATGAGGCCTGCGGCGATCAGGAGGGCCGGGACCGAGACGCCGATCAACCAGCTCAGCCCCACGTCTTGCTGAAGGGCCATGAAGATGCCGCCGATCGCCAGCAGCGGCGCGCTGACGAGCATGGTCGCGCCCATCATCGCGAGCATCTGCACCTGCTGCACGTCGTTGGTGTTGCGGGTGATGAGGGAGCCCGCGCCGAACTGCGACAGCTCGCGCTCGCTGAAACCACTGACCTTCACGAACACGTCGCGACGGATGTCACGGCCCGCTGCCATGGCGGCACGGGCGGCGAAGTACGTGGCGATGACCGACGCGGTGATCTGGCCGAGCGAGATCACGAGCATGATCATGCCGCGCGACCAGATGAAGTTCGTGTCGCCGCGAGCGACGCCCTGGTCGATGATGTCGGCGTTGAGACGCGGCAGGTACAGGGATGCCATCGCCGCGGCGAACTGGAAGACCAAGAGCGCGACGAGCAGCCAGCGGTACGGCGCGAGATAACGGACGAGGAGTTTTCCGAGCACGGGGCCCTCCGAGGGCGAGTCGATCACGGTCGCGATGACCGTGACTCCAGCCTGGCACGGACCTCCGACATCGGCATGCCCCGGGTCAGGAAGTCGGGAGTGGGGCCGGTCAGCGCGCGACGAGCGGCGCCGCCACGCGACGCCCGTCCTTCCATACGCCCGCGGTCAGCGGCATCCCGGGTCGATACGCGAGGTGCGTCGCCGACGGCGCATCGAGCAGGTGCAGGTCGGCGCGGTGCCCCACCGCGATCGAGCCCACGGCACCCTCGCCCGTCGCACGCCCGAGCGCGATCGCGCCGCCCCGGGTGGCCGCGCGCACGGCCTCGGCGACGCTCAACCCCATCTGCAGCACCGCCGTCGCGACGCAGAACGGCATCGAGCTCGTGTACGAGGTCCCGGGATTGCAGTTCGAGGCGATCGCGACCTCGACCCCCGCATCCAGCAGCTCCCGGGCGGGAGCGAGCGGCGCGCGCGTCGACAGGTCGCACGCCGGCAGCACCGTCGCAACGGTGGAGCCTCCGGCGAGCGCGTCCAGGTCGGCATCCGAGACGAAGTTGCAGTGGTCGACGCTCGCCGCGCCCAGCTCGACCGCCAGCCGGATCCCCTCGCCGTGACCGAGCTGGTTGCCGTGCACACGCAGCCCCAGCCCCGACGCCCGGGCGGCCAGAAGCACCTCGCGTGACTGCTCGGGGCTGAAGGCCCCGCGCTCGCAGAACACGTCGGCCCACGAGACGAACGGGAGGACCGCGTCGAGCATCGGTCCGCACACCTCGTGGACGTAGTCGTCGGCGTCGATGCCTGCGGGCACGAGGTGCGCTCCGAGGAAGGTCGCGTCATCGGCCTCGGCCGCGGCGATCCGGGCGCTCCGCTCCTCGCTCGCGAGGTCGAGTCCGTAGCCGGTCTTCGTCTCGATCCAGGTCGTCCCCTGCGCGCGCGCCTCGCGGACGCGCGCGGCGACGAGAGCGGCCAGCCGTTCATCGGAGGCCTCGCGGGTGGCATCCCGCGTCACCGCGATCCCGCCCGCGGCGTAGCTCTGACCGGCCATGCGCGCCTCGAACTCGGCCGTCCGGTCGCCGTCGAAGACGAGGTGGGTGTGCGAGTCGACCCAGCCGGGAAGGAGCGCCCGGCCGTCGGCGTCCACGCGCTCGTCGGCCGCGGGCGCGTCGGACGCCGAACCGATCCAGGCGATGCGGTCGCCGTCGATGACCACCGCGGCATCGCAAAGCACGCGATCCTCGTCGTCGACGGTCATCAGCTCGCCGATGCGGGTGATGAGGGTGCTCACGGTGTCATCGCCTTTCGCAGCAGGTCGCCGACCGGACCGAGGTCGGTGTGCGCGCCGTCTGCGGCACGCTCGCGTCCCCCGATGATCACACGGGTGACGTCGTGCGCGGTCGCGCTCAGCACGAGCTGGCCGGGGTCGCTCCCGGCGGTGCGGGCGCTGGTCTCGTCCACGACGAGGAGGTCGCAGGGCTCCCCCACGGCGATCCGCCCGACCGAGCGACCGACGGCCGCGGCGCCGCCCCGCGTGAGCGCGGCGACGAGCTCGGCGGGCGCGAACCGGCCGCGGCGACCCGATGAGAGCCGCTCGCCGTGTTCGAGCGCGCGGGCCTCGAGCAGCGGGTCGACGACGGCGTGCTGATCGGTGCCGAGCGCGAGGCGCGCTCCCGCGTCGGCGAGGCGCCGTGCGGGACCGACGCCGTCGCCGAGGTCTGCCTCGGTCGTCGGGCACATCACGATCGTGGCGGTCGCCGCCCCGAGGGCGGCGATGTCGTCGTCGGTGAGGTGGGTGGCGTGCACGGCCGACAGCCGCGACGACAGCAGACCGCTGCGTGCGAGCAGGGCCGTCGGTGTCAGCCCGGTCTCCTCGAGACAGGCGGCGTTCTCGGCGGGCTGCTCCGACAGGTGCACGTGCAGCGGGATCGCCGGATCCAGCTCGGCGCCGATGCGCTCGAGGGCGGCGACGGGCACCGCGCGCACCGAGTGCACGGCCGCGCCGACCACGACCTCGGGATGCTCGGAGCCGAAGACCTCGCGCAGCGCCGACAGACGAGCGAGCCAGGCTGCGGCATCCGTGTCCCCGAAGCGTTGTTGCGCGGGTTCGAGAGGCTTCCCGAAGCCGCTGGAGAGGTAGCACGTGTCGAGGAGGGTGAGACGGATGCCGGTGGCCTCCGCCGCGCGCGCGAGCGCGCGCTCCATCGCGTGGGGAGGGTCGTACGGCGAGGCGTCGGGCGCGTGGTGCACGTAGTGGAACTCGGCGACCGAGGTCCAGCCCGCGGCCACCATCTCGGCGTAGACCGCCGTGGCGACGCGCTCGCACGACGCGGGATCGAGGCGTCCGGCCTCGCGGTACATCAGCTCGCGCCAGGTCCAGAAGCTCCCGCCGTCGCCGTGAGTGCGCCCGCGGAGCAGCCGGTGGAAGGCGTGGGAGTGGGCGTTGACCGCGCCCGGCAGCACGAGTCCGTCGAGGCGGTGGTCATCGGCATCCGGGATCGCTCCGGTCTCGACGGAGGTGATGAGGCCCGCGGATGCCGAGATGCGCACGCCCGCAGCCACGGCGTCGCCGACCCACGCCCGCGGCGCCCAGAAGCGCGTCACGAGAGCAAGTCCTGCAGGACGTCGGCCAGGGCGGTGGCCGACGCGTCGGCGTCGGCGTCGGTCACGTACTCCTCCGGCGAGTGCGAGATACCGGAGGGGTTGCGGACGAACAGCATGCCGGTGGGGACGGCGCTCGAGAGGATGCCCGCGTCGTGCCCGGCCCCGGTGCGGAGGTGGGGAGCGTCGGCGAGGGCGGTGCCCAGACGACGGGCGAGCATCGGGTCGAACCCGACCGTGGGGCTCCACGACTCCTCGACGAGCACGGCCTCGCAGCCGCGCGCGGTGGCGAGCTCGACGCACGAGCGCTCGATGTCGGCGACGAGACGGCGGGTGACGTCGTCGTCGGGATGCCGGGCGTCGATCCAGAAATCGACCGACGACGCGATGACGTTGGTGCCGCCGGGCACGGGTTCGAAGCGGCCGACGGTCGCGCGCGCGTCGTCGACGGCACCGGCGAGCTCGGCGATCCGCCCGACCATGCCGGCTGCGGCGACCACCGGGTCGCGGCGGTCGGCCATGAGCGTGGTGCCGGCGTGGTTGCCCTCGCCGCGCACCGACACCTTGAAGCGACCGTGTCCGAGGATCGACTCCGCGACAGCGAAGGGACGGTCGAGGTCGATCAGCCCACGGCCCTGCTCGACGTGCAGCTCGACGAAGACGCCGATGCGGGCGAGCGTCTCGGGGTCGGGGCCGATCCTCGCGGGGTCGATGCCGCCCGCGGCGAAGACGTCGGCGAGCGTGTCGCCCTCGCGATCGGTGAGGCGCCGTGCCGCATCGGGAGAGAGAGCGCCGGTCAGTAGCCGCGAGCCGAGGCAGGCGACGCCGAAGCGCGAGCCCTCCTCCTCGGGGAACACCGCGATCGCGAGGGGCTTCGCGGGGGTGACCCCGCGCTGACGCAGCACCTCGACCGCGGCGAGCGCAGCCGCGATCCCGAGCGGACCGTCGAACGCCCCGCCGCCGGGCACCGAGTCGAGGTGGCTGCCGGTGACCACGGCATCCGGTCCCGGACTCCCCCACCACGCCCACAGGATGCCGTTGCGGTCGACCTCGACGTCGAGTCCGCGCGCCTCGGCCTCGGCGAGGAACCACGCACGGAGGTCGCGCTCGGCGGTCGAGAACACCGGGCGGGCGTAGCCGCCGCTGCGGGCCTCGCGGCCGATGCCCGAGATGGCGTCGAGGAGGGAGGTGACGGGCGTCATGGATCAGCGTCCTTCGAAGGTGGGGGTCTCGCGGGCGCCGAAGGCGCGCATGCCCTCGGCGCGGTCGGCGCTCGCGGCGATCAGAGCCGACAGCGCGCGCTCGTGCGCGACGGCCGCACCGAGGGGCATCTCGAAGCCGGCGAGCACGGCGCTCTTGATCATCGCGGCGGCCACGGGCGCGCCCTGGGCGATCTCCGCCGCGGCGGCGCGGGCGGCGTCATCGACCTCGGCGGACGCGACGGCGCGGCTCGCGATGCCGAGTCGCGTGGCCTCGGCCCCGTCGATGCGACGGGCGGTGAGCAGCAGGTCGAGGGCGGCGGCCTTGCCGACGGCGCGCAGCAGCCGCTGGGTACCCCCAGCCCCGGGGAGGATGCCGAGGCGCACCTCGGGAAAGCCGAGCACGGCGTCGTCGGCGATCACCACGACGTCGCACGCGAGGGCGAGCTCGAGTCCGCCCCCGAGGGCGTATCCCCGCACGGCCGCGACGAGGGGCGTACGGATCGCGGCGACGGCATCCCAGTGCTCGCTGAAGCCGCTGCGGTACAGCTCGACGGCTCCGGCCGAGCCCAGGTCGCCGAGGTCGGCGCCGGCGGCGAACGCGCGTTCGTCTCCGGCGATCACGATCGCACGGACAGCCGGGTCGTCGTCGAAGCGACGGAGCGCGTCGACGAGGGCGCCGAGGGTCTCGGCATCCAGCGCGTTGCGCTTCTCGGCGCGATCGAGGGTGATCGTGGCGATAGCGCCCTCGGCACGGACGCGAACCCCGCTCATCGCCGCTTCTCCGTGATCAGACGAACGAGCGAGTCGCGATCCGTGCGGGCACGGTCGGCATCCGCGGGAGTCCACGGGTAGAAGCCCCGGCCGCTCTTCGCGCCGAGGTGACCCTCGGCCACCAGGTCGGCGACGGTGCGGGGCACCCCGCCCGCGGCATCCAGGTCGGACATCAGGATGCCGGAGACCTTCTCGACCACGTCGAGTCCGGCCAGGTCCATCAGGCCGAGCGGGCCGAGCGCCGACCAGCGCGGGGCGAGGGTCGTGGACACGGCGCGGTCGACGTCGGCGACGGTGGCGATGCCGCCCTCGACGAGCGCGATGGCTTCGCGCAGCAGCGCGTACTGCAGACGGTTGACGACGAAGCCCGGCACGTCGCGATCGACGACGATGCTCTCGCGGCCGATGTCGGCGCAGAGCTCCTGCACGGTCGCCACGGCGGCGTCGGAGGTGCTCTCTCCGCGCACGATCTCGATGAGCGGCATGACGGTGGGCGGGTTGAACCAGTGCAAGCCCACGAGGCGCGTCGGGTCGGCGAGCGCTGCGGCGATCTCGGTGATGCGCACGCTGGAGGTGTTGGTGGTGAGCACCGCGTCGCTCGCCACGAGCGGCTCGATCCGCGCGAAGATCTCGCGCTTGAGGGCGAGGTCTTCGGCCACGCTCTCGATGACGAGCGCGGCACCGTGGGCTGCCTCGTCGATGTCGGTCGTGGTCGTGAGGCGTTCCGCCGCCGTGGTGTCGTGCGCCGCGACCAGCTCCCGCGCCGCCTCGAGCGTCGAGGTCGTGCGGGAGAACAGCCGCACCCGGCGGCCGTGCGCGGCGAGGACGGCGGCGATGCCGGCGCCCATCGTCCCCGCGCCGAGGACGGCGACCGGACCGTGGCCGGCGACCGGGCCCTCGCCCCCGGCCGACGAGAAGCGCGACGCGGGCGCGGAGGATGCGCCAGATGCGCCGCTCACGCGACCACCCCCGCTGCGCGCAGACGCGCGATCTCGTCGGCCTCGAGCCCGAGGTCGTCGGCGAGGACGCCGTCGGTGTGCTGGCCGAGGGTCGGCGCGGGCGTCTGCGCCGCGGCATCCGTTGCACTGAACCGCACGGGCTGCGGCACGACGGGGACCGTCCCGGCGACCGGGTGCTCCACGCTGCGCACGAGGCCGCGGGCGCGGGCGTGCTCGCTGCCGGCGAGTTGGGCGACGTCCCAGATGGGGGCGGCGGGAACGCCCGCCGTCTCGAGCTCCGTGACGGCCTCATCGACCGTGCGGACGCTCGTCCAGACCTCGATCTCGGCGCGCAGCGCGTCCTGGTGCGCGAGACGGGAGGGATCGGTGGCGAAGCGGGGATCGTCGAGCAGGTCGGCGCGGCCGAGGGCGTTCGCGAGCCGCACGAACAGCGCATCGTTCGCGACCGCGATCACGAGATGACCGTCGCTGCACGGGTAAGCGTCCATCGGCGCACTGATCGGGTGGGCGTTCCCCAGTCGCGCGGGAGCGGGGGCGCCGGCCAGCACCTGGGAGAGCGCGACCATCTGCAGCGAGAACATCGCGTCGAGCATGGCCACGTCGACGTGCTGCCCCTGACCGGTCTGGGCGCGCTGCAGGAGCGCGGCGAGAGCGCCGAAGGCGCCGTACATGCCCGCCACCACGTCGCCCACCGCATCGCCGACGCGGGTCGGGGGCCCGTCGGCCCACCCGGTGGCCGACATGATCCCGCCCATGGCCTGAACGATGTGGTCGTACGCGGGACGGTGAGACAGGGGCCCGGTCTGCCCGAAACCCGAGATGCTGACGTACACCAGGCCGGGATTGAGCGTGCGGACGCTCTCCCAGTCGATGCCGAGGCGGGCGGTCACGCCGGGCCGGAAGTTCTCCACGAGCACGTCCGCGTCGGCGATGAGACGGTGCAGCAACGTGCGTCCCTCGTCGGACTTCAGGTCGAGGGCCATCGACCGCTTGCCGCGGTTGACGAGCATGAAGTAGCTGCTCTCGCCGCCGATGTGCGGCGTGAAGTGCCGCGAGTCGTCTCCCCGACCGGGCACCTCGATCTTCGTCACCGTCGCGCCGAGGTCGGCGAGCATGGAGGCGCAGAGCGGTCCCGCGAGCACGCGCGAGAGATCGAGCACGCGGATGCCGTCGAGCGGTCGGACGGCGCCCTCCGGGGGCGAGGTGTCAGTCGGCACGGGGGTCTCCTTCTGGAGCGGTGGCGGCGGTCGGGGCCGCAGCGGCCGGGGCGGGGACGGCGGAAACGGTGGTGGTGTCGGCGACGACCCGGCCCAACGTGCCGTCGGTGACGAGACTCGTCACCGCGTCGATGTCGGGGGCCATGAGCCGGTCGGTGTCGCGCGGGGCGACACGCTCGCGGATCGCGGCGTGCGCGCGGCCGGTTCCGGTGCCGGCCGCGAGCGGCGCGTGGAAATCGAGGGCCGCCGCGGCGCAGAGCAGTTCGATCGCGACGATGCGCTCGGCGTTCGTCACGGCCTGACGCGCCTTGATCGCCGCGGTGGTCCCCATGCTCACGTGGTCCTCCTGCCCCGCGCACGTCGGCACGGTGTGCACCGACGCGGGGGCGGCGAGCGCGCGGTTCTCGCCGGCGAGGGCGGCCGAGACGTACGGCGGGATCATGAAGCCCGACATGCCGGGGGCTCCGGATGCCAAGAACGCCGGCAGTCCGCTCAGGGCGGCGTGCGTGAGACGGTCGGCGCGGGCCTGCGACATCGTGCTGACTTCGGCGACGGCGATCGCGAGGGTGTCGAGGGCGAGGGCGACGGGGGCGCCGTGCCCGTTGCCGCCGGGGAGGGCGATGAGTTCGTCGTCCTCGATCACGAAGACGGGGTTGTCGGTGACGGCGTCGATCTCGGTCTGCACCGCGGCCTCGACGTAGGCGAGCGCATCGCGCACCGAGCCATGCACCTGAGGGATGCAGCGCAGACTCAACGCGTCCTGCAGGCGATGGTCACGGTTCGCCGCGAGGATCTCGCTGCCCTCGAGCAGGGCGTTCAGGCGCCGGGCGGTCTCGATCTGGCCGGGGTGGGGGCGCAGGGCCTGCAGGCGAGGGTCGTACCCGCGGGTGTTGCCCCGCAGCGCCTCGAGCGACATCGCCCCGGCGAGGTCGGCGACGTCCACCAGGGCGCGCGCCCCGGCCACGGCGAGCGCGCCGATGCCGGTGATCTCGTAGGTGCCGCTGATGATCGCGTGGCCCTCGCGCGCCGCGGGGACGAGGGGCGCGATCCCGGCCCGCTCCAGCGCGGTGCCCGCGGGGAGCCGCTCACCCCCGAACCACGCCTCGCCCTCGCCGAAGGCGACGAGACCGATGTGGGCCGTGGCGGTGAGGTACCCCACCGATCCCTGCGAGGGCGCCACGGGGGTCACCCCGCGGTTGAGCATCTCGACCAGGGTCGTGACGAGAACGGGACGGATGCCGCTGTGCCCGCGTGACAGCGCCCGCACGATCGCGGCTGTGATGGCGCGCGTCGCCGGTTCGTCGTGCGGCGCACCGACGCCGCTGGCGTGGCTGCGCAGCATCCCGAGCTGCACGTCCGCGACGTCGGGCTGGACACCGGCGACCTTATAGAGGTCACCGACGCCCGTCGTGAGACCGTAGATCTGCTGCCCGGAGGCGGCGAGACCCGCCAGGAGGAGGTTGGTCCGCTCGACCGCGGCGAGCGCTTCGGGTGCGACTCGCAGGGGTGCTCCGTGAGCGACGGCGACGAGTTCGTCGATGGTGGTCGAGCCGAGCCCGAACACGACCTCCTCCCGGCCGCGCATCAGGCCTCGACCTTGTCGGCATCCAGCATCGGCACGCGCACCCCGCGTTCGCGGGCGACCTCGATCGCGCGGTCGTAGCCCGCGTCGACGTGACGGATGACGCCCATGCCGGGGTCGTTCGTCAGCAGGCGCTGAAGCTTCTCGGCGGCGAGCGGC
This sequence comes from Microbacterium enclense, assembly GCA_038182865.1. NCBI lineage: Bacteria > Bacillati > Actinomycetota > Actinomycetes > Micrococcales > Microbacteriaceae > Microbacterium > Microbacterium enclense. Next base: position 1,474,731 of record CP116226.1, on the reverse strand, counting down.
GTGCCGTCGGCGACCGAGACCTGACCGGCGTGGATCGAGCGACCGATTCCGACGCCGCCGCCGTGGTGCAACGACACCCAGGTGGCACCGGACGCGGTGTTGATGAGGGCGTTCAGGATGGGCCAGTCGGCGATGGCATCCGATCCGTCCGCCATCGCCTCGGTCTCGCGGTAAGGCGAGGCCACGGAGCCCGAGTCGAGGTGGTCGCGACCGATCACGATCGGGGCCGAGATCTTGCCCTCGGCGACGAGCTCGTTGAAGCGGACCGCGGCCTTGGCGCGGTCGCCGTAGCCGAGCCAGCAGATGCGGGCGGGGAGGCCCTCGAACTCGACGTGCTCCTGCGCCGCCGTGATCCAGCGCTTGAGCCCCTCGTTCTCGGGGAAGAGGTCGAGGATCGCCTGGTCGGTGACGGCGATGTCGGCGGGGTCTCCCGACAGCGCCACCCAGCGGAACGGACCGAGGCCTTCGCAGAACAGCGGCCGGATGTACGCGGGGACGAAGCCGGGGAAGGCGAACGCGTCGGCGTAGCCGCCCTGCCGAGCCTCGTCGCGGATCGAGTTGCCGTAGTCGAACACCTCGGCGCCGCGCTTCTGGAACTCCACCATCGCCTCGACGTGACGCGCCATCGACTCCCGCGAGCGCACGGTGAAGCCTTCAGGATCGCGGGCCGACTCGGTGCGCCAGTCCTCGAACGCGATTCCGGCGGGCAGGTAGGCGAGCGGGTCGTGCGCCGAGGTCTGGTCGGTCACGATGTCGACGGGCACCTCGCGCCGCAGCAGCTCGGGCAGCACCTCGGCACTGTTGCCCACGAGCCCCACCGAGAGGGCGCGCCCCTCGGCCTTCGCGGCCAGCACGCGCTCGAGAGCGTCGTCGAGGTCGGTGGTGACCTCGTCGAGGTAGCGCTTGCCCTGGCGACGGCGGAGGCGCGTCTCATCGACGTCGACGATGAGCACGACGCCGCCGTTGAGGGTGACCGAGAGGGGCTGAGCCCCGCCCATGCCGCCGCAGCCGCCGGTGACGGTGAGGGTGCCCGCGAGGGTGCCGCCGAAACGCTTACGCGCCACGGCCCCGAACGTCTCGTACGTGCCCTGCAGAATGCCCTGCGTCCCGATGTAGATCCACGAGCCGGCCGTCATCTGGCCGTACATCATGAGCCCCTCGGCCTCGAGGCGGCGGAACTCGGGCCAGGTGGCCCAGTCGCCCACGAGGTTGGAGTTGGCCAGAAGCACGCGCGGTGCCCACACGTTGGTGCGGAACACCCCCACGGGCTTGCCCGACTGCACCAGCAGCGTCTCGTCGTCGTCGAGGTCGGCGAGGGTCGCCACGATCGCGTCGTAGCTCGCCCAGTTGCGGGCGGCCTTCCCCGTGCCTCCGTAGACGATGAGGTCTTCGGGCCGTTCCGCGACCTCGGGGTCGAGGTTGTTCATGAGCATCCGCAGCGGGGCCTCGGTCTGCCAGCTCTTGGCTGTCAGCGTCGTCCCTCGCGGCGCGCGCACCGCGCGGCTTCCGGTCATCTCGGTGTCTCTCTTTCTGGTGGAGCGGGGAATCAGGCGCCGAGGTCGTGGGCGCTGATCCATTCGGCGGCGACGTCGTCGAGGCTCTGCTGGTCGTCGAGCTTGGCGTTCATGTCGATGAGGTCCTGCGTGGTGAGCGCGGCGGAGACCTTGTTGAGCACCTCGGCGACCTGATCGGTCTTCTTGTCGGCCGCCATGATCGGAACGATGTTCTGGGCGGGGAAGAGGTTGAGGTTGTCTTCGAGAGCGACGAAGTCCTTCATGGCGGGCGACGTCGAGTACATGTCGGCCGCCTGGATCTGGCCGTTCGAGAGGGCCGCGATGGTCAGCGGGCCACCCACGTCGAGCGCCTTGAACTCCTTGAACGTCAGGCCGTAGACCTCCTGCAGACCCTGGACGCCCTCGTGGCGGGTCGGCCACTCCGGGGGCCCGCCGAGGACCATCTCGGCCGCGTAGGGCTTGAGGTCTTCGATCGTCTTCAGGTTGTACTGCGCGGCGGTGTCTTTGCTGACCGCGAGCACGTCGGAGTCCTGCGCCTCCGACGGCGTCAGCATGGTGATGCCCTCGGGCAGCGCCTTCTCGAGGGCGGCGGCCACGTCGGCCGAGCTCGAAACGCCGGAGTCGCCCTTGGTCAGGTAGCTCAGGGTCGCACCCGTGTACTCGGGGAGCATGTTGATGGACCCGTCGAGGAGCGCGGGCATGTACACCTCGCGGCTGCCGATGTTCAGCCGCGTGGTCGCCTCGACACCGGCTGCGGTGAGCGCCTGCGCGTAGATCGTCGCGAGCAGCTGGCTCTCGGGGAAGTCGGCCGAGCCGATGACGATGCTGCCGGCCGGGGCCGATTCGTCTGTGCCCGACGAGAGGGGGTCACCGCCGGAGGAGCAGGCGGAGAGGGCGAGGGCGGCGACGGTCGCGAGGGCGGCCGCCGCGGCGAGGCGGGTACGGATCATGAGGGTTCCTTTCGGCGTGCAGGGCACGGTGGGGAAAAGCGATGGTGCGGGTCGGGTGGTGCTTTCGGAAAGGTAGGGGTTCAGGAAGCGGGGACGGCGGCGCGACGAACGCGCAGGGGGATGCGCGAGGTGCGACGGTCGAGGCCCGGGGAGACGAAGACACGGGAGGCCACGGCGAGCAGCAGATCGACCACGAGCGCGAGGATCGCCACCAGCAGCGCGCCGACGAGCATCTTGTCGTAGTCGTTCTGCGCGCGGCCGTCGATGATGAGTCGGCCGAGACCGCCGAGCGAGACGTACGCGGCGATGGTCGCCGTCGAGATGACCTGGAGGGTCGCGCCACGGAAGCCGGAGATGATCAACGGCAGCGCGCACGGCACCTGCACCGAGAACAGCACCTTGAGAGGTCGGTAGCCCATGCCGACCGCGGCGTCGACGGCGGCGGCATCCACCGCTCGGATCCCGGCGTACGTGTTCGTCATGATCGGCGGGATCGCGAGGAGGACGAGCACGATGATGCTGGGGATCACGAACGCGAGGTCGGAGGTGATCAGCGGCGCGACGATCATGACGAGCAGCACGATCAGACCGAGCGTCGGCAGAGCGCGCAGCGCGTTGGCGAAGCCGGCGATCAGGACGACGCCCCGGCCGGTGTGACCGACGTACAGACCGGCGGGGACACCGATCGCTCCCGCGATGAGGAGCGCGACGGCGGTGTAGACGAGGTGCTGGCCGACGAGCACCGGGATGCCACCGGAACCCGTCCAGTTGTTCGGGTCGAGCAGGTAGTCGATCACGCGTGTGCTCCTCTCGGGGTCCACGGGGTCATCAGGCGCGCGAGCAGCAGCACGAGACCGTCGAGCACGAGCGCCAGGACCAGGCACAGCACGATGCCGACGAGGATGGGCGTGAGGAAGCGCAACTGCGCCCCCTGGGTGAAGAGCAGCCCGAGCTGCGGCGTGCCGATGAGCGCGGCGATCGAGACGACACTGACGTTGGAGACGACCGCGACGCGCAGGCCCGCGGCGATGACCGGTACGGCCACCGGAAGCTCCACCGACAGCAGGCGGTGAAGGGGGCGGTAGCCCATGGCATCCGCCGCCTGCAGGGTCTCGGGCGCGACGGAGTCGAGTCCGTCCGACACGGTGCGGACGAGGAGGGCCAGCGTGTAGACGGTGAGGGCGACGACGACGTTGAGCGGGTCGAGGATGCGCGTGCCCAGCACCGAAGGCAGCAGCACGAAGAGAGCGAGCGAGGGGACCGTGTACAGCAGGCCGGTGATGCTCAACAGGCCGGTCTTGAAGACGCCGCTGCGTTGCGCGGCCCAGCCGAGCGGCAGCGCGAGGAGGAGCCCGACGACGACGGGGACGACGGAGAGCGCGACGTGCGAGCCCAGGAGCCCGAGGATGGTGTCGCTCTCGCGCAGCACCCACTCGAGATTCACGCCGCCGCTCCCGCGTCGAGCTCGGGGATCATCGCCACGACGGCGGCCGCGGTGACCGAGCCGGCCACGGCTCCCGCGTCGTCGACGATCACACCGCGACGGCTGGGGGCGCTCAGCGCCGCGTCGAGCACCTGGCGCAGGGTGCCGCCGCGCGGGGCGACGGTACCGGCGAGATTGAGGTCGGATGCCGCGATCGGGGCGGTCAGACGGTGGGTCTCGACCCATCCGAGCGGACGACGTTCGTCGTCGACGACGAGGAGCCAGTCGTCATCGGTCGCCGCCCGAGCCTCGGTCGCCGCCGCACCGAGCGTGACCGTGGGCTCTGCCGTCAGCGGGAGGTCGGCGACGGAGCGGAAGCCGAGAGAGCGGTATCCCCGGTCGCGCCCGACGAAGTCGGCGACGAAAGCGTCGGCGGGACTCGTGAGCAGTTCCTCGGGGGTGGCGACCTGGGCGAGGCGGCCGCCCGTGCGCATGACCGCGACGTAGTCGCCGAGCTTCAGCGCCTCGTCGATGTCATGGGTGACCATGACGATCGTCTTGCCCTCTTCGCGTTGGATGCGCAGGAACTCTTCTTGCAACTGCGCGCGCACGACGGGGTCGACCGCACTGAACGGCTCGTCCATCAGCATGAAGGCGGGGTCGGCGGCGAGAGCCCGGGCGACGCCCACGCGCTGCTGCTGACCGCCCGAGAGCTGCCAGGGGTACCGCGAGGCGAACGAGGTCGGCAGCCCGACGCGCTCCATCAGCTCGAGGGCGCGGCTCCGCGCGGCAGCGCCCGAGACCCCGGCCAGTCGCGAGGTCGTGGCGATGTTGTCGACGATCGTGCGGTGCGGGAAGAGCCCCGCGTGCTGGATGACGTACCCGATGCGGCGGCGGAGCGCCGCGACGTCCATGCGAGCGGTGGACTCTCCGTCGAGCAGGATGTCGCCCGAGGTCGGCCGGATGAGGCGGTTGACCATGCGCAGCGAGGTCGTCTTGCCGCACCCCGAGGGGCCGACGAGGATGGTGAGCTTGCCGGTCGGCGCCACGAGCTGCAGGTCGTCGACGGCGACGGCGTCGCCGTAGCGTTTCGTGACGTTCTGGAAGGTGATCATCGGGAGCGCTCCTCGGTGGCGGCGGGCAGTTCGGGGTGCGCGAGAATCGACCGGCTCTCGGTGACCAGCAGGCGCCCGACGCTCGCGTTCTTCACGTCGGTGGTGCGGTAGCTGGGGACGACGACCGAAAGGGACGCCACGACCCGGCCTCCCACGACGATCGGCGCGGCGATCGCGGTGACGTCGTCCTCGACGCCCTGCGTGACGACGATGTAGCCGGCGTCGCCGGTCTCCCCCTCGAGCACGGCGCCGGCGGCGGAGCCGTGGAGCGGAATGCTGCGTCCGACCCAGCTCGCGTGGCGGATGGAGTGGGTGCCCTCGACGATCGCGATGTACAACGCCGTGTCGCCGGCACCCCGGACGGCGAGATAGCAGGACTCGCCCGTCTCTGCCACGACCCGGGCGAGCGCAGGCTCGGCGAGCGAGACCAGGGAATCGTTCGACAGGGCGAGAGCGCCGAGCTGCACGATGCGCGCCCCCGCGGCGTACCGGCCATCCGCGACGCGGCGGACGAATTCTTGAGCCTCGAGCGTGCGCAGGAGCCGCAGCGCAGTGCTGGCCGACAGGTCGGCGGCCCGGGCTGCATCGGCCAGCGTGATCGGTCCGGAATCGCAGACGGTCCCCAAGAGCGACAGCGCCCGATCAACGGTGCGGGTGGGTGTTTCGGCCATGCGTCCTCCCTTCGTTGCGAGTGACGTTATTCGGCCGCTGTTACACGGTCCGGCCGTTCATGTTTCCAGTGAGTAAAACGCTATTGCCACCAAATGGCAATACTTCGCCGGGTACGGTGTCGATATGCCCCGCGTGATCCGTCGTTTCGCCGAGGTGACCCCGGCGCCGTGGCGCAACGGTCGAGGACAGACGTGGGGACTGTGCGAAGACAGCGGCGACGCCTGGCGACTGAGCGTCGCGCAGCTGACGGCCCCCGCCGTGTTCTCGAGCTTCCCCGGCATCCGGCGCACTCTCGTGCCCTGGGGCGGCGACATCCGCCTCGAGATCGACGGGCGGGTGGGCGACACCCGCCACGGCGATGCCGTGCGGTTCTCCGGGGAGGCGGATACACGCCTGATCGCGCTCGATCAGCCCTGCCACGCCGTGAACCTGCTGGCATCCGGCCGCGAACCGACCCTCCTCACGGTCGCCGCGGGCACACGGTTCGACGACGAGACGATCGTTCTCGTCACGGAGACGACGGAGCGTGCCGCACGCTTCGACGTGATCCAGCTCGCCCCCGACGAGCCCCTGCCGTCGGCGGGGGTCGCGGTGCGCTTCGACGGGGAGTGACCGAGCGAGCCTCGACTTCTAGGCTGGACGCATGTCACGACTGCAGGCCGACGCTCCCGCCGACCGCTGGGTGCCCGTGACGGGTTCCCTCGGCTTCCGTGGCCGCCGCCACCGCAAGGCCGCCATCGGCATGCTGCTGAACCAGGCGAACACCGCGGCGGGGTCGACGCCCCGGCCGGGCGGGGGCGCGTTCGCGTGGGTCCTGAGCCAGGCGGCGCCCTTGCTCATGCGCCGCGCCGCCGGGCGCGTGCTCGTGTGGGTGTGGAAGAGCGACCCGGAGCTGCTCGTCGTGATGGCGCAGCTGCAGGAAGCCACGCCGCAGCTGCGGACGGCGCGCGCGATGATGCCGATGGAGTACGACGACACCGAGTCGTTCCGCGGCACCTACCTCGGCGTCGGCGAAAAGCTCGCGATTCCGCTGCCGGCCGACGCCAAGACGCCGCCGTTCGCGACGTACACGTGGGACACCGGGTCGCACTTCGTGACCGTCACCGCGGTCTGCTCCGACCGCGAGCGCTTCGGCACCGTGATCGGCGCCGTCGACGACGTCGCGCGGACGATCCGCATCGTCGACGACCTGAAACTCGGCGAATCACCGGCCGTTCTGCGCCTCGATCCCGCCTGATCCGGCCCCGCGTCACGAGAACAGGCGGCGCCTCTCAAACAGGCTCGTGGGGGCGACATCGCCCTGCCCCCGTCGCGCGCCCTGTTCTCGTCGCGCCTCTGCGCGTCAGTCGCCGTGCACGTCGCGCGGACGCCACAGCACGACCTCGGTCGCCCGGCGGACCCGGGCACCGTGCGGCAGGGTCACGACCGAGCCGGTCGCTCCGGCCGCGAAGACGCGCGCCCCCGGCCGGGATTGACGCTCGGCCAGGAGTTGGCGTTCGAGGTCGCTCACCCGACGCGACAGGTCGTGCACCTGCTGTTCGAGGGTCAGCAACCGGGCGATCGCCGGGAGGCTCATGCCCTCGCTCGACAGGCGGGCGACCTCGCGCAGTTGCTGGACGTGCCGGCTCGAATAGCGGCGCGACCCGCCCTGGGTGCGCGCCGGAACGACGAGTCCGAGCCGGTCGTACTGCCGCAGCGTCTGCGGGTGCATGTTCGACAGCTCGGCGGCGACGGCGATGGCGAAGATGGGGGAATCCTCATCGATCTCTCGGTCGGCCACGTCTTCTCCTCTCGCTCGTGCCGTCGTCCGGGGTCCCGGCATCCGTTCGTTCCGGATGCCGCGACCCCGGCACGGTGATGTCTCTACCGCGCCTTGGCCATCAGGTCGGCGCGGGGGTTCTCTTTCGGTTCGAGCTCGTGGAACCGCTCGAGGGCCTCGCGGGCGGCGTCGTCGAGGTGCGCGGGGACTGCGACCTGGACTTCGGCGAGCAGGTCGCCGGTGCCCTTGGAGGTCTGGATGCCACGCCCCTTGACGCGCAGGACGCGTCCGGACGGGGTGCCGGGGGCGACCCGCAGCCGGACGGGCTCTCCGCCGAGCGTGGGCACCTCGATGGTCGCGCCGAGCGCCGCCTCGGTGAAGGTGACGGGGACCGTCACCCGCAGGTTGAGGCCGTCGCGCGTGAAAACCGGATGCGGACGCACCGCGACGGTCACGACGATGTCTCCGCTCTCACCGCCGTCCGGCGACGGACGTCCCCGGCCGCGCAGCCGGATCTTCTGTCCGTCCGAGACACCGGCCGGGATCTTCACCTTGAAGGGCTTGTTGTCCTCGCCCTGGAGGGTGATCGTCTCGCCCTTGGCCGCCGTGACGAAGTCGATCGTCGTGCGTGCCGTGACGTCGGAGCCGCGCTGAGGACCGCCGAAGCCGCGATAGCCGCCCGTGGTCTGACCGAACCGGCCCGACCCGAAGCCGCCACCCTGCTGCTCGAACATCGAGAACAAGTCCTCGAAGCCGGCGGCGCCACCCGCGGTCCCGCCGCGCTGCTGACCGAAGCGGCTGAAGACGTCGTCGAAGCCCCCGCCGCCACCCGTTCCCGGAGCCGAGAAGCGCGCCCCCGAGCCCATGGCCCGGATCTGGTCGTACTCCTCGCGCTGCTCGGGATCGTTGAGCACCGAGTAGGCCTCGCTGATCTCCTTGAATTTGGCCTCCGCCTTGGCGTCGCCCGGGTTCGAGTCGGGGTGGTACTGGCGCGCGAGCTTGCGGTAGGTCTTCTTCAGATCGGCCGCGCTGACGCTCTTGTCGACACCGAGGACCTTGTAGAAGTCCTTGTCGAACCAATCCTGACTCGCCATGTGTCCTCCTATTCGGCCGGCACGGCGACGACGACCTTCGCGGGTCGCAGTTCGACCGAGCCGAGGCGGTAACCGACCTCGACGACCTCGAGGATCGTCGTCTCGGTCACGCCCGGAGTCGGGGCCTGGAAGATCGCCTCGTGCTGCTGCGGGTCGAACACGTCGCCGACGGCGCCGTACGACACCACGCCGAGACGCTCGGCCACGGCGCGCACCTTGTCGCCGATCGCGGCGAGGGGGCTGCCCTCGACGAGGTCGCCGTGCTTGGCGGCGCGGTCGAGGTCGTCCATGACGGGCAGGAGGCCCTTCACGGCCTCTCCCTTGGCGCGCTCGATCTCGCGCTCGCGCTGCTCCTCGGTGCGCCGACGGTAGTTGGCGTACTCGGCCTGCAGACGCTTGAGATCGATCAGCAGTGACGCTTCCTTGTCGGAGGAAGCATCCTCTGCGGCGGCCTCGGGCGTCTGCTCGGCACCGAGGATGTCGTCGATGGTCAGGCCCTCGGCATCCGGGGCCTGCGTCTCGGACTGCTCGCCCGACGGCGCGGGGCCGGAGGTGTTCTCCTCCGGCCCCATCTCGTCAGGACCGGCGCCCGAGCCCGTGGGCTGTTCGTCGTCCTTATGTGCCATGGTCTCTGCTTACTTCTTCTCGTCGGGGTTCTCGTCGTCGACGACCTCGGCGTCGATGACGTCTTCCTCGGGGTTCGGCGTCTCGCCGTTGCCCGGCTGACCCACGTTGGGGTCGGCGGGCTCACCGGCAGCCTGCGACGAGGCGTAGATGGCCTCGCCGAGCTTGCCCTGGCTGGCGTTCAGCTTGTCGAACGCAGTCTTCACCGCGTCGTCGTCGTCACCGGCGAGAGCCGTCTTGAGCGCGTCGACATCGCCCTGGACCTCGGTCTTCACCTCGGCGGGGAGCTTGTCCTCGTTCTCCTTGATGAGCTTCTCGATCGAGTACGACAGGGTCTCGGCCTGGTTGCGGGTCTCGGCGGACTCGCGGCGCTTCTTGTCCTCTGCGGCGTTCTCCTCGGCCTCGCGCACCATGCGCTCGATGTCTTCCTTGGGCAGCGACGAGCCGCCCGTGATGGTCATCGACTGCTCCTTGCCGGTGCCCTTGTCCTTCGCGGAGACGTGGACGATACCGTTCGCGTCGATGTCGAAGGTGACCTCGACCTGCGGGATGCCACGGGGAGCCGGGGCGATCCCGGTGAGCTCGAAGGTGCCGAGCGGTTTGTTGTCGCGGGTGAACTCGCGCTCGCCCTGGAAGACCTGGATCGCGACCGACGGCTGGTTGTCGTCGGCGGTGGTGAAGGTCTCGCTGCGCTTGGTCGGGATGGCCGTGTTGCGCTCGATGAGCTTGGTCATGATGCCGCCCTTGGTCTCGATGCCGAGGCTCAGGGGGGTGACGTCGATGAGCAGCACGTCCTTGCGCTCACCCTTGAGGACACCGGCCTGCAGGGCTGCGCCCACGGCCACGACCTCGTCGGGGTTCACGCCCTTGTTCGCGTCCTTGCCGGTCTCCTTCTTCACGAGCTCGGCGACCGCGGGCATGCGGGTCGAACCACCGACGAGCACCACGTGGGCGATGTCGTCGACCTTGACGCCGGCCTCGCGGATGACGTCGGAGAAGGGCTTGCGGGTGCGGTCGAGGAGGTCCTTGGTGAGGTCCTCGAACTTGGCGCGGGTGAGGGTCTCGCTGAGCGAGACGGGGCCCGAGTCGGTGAGCGACAGGTACGGCAGGTTGATGCTGGTCGAGGTCGAGCTCGACAGCTCCTTCTTGGCCTGCTCGGCCGCTTCCTTCAGACGCTGGAGGGCGATCTTGTCACCCGAGACGTCGACGCCGGTGGTGTCCTTGAACTGCTTGATGAGGTAGTCGACGACGCGCTGGTCCCAATCGTCTCCACCGAGGCGGTTGTCGCCCGAGGTGGAGCGCACCTGAATGGTCGAGAAGTCGTCGTCCTTGCCCACCTCGAGCAGCGACACGTCGAACGTTCCGCCACCGAGGTCGAAGACCAGGATGAGCTCGTCTTCCTTGCCCTTGTCGAGGCCGTAGGCCAGGGCCGCGGCCGTGGGCTCGTTGATGATGCGCAGGACGTTGAGGCCCGCGATCTCGCCGGCTTCCTTCGTGGCCTGACGCTCAGCGTCGTTGAAGTAGGCGGGGACGGTGATGACGGCATCCGTCACGCTGTCACCCAGGTACTCCTCGGCGTCGCGCTTGAGCTTCTGGAGGATGCGGGCCGAGATCTCCTGCGGCGTCCACTTCTTGCCGTCGACGTCGAAGGTCCAGGTCGTGCCCATGTGGCGCTTGACGCTGGAGATGGTGCGGTCGACGTTCGTGACGGCCTGGCGCTTGGCGGTCTCGCCGACGAGCACCTCGCCGTCCTTCGTGAACGCGACGACCGAGGGGGTCGTGCGGAAACCCTCGGCGTTGGCGATGACCTTGGGCTCGCCACCCTCGAGCACGCTCACGACGGAGTTGGTCGTACCGAGGTCGATTCCCACTGCACGTGGCATATGTGTCTCCTTGCTTGTGAGCCCGACCGGTGCCGAGCTCGTGGTTCCGATGAAGTCTTCTCACGGGTTGAGCCGCGATGACTCAAGGTTATCGCAGCGCCTTCCGGGCGTCAAGGAGACTTGATATGAATTGGCTCAACTTCTCGCGTCACGGGGTACGAATCGCCGCACAGGGAAGCGGCTTGCCGACACCGCGAAACGCCGGGCCCCCTCGGTGAGAAGGTCTCGGAACTCCTCGGTGCCCGTCGCCCCCGCCCCGACCTCGGCCCGTCGCTCTTCGATCGCCGGGAACACGGCGTCGCAGAACTCATCGAGTCCCAGACCGTGGGGCGCCGCCGCCCCCGAGAGGCCGGTGGCGACCGCCGGGGGAATCAGCTCCGTCACCGCGACGGATGTCTCGGCGAGCGCATCGCGGAGGGTGACGGTCCAGCTGTGCAGAGCAGCCTTCATCGCGCTGTAGACCGGCGCGAAGGGCTGCGGCGTGAAGGCTCCGCCGGAGGTGACGTTGACGATCTGGCCCGCCGCAGCACTGCGCAGCGCGGGAAGGAGCAGGGTCGCGAGGTGCACCGGGGCCGCGAAGAGCAGATCGATCTCGCGTTGACGCTCCGACCAGGACGCGTCATCCTCCGCCACCCCCCGACGACGTTGGATGCCGGCGTTGTTCACGAGCACGTCGAGCCGGCCGAACCGCGTGAGGACCGCATCGGTCACCTCTTCTCGACCCTCCGGGTTCACGAGGTCAGCGGCCACTGTCGCCACACCGGGGACCAGGCGGGGCACCGCGTCCAGGTGGGACGAAGGTCGCGCAACGACGATCACGCGCGCCCCGGCCGCCGCGTACCGCTGCGCCAGGCCCAGACCGATTCCCGAGGTTCCCCCGGTGACGAGGGCGATTCTCTGTGTTGTCATGTCAACATGTTCGATCGGAAGCGTTGATATGTCAACAGATCGGTAGAGTCGGATCATGTCTGCACGCCTCGACGCCGACGAGATGTCTCGATGGATCGCCTGGAAACGAGCGACCGAGCACGTGATGGCATCCGTCGTCTCAGCCATCACCGAGGCGACGGGCCTCTCGAGCGCCGACTTCTCCGTGCTGACGCGCGTCGTCGAGGAGGGGCGGGGAAGCATTCGGCAACAGCGCCTGTCGGACGACCTCGACTGGGAACGGAGTCGGCTCTCGCGTCAGCTCGCGCGCATGCACGAACGCGGGCTCATCGTGCGCGAAGGCGACACGAACGAGCGCCGCATCACCGCGACCGACAGGGGCCGTGCCCTGACGGCGACCGCACGCGAAGCCCACGCCTCAGCTGTCCGTCGCGCGCTCCTAGACGTCGCCGGGGACAGCGGCCCCTTCTGGCCGACCGTCGACGCCCTGGGGGGCACGGGCCGCGCGTAACCGCTTCGGCCCGCCCGACGGAAGAATCCCGAGGTCCGCGCCGCCGAAAAGACCCCGGCCGCCGGTTGACCGGAACGACGGATGCCGTGGGCGCCGCACCACGATGGATCGACCGCGCCCCCGCCCCCAACGGGGAACGGGGGCGTCGGACGGATGCCGGGAACGCGGTGCCACGGCGAGCGCGGCGCGGGCTCAGACGTCGGACTCAGTCGCGATCGTGATCGCGGCGCTGCGGACGGTCGCTGCGCTTCGCGGAGCGGCCGCCCTGGTCGAGACGCAGGTCGATGAGCTGGCCGGAGATGCGGGTGTCGGCGAGGCGGTTGATCGTGTCGCGCGAGAGGTCGGCGGGCAGTTCGACGAGCGAGAAGTCCTGACGGATCTGGATCGCGCCGAAGTCGTTGCGACGCAGCCCGCCTTCGTTCGCGAGCGCGCCGACGATCTGGCGCGGCTCGACGCGCTGACGACGCCCGACCGCGATGCGGTAGGTGGCGAACCGTCCGCCGCCACCGCGGCGGTCGCTGCGATCGTCGCCCCCGCGGGGCTCGCGCGCCGGACGGTCGCGGTCGAAGCGCTGCTGCGGCAGCGTCTCTTCCTCGAGCAGCAGCGGAGTGTCGCCCTGCGCGACCACGGCGAGCGCCGCAGCCACGTCGGCCTCGGGCACGTCGTGGTGCGCCACGTAGTGCGCGACCACATCACGGAAGGTCGCGATCGCCGCGGTGTCTTCGAGGGCGGTGGTGATCGCGTCGTCGAAGCGGGTGAGGCGCGTCGCGTTGACGTCGTCGACGCTGGGCAGCGACATCTCGGTCAGCGGCTGACGCGTCGCCTTCTCGATCGCGACGAGCATGCGGCGCTCACGCGGGGTCACGAAGCTGATCGCGTCTCCCGTCCGCCCGGCGCGACCCGTACGACCGATGCGGTGCACGTACGACTCGGTGTCGATCGGCAGGTCGTAGTTGACGACGTGGCTGATGCGCTCGACGTCGAGACCGCGGGCGGCGACGTCGGTGGCGACGAGGATGTCGAGCTTGCCGCTCTTGAGCTGGTTGACCGTGCGCTCGCGCTGCACCTGGGCGATGTCGCCGTTGATGGCGGCAGCCGTGTAGCCGCGGGCGCGGAGCTTCTCGGCGACCGTCTCGGTCTCGTTCTTCGTGCGGGTGAAGACGATCATGCCCTCGAAGTTCTCGACCTCGAGGATGCGCGTGAGGGCGTCGATCTTCTGCTGGTACGACACCACGAGGTAGCGCTGGGTGATGTTCGCCGAGGTCGTGGTCTTCGTCTTGACCGTGATCTCTTCGGGGTCGTTGAGGTACTGGGCCGAGATGCGCCGGATCTGCGCGGGCATGGTCGCCGAGAACAACGCGACCTGCTTCGTCGAGGGGGTGTCGGCGAGGATCGTCTCGACGTCTTCGGCGAAGCCCATCTTCAGCATCTCGTCGGCCTCGTCGAGCACGAGGAACTTCAGCTCGCTGAGGTCGAGCGTGCCCTTGTCGAGGTGGTCCATGATGCGACCGGGCGTACCGACGATCACGTCGACACCGCGGCGGAGCGCCGACAGCTGCTGACCGTAGCCCTGACCGCCGTAGACCGGCAGCACAGAGACGCCCTTGATGTGCGCGGCGTACTTCTCGAACGCCTCGCACACCTGCAGCGCGAGCTCGCGGGTGGGGGCCAGCACGAGCGCCTGCGGGTTCTTGTGGCCCGTCTCCATCTGCGACAGCACCGGCAGCGCGAACGCCGCGGTCTTGCCGGTTCCGGTCTGGGCGAGGCCGACGACGTCGCGGCCCTGCAGCAGGACCGGGATCGTGGCCGCCTGGATCGCGGACGGGGTCTCGTAGCCGACGTCCTTGAGGGCCTTGAGCACAGCGGCATCCAGTCCCAGGTCGGCGAAGGTGAGCTTGTCAGGATTCTCGGATGCCATGACTCCACGGTAGTCGGCCCGGCCTGTGAACGAAGGGTCGGGGATACCCTGACATCGCGCGCTGCCATCAGCGCGACGGCCTCCGGCGAGCGACCGGACGTTCACCGAAGGGCCCTAGCGTGACCGATATGGACTCTCCCGACTCCGCGGCATCCGTCATCTCTCCCCGACGCCCCGTGCTCGCCTGGGCGCTGTGGGACTGGGGATCGGCCGCCTTCAACGCCGTGGTGACCACCTTCGTCTTCAGCACGTACCTGGCGAGCGAGCTCTTCGTCGATCCCTCGATCGTGGCCGCCGCCAACGGGAATGACGACGACCCCGCGATCGTCCGCGCTCTCGCCGAGAACGCCAGCCTCGTGGGGGTGGCGCTCATGATCGCCGGCATCGTGGTCGCGCTCGTCGCCCCCGTGCTCGGTCAGCGCTCCGACGGAACGGGCCGCCGTAAGCTCTGGCTCGGCGTCAACACCGGGATGATCGTGCTGGCGATGGCCGCGATGGTCTTCGTCGAGGCGACGCCCGGCTACCTCGTCCTCGGCGCGACGCTCTTGGCCGTCGGCAACATCTTCTTCGAGTTCGCGAGCGTCAACTACTACGCGATGCTCACACAGGTCTCCACGCGCGAGAACATCGGGCGCGTCTCGGGCTTCGGCTGGGGCATGGGCTACGTCGGCGGCATCGTGCTCCTGGTCCTGCTTCTGGTGCTGTTCATCCAGAGCTTCGGGAATCCGGATGCCGGGGGCCTGCTCGCCGTGCCGAAGGACGGCGGCCTGAACATCCGCCTCGCGGTGCTGGCATCCGCCGCCTGGTTCGCCGTCTTCGCGATCCCGGTGCTGGTGCGCGTGCCCGAGATCCCCGCGCAGCGCCGCCAGGTGCGGGTCGGCTTCTTCCGCTCCTACGTGGTGCTGTGGGGCACGCTCCGCTCCCTGTGGCGCGAGAGCCGCCAGGTGCTGCTGTTCCTCGTGGCCAGCGCGGTCTTCCGCGACGGCCTTGCCGGCGTCTTCACGTTCGGCGCGATCATCGCGGCCCAGGTGTTCGGTTTCAGCTCGACCGAGGTGCTGTACTTCGCCGTGGCCGCGAACGTCGTGGCCGGCATCAGCACGATCTTCGCCGGCCGCCTCGACGACCGCTTCGGACCCAAGCGCGTGATCCTCGTCTCGCTCATCGGCCTCATCGTCCTCGGCAGCGTGATCCTGTTCATCGGAACGTCTGTTCCGGCGTTCTGGGTCGCCGGCCTCGGTCTCGGGCTGTTCGTCGGTCCGGTGCAGTCCGCGAGCCGGTCCTTCCTCGCGCGCGTCGCCCCGGAGGGCCGTGAGGGCGAGATCTTCGGCCTCTACGCCACGACCGGGCGGGCCGTCTCGTTCCTCGCGCCGGGCCTGTTCGCCCTGTTCGTCGGCGTCACGGGCGACACGCGTCTCGGCATCCTGGGAATCGTGCTGATCCTGGCCGCGGGCCTGCTGCTGATGATCCCGGTGAAGGCGAAGCCGGCCGTCATCGTCTGAGTCGCATGCTGGCGCAGCGCGCGGGAGCCCTCGGCGCAGAGCGCCGGCGCGATGCCCGGCACCCGCGGCACTGAACGCCGGCGCGACGCTTGGGGTCCGCGGCACTGCGCCGGCGCGACCCGCGGCGACAGTTCGGGCTCCGGGCGCGGCACGGCCCAGGTGCGCGGGCGCGGCGCACCCCGCCCCGGGCGAAACTCCTGATCCTTCAGCGTCGCAGCCCAGAAGACCCGCGTGATCTCGCGACCGACGTTGGCGACGCACGCCGTTCTTCAGGAGTTTCGCACGCCCCGCGAGGACGACTCCGGATGCCGCGGACTCAGCCGCGCGGCCACGCCTCGGCGAATTTGGCCAGCAGACGCGCGAGGTCGGCGCGTTCGGCGTCGGTGAACGACTCCAGCGCGGAGCGCACGGCATCCCGTCTCCTGCCGCGGAAGCCGGAGATCAGCGTCTCCCCCTCGGGCGTCAATCGGACGCGAGTGCGGCGCGCATCGTCGGGGTCGGGTTCGCGCGCGACCAGCCCCATCTGCGTCGCCTGCTGCACCAGCCGCGAGGCGCGGGGCTGATCCACGCCCACCGCCTCGGCGATGTCGCTGACCGTCAGGGGGGCGGATGCCGCCACCAGGGCGTCGAGCATGCGCAGGCGCGCGGGTCCCCCGAAGCGGCCGTGCGCGGGGTCGGCCCACGGCGGAGCTCCGCGGCTCCAGGGGCCCCCATGCCCGTGGGGGTGGTGGTGATGCTCGTCCGGCCCGAACGGAGGACGCGGGCGACGGCCACGCAAGCGGGCCAGGGCTGCGGCGATCTCGTCGGCGGGGTCGGTCGTCATGAGGGAATTTTACATGTCGCTTGACAAGCATCTGGAATACATGTCACAGTACATCCGTTGTCACATGACATACATCGGCGGATCTCCCGCCACGAAAGGACACCTCATGAACACCTCTTCTTCTCTTGACGCACGCGCCCTCGCCCATCGCCTCACCGCCGTCGGCCACGCGCTGCACCACCGCCTGTTCGAGCAGCTCCGCGAGAGCGACCTCGACCCGCGGACCATCGCGATCCTCAGCGTGATCGACGGCCGCCTCGACGCCCCCTGGGTGAGCGACCGGATCTCGCGCGGCGGCAAGCGCGTCGCGGCCCTGGCCGAGCGCGGCTGGATCGTCCGCGTCGACGACGCCTGGGCGCTCACCGACGAGGGACGCGCCGTCCTCGACCGGGCGGACGCCGACCGCGCCGCCCTTCTCGCCGACCTCCCTGCCGACGAGCTGGCACAGCTGAACACCTCGCTCGACGCCGTGTCGGAGGCCCTCGGGGTGGACGCCACGGACTCCGGCCCGCGCGGATTCCGCGGCGGACGCGGGGGTTTCGGGCCCGGATTCGGACCCGGGTTCGGTCGGGGCTTCGGTCCCGGTTTCGGCCCGGCGTTCCCCGGGCGCGGTGACGGCGAGCGCGACGCGCTCGGCCACGGCGAGCACGGCGGCCCCCGAGGCGGCCGGAACGGCGAGCGCGCGGAGTTCGGCTCCGGCGACGGGCACGGCGCGCACGGCGCGCACGGCGACGGTGGCACGTTCGGCCGACACGGTCACGGCTCACACCGTGATGGCGATCACCACGACGGTGGCGCGTTCGGCCGGCACGGTCACGGCTCGCACCGTGATGGCGAGCACCGCCCCGGCGGTTCGCACCGGGCCCACCGTGCCGCACAGCACGCCTTCGAGCGCGGCTTCGACGCCGGATTCGTCCGCGGGCGCGAGGCTGCGGCATCCGGTGAGTCCTCGGCATCCGAATGACCACTCATAAACGCTCTGTGCGACCAGAAACGCGACGACATCGTGTTTGTGAGCGCGGATCGCGTTTATGGCGCGGCAGGCGCCCCCAAGAAAACAATCAGCCCCGTCGAGCTCGACTCGACGGGGCTGATCTCGTGTGCGGGCCGCTCAGCCCCCCGCAGCACCTGCGTCGGTCGCACCGACGTCGGTGCGGTGGAAGTTCATCGCCGAGCGGGATGCCGTCGGGCCGCGCTGGCCCTGATACCGGTTGCCGTACGGGCCGGAGCCGTAGGGGTTCTCGGCGGGAGAGGTCAGGCGGAAGTAGCAGACCTGACCGATCTTCATGCCGGGCCAGAGCTTGATCGGCAGGGTCGCCACGTTCGAGAGCTCGAGCGTGACGTGACCGGAGAAGCCGGGGTCGATGAAGCCGGCGGTCGAGTGCGTGAGCAGGCCGAGGCGACCGAGAGACGACTTGCCCTCGAGGCGCGCGGCGACGTCGTCGGGCAGCGAGACCCGCTCGAACGTGGAGCCGAGGGCGAACTCCCCCGGGTGCAGGATGAACGGCTCATCGGGATCGACCTCGATGAGGCGCGTGAGCTCGGGCTGGTCTTCGGCCGGGTCGATGAACGGGTACTTGTGGTTGTCGAACAGCCGGAAGTACCGGTCGAGCCGCACGTCGACGCTCGACGGTTGCACCATGGCCGGGTCGAAGGGATCGAGGCCGAGGCGCCCGTCGGCGAGCTCGGCACGGATGTCGCGATCGGAGAGCAGCACGAGGCCAGCCTAGAGGGGGCGTCGCTGCGGCGCCCACGTGTCCTCACCCCGCCCGCCGCCCGCCGCGCACGACCCCGCCCGCCGCCCGCCGAGACCGCACTCGTTCGCCGAAGCCGCATCCGTTCGGCCGCAAAAGCCTGCGTCCTCGCGAATCACCTGCGGCTTCGGCGACGGATGCCGTTCGGCCCCGCCAGCACGCGGCCCGGACGCTGTTATGCTGGCCGGGTTGCCGCAAGGCATCCGGGGCTGTAGTTCAATGGCAGAACTTCTGCTTCCCAAGCAGACAGCGCGGGTTCGATTCCCGTCAGCCCCTCCAAAGGTCCGACATCCCGGCGCAGCCGGGGTGGCGGACCTTTCGCGTGGGTGCCGTAGGAACCGATCCGCCCGCGGGTGGGCCCACTCCGCCCGAGGCTCCGCGGCCCGGCGGAGCCGGGACGTGGAGGGGCGGTGGGGACGATTCCCGTCAGCCCCTCAAAGCCCTCACGGGCGGCCGCTGGCCGTTCGGGAGGGCTTTCGTGTTGCCGTGAATCGAAGCCGCGGGTGGGCCCCCGCCGCCGGAGGCTCCGCGTGCCGCGCAGCGGGACGTGGAGGGGCGGTGGGGACGATTCCCGTCAGCCCCTCCAAAGGTCCGACATGCCGGCGTAGCCGGTGTGGCGGACCTTTCGCGTGGGTGCCGTCGGAACCGATCCGCCCGCGGGTGGGCCCGCGCCGCCCGAGGCTCCGCGGCCCGGCGGAGCCGGGACGTGGAGGGGCGGTGGGGACGATTCCCGTCAGCCCCTCAAAGCCCTCACGGGCGGCCGCAGGCCGTTCGGGAGGGCTTTCGTGTTGCCGTGAATCGAAGCCGCGGGTGTGGGCCCACGCCGCCGGAGGCTCCGCGTGCCGCGCAGCGGCGCGCGCGCGCCCGGAGCGGAGGAGTTCCCGACACGGGAGGACCGTGGGCGCGGCATCCCTCCTCCGCTCCCGGAATCTCCTCCCGTGCCAGCCCCGCAACCGCGGCGCCCGCCGCCCGCCCGATGTCGCAACCCCCCGCTAGGGTGCGAAGCACCACCCCGCACGAGGAGACGACCGTGGCAGACGCGCCCGAACTCACCGTTCCTGACGCCGTGCACTGGCGCGCGTGGCTCGACGACAACGAGAGCGTCAGCGACGGCGTGTGGCTCGTCCTCGCGAAGAAGGGGACGACGGAACCCACCTCGCTCACCTACGCCGAGGCCCTCGACGAAGCGCTCTGCAGCGGATGGATCGACGGGCGGAAGCAGTCTCGGGATGCCGCGACCTTCCGCCAGCACTTCACGCCACGGCGCGCGCGGTCGATGTGGTCCACGCGCAACGTCGACATCGTGGCCCGGCTCGTCGAGGAGGGGCGGATGCGTCCCCGCGGGGCCGACGAGATCGCTCGCGCGCAGACCGACGGCCGCTGGGACCGCGCGTACGCGGGATCGGCGACGATCGAGGTTCCGGCCGATCTGCGGGCGGCCCTGGATGCCACTCCCGCGGCGGCGCGCGCGTTCGAGGCTCTGACCAAGACCGCTCGCTACTCCGTCCTGCACCCCGTGGTCACGGCGACGAACGACGCCCTCCGCGCCGCCCGCATCGCGCGCCAGGTCGAACGGCTGGCGGCCTCCGGCGACGCGGCCGGTTGATCGGCGCGCGAGTCCTCGCCCCGGTACGCCGCGGCGGCGGTGACGAGCACCCCGGCACCGACCGCGAACACCACACCGTCAGGAGCGGTGCGACGCGCTGACGAGAGGGCGGGCCCGGCTCAGTCCCCACACTCCCGTCGCCGCGAGCACCAAGAGCGCCAGGATGCCGACGACATGGGCCACGAGTGACAGCGGGCCGCGCTCGGGCAGGAGGAACCCGTACGGGACCCACCCGTCCGTCTGCCCGCGCACGAGGACGACCACGAGCCACAGGCAGGGGTACGGCAGCGCCCACCAGAGCGCACGCCAGCGCAGGCGAGGACGATCGGATGCCGAGGCGAAGTCGACCACGACGAACACCGGGAACACGATGTGGAGGATGACGCTCACCCAGGGCGGCGCCGACCCCGTTCCCGGCACCAGAGTGTTGTAGACGACGGCCACCACGATGAGACAGGCCGTGCCGACACCCCAGGCGATGGCGAGCGCCTCGGGAATCCCGCGACCAGCGAGCCGGCGAAGGGCGACCGCGATCAGCACGAGAGCGGTCAGGCTGCTCGTCTGGTTCGTGAAGTAGCCGAAGAAGTCGAACGGATTCCCGTCGCCGGCGGCGAGGCGCAGTCCGTACGCGACCAGCACGACAGCGACCGCGACGCCCGCCGCGACGAGACGCGCGATCGGGCGAGCACGGCGCGAAGTCACCCCGCGACCCTAGCGCGCGACGGCGGGACGGCGTGGGGTCCCGTGACGCGCGGAGGCCCAGGGACGAACGGAGACCCAGGGACGAACGGAGGATGAATCGCCCCGGCGGGATCCTCCGGCGCATCCCCGTCCTCCGCTCGTCACACGGATGCCTTCGGTGACGAGGGCGTGCCCAGGTCCAGCGGCGCGGCCACGGCACCCCCGACGCGAGACCGTCCGCGATCGCCGCGACCGCGCCTCACCCCGTCGACCCCCGCACCATCAATCGTGTCGGGAGCTCGATGGTCACCGGTTCGTCCGTCGACGGCGGCCGCACGAGCACCTCCACCGCCGCGGCCGCCATCTCGCGGATCGGTTGGCGCACCGTCGTCAGCGCGGGGCGCAGCCAGCGCGCGCCACGGACGTCGTCGAATCCCACGACGAGCACGTCGTCGGGGATGCGCAGTCCCGCGTCGGCGACGCCCGCGTACACGCCGGCGGCCATCTCGTCCGAACAGGCGAAGACGCCGACGAGGCCGTCGCCCGGAAGCTCATCCAGGGTCGCGCGGGCGACGCGGCGGGCGCCCGCCGCGCTCCAGCCCGTGGCGACGCGGTGGACAGCGGCATCCGGAGCCCTTTCCGCCAGGGCCGCGCGGAATCCCTCGACGCGCGCCCGACCCCAGCGGTAAGAGGGTGCACCGTCGACCACGACGAAGCGGCGGGCGCCGCGGGCGAGCAGGTGCTCCGCGGCGGCGGCGCCTCCGGCTCGATCGGTCGTGCGGATGCTCGGCAGCGGCACGCGCGACTCCGAGGAGGGTTCGAACAGCACGAGGGGGATGGCCGCGGCGGCGAGGATCGCGCGCTGACGCGCGGTGGGGACGATCAGGCCGAGCACCACCCCGCCCGAGCCGCGCGCCGCGATGCGTGCGGGCCAGTCGTCGGCCGGGTCCTGCCGCTCGGCGGTCAGCACGAGGTCGTAACCGAGACGCGTCGCCGCCTCGCGCGCGCCGACGACGACCTCCTCGTTGTACGGGCCGTCGTAGCGACCGAGCACCAGGTCGATGAGCCGGGCGGTACCCGCGCGCGGGCGCCCGGGTCCGCCGCCGCCGTAGCCGAGGTCGGTCGCGGCGGTGCGCACGCGCGCCCGGGTCGAGGGGGAGATCTCGCCCCGCTCGCGCAGTACTCGCGACGCCGTCGACACGCTCACCCCGGCCGCGGCGGCGACCTGGGCGAGCGTGGGGCGGGGCACGATCCCAGTGTGCCGGACACCCTAGCCTTTTGCGCAAAACCTCGTGCCACGTCGCGGGGGCCGTGCGAGGGTGGCATCCATCCACAACGAGGAGGACGAATGAGCCATCGACGAGCACTCGTCGTGCGCGGAGGCTGGAACGGCCACCACCCGGTCAAGGCCACCGAGATGTTCCTCCCGTTCCTGCGCGAGAACGGTTTCGACGTCCGTGTGAGCGAAACGAACGACGTCTACGCCGACGCCGACGAAATGGCCGGGGTCGACCTCGTCGTGCAGTGCGTGACGATGTCGGAGATCTCTCGCGAGGCAGTCGCGGGGCTGCGCACTGCGGTCGAGAACGGTATGGGCCTCGCGGGGTGGCACGGCGGTATCGCGGACTCGTACCGCGCCTCGTCGGACTACCTGCAGCTGGTCGGCGGGCAGTTCGCCACGCACCCCGGTCGGCATCCGGATCAGCGACACGGCACCGAGGAAGACAACTTCCTCCCCTACCGCGTCGAGTTCACCGACCTCGGCCGTACGCACGACATCACCGCCGGCCTGACGGACTTCGACCTCGACACCGAGCAGTACTGGGTGCTCACCGACGATCTGAACGACGTGCTGGCCACCACCACCCACCCCGTCCAGCCGTACCACCCGTGGCATCGCCCCGTGGTGTCACCGGCGGTGTGGACCCGGCAGTGGGGTGCGGGGCGCGTGTTCGTCGCGACCCCCGGGCACACCCCCGACGTGCTGCGCGAGCCGTCGGTCCGCACCATCATCGAAAGGGGACTCCTGTGGGCCAGCCGCACGGTATCGGAATAGTCGGCCTCGGCGTCATCTCGGCGCAGTACCTCGCCACGCTCGGCGATCATCCCGACGTGCGCATCGTCGCCACCGCCGACCTCGACCGTTCGCGCGCTGAGGAGATGGCGGGACGCGTCGAAGGATGCCGCGCCCTCAGCGTCGACGAGCTCGTCGCCGACCCGGCGGTCGACACCGTGCTCAACCTCACGATCCCCGCCGCACACGCCGAGGTCGCGCTGGCCGCGCTGGCCGGCGGCAAGGGCGTGTTCGGGGAGAAGCCGCTCGCGGCGACCCTCGCCGACGCGCATCGCGTGGTCGACGCCCGCGGCGACGCCTGGCTCGGCTGCGCCCCTGACACCGTGCTCGGCACGGGCGTGCAGACCGCGCGCGCAGCACTGGAGAACGGGGCTATCGGTCGGCCGGTCGCGGCCGCCGCGACCTGGGTGTCGTCCGGGCACGAGACCTGGCATCCGCATCCCGATTTCTACTACCGCGAGGGCGGCGGCCCTCTCCTCGACATGGGGCCGTACTACCTCACGACGCTGTTCCACCTCCTCGGGCCCGTCGCCCGGGTGTCCGGAGCATCGTCGCGGCCGCGGGACACGCGGACCATCGCGAGCGGCCCGCGGGCGGGCGAGGTCATCCCCGTCGAGGTCGACACCCACGTCACGGGGGTTCTCGAGCACGCGGACGGGGCGGTGTCGACCGTGACCTTCAGCTTCGATGCGCCGGTCAGCGATGCGGCCGCGATCGAGGTCTACGGCGAATCGGGCACCTTGTCGGTTCCGGATCCGAACCTGTTCGACGGGGAGGTGCGCGTGCGCGCCGGTCGTCGAGACGAGTGGCACGCGGTGACCGAACGCGCCGGGTACGAGCACGCGGGTCGGGGGATCGGCATCCTGGATCGCATCCGGACGGGCTCGGATCGCACGGATGCCTCGATCGCGCTGCACGTGCTCGAGGTGATGACGGCGCTGCAGGAATCGGCGCGCGCCGGTACGCGTGTGGAGATCGGCACGCGGCCGACGCCCCCATCCGTGGTGCCGTTCACAAGCGAGGAGCAGTGGCGCGGCTGACGGTCGCGGATCAGCTCGCGGGGGCGCTTCGCGCCCGGAACCACACGGTCAATTCGCGAACGGCGCGTGCGCTGACGTCGTCGTCGTCGGACTCGAGGTCGTCGAAGGTGTCGCGGAACCCCTCGGGCGGCGCGCCCACGGGAGCGCCGATCGGTTCGTACCCCATCGTCCACTCATCGAAACGGCGGGCGTCGATCGCCTCGCGCAGGAGGACGCGCACGTCGCGGTGCCGCCCGTCGGCGCGGATCTTCTCGAGAAGGGTGTCGACCGCATCCTCCGGACCTTCCAACACCTGGAAGAACCGCCCCCGGCGGTGCAGAAGCATGCCGGTGAGATCGTGCGCGTGGTTGGAGCGTCGACTCTGCGTGAGCAGGTCGATCAGACGACCGTCGTCGAACGGCTCCGCCTCGCCGCTGACATACGCCACGGAGACCATGCCCACCACCGTCACCGCGCCCCACCCGCGCCCAGCGAGCCGGACGACGGAACGCGGACTTGCTCGAGCAGGATCTCTTCGTCGTGAGCCGGTTGCCCGTTGGTGACGGCCGCCATCGCAGCGGTCAGTGCCGGGAAGGTCCCGACGACGCGTGACCGACCATCGACGGCGAGGAAGCCCCCGTCGGGCTGACGGTCGATATAGCCGAGGAAGACGCCTCGACGGCTGCCGACGTGAAAACCGTCTTCGACGCGGGCCCACACCACACCTGCAGCGGGGCGATCGGTCGTCTCCATGCGCAACTTCCTTCTGCCCTGCGGGAACCGGGCCTGAGAGACGTTACTGGGAACCCCCGACATCAACCGTCCCTTGACAGTCGGCGCATGACGGCTCAGTCGAGCGTGTCGGTTCGGCGCCCCCGGAGGATGGTGAGCACGGCAGCCGTGACCAGGAGCAGCCACGACAGCACCAGCACCGCCCCCGAGACCGTGTGCATCGCCACGAGGCGCGGAGGCGTCGGGTCTGACGCGGCGAAGACGAAAGCGCTGATCAGGAAACCGATCGCACCACCGAGATAGAGCCCACCCAGAAGGAATCCGAGGCGAGGAACGGGACCGTGCGCCATTGTCATACCAGCCCCTTCAAGGTCGCGGCGACGAGTCCGGCGGCCGCGGTGAGCACGGCACCGATGACCCGCACGTACCAGGTCGCCCCGCGCTCGGCGAGCGCCATCCACCCCAGCGCCGCCAGGATCACCAGCGCCGACACGACGGCACCGCCGAAAGAGACCGCCTCGGGAAGAAGGCCCAGCGCCCCCAGAGCGAGGATCGCGATCGGGATCACGGGGCCGATCAGGATGCCGCTCGAGTGCGTCAGCGCGACCCGGACGGAGGCGCGCACCCCGGACGAGGTGTCGCCCCGTACGCCGTGCGTCGCGATCGTCACCGCCACGACGTGCGCCGCCCAGATCGCGGTGGAGGCGAGCAGACCGTAGAAGAACACCTCGGCGGGAGAGACTCCCTGCTTCGTCCCCGCGAGCACGCCGGTGACGAGAATCGTGCCGTAGATGGCCTCGGGTGTCGCGAACACGTAGCGCAGCGGTGTCGTCCGCGCGGGGGAAGAGGTCACGCTGACATTCTGCGCGACATCTCCCGCCTTCCGTCAGGCGACCTGCGCGCGCACCTGCTCGGCGTCGTCGGTTCCGGATGCCTCGACGATGCGCCCGCGCGAAAGCCGGTACATCGCGAACGCGGCGATGTTCACCCGCCGGCGCGTGGCCGCGAGGTGGCGGAACGTCGCCGTATGAGTGCCGGACCCGCGCAGATGGACGGCGATCCGGTCGTCCTCGACGATCAGTTGGATCCGTTTCCACTGCCAGTCGGGGAAGGCGTGCCACAGCTCGGCGTCATCGGCGATCCACGCCTCGGCGCCGGCGGGCAGGTGGGCGCGACGCACACCCGGATCGAGGAACGCCCGCACCGCCTCGAGGTCGTGGCGGTTCAGGGCGTCGAGGTAGTCGGCGAACCACTCGCGCGTCTCCCAGGCCTCCACCGTTCCATTATCGGCGAGGCTCCCGGCGGGGCGTGGTGTCGGCGCCGGGGCGTGGTGTCGGCGCCGGGCCGTCGGGCGGAGTTCAGTCCCGACACGCCGCCCCACGGCATCCCGCCACGGCGAGTCGCCCCCGAATTCCGCACAACGGCACACACCACCGGGCGGCGGCAGCCCGGGTGTCAGCCTCGCGCCGCCCCCACCTCCGCCGCGAGGTGCCGCGCACCGCGCACGGCGATCGCGACGCTCATGAGCGTGGGGTTCATCGTGTTGGCGGTGGGGATGAGCCCGTTGCCCCCGACGACCAGGTTGTCGAAGCCCCACACGCGCGAGAAGGGGTCGGCGACCGAGGTCGCGGCATCCGTCCCGGCGCGCATCGTGCCCATGAAGTGGAGGCTCGATCCGTTCGGCAGCAGGCGCGGTTCGGCGACGAAGGAGCCCAAGGCGTCGCCGGCCCGGCGCAGGCGCTCGGTCGCCTCGGCGATCTCCTTCTGCTCGCGATCGGTGAGGGCGTACTCGATCGTGAAGTTGGGCAGGCCGCGGTAGTCGAACTCGTCGTCGGTGAAGGTCACGCCGTCTTCCACGCGCGGGAACTTGCGGATGCCGAAGCCCATGTTCACGAACCCCCAGCGGTTCCCGCGGGCCGGGTGATCCGGCGCGAGAGGGAACGGAGGGGTCTCGGCGTACATGATCTGCGCCGAATAGGGGTGCCCGGGCTCGGAGAACGGGATGCGGTTGACGGCGGCGACGGGATCGGTCGGGTTCACGGCGCGCCGGGCGAGCTCGGCCTCGAGCTCGTCGTCGGTGACGAGCGCCGACATGCGGTCCTCGTCGAGGGCGACCGTGCTGATGACCACCTGGTGCTCGGTCAGGTAGCGACCGAGCGGGGCCGGACGGATGCCGGAGGCCCAGAGCAGTTGCGGAGAGCGGAACGCGTCGGCGGCGACGACCACGGCGTCCGCGGCGACGAACGACTCCTCTCCCGTGCGCAGGTCTCCGACGACAACGCCACGGACATGCTGACCGTCGTGCTCGATGCGGCGGACGAGCGTGAGGTCACGAAGCGCGAAACGCGCCGCGGTGTCGGTGCCGGTCTCGATGAGGGGGCCGAGCACCGTGTCGGATCCGGCCCAGCGCATCGAGCCGTCGGGCTGCGGGTCACCGGCCACGGGCAGTGTGCTCACGCCGTACCCCTCGGGAAGCTCCGCGCCGAACTCGCGGTCGAGCAGCGTGCGGATGGCGGCACCGACCGGGGAGTCCGAGAAGGCGGCGCTCTGCTTGTGCAGGAGGCCTTCGGCCGTGGAGATCAGGTCGTCCCACTCCTCGTCATCGATGAAGTCGAGCTTCTCGCTGAAGGCCGGGCGCGGAATGGCGCAGGTCCAGTGCGCACCCTGACCTCCGACATTGGTCGCCGCAGCCGCCGCAGGGAAGGACGGGGCGTGCGCGGAGCCCTCGCCGCCGAAGTCGAGGAGGTGCGTGCCCTGTCGCGCGGTGAACATCCCCTCGACCACGGTGCCGGCGGGGATGCCGAGCGAGGCGCGGAATCCCCCCGCCTGCGGCCCCTGCGAGCGTTCGCGGGCGCGGGCCTTCTCGTCGGGATCGGCGATGTTGCGCACGCTCTCGCCGGGGCGCGCGGTGATCTGGGGGCCCGCCTCGAACATGATGACGCGCGCGGTGGGCAGGGTCTCCAGCAGCACGCGGGCGTAGGCGGAGCCGACGGGTCCGCTGCCGACGACGGCGATGGTGGGAGTGTCGGACATGTTCTCTCCTTCGAGATCAGGCGGGCTGGTGTCGGGCCTCGGACGGGGCCGCAGCGGGCACCTCGTCGGAAAGGCGTCCGGCGGGCAGGAGGAGGGCGATGACCACGCCGCAGGCGTAGACGGCCGCGAGACCGAAGAACACGGGGGCGAAGACGTCGTGGTAGACGACGGCGATCTCATCGCGCACGCTCTCGGAGGCAGCCCGGGCCACGGCGGGTGTGAGGGTGTTGGCATCCAGGCCGGCGGGGAGGCTCGACGCGACCCCGAAGCCGACCACGCCGCCGACGATCGCGGTGCCCACGGCCGAGCCGATCTGGCGCACGAGGTTCGTCGTCGCCGTGACCGCGCCGAGGTCGGAGCGGGCGGCGGCGCTCTGGACGACCGCGAAGATGAGGTTCGTGAACGACCCCGTGCCGATACCGACGACGGCCATGACGGCCATGGGCACCCACAGCGGCGTCCCCACCGGCAGGGTCGCCATGGCCGTGAGCCCGGCGGCCCCGAGGGCCGTGCCGATCACCGGGTACGCGCGATAGCGCCCCGAGCGGCTCACGAGCCACCCGGTGAGGAGGTTGCTGACGAGCATGCCGAGCACGGTCGCGATGGGCACGAGTCCCGACACGGTCGCGCTCGTGCGGTACGCCATCTGAATGTACGTCGGCACGTAGGCCACGATCGCGAACAGTCCCGCTCCGACGACGAGGGAGAGGCCGAGGCACACGAGGATCGTGCGGTGGCGGAGGATCCTCGGCGGCAGGATCGGCTCGGCTGCGCGCCGCTCGATGACGACGAGAGCCAGGATGCCGACGACCGCGAGCACCGCGCAGACGATCGCCGCGGGACGCAGGGCGTCGTCACCGATCCAGGTCACGGCGAGCACGAGGGCGACGAGGGCGCCGGTGAAGACGACGGAGCCGGGGATGTCGAAGCGCGGGTGAGCCCCACCGGGCAGGCGCGGGAGGGCGACGAGGGCGAGGGCGAGGGCCGCCACCCCCACGGGGATGTTGATCCAGAAGACCCACGACCAGCCCCAGAAGTCGGTGATGAGCCCACCGACGACGGGCCCGACGACGATCGCCACCGGGAAGGCCGTGCCGATGATGGCCATGTAGCGCGGGCGCTGGCGGGGGCTCGTGACACGGGCGATGATCGTCTGCGACATCAGCTGCAGGCCGGCCGAGCCGAGCCCCTGCACGACGCGCGCCGCGATCAGCCAGCCGAGGTCGGGCGCGAAGCCGCACGCGAGAGAGGCGGCGAGGAAGAGCACGAGCGAGACGAGAAAGACGCGGCGCGGGCCGACGACGTCGCCGAGCTTGCCGAGCACGGGAAGCATCACGGTGGCGGCGAGGGTGTAGCCGACCATGATCCAGCTCATGTGTTCGAGCGCGCCGAGGTCGCCGGCGATGGTCGCGAGCGAGGTCGAGACGACGGTGTGGTCGAGGGCGCCGAGGAACGACACCGTGAGCAGGGCCGCGACGAGGATGCGCACGCGTGCGGGAGAGAGAGTCATGCGTGGGGCGCCCGTACGACCGGGCGATCGACGCGACCGGATGTGCCGCTCCGGCTCCCTCACCGGGCGAACGGGCTGATCCAGCCCCGACGTCCCCCTCATCATAGCGGACTTATGTCGATTTTCAACATTAGCGAAGGGCGCTCGACAGCACCGTCGCCGCACCCGAGAACGTCTGCCCGCCGTCGACGCCGATCTCGGCGCCGGTGAGGAAGCTCGCGGCATCCGACAGGAGGAAGGCGACGATCTGGGCGACCTCTTCCGGGACGCCCGCCCGCCCGAGCGGGATGATCGACTCGTTCGCCGCCCGGAACGCGGGCGGTGCGCTCGCGGTCATGGCCGTGTCGACGAACCCCGGATGCACGAGATTGACGCGGATGCCACGCGGCCCGAGCTCCGTGACGCACGCGTGCGTGAGGCCCCGGAGCGCCCACTTGCTCGCCGTGTACGCGGCCGTGTAGTGCCCGGTGAGTCCCGCGACCGAGCCGATGTTGACGATCGAGGATCCGGCATCCATCGAGGGGAGAAGGGCCTGGATGCCGAGCATCGCCCCCGTGACGTTGACGGAGAACACGCGGTCCCAGTCCGCACGGCGCAGTGCGCCGATGCGGGCGCGGTGGGTGATGCCCGCGTTGTTGACGAGGCCCCGTACCGGCCGGCCCTCGAGCGACGCGGCGAGCTCGGCCCAGTCCTCCTCGGAGGAGACGTCGAGGCGGCGGTAGGTGATCCCATCCCCGGCGGCGAGGTCCGGCGCGTCGTCGGCCACATCGACCGCGATGACCTCGGCCCCCGCACGGGCGAGGGTGAGTGCCTCTTCGGCCCCCTGACCGCCCGCGGCGCCCGTGACGACGAAGAGGTTCCCGGTGAGACCGGGGGTGCTCATCTCGTGCGCGCCCGCGTCCGCGCGCGTGCCCGCCGCACCGGCGGGGCGGCCACGCGCTCCCCGACGACATTGACGACCTCGCCGACGCCCTCGATCACCAGGCGCACCTCGTCGCCGGGCTCGAGTGGTCGCGGGTCGAGACCGCCGCGGCGACCCCAGAGCTCGCCGAGGCAGCCGCCGTTGCCGACCGTGCCCGAGCCGAGCACATCACCCGGCACGACGACGGAATTGCGCGCCGCATAGGCGACGAGTTCGGGAAAGGGCCAGCCCATGTTCGACACGAGGTCGTGCCCGATGAGCTCGCCGTTGACGAACAGCTCGGCGCGCACGGCGAGGAAGCCGTCGGCGTCGAGGAACGGCTCGAGCTCGTCGGCCGTGACGATCCACGGGCCGAGCGTCATCGCGAAGTCCTTGCCCTTCGCCGGCCCCAGGCGCACCTTCATCTCGCGGGACTGCAGGTCGCGCGCCGACCAGTCGTTCATGACCGTGTAGCCGAAGATGTGGGCGGCGGCGGAGTCGGCATCCAGGTTCTCGCCGTCGGAACCGGGAACCGCCCCGATGACGACGGCGAGTTCGAGCTCGACGTCGAGGCGCTGCGTCTCGGGGATCGCGACGACGTCACCGGTCGCCCGCACGGTGTGGGGGTTGGTGAAGTAGAACGTCGGCGCCTCGTACCACTCGGGCACGACCTCGCTCTTGCCGTCGACCGAAGCGCTCACGCCCTCCACGTGCTCCTCGAACGCCACGAAGTCGCGGATCGACGCCGGCACGAGCGGAGCGAGCAGGCGCACCTCGGCGAGCGGCCGGGCCGCCGCGGAATCGCGCCGGTCGAACAGCGCCGAAGCCGCTGGAAGCCCCTGCGCGAGCACCTCGGCGACCCGCAGGCCGTCGGGGAACGGCACGACCTCGGAGCCGACGACGAACCCTTCGCCCACGTCGGCCCCGTCGGCCCAGCGCGCGATCCTCACGCGTGCACCCGGGTGCGCAGCAGCTCCGCGGCGTTGCCGCCCAGAATGCGGGCGACGTCCGTCTCGGCAAGGCCCGCGCCGCGCACGAACGCGACGGGCTCGTCGAGACCCATGTCGAACGGGAAGTCACTGCCGAGCAGCACCCGGTCGGCGCCCGCGGCCTCGACCAGCCAGCGGAGGGCTCGCTCGTCGTGCACGACGGTGTCGAACCACAGCTTCGACAGGTAGGTCGACGGTGCATGAGCGCAGCCCCGCGCCTCGGGGCGCACGCGCCATGCGCGGTCGGATCGTCCGATCGCGGTCGGCAGATAGCCCCCACCGTGAGCGGCGATCAACCGAAGGCCCGGATGCCGGTCGAGCACGCCCGCGAAGATGAGGTGCGACAGGGCCACGGCGTTCTCGGTGGGCTGACCGACCGTGTTCGACAGGTAGAAGCGGTCGAGCCGCTCGTCGAGGGAGCAGCCGAAGGGGTGCAGGAAGACGACGGCGCGCAGCTCGGCCGCCCGCGCCCAGAAGGGCTCGAGCCGCTCGTCGCTGAGCTCGACGTCGCCCGCGAAGGACGAGATCTCCACGCCCGCGAGACCGCGTCCGAGGACGGCGTCGTCGAGGGCGTCGACGACGAGCTGCGGGTGCTGGAGCGGGACGACACCGAGACCGACGAGGCGGTCGGGCGCCTGCGCGACGTGCTCGGCGACGAGGCGGTTCGCCTCGCCGGTGGCCCACGTCGCGAGGCCCTCGTTCGCCCACGGGTAGAAGTGGTTCGGAGACGGGCTGACCCACTGCCGGTCGACGCCCTGCGCGTCCATCGTCTCGAGGCGAGCGCGCACGTCGGTCAGCCGCGGGAAGCGCTCGCCGATCATGCGCCCCGACGCCTGCAGGCTCGCCAGTCCGTTACGGCGCAGCTCGAGATCGGCCGCCGCCTGCACCTCGTCGGGCACGCGACGCTCGACCTCGGCATGCAGTCCCGGCATGAGCAGGTGGGCGTGGACGTCGGTGACCTCGTCCGTGGCGGCGCCGTCGTCTCCGAGGCTCATGCGCGGGCCGCCGTCAGCTGGGCCACGCCGAACATGAGGCCGCCCATGTCGGCGTCGCGGACGCCGTCGAGCTGCCACTGGCCGAGCTGCACCGAGGCGTCGACGATCGCCTTCGCCCGCGCCACCCGGCGCTCGTGGAAGGCATCCCACAGCCCCTGGTCGACGGCATCCCGCTGCACGAGAAGCTCGCTCAGCACCGCCGCGTCCTCGAGACCCTGGGCTGCACCCTGGGCGATCGTGGGCGGGCAGCTGTGCGCGGCGTCGCCGATCACGACGGCGCGACCGCGGTTCCACGGCGCCTCGACGAGGTGGCGCGTGAACCACGTGTAGTTCGCGTCGGCGCCGGCCTCGATGTCGGCACGGATGTGGTTCCACGGGCCGTCGTACGCGCGCGACTGCTCCACCATGATGCGCCGCGCCTCCTCGGGCGAGACGTGCGAGCGGTCTTGCGCTGCCTCGACGAGGAAGGCGTACATGGTGTCGTCGCCGGTGGGCGTGTAGCCGGCGATGTACATCGGGCCGCCGTAGTACAGCTCGCTGCGGTCGACGTCGGGCGGCAGCGACACGAACGTGCGCCAGATGCCCATGCCGGTCTGCTCGGGAGTCACGTGGATGCCGATCATCTCGCGCACCGCCGAGTGCAGGCCGTCGGCGCCGACGAGCAGGTCGAACGCGCCCGCGGGTTCGCCATCCACCTCGACCTCCACGCCGTCGTCGGTCTGCGAGACGCCCGTGACACGCGTGCCGAAGTGCACGCGGGCACCGGAGCGCTCCGCCTCGGCCAGCAGGATGCGGGCCAGGTCGGGACGCGACATGCCCATCGTGGAGGGGTAGTCGGGGCCGCCGGTCTTGAGGTCGGGCAGGGCCGCGACGACGGGGGCACCGGGGCCGGGAGCACGCAGGTTGAGACCTTCGAACGCCTTTCCGGCAGCGGCGACCTCGTCCCACACGCCGAGTTCGTCGAAGACGCGGAGGGCGTTGCCCTGGAGGGTGATGCCCGAGCCGCGCGTGGACAGCGCCGGCTGGGCGTCGTAGAGGTCGACCTCGACGCCGGCCTTGGCGAGGAAGATGGCGGTGGCAAGGCCCGCGACGCCGGCTCCGGCGATCGCGACTTTCTGAACGGCGGTCATGTCAGAACCTCTCTGTTCTGGGACGGGGGATTCGGTTTACAGCAGAGCCAGTGGATTCACCGGCGACCCGACGGCCCCGGTGATCGGCAGCGGCGGGGCCGAGAGGAGGAACTCCCAGCGTCGCGCATCGGCACACGCAGCGGCGAGCGCGTCGAGATTCCACATCTCCCCGATCGTCAGCCCCATGTTGGGGATGACGACCTGATGCAGCGGTTGGAACGCCGGCACGTCGAACTCGTTCGGGCGCACCTCGAAGCCCCAGGTGTCCGTCGCGATCGCGGCGATCTCGGTGCGGTGCAGCCATCCGGCCGTGGTGAGCGAGAGGCCGGGGGCGGGCCCACCGGCGTAGTCGCCCCAGCCCTCTCGGTGCGCGCGGGTGTAGTGGCCGGTGCGCACGAGCACGATGTCGCCGCGACCCACCTCGACGCCCTCCGCCGCGGCGCAGGCCTCGAGGTCGGCGACGGTGATCGCGTACCCGTCGGCGAGCTCGCCCGTGTCCGGGGCGAGGTGGCGGCCGACGTCGAGCAGCACGCCGCGCGAGACGATCACGTCGGCGGCGTGCTCGATGCCGGTGACGAGGTCGCCGTCGCTCGTGACGACGTCGCCCGCGCGACGGCCGTTCCATGCGAAGCCATGGTCGAAGATGTGACCGAGGCCGTCCCACTGCGTCGAGCACTGCAGAGGCATTGCGATGACGTCGTCGGCGCCGCCGATGCCGTGCGGGAAGCCCTGGTTGCCGCGCTCGGCATCCGTTCCCGTGTCGGTCATCGTGTGCACCGGGTTGGTGCGCCGGCGCCAGCCCTTCTGCGGGCCGTCGGTGTCGAAGCGCTGCGAGAGCGAGATCGAGATGCCGTCACGGACGAGGGCCGCGGCCTGGCGGCGCTTGTCGGCGTCGATGAAGTTGAGCGTGCCGAGCACGTCGTCGTCGCCCCAACGCCCCCAGTTGCGGAAGGTCTCTGCACGCGCGGCGATCTCGGCCTCGGGGTTCTGCCGGTCGAGGTCGGCGGGGTTCTCGGAGGGAACGGTCACGACGCCCCCTCCGCCACGCACCGCACGACCTGCGTGCCGAGCGTCCCGATGGTTCCGGTCATCACGTCGCCGTCGCGCAGGAACCTCTTCCAGTGCTGCCCGTTGCCGGCGGGGCTGCCGGTGAGCAGCAGGTCGCCGGGGAGGAGCGGGTGGGTCTGGGAGGCCGCCGCGATGAGCGCCGGCACGTCGAACAGGAGGTCGGAGGTCGAGGCATCCTGCATCACCTGGCCGTTCAGCTCGAGGCGCACCGGGGTGTCGGCCGGGTCGACGAAGCGCGCGGGCACGAGGAGAGGTCCGGTCGGCAGGAACCCGGGCGCGTTCTTGGCCCGGTACCAGTCGGTGCCGATCTCCTTCATGTCTTTGCGGAAGACGAGGTCGCGCGTGGTGACGTCGTTGACGATCGTGTACCCGGCGACGTGGTCGAGCGCCTCCTCGCGCGAGACGCGGAACGCCTCGCGCCCGATGACGACGGCGAGCTCCAGTTCCCAGTCGTGGACCTCGCTGTACGCCGGCAGCACGAGCGGGACGTCGTCGCCCACCACGCACGCCGTGAGCCCGATGAAGAAGTACGGCTCGCCGCTGCGAGCGCGCTCGTCCATCATGTCGGCGGCGAACGCGCGCGCCTCTTCGGGCGTGCGGTCGGTGTTCTGCGTGAGGCCCGCGGCCACCAGCTCGATGACGTGCTGGCGGTAGTTGGCGCCGGTCTGCAGCACCTGGCGCGGCTCGACCGGGGCCGTGAGGGTGACGTCGGAGAGCGGATGCCACTCCCCCGGTGCCTCCGCCAGGGCGGCGATCCGATCCCAGTCGGGGTCGGCGAGGAAGGCGTTCAGACCGCCCCCGAGCTCGTCGGCGGTCAGCTCGCGGATGCGGTCGCCGGCCACGAGGCCGACGTGCACGGCATCCCCGTCGCGGAAACGGGCGAGAGCGTAGGGGGCGGTCATGATGTCAGCCCCGGCCTTCGACGGCGTACGGGTTGAGCAGCGCGTCCTTGATCTCGTCGGGCACGCCCTCTTCGGTGGCACTGGGGCCGTCGGCGGCCGGGAACGACTCGGTCATCGACATCGGCATCCGGCCGTTTCGGTAGAAGTTGTTCGATCCCTGCGAGGGCTTCCAGGTGTTGGCCTCCCAGTCGGGCACGTAGTTGCGGTAGCCGCCGGTGTTCAGCTCGATACGCAGGCTG
The DNA here is from genome assembly GCA_038182865.1 of Microbacterium enclense. Taxonomy (NCBI): domain Bacteria; kingdom Bacillati; phylum Actinomycetota; class Actinomycetes; order Micrococcales; family Microbacteriaceae; genus Microbacterium; species Microbacterium enclense. The sequence continues at coordinate 1,439,425 of CP116226.1, read as the reverse complement.
GAGGGCTCGCGGTAGTAGAGGAACGTCTGCTCGCCGATGCCGTGGATGTTGGGGCCGTACTCGATCGGGATGCCGTTCTCCATGAGGGTGTCGGCGGCGATGAGGAGCTCTTCGCGGGTGTCGACCCAGAAGGCGTAGTGGTTGATGCGGCCGGCGCGAGTCGAGCCGTCGAGCACGACGCCGAGGTCGTGCGACTTCTCGTTCGTCGTGAGCACCGAGAACACCGAGATGGGCGCCTCGTCGAGAACCGTGCGCGCCATGAAGCGGAAGCCGAGAGTGTCGACGTACCACTGCACGAACGCGTCGACGTCTTGCGTGGCGACGGTGACGTGGTCGAGCTGGCGCGGGGCGCCGGCGACGGGGCTGCGCTTCTCGGGACGGTCGGGGTATATCGAGGCGGTGTGCGGTTCGGCGCGGTGACGCTCGACGTCCCAGTGCAGGGTCATGTTGTGACCGAACGGCCCGGTGAAGCGGAACGCGCGGCCGATGCCCCGGCCCTCGAACCACTCGCCCTCGATGCCGGTGGCCTGCACCCGCTTGGCAGCCTCCTCGAGCGCTTCGGCCGAGGACGTCCGCCAGGCCATCGTCTCGAGAGTGGGCTCGTCGCCCTTGGCGACGACGACGGAGTAGGCGTAGTAATCACCCCAGCAACGGAGGTACACGCGGTCGTCTTCGCGAGCGACCTCGGTGAGGCCCACCTGGTTGACGTAGAAGTCCACCGACGCCTCGACATCCGGAGTCGTGATCGCGACGAACGACAGATGAGAGAGAAGCTTGATCATCTTCGATCCTTTCGGGTGAATCGGGTCGTTCCGACTCTTCTTCCACTATCCGACCGAAGTCGGTATCAGGGAAGCCGATTCCGTGGATGCTGGGTATCGGTGTGACTTATCCGTCTGAGCCGAGAATCACGTCGTCGGCCGCCAACTCGGCAAGGTCGCTCACCACGGCGCCCACGTCGACGGCATCCAGGATCCGTCGCAGTGCGAGACGCTCCGGAGATTCCCGCCGGACGGGCCGGATGCGGCGACCGTCCTCGTCGTCGAACGCGACCTCTGCGAGCGGTGACGCGGAATCCACGCGCACGTCCAGACGGCGCGGCCCGAGCGCCGTAGCGACCAGTGCGCCGCCCACTCCGCCGCCGATCGCGCGGGTGACGCTCGCGCCGACGCCGTCCGGCCCGCACAGGGCGATGGTCGTCGCCGTCGTCGTGTCGGCGCGGTCGACGACGCTCACCGGACCGCCGGCGAGGACCCGCGCCCACCCGAGCGCATCACGCAGGAGCGCCGTGGCATCCGTTCGTCCACCCCACGCGTCGACCACGATGTGGCGGGGAATAATCGTCTCCGCTCCCGCGTCGGCGACGATGTCGGGGCGCACGCGTCGACGAACGATGGCGACCGGCGTGGTGAGCCGCGCCAGGCGCTCATGGACCTCGACGGATGCCGGGGCGGGCTCGTCGACGACGAACGCCACGGCGTCGGTGAGATGCTCCCACCAGGCACCGCCGCCCGCGACAACGCGGACGGCATCGGCACCGCCGCCGAGCCGGACCAGCGGCGCGAGCTCGGCCACCGCAGCCCGGTAGGCGGGGATGTCCGTCCACACGTCTCTCACCGCGCCACCCCCGCCCGCACGGCCTCGGCCGCACCATCGGCGATCGCCATCACGAACACCGCGTCCGCGCGCAGTTCGTCATACTCCATCGCCGTCTCTCCCCGGAGCAGCGCCGCGAGCGCCCGCCACTCCACCTCGTAGCCGTCGCGACGGTCGATCGGGTACACCGTCTGCACACCCTGCGCATCGCGCACCGTCGTCCGGGCGCCGCCGACGTGCACGAAGGCCGGCGGAAACTCCACCTCGACCCGGGCGCCGGCGGTCGTGACACTCACTCGCCAGAGCGAATCCGCTCCGTCGGGCACCATCACTGTGGTGAATCGCACCAGGGCCTCCTTCGCGCGCAGCGCCAGGTCGAAGCCGATCGGGGGCACGGGTCGCGCCCAGAGCAGCTCGGGGGTCTCGGGCACGAGATCGCGGACGAGGGGGAGGTCGTGCACGCCGAGCCCGGCGACGAGCTGACGCACGATGACCGCGCTCTGCTCCGGGTCGTCGAGGTCGAGCGGCGGGCGCTTCGGGGGTGGAGCCGCGGGGAGGGGTTCTCCCATCGTGAGCGCGTGATACCGGTCGTTCGGCGAGAGGCACAGGGTGACGGTGACCGACGAGATCCGCCCCTCGAGCGCGTGCAGGTGGTGCGTCGCCCGCACCCATGCGGGGTCGAAGAGGTGGTTCGTGCCCACGACCAGCAGCGCCCCGACCGCGGCGCATTCGGCCACGATGCGCTCCGCCTCGTCGGCGGTGTCGGCGAGCGGCTTCTCGCAGAAGATCGCTCGCCGACCGGCGGCGAGACTGGCCCGGACGTGCTCCGCGTGGAGAGCGGGCGGGCTGCAGATCGCCACCACATCGACCTCGGGGTCGGCCAGGAGCGTGTCGGTCCCCGTGGAGGCGCGTGCACCGAAGCGCTCGGCGATCGCCGCGGCCCGCCCACTCCCGGCGTCGCTGACATGCACGAGGCGGAAGTCGCCGCTCGTGCGAGCAAGGGTCGGCGCATGCAGGGCGGCCACCCCGGGCCCCGATCCGATGATGCCCACGCCCCATGTCATGTCGGCCCCCTCGCCCACTTCGGCATGATTTATGCCGAAGTTGTCACGTCACGAACTATAGATGACGCATTCCGAGCAGGACAGACCGCCTCTTATGTGAAGATCAACCCATGGCGAACGTGTCCACCCTCCGCTTCGGCGCGCAGACCGACGAGGTCACGAGCCTCTTGCGCATCGTCAACATGGTTCGTCTCGGCGAAGCCGTGACCCGCCCCGAGATCGGTCGCGTCACGGGCCTCGGCCGCGGGGTCGTCGCCCAGCGCGTCGACCGCGCGGTCGAGATGGGCTTCCTCGAGGATGCCGAGTACGCCCCCTCCTCCGGGGGCAGAGCACCCCGCACACTGCGCTTCCGCGCCGAGCGCGGCCGCATCGTCGTGTGCGCCCTCGGCGGCCTGCACATTCACGTCGGCGTGACCGACCTCGACGGCGAGATCCTCGATGAGGCTCACCGCGTCTGGGACATCGCTCGCGGCCCCGAGGAGACCCTCGTCACCGCCACGGCGATGGTCGACGAACTCCTCGCCGCCGGCGACGGGACCCCCGTGTGGGCGATCGTGGTGGGCCTGCCCGGTCCGGTCGACTTCGAGACCGGTCGCCCGGTCGCTCCGCCGATCATGCCCGGATGGAACGGCTACGACGTGCGCGCCGCATTCGAGGAGCACTACGACGCCCCCGTGTGGGTCGACAACGACGTGAACCTCCTCGCCGCCGGCGAGCGCGCGCGACGGCGCGAGGACGCGGTCGACCTCATCTACTGCAAGGTCGGCACGGGCATCGGCGCGGGGCTCGTATCGCACGGGCGCCTGCACCGCGGCGCGAACGGCGCCGCGGGCGACATGGGTCACGTCCGTGTCCCGGGCGCCACCCAGGTCTGCCGCTGCGGCAAGGTCGGGTGCCTCGAGGCCGTCGCCGGAGGATGGGCGCTCGTACGCGACGCCCGCGCCGCGATCGAGGGCGGCGCCACGGGGACCCTCGCCGACAGCGTGGCCGCGGGCGACGATCTCAGCCTCGAGAAGATCACCCTCGCGGCCGGAAGAGGCGATGCCCTGGCCATCTCCCTCGTGCAGGCCTCCGCTCGGCAGGTCGGCGAGGCCGTCGCCGCGCTGGTGAACATGTTCAATCCGAGCCTCATCGTCATCGGCGGGGCCGTCGCGTCGACCGGAGAGCTGTTCCTCGCGGAGGTGCGCCACCGCGTCTACGAGCTCTCCCTGCCGCTGGCGACCCGCGATCTCTCGATCAAGACGAGCGAGAACGACACGCGCGAGCCGGTGCGCGGCGGCGTCGACCTCGCCCTCGAGCAGTTGTTCGAGGTGAGCCTTCCACGCTGGTTCGCCGAGGGGCGCCCGACGGTCGCCGCTGTTCACGGGCTGAGCGCCTGACTTCTTCCGTATTTCGACATTAGTCGGTAAGTTGTGAGCGGAAGCGCGCCGTGGGGTGCGCTGTGACACGAGGACGTGCCCGCCATGACCCTTTCCGCTCTGCGCGATGACGCGCTGCGCGCCCGCGGGGACGCGACCGAGATCCGCCTGTCGCTGCCCTGGATCCGCTCGCTGCCCGTCGCCGGCCTTCTCGACCCCGAGGTCGTGATCGACGGCGCCCACCACGCCCCCACGGTCGCCCTCGGCGAGCGCCGGCTGCCCGCCGCCGCGCTGGTCGAGGAAGACGACTGGTGGTACCTGCAGGACCGCGTGGTGCTGGAGGTTCCGGATGCCGTGACCCCCGGCATCCATGAGGTGTCGGTGTCGTTCCGGCTCGAGATCCCGTATCTGCCCGGCGGGCCCGATCAGCCGCTGCGGCTGCCGTTCTGCTTCACCCGGACGCTCGAGACCGGCGCCCGCGCGAAGAATGTCTCCCTCGACGTCGGCGGGGCCGCGTGAGTCTCCCCGAGGGTTGGACCCTGTCCGCCAGCGCCTTCAACCTCACCCCCGAGGTGATCCGCGCCGAGCGCACCGCCCCCGAGCTCGCGCTCACGCTGGTCGAACGGGGAATCGCGTCGGCCATCGAGATCGAGCTGGGTCAGATGTGGCGCGGCTTCCCTGCCCCGCCGACGCGCGAGGTCGAGGCCTTCCGCGACCGGCTCGCCGCCGCGGGCGGGCGCGTGAGCATCGTCGGCGTGAGCATCGACGAGTTCGACCGCGGACGTCGGCGGACGGATGCCGAGCGCCGGGCGTTCCTCGAACCGCAGCTCCGCGCGGCGGCTCGCGCGGGAGCCGCGGGGGTCCGTCTGCCGATCGGCCAGGCGGGGCCGCTGCTCGCGGGACTCGTGCCGCTGCTGGAGGAGCTGGACCTCGTGCTCTACGAAGAGGCGCAGGGCCACGAGACGCCCGCCGCCCGTCCGGAGGCCTACGACCGCATCGGCGAGCTCGACACCCCGCACGTGCGGCTGTTGCTCGACATCAGCATGCTCATGCCGGCCCTGCCGGTGACCTACCTCGAACGCCTCGAGCACGGCGGCATCCCGTCGGACCTCGTGCGACGCCTCCGCGACGAGTGGCGCGACCCCGCAACCCACGACGCGGTCATCGACCTGCTGCGCTCCGGAGGGGTGCCGGGACCGGTCCTCACGCTCTCCATGAACCTGCTCGTGCGGTTCGGGCGTTCCCGGGTGGACGATCTGGCATCCGTCCTCCCCCTCCTCGGGGCGGCGCACCTGAAGTTCTGGGACCTCGACGACGACGACGGCCGTCTCACCGACCCCCTTCGCGATGTGGGCACAGCCCTCGCCGCGACGGGTTTCACCGGCACGCTCTGCAGCGAGTGGGGCGGCCAGGAATGGCTCGACGACGACCCGTGGGAGACGACCTCGCGTCATCTCGCGCTGGCCGCCGGCATCCTCTCCGATCGTCCCGCAGCCGCTGATCGGTCGAGAACAGGGGATCGCGCCGAAACAGGGTGAGCTGCGCCGCGGGCGACCTGTTTCGGCACAATCTCCTGTTCTCGTGACATGGATGCCTCGGGACGCAGCGGGCGGGACGTGCCCAGCCACTCCGGCTGCCGCGCGGCGACGGAAGCCTGCCCCTCTCGCGGTATCACATGGGCCGGGCACGCGCCGCCCCCTCGGTCGCCTGTCGCCCCCGTGGAACCGTGGAGGCATGGCATCCCCCCTCGCCCTGCTCCGCGACGACTCGCTCTCACTCCTGGTCCGCGGCTACGGCTTCGGAGCGCACCTGTGGCGCCGCGCCGACCGCGGTGCGCGGGCGGTTCCGTTCCGCCTGCTCGGACGTGACGCCCTGTTCGTGCGCGGCGAGGAGGGCGTGCGCGTGTTCTATGACGAGACGCTCGTGCGCCGCCACGGCGCAATGCCAGCGTTCATCCAGGAGTCGCTCTTCGGCCACGGCTCGGTGCACAGCCTCGACGGCGACGAGCACCGCCACCGCAAGGCCACCTTCGTCGACGTGCTCTACGACGACGCCGAAGTGCAGCGCCTCCTCCCCGAACTCGAGCGGCAGTGGCAGGGCGAGCTCGACGCGTGGGTCGCGGGCGGTGACCGCTCCGCGTACGAGTCGGCCGTCGGAGCCCTGGGGCGCGCCATCATGCGGTGGGCCGGCATTCCGGGCACCGCCGACGCGCAGACGCGCTGGGCGAAGAGGCAGGCGCAGATCGTCGACGGATTCGGCGTGCCGTACTCCCCCGAGTTCGCGCTCGCGCTGCTGAACCGCCGGTGGTCCGACCGGCATGCGGCCGAGCTGATCGAGGCGGTGCGCGAGGGTACCCTCGACCCCGCCGAGGGCACCGCGCTGCACGCGTGGGCGTGGCACCGCGACCGTTCGGGTGAGCTCCTCCCGGCGAAGCGCGCGGGAGTCGAACTGCAGAACAGCTTCCGCCCGATGATCGCCGTCTCGCGCTTCGTCGCCTTCGCCGCGAAGGAGCTGCACGACCGACCCGAGTGGCGAGAGCGCATCGCCGCCGAGACCGCCGAGCGCGGGTCGCTCGTGGGCGGAACGCTCGCGACGGCGTTCGCGCAGGAGGTCCGCCGCACCGCCCCCTTCGTGCCGATGCTCCCCGCCTGGGCCGTGACCGATGTGGAGCTCGACGGCGAGCGCGTGTCCGCGGGCGGCCGCGTGGTGCTCGACATCCTGGGCACCGACACCGACGCGCGCGAGTGGCAGCGGCCCTCGACGTTCGACCCCGAGCGCTTCGTCGGCGTCGACGACTACGAGGCGCTGCACGCGTTCGTGCCCCACGGCGGCGGCGAGGTGCCGACCGGTCACCGCTGCCCGGGTGAGAAGCTCGCGATCGCCGGGCTCGCGGCATCCATCGCCGTCCTCAGCGACCCGCGCCTGCGCATCTCGGGCCACGGCCTCGACGTCAACGGGCGACGGATGCCGACCAAGCCCCGTTCCGGCGGGCGGGTGCGCCGCGCGGACGCGCCGTCGGGCTGTCCGTTCCACCGCGGCTGACCTGTCACGAGAACAGGCTCCGCGACGGAAACAGGGCGATCAGCGCCGCAGTGGCCTGTTCCGGTGGCACCCCCTGTCCTCGTGACACGGATGCCGCGGCTCAGCGGGAAGGACGCACCCAGCGCCGCCACTCCGACTGCGGCTCGTACCCGCGCGCCGCCCACGCGGACGCGCCGAGGTCGTTGCCCTCGAGCACCATGGCGTCGAAGCGCCCCGCGCCGAGCGCACGGAGGCGTTCCTCGGCCGCGTCGAGGAGGGCCTGGGCGATGCCCCGTCGGCGGTGGTCGGGGTGCACGGCGAGACGGTAGAGGTGGGCGCGCCACCCGTCCCAGCCCGCGATGACGGTGCCGACGATGCGGCCTCCGGACCGCACGAGAAGCACCGCGTCAGGGTCTCGACGCAGCAGCGCCTCGACGACCGCGGCGGAGTCGCTCGGGCGAGCGTCGTTCTCTCCGGCGACCTCCCAGAACGACAGCAGGGCGTCGACGTCGGCGAGGGTGGCGGTCTGCACGGTGGGCGTCGCGGGGTGATCCGTCATGGTCCACGACCATAGCGGCGGCGTCGCGCGGCGGTCACGACACGTCGGTTCCGATCGCGAGCGCGCCCGCCTCCCCTCACGCATAAACGCGATCCGCATGCATAAACGCCGCGTGCTCGCGTTTATGAGCGTGAATCGCGTTTATGGCTGCCGGCACGGCGTCGCGCGCGGCGCCGCGCCCCACAGCACCGCATCGCACCCCGAAGCGCAGCGCCGCGTCTCACCCCTCGCCGTTGTAGTACGGCCACGGGTTGATGCGGCGATCGCCGCGGCGGTCGGGGCCGGTCAGCGTGACCTCGCCCGTCGCCGCCCACTCCACGCCCCGCGGGAACATCCGGATGAACTCGATGCGGCGGAAGGTGTCGATGTCGTGTCCGATCGTGATGGTGAAGGACCGGCCCGCACCGTACTCGTTGATCCACGCGAGCGGCTGCTCGGTGTTGATACCGGGCAAAGCGGCAATGCCCTCGGGCGGGATGTCGACCGGGTAGTGCGACATCGGCCACACCGGCGCCTTCTCGTACGCCTCGAGGTCATCGAATGTCGTCAACAGCACCTGGGCGCCCTCGTACATCTCGACGCCCACGAGGATGTCGTCGCCGGTGACGGTCCACGTGGCGGTGATGCCCTCCGTGATCGGATGACGCGGCTCGGTCGTGTGCAGTTGCGCCTCGCCCCACGGGCGGGGGCGCAGGCCCGTCTCCCACGCGCTGAGCTTGGCTCCGCGCAGGACGTTGTACTCCTCGGGGTAGCCCCAGCGGTCCTCTTGCACGGCGGAGCCGTGGAACCACACGATGCCCTTGCCCTCGTCATGGACGAAGCGCAGGATCGCGGCATCCGTCTCCGCACCGAAGCCGGTCGCCATGTCGTGGTAGCCGTCGCGGCCCTCGAAGATGACGATGAGCACGTCGTATCTGTCGATCACGCTCGCGGGCAGGCCGCGAGGGTCTTCGACGACGCGGACCGTGAAGCGGCCGGTGTCCTCGAGCAGGGTCGTGATCCACTGGTTGTGCAGGCGGAAGCTGCGGTGGGCGTTGTCGTGCTCGACCGTCATGTGGCCCGACAGGATGAGGACGCTGAGCACGGCTCAGCCCTTCTGCGAGAACGCGGCGTCGAAGAGCTGGTGCGGAGGGCTGATCTCGCCGAGCTTGCGCACGAAGGCCAGGGCCTCGGGCCCGCCCACGAGGCGGTCCATGCCGGCGTCCTCCCACTCGACGCTCGTCGGACCGTCGTAGCCGATCGCGTTCAGCGCGCGGAAGAGCGGCTCCCACGGCACGTCGCCGTGCCCGGTCGAGACGAACGTCCAGCCGCGGCGCGGGTTGTCCCACGACAGGTGCGAGCCGAGCACGCCGTTGCGCCCGTCGAGGTTGGTCGTGGACTCCTTGCAGTGCACGTGGAGAATGTGCTCCGCGAAATCCAGCACGAACGCCACCGCGTCCAGCTGCTGCCAGACGAAGTGCGAGGGGTCGAAGTTGAACCCGAAGCTCTTCCGGTGCCCGATGGCCTCCAGGGTCTTCTTCGCCGTCCAGTAGTCGTAGGCGATCTCGGAGGGGTGCACCTCGAGCGCGAAGCGCACGCCCACCTCTTCGAAGACGTCGAGGATCGGATGCCACCGCTCGGCGAAGTCCGCGTACCCTCGCTCGATCATGGCGTCGGAGGCGGGCGGGAACATCGCGACGTACTTCCAGATGCTCGACCCCGTGAAGCCGGTGACCGTCTTCACTCCGAGCTTCGCCGCGAAGCGCGCCGTGTCCTTGAGATCCTGAGCCGCGCGCTGCCGCACGCCCTCGGCATCCCCGTCGCCCCAGACGCGCGGCGGCACGATGTCGTGGTGGCGCTCGTCGATGGGGTCGTCGCACACGGCCTGGCCGACGAGGTGGTTGGAGATCGTCCACACCTTCAGGCCGTTGCGCTCGAGGATGTCGAGGCGCGACTGCACGTAGGCGGCGTCGTCCCAGCGCGAGACGTCGATGTGGTCGCCCCAGCAGGCGATCTCGAGGCCGTCGTAGCCCCACTCCCCGGCGAGGCGCGCGACCTCTTCGAAGGGGAGGTCGGCCCACTGGCCGGTGAACAGGGTGATCGGGCGGGCCATGACAGAACCTTTCACAGAGCGGGGACAGCGGATGCGACGTCCGTCCACGTCGCGTCAGCGGCGGAGCTGCGCTCGACGGCGTCGAGCACCCGCTGCACCGCGAGCCCCTCCTCGAACGAGGGGTGCGGGTCAGTGCCGGCGTCGATCGCTCCGACGAGATCGACGACCTGGTGGCTGAAGCCATGCTCGTAGCCGAGCATGTGGCCCGCGGGCCACCACGCCGAGACGTACGGATGCTGCGGCTCGGTCACCAGCACCTGCGTGAAGCCCTGGCGTCCCTCGGGCGCCGTGCGGTCGTAGAAGCGCAGGCTGTTGAGGTCTTCGAGGTCGAACGCGAGCGCCCCGCGGTCGCCCGACACCTCGATGGTGAGGGCGTTCTTGCGGCCCGTCGCAAAACGGGTCGCCTCGAACGAGACGAGCGCCCCGTTGGACAGGCGACCCGTGAAGATCGCGACGTCGTCGACGGTCACGGCCCCCGTCTCGCCGGCGCCGGCTCCCTTCGACAGCCCCATCGAGCCGTCGGCGGGCAGCGGACGCTCGGCCACGATCGTGTCGATCGTCCCCGACACCCGTTCGACGCCGAGGCCCGTCACGAACTGCGTCATATCGATGATGTGCGCGCCGATGTCGCCGAGCGCCCCGGATCCGGCGTGCTCCTTCTGCAAGCGCCACGCGAGCGGCATGTCGGGATCGACGAGCCAGTCCTGCCGGTAGGCCGCGCGCACCTGCTGCACGGTGCCGACCGCACCCTCGGCGATCATGTCGCGCAGCAGGGTGACGGCCGGCACGCGACGGTACGTGAAGCCCACCATCGACCGGATGCCACGGGCCCGCGCCCGCGCGGCCGCCTCGGCCATCGCCTCGGCCTCGGCCACGGTGTTGGCCAGCGGCTTCTCGCACAGCACGTGCTTGCCCGCCTCGAGCGCCGCGATGGCGATCTCGGCGTGCGAGTCACCGGGGGTGACGATGTCGACGATGTCGATGTCGTCGCGCCCGATGACCTCGCGCCACTCGGTGGCCGACTCGGCCCAGCCCCACTTCTCCGCGGCCGAGGCCACGGCATCCGCGTTCCGGCCCACCACCACGGTCATCTCGACCGCTCGGGGCAGGTTGAACATGCGCGGCGCCTGGCGCCAGCCCACGGAGTGGGCGGCGCCCATGAAGCCGTAGCCGATCATCGCCACTCGGAGGGGATGCGCGGGAGTCATCACGACAGCACCAGTTCGCGCTCGACCGGCACCCGGTTGGTGACGTAGCGACCGGGTCCACCGTCGACCCCCGGCATGATCTGCATGTACAGCAGTCGCATGGTCAGCACCACCTCGACGCTCACCTTCTCGCCCGCGGCGGGCGGGGTGTCGAGGTGGATGAGCACGTCCGGGCGGTCGGCGACGAACCACAGCGTCTCGGACTGCTCCGGCAGCTTCTCGATGCGGTACTCGCGCCCTTCGAGCGAGAAGCGCACGTCGCCCTTCGGCACCGCGACGCCGTTGACCGAGACCGCGACATCGTCGACGGCCGACAGCCAGAGGCTCCGATACCAGGGCAGCTGCACCGAGACGGCCAGGCCGTCGTCGGTGCGACGCACGTCTTTCTCGGCGAAGAGGGAGTTGTGGGTGGCCATGAGGGCTCCTAGGCGAACGTGTCGGTGAAGCGGTCGTGCGGCACGGGCGGCGCGGGCTCGAGCTTCTGCGTGGTCTCGGGGCTGTACGGGTGGTTGGTCGACGGTACCGGCTCGTCGGCCGGGGGCATGAAGACGGGCTTGCCGTCGTCGCCGAAGTACATGAGGTCGAGGTCGAACGCGCCCTGGTTCTTCAGGCCGAAGCTCACCCAGTTCTCCTCGAAAGGTGCACGGGCCAGTTCGTAGCAGCGGAACTTCCAGAACTTCCACTCGCCGTCCTGCTTGAGGAAGTCGATCGCGTACTTGCACCACACCCAGTGCGCCCAGACCTTCTTGCCGAGCACCTCCTCGGGCGAGTACATGTCGGGGAACGCCTCGGCCACCTTGGGGTCGGTCAGGCCCGACTCGGTGCCGGCCATCAGCCACACGCCCTTGGCGGTCTTCCCGTCGGCGGCGACCTCGATCACCGGGGTGTTCGTGGTGTGGAGGATGAGCTTTCCCTCGGGGTGGGGGCGCCCGCGGTGGTAGTCGGTCACGCTCTGCCAGGTCGTGTACTGACCGGCGTTGGTGTACCGCGCGCGGATGCCCTCGGTTCCCTCCTTCACCCACATCGGGATGATCTGCTCGTCCTCGAAGGCGTTGTGCAGGAACATGTAGCGGTTGAAGAGGTTCTCGACCTGCCCGCGGTCCTCGGCGCGCTGCGCGAGGGCGTGGGCGGCCTCGACCTGTTCGCGCAGGCGCGCCACCTCGGCGACGAGCTCGGAAACGGATGCATCGGTGGGGGTGTTCGACACGGTTACTCCTTTGTACGTGGTGGGATCTCAGGCCGGCTGACGAGCCGAGACGGTGTCTTCGATGGCCCGGCGCATGAGCGCGTGCTGCTTCTTGACGAGGTCGATGGGATCGCTCTCGCCGAGGTCGCTGAAGGCGTGACCCTCCCACTCGCTGGAGAGATAGCCCTCGTACCCACCGATCACGAACTGCTTCACGATGCGCGGGATGTCCATCGCGGGCTCTTCGCCGTCGGCGCCGATGTCGTAGAACTTCGCGTGCACGTGGAAGATCTGCGGCATGATGTCGAGCCACTCCTCCGGGGCCACGAGACCGTGCATGTTGAACGCGAGGCGCGTGAAGGGCCCGAAGCGGAGGAAGTCGACGCCCTCCCCGGAGAGGTAGTCCTCGAAGGTCTGGTTGCGCACATGCATGGGGGTCGGTTGGTGCCAGATCTCCTCCATGACGGAGAAGTGCTTCTCGTCCATGCCCATCTGCCCGAGCGTGCGCAGCAGGGTGGGCGACAGCGAGTGCATCGTGGAGGAGAAGTCGGCGGTGAACCCGAGGCGGTCGCTTCCCAGCTCCTCGTAGACCTCGCGGATCTCGACGACCTTGGGGTCATTGGGCCCGGAGGGCGCGTGGATCTCGTAGCCGAGCTTCTGGTCGTACTTCTCGGCGAGAGGAAGGAGGCGGCGCAGCAGCTCCTTGCCGGCCGAGCGGATGACCACCCTCTTGAAGCCGAGCGTGTGCGCCGACTTCAGCTGCCGAGCGAAGAAGTCGTGCTCCTCGTCGGGCGTCATATCCCGGTCCTTGCGGCGCCCCATGTCGAGGTTCGTGCCCACGGCACTGGCCTCGAGGCCGTACCTCTCGAGAGAGTCGAACCACAGCTTCACGAAGTCGGCGTCGACATCGGGGTACGAGCGCAGCAGCTGCGCGAAGTTGAACTCGACGCCGGGGCCGATGCCCTGGTCGTGCACCTCTTTGATGAGGGTCTCGGGCGTGTAGAGGCCGGCGGCGAACTCGCTCGTCAGGGAGTAGAGCGTCGTGCCGAGTTTGATGCCTGTTCCGGCGATGCCGTTGGTGTCCGTCATGTCGTCGCCCCGGAGGTCAGGCGCGCACCGCGTGCGCGAGGTGGGTGTCGAGGGCACGCCGGGCTTCCGCGGCATCCGTGATCATCCGCGAACCGGCCGCCTCCGCCGCGGTGCGCTGGATGAGCTGTTCGCCGCGGATGATCTCGAACGGGCTCTGCCAGTGGTTCCAGTGCCAACCCTCGTACTCGCTCGAGACGGCACCGCTGTAGCCGTTGTCGACGAGGAGCGTGATGAGGTCGGCGACGGGCACCGAGGGCTCGTTCCCGTCCTCGTCGATGCCGAAGAACTTGCCATGCACGTGCCGGATCCACGGCATGATCTCGAGCCAGTCGTCCACCCGCGCAGGACCGAACAGGCCCGTGCCGTTGATGCCGAAGTCGATGCCGAGATCGGGGCGACTGTGCTGGTGCGCGAGGCCGATGAACCGGCCGAAGCGCTGGCCGTGGTCGGCCTGGTCGGCGGGCGGGCCCTGTTGGTAGAAGTCGTCCCACAGCGCGACGACGGCGGACAGCAGTTCTTCCGACGCGCCGCGGCGCCGGTAGGCCTCGATGAGCGAGGGGGCGAAGCCGGTGACGGTGGCGCCCCAGTCCATCGTGAAGCCGAGGAACGGCGAGCTGACCTTCTCGTAGCGGTCGCGGAGCGCGAGGATACGCGGGTGCGAGGCGTACTGGTCGGCGTGCACCTCGAGCGCGAGGGTGACCCCGTACTCCTCGGCGATGGGGGCGAGCGCCTCCATCGAGTCGGGGGTGAGCGAGATCTGCACGCGCGCGATGGGGAAGCCGAGCTTCGCCGCCGCCGCGATCTGTCGGCGCATGTAGGCGATGAGCTCGTCCTGGTCCATGAGCTTGTCGGGGCGCAGGCCGATGTCGGCGTTGACGGCGAGCGAGGTGCGCACCAGGCCGACCTCGTCGATGAGGTCGCTGAAGCGCCCCGCGAAGTGGTCGTCGATCTCGGGGAACCCGCGGAAGCTCGAGAACCCGATGATCTCCAGTCCTGGCCCGAAGCCCTCGGCCGCGGTCTTGCGGATGAGCTGGTCGAGGTCGTACTCGCGACCGTGGAAGGCGCGGGTGAAGCTGTAGAGCGTGACGCCCTGGATGGGCGTGCCCTTCGCGGCGGGCTCGGTCATGCGCGGGCCTCCTCGACCTGGCGGACGGCCATTGTCTTCACGTCGTGCTCTTCGATGTGCAGCACTTGGTCGTCGGCGATGATGATGTACGGGATGTAGAGCTCGAGGTCGACCCGCACCTCGTGCTCCCCGGCATCCACCGCCACATCTCCCGACAGCACCGCGGAGTCGGTGGGGAACCACCACTGCTCCGTGTTCGTCTTCATGTCGGCGAAGGTGAACTCCTCACCGTTCATCTCCCAGCGCAGCGAGGCGACGGGCGCCTCGATGCCGTCGACGGTGAGCTTCGCTCCGGAGATGCAGGATGCCGGCAGCGCGCGGTACCAGGGCAGGCGCACCTCCACCGACGCCCGGCCGCCCGCGGCGGTGAGCGTCCCCTGCTCGATGATGCGATCCGGGATCACGGTGACCTCCTCGTCGGTGCGGCCGAAGCCGCGAACTTCTTTGTTCTTATTCCTACACTCTATTGTCTGATTCCTGCATAAGCAAGGATCAGCCAGATGCCGTGGAGGCGACGGCCCGCTCCTGCGAGAGCACGGCCGCGATCTTGCGGGCGCCCCGTACCGCCAGCGCGACGGACGTCACCGTGGGGTTGCACGCCGTCGCGGTCGGAATGACGCCGTTGCCGGCGACGAAGAGATCCGGGACACCCCACACCTCGCTGTCGACGTCGCACACGCTCGTGCCGTCGTCCGCGACACCCATCCGTGTCGAGCCCTGGTAGTGCAGTGACGACCCGAGCGGCAGGGTGAAGGGACGATCGCCGACCGGGTCGCCGATCGCCTCGGCCAAGCGCACGATCTCGCGGCGAGCCCGATCCACCACCTCGCGATCGCGGTCGGTGAGCCGGTAATGGATGCGAGGAGCCGGCATCCCGTATCCGTCGACGTGCTCGTCATCGAAGACGACACGATCGTCGGCCTGCAGGTCTTTCGCGCAGAACAGTCCGAGCCCCACGATCGACCCCGGGACCACCGGATCGTCCTCGGCGAGGGCGATGGGCGACGCATCGAGCTGCATGATCTGGCCGTGGAAGGGCATGTCGTCGGTGAAGGGCACCCAGCTGACGCCGCTGTACTCCGCGAGCCCGGTCGTCGGGGCGTCCTCGGCGAGCGGTGGCATGTCGCGGAGCCGGGAGGCGAACACGACCTGCGCCTGGTCGTTGAGGTACCGCCCGAGAGCCTCGGGACGCACGCCCGACGCCCACAAGAGCTGCGGCGTGCGGAGCGCGTCCGCCGCGACGACGACGAATCGCGCCGCGACCCGGTGCTCCTCGCCGGAGCGCAGATCGCGCACGACCACACCGGCCGCGCGGCCGCCCTCGACGACGACGCGAACGACGAGCGACTCGTCGAACAGCGAGAATCCGGGATTCTCCCGCGTCGCCTCGCCGAGGACGACGTCGGAGCCCGACCAGACCAGGCGGCCGTCGTCGCGGCGGTGCACGGCGAGCGGCATCCGCTGCACCTTCGTCTCGTCGACGCGTCCCTCATCGACCGCGACCGAGAGGCGCTCGCGCACGATCGCCCCGAAGGGCGCCGCGTCGAAGGCGTTCCGGGTGACCCCCAGCAGACGATCGCCCTCGTCGAGAAGCTCATCGAGGTCGTCGAGGAACGGGATGCGCTCGCTGTCGTTGGGGCGCGGGCAGGCGCCCGTCCAGTGCGCCGCCATGCCGCCGACATTGCTCGACATCGCCGCGACCGGCATGCCGTCCTCGCCGTCGAAGGCGTAGCCGTCGTCGAGCAGGAAGGTACCGGGGCGCGCACCGCGCACCCCCGCCTTCGCCGCGCCCGGGTTGGCGACCTTCTCGCCGCGCTCCCCGGGGCCCTCCGAGGCCACCTGCGCGCGAGCGCGCTCGGCGGGGTCGGCGATGTTCTTCACGTGCGCGCCGGGCGGATTCGACACCGTCGGCCCCACCTCGAACATCGCGATGGTCGCGCCCGGGACCCGCTCCGACAGGATGCGCGCGTACGCCGCGCCCGTGGGGCCGCTGCCGACGATGGCGACGTCGACCGCTCCCGGATACCGCCGGGCGCTCATGCGGCGCGCGCGATCTCGACGACGTGCGCGACCGAGGCCTCCGACGCGGTGGTCGGGTAGTACTCCAGACCGACGGGGCCGTCGTAGCCACCCTCCCGCAGCAGGCGGAAGCGCTCCGACCAGTCGAGGGCGCCGGTCCCGGGCTCCCCTCGCCCGGGGGCATCCGCGAGCTGCACGTAGTGGATGAGGTCGCCGGCGTTGGCGAGCTCCGCCTCCATGTCCTCGCCTTCGACGGCCGAGTGGTAGATGTCGTACAGGACGCCGAATCGCGGCGACGCGACGCCGCGAGCGACGTACACCGCCTCGGCGGTGCGGTCCAGGAGCGAGCCGGGGTGGTCGACGCGGACGTTGACCGGCTCGAGCACGAGGCCGACGCCCGATCCCTCGATCTGCGCGATCGCCTTCCGGTAGATCTCGATGAGCTTGTCGAGCTGTACCTGACGCTTCCACCCGCCGAACCCCGTGCCGCTGCCGACGACGATGCGGGGGCAGCCGAGGTCGCGGGCGATCTCGACGCCCTCATCGAGCTTGCGGAAGAACTCCGAGTGGTCCCACGGCGGAATCATGAACTGCGTGCGCGGCTCGGCCAACTGCGCGGTGAGTTGCACGCCGGTCTCCTCGAGCGCTTCCTTCAGCGCGGGGAGGTCCTTCGGGGTCGATGGCGCGTCGACGCCCGTGGGACCCCACATCTCGACGGCGTCGAAGCCCGCGGCCGCGGCCGCGCGGACGCGGTCGTGGTAGTCGCCGGCCTCGGTGAAGAGCAGCTCGATGTTGGGGGCGAGGTGATACACGGGAGTGTCCTTTCGAGGGATGCGGGCGCGACGATCGACGGATGCCGCGCTTCGCGGCATCCATCCGGGAGGGGATCAGCCCTTCAGACCGCCGGCGAAGCCCTGGATGAAGCGCTTCTGGGCGAACATGTAGAACAGCAGGATCGGGATCATCGAGATGATCACGACGGCGAAGATCTTGTTCCAGGCGGAGACCAGACCGCCGACGTACGTGTACATCGCCACCGGGAGGGTCTGCGTGGTGGAGCCGCCGAGGAAGATCAGCGAGTTGAAGAAGTCGTTCCACACGATCAGGCCCGCGAGGATCGCCACGGTCCCGGTGGCCGGCGCCATGAGCGGCAGCACGACCCGGAAGAAGGCCTGCACGGGTGACGCGCCGTCGATCACGGCCGCTTCCTCGTACTCGGTGGAGAGACCGCGGAAGAAGCTCGCGTAGAGGAAGACCGACAGCGGCATGAGGATGCCGATCCACAGCACGATCATGCCGAAGGCGTTGCCGGTCAGGCCGATCGAACGGGCGCCGATGTACAGGGGCACCGTGCCGAGCTGCGCGGGAAGGATGATCGCGATCAGCACCAGGTAGTAGGTGATCGTCGTCCATTTGCGCGTGCGGCGGGCGATGACGTACGCCGCGACCGAGCCGAAGAGCACGAGTCCGAGGATCGCGCCGCCGGTGATGATGACGCTGTTCAGGATGCTCATCGGGATGCTGTTGCGCCCCGTGGCGGTGAGCACCGAGACGAACGCCCCGAGGTCGATGCTCGTCGGCGGGGCGATCGCGCTGCTCGACAGGGCCTCCTTGTCGCTCTTCAGCGCGGTGGCGACGAGGATGTAGAGGGGCAGGAGGCCGATCAGGGTCACGACCCAGACGAGGACTTCGCGGACGGCCGTGAACTTCGTGTAGCGGAACATCAGGAGACCTTCCCGACCTCGCGGTCGCGCGTGACGTACTGCTGGAGGATGGCGAACGCCAAGATGATGACGGTGAGCACGAGCGCGAGAGCCGAGCCGAAGCCGAACTGCCCGAGCGAGAACGCGTTCTTGTAGACCTCCGTGGCCAGCGTCTCGGTCGCACCGGCGGGACCGCCCCCGGTGAGGGCGAGGATCTGATCGAAGATGCGCAGCCCCTGGATGAGACCGAGGGTCGTGGCGATCGCGATCGAGGGACGGATCGCGGGGACGACGACGTTCCAGAAGCGGCCCCACACGCCGGCGCCATCGAGGGCCGCGGCCTCCTCCACTTCGACCGGCACCGAGGCGAGCCCGGCGAGGTAGATGACCATCGTGAATCCGGTCTGCTGCCAGACGACGGTGATGAGGATCGCCCAGATTGACCACGTCGGGTCGGCGAGCCACGTCTTCTGCAGCGACTCGAGTCCGATCGCGCCGAGGAACCCGTTCAGCGGTCCGTTGAACTGGAAGATGAACTTCCAGACGTAAGCGACGGCGAGCGGGCTGAGCACGACGGGCATGAAGAGGAGCGTGCGCAGGATGTAGCGCGTCTTGAGCGTGCGGTTGATCGCCAGGGCGAAGAGCAGACCCAGGACGTTCGTGATGATGACGGAGCCGAAGGCGAGGAAGAGCGTGTTCCACACGGCCCCCAGCAGCTGGGGGTCGGCGAAGATCTTCGCGAAGTTGTCGAAGCCGGTGATCTCGAAGGACCCGAGGCCGGTCCAGTTCGTGAAGGCGAAGAACCCGCCGGTGAGGGTGGCGGCGTACTGCACGCCGAGCACGAGGAGGATGGCGGGAAGGGCCCACCACCACTGCCCGTAGCTGATGAGGGGCTTGCCCCCGCGCACCGGCCGCTGGGACGTCCGCCGCGCCGTGGGCGGCACGGTGAGCGTCCGTGTGGTGTCCTTTTCGATGGTCACAGTCATCTGCTCTCTGACTTCTTCGTCATTGCGCTCCGTTGCGTCGAGCGCCGGTTCTCCGACTATCGCACCCTTGTGTCGAAAAGACACATTAGTCAGACGGATGGGCGGCATAAGGAGGCGGATCGGCCAGAGCCGCAGGCCCGATGCGAGGATGCGGGCTGTGCCCCATCCCTCTCCGCACCCCTCCTCCGACGACCTGTGGAACCTCTTCGTCGACCCTCCCGACGAGGCTCGACCGCGCGCGTGGTGGCACTGGATGGACGGGAACGCGGATGCCGAGGGCGCCGTCGCCGACCTCGAGTGGCTGCACCACGTCGGGGTGCGCGGCGTGCACATGTTCGACGGGGGGATGGGGATGCCGTCGGTCGTCGGCCCTCCGCGGCATCCGGGATCACCCGAATGGGACGACGCGATCGAGGCGGCCACGGTGACCGCCGAACGGCTCGGAATGGAGATCGCGATCGCCACGTCCGCGGGATGGAGCGCCTCGGGCGGCCCCTGGGTCGAACCCGCCGACGCGATGAAGAAGATCGTGTGGAGCGAGACGATCGTCGAGGGGGGTCCCGTCGACATCGCGCTCCCGCCCCTGCCCGACACCGCGGGCGGCTTCCAAGACGCCCCGCGCCCCGGCGGCGACGGCGGCCCGCGGTGGAGCACCGACTGGCGCGTGGTGGCCTTCCCCGCGGCGAGAGGACACGCGCCTCTCGTGCCCGCGGCGTATCGCCTCGCGGGGACCGAGATCGACGGTGCGGTCCTCACCGACGGCGCCTTCGGCCCCGGCATCCGTCTTCCCCGGGATCCGGACGCGTGGTCGGAGGCCTCGCTCGAGGCCTGGTTCGACGAGGCGGTGACGGTGCGCGCGGTGACCCTCGGCCTACCCGGACCCCGCGGTTTCGGGGCGGCACCCCCACCGCTCGCGGTGCTCGAGGCCGACGACGGCGAGGGGTTCCGCGAGATCGCGCGCCTCGAGCCCACGACGGTCGTCGCCCGGACGGCGAGCTTCCCCGCGATCACCGCGCGCCGCTTCCGCCTGCTGCTGTCGGGGGCGAGCGCGAGCGAGGCGCTCCCGCAGCTGGCACCCGGGGTCCGGATGCCGCCGGTGCTGCGCCGCGCGGACGCCTTCGACGTCAGCGAGTTCGCGCTGTTCGCCTCGAACCGCGTGCACCACGCCGAGACGAAGGCGGGATTCGGCGTCGAGGCGGACTTCTACGCCGTGGACACGATCGACGACGAGGATTCTCTCGCGATCGATCCCGCGGCGGTCGTCGACCTCACCGACGCCGTCGACGGGGAGCGGCTGCGGTGGGAGGCACCGGAGGGCTCGTGGCGCATCCTGCGGCTCGGAGCATCGCCGACCGGACAGACGAACGGCCCCGCCCCGGCCGTCTCGACGGGACTCGAGGTCGACAAACTCGACGGCCGCCGCGTCGCCGCGTACCTCGAGACGCATATCGAGCGGTACCGGCCGCGTTCAGGACGCTTCACCGCCCTGCTCAGCGACAGCATCGAGGCCGGCGCACAGAACTTCAC
Source organism: Microbacterium enclense (assembly GCA_038182865.1). Lineage (NCBI taxonomy): Bacteria > Bacillati > Actinomycetota > Actinomycetes > Micrococcales > Microbacteriaceae > Microbacterium > Microbacterium enclense. The sequence goes on along the minus strand of CP116226.1, from coordinate 1,418,891 downwards.
CGACGACATCGCCGAACGCTTCCTCAGCGCTCGCGGCTACGACCCGACCGCGTGGCTCCCCACCCTCGCCGGGTACATCGTGGGCGATGCCGCCTCCAGCGACGGCTTCCTCTACGACTACCGCCGCACCCTGAGCGAGCTGCTGGCGCACGAGTACTACGGAACCCTCTCGACCGAGGCCCACCGCCGCGGGATGATCTCCTACGCCGAAGCCCTCGAGGACGGGCGCCCGCAGTGGGGCGACGACCTGGCCATGCGGGCCGCCGCCGACGTGCCGATGGGGGCGATGTGGACCTTCGATCCGGACCGGGGGCCGAAGCCCACCTACGTCGCCGACCTCAAAGGCGCCTCCTCCGTCGCGCACGTGCACGGGCGCACGTGGACCGGAGCCGAAGCGTTCACCTCGTTCGGAGACCCCTGGGGATGGATGCCGTCGAACCTCAAGCACGTCGCCGACCTGCAGCTCGCGCTCGGGGTCACGCGGTTCTGCGTGCACACGTCGCCGCACCAGCCGGCATCCACCCCTCCGCCCGGGATCGCTCTCGCGCCGTTCCTCGGCCAGGCCTTCACCCGTCACGAGACGTGGGCCGAGATGGCGGAGCCGTGGATCGCCTACCTCGCTCGCTGCTCGGCGCTCCTGGCCGCCGGGCGCCCGGCGGTCGACGTCGCCGTGTTCGTGGGAGAGGAGGCCCCGGTCACGGGGTTGTACGAGCATCGGCTGGATGACACCGTCCCCGCGGGCTTCGATTTCGACTACCTCGGGGTCGACGCGCTCGCGCTCCTCCGCGTCGAGGGCGACGAGCTCGTCGCGGGGCACTCCCGCTACCGCCTGCTCTTCCTCGGCGGGTCGAGCAGGAGGCTGACCCTCTCGACATTGCGACGCCTGGCATCTCTCGTCGACGCGGGCGCGACGATCGTGGGGCTCGCACCCGAGACCACTCCCTCTCGAGGGGACGACCCGGTCGAGTTCGCCGCGCTCGTCACCCGGCTCTGGGCGACGCCCGGGGTCATCGAGACCGACGACCTGAGCCACGCGCTGTCACGGCTCGGGATCGCCCCCGCGCGCCCTGTCTCCGGTGCTCCGGTGCGACGGATCGCCCGTTTCGTCGGGAGCCGCCGCGTCGAGTTCATCGCCAATCCGGTCGGCGAGCCTGTCACGGTGACTATGACCGGGGTGCCGGGTGCGGTCGAGGTGTGGGATCCCGTGCGCGCGACGCGGCGCGCCCTCCACCCGCGGGACGGCCGGGTCACGGTGGACCTGCCCCCGTTCGGCTCCGTGTTCGTCGTCGACGGCGAGGGGGCAGGACCATCGGCCACCGAACGTCCCCTCCCGCTCGACGGGGAATGGCAGGTGGAGCTCCCCGGCCTCGCGATGGTCGCGCACGGCGCGCAGCCGCATCCCTGGACCGACGACACCGCCGCCGCCCGCGGTTTCTCGGGCACCGGCGCGTACCGCGCGCGGTTGACGGCTCCGGATGCCGGCACCCCGGCCGTCGTGGAACTCGATCTGGGCGCGGTGCACGGCGTCGCCCGCGTCCGGGTGAACGGGACGGACTGCGGCATCGCGTGGACCGCTCCGTACCGCGTCGACGTCACCGCAGCGTGGCGCGAGGGCGCGAACGACGTGCGGGTGGAGGTCGCTGTTCCGTGGCGCAACCGCCTCATCGCCGAGGCGGCGGAGCCCACGGGCGAGATCTTCGCCCCGATGACGGAGGTGTTCTCTCCCCGGGCCGAGGGGCGTCCCGCCGGACTCTCCGGACCCGTGAGCCTCGTCACGTTCCCCTGATCAGCGGGACGTTCTGCGGCGAATCGCTGGGACTATTGCCCAGCATCAGCAAAGCTAATGTCGAAAACCGACAGATGTGTGCCACCCTGAACTCGCGGCTACGAAGCCGTACCAGCCACTACCCGGGGCTGGAGACAAAGAAGTCACGAAAGGGTTCGTCCATGCCACAGCACAGTTCGCTCCGGCCCCTCCGCCTTCCCCTGCTCGCAGCCCCTCTCGCCGGTGTCCTCATCCTCGCCGGGTGCTCGGGCGGCAGCGGCTCCGGAAGCGACGACAGCGCCGACGGGTTCACCGTGATGGTCGCTCAGTCCAACGACGACGATCAGGCCTACGCCAAGACGCTCGAGGCCTACGGGCAGGAGAAGGGCCTCAACATCGAGGTCATCCCCTACCCCTCCGAGGCCTACAACACGCAGGTCACCACGCAGCTGCAGGCCGGCAATGCCGCCGACGTCATGATCCTCGCGCCCGGCACCGGCCAGCCGATCTCGGTCATCTCGCTCGCCGAGGCCGGGCTTCTCGCGCCCCTCGGAGACTCGTCCGCGAGCCTCGTCCCCGACAACTCCGAGAACCAGTACGAGGTCGACGGCAAGGTCTACGGCCAGCCGACGGCGCTCATCCCGGTCGGCCTCGTGTACAACAACGGCGCGGCGAAGGAAGCCGGCCTGACGGAGTACCCGGAAAGCTACGACTCCCTCCTCGCCGACTGCACGACCGCACGCGCCGCGGGCAAGGACTTCACGGTCCTCGCCGGTGCCATCACCTTCAACACCGGCCTGATGGCCCAGCTCATCTCCGCCACCCGCGTCTACGAGGCCGAGCCCGACTGGAACCAGCAGCGCGCCGACGGCAAGGTCACCTTCGCCGACAGCGAGGGCTGGAAGGAGACGCTGCAGGACCTCGTCGACATGAACACCGCGGGCTGCTTCCAGGACGGTGCCGCCGGTGGCACGTTCGACAACATCACCGCCGGCCTCGGCGGCGGCACGGCCCTCTCGGCCGCCGTCCCCGGCAGCGCAGCCAGCTCGATCGGTGCGGCCACCGGCGCCGACCTGACGGTGCAGAGCTTCCCGCCCTCCTCGGGCCAGAAGCCGTTCCTGCTCGCGTCGGCCAACTACGCCTGGGGCGTCAACGCCAAGGCGAGCGACGCGAAGAAGAAGCTCATCCAGGACTTCCTCGACTGGGTCGCCACCCCCGAGCAGGCCAAGGCCTTCGCCGACAGCTTCGGCGGCGTGCCGATCGTAGGCGCCTCGGAAGACAGCCTGCTGCCGCAGTACAAGAACATCGGTTCGCTGCTGGAGTCGAACGCCTACACGGGCCTGCCGAACGCCGCCTGGCCGAACCCGGGTGTCTACGACGCTCTCGGTGCCGGCGTTCAGGGCCTGTTGACCGGGCAGAAGACGGTCGACCAGGTGCTCGCCGACATGGACAGCGCCTGGGGCTGATCCGCCCGGGGCTGATCCCCGCCACGCGATCGGCTGTCGTCCCCCTCCGGGACGGCAGCCGATCCGCGTTTCCCGACCCGACACAGGAGCTTCCGTGACCACCTTCCGCAATCCCGTCCTCGGCGGAGACCGCCCCGACCCGGCCGTCATCCGCGTGGGCGACGAGTACTGGATGACCTCCTCCTCCTTCGAGTCGGCCCCGGGTCTGCTGCTCTTGCGTTCGCGAGACCTGGTCACTTGGGAGTACGTCACGGCGGCTCTCCCCGAACCCGTCGGGGTCACCTTCGCCGTCGACATCGCCGAGGTCGACGGGCGCTTCTTCATCTACATCCCGTTCATCCCGGCGTCCTGGTCCCCGCTCACCGAGCCGTCGATCTTCGTCATCCACGCCGACGCGATGGAGGGCCCCTGGTCGGAACCGATCGATCTCGGCATCCGCGGGGCGATCGATCCCGGTCACGTCGTCGGCGAAGACGGGAAGCGCTATCTGTTCACCAACGGCGTGCGCCGCATCGCCCTCAGCGACGACGGGCTGTCGACGATCGGGGACCTCGAGCACGCCTACGACGGATGGCACTACCCCGACGAGTGGATCACCGAGGCCTACGCGCTCGAGGGACCCAAGCTCCTGCGGAAGGACGGCTGGTTCTACCTCGTCAGCGCGGTCGGCGGTACGGCCGGTCCGCCCACCGGGCACATGGTCATCGCGGCGCGGTCGCGGTCGGTGCACGGACCGTGGGAGAACAGCCCGCACAACCCCGTCACCCGGACGACGGATGCCGCGCAGGCCTGGTGGTCGCGCGGACACGCGACGATCGTGCCGGGCCCCGCCGACGACGACTGGTGGATGCTGTCGCACGGGTACGAGAACGGCTACCGCACGCTGGGGCGGCAGATCCTGCTCGAACCCGTCACCTGGACCGACGACGGGTGGCCCGTGGGCGCCGACGACATCGGCGGCGACCTCACCTCTCCCTTCGGAGCCGCGCCGCAGGCTGCACCCGCGGCGTGGACCGACGACTTCTCGACGCTCCGCCTCGGCGAGCGCTGGACGTTCCATGCAGCCGGCCCCGGGGAGGCGGGCCGCCTCACGCTCGAGGGCGGCCTCGTCCTCGCGGCGACGGGGTCCTCTCCGTCCGACACGTCGCCGCTGACCACGATCGCCCCCGACCACGCCTATGAGGTCGAGGTCGACGTCGAGGTGCGGGGGGCCGACGTGGAAGCGGGGCTCCTGCTCTTCTTCAACGACCGCCTGTACTGCGGCGTCGGCATCGACGGCCGGCGCATGCACACCCACTTCGGCGGGCACCCGCACCACCGGCCCGAGCCGGCTCCGCCCGTCCGCCGCCTGCAGCTGCGTCTGCGCAACGACCACCACATCGTCGAGATCCACTACCGCGAACCCGACGGCGAGTGGATCCGCCACGGCCTGCGCTTCGAGGTCTCGGGCTACCACGCCAACACCGTCGGCGACCTCCTGAGCCTGCGGCCCGCCCTGTACGCGTGCGGCGACGGTGCCGCGCGCTTCCGGTCTGCCACCTATCGGCCGCTCCCGTGAGCGCCCGTATCGACGACCTCCTCTCGCGCATGACGTGGGAGGAGAAGCTCGGCCAGCTCCAGATCGTCTTCCGCCCCGACCCCGACGACGCGGCGGCGCTCGTGCGCCGCGGGATCGGCTCGACGTTCTGGCCGCCCTCCGCCACGGCGACGAACGCCCTCCAGCGCGTGGCCGTCGAGGAGACCCGACTGGGTATCCCCCTCCTCGTCGGTCTCGACGTCATCCACGGTCAGCGCACGATCGCGCCGATCCCGCTGTCGCAGGCGGCGGCGTTCGATCCCGAGCTCGTCCGCGCGCTCGCTCGTCTGGCCGCGACGGAGGCACGCTCGGGCGGGGTCACCTGGACGTTCTCGCCGATGGCCGACGTCTCACGCGACCCGCGCTGGGGCCGCGTCTCGGAGGGCTTCGGGGAGGACCCCTGGCTGACCGCTCTGCTCGTGGCCGCCATGGTCCGTGGCTACCAGGGCGACGATCTCTCGGCTCCGGATGCCGTCGCCGCCACCGCCAAGCACTTCGTCGGCTACGGCGCGGGCGAGGGCGGGCGCGACTACAACGGCGCCGATCTCAGCGAGCGGGCCCTGCGGACCGTCCACCTCCCTCCGTTCGAGGCCGCCGTCCGCGCGGGGGCGGCTTCGGTGATGGCCGCGTTCACCTCGGTCTCCGGCGTCCCGATGCACGCCCATCGCCGCTTGCTCACCGAGGTGCTCAAGCGCGAGTGGGGCTTCACCGGCGTGATCGTGGGCGATGCCGAGGGGGTCGCCAACCTCGTGCCCCACGGTGTCGCCCACGACCTCGCGGATGCCGTGCGCCAGGCGTACGCGGCCGGTCTCGACGTCGAGATGGGTGGGTCTCCCCTCTCTCTCGACGCCGCCGAGACCGCCCCCGACCGTCTCGACCCCGCGCGCGTGGACGACGCCGTGCGCCGGGTGCTCGCGACGAAGGAGGCGCTCGGACTCTTCGAGAACCCCTACGTCGATCCCGCGGCCGAGATCACGACCCCGGATGCCCGCTCCCGAGCGCTCGTCCGCGCCGCCGCCGCACGTGGCAGCGTGCTGCTGCACAACGACGGGTCGCTGCCTCTCGCGACACCGCGGCGCGTGCTGCTGACCGGGCCGTACGCACGGTCGACCGATCATCTGGGCGCCTGGGTGCAGTTCTTCGGCGCCCGCTCCGGGTCGGTCGCCGACGAACTGCGCGCCCGTCGCCCCGATCTCGAGCTCGTCATCGACGAGGGAGGGGACTTCCTGTCGGCCGACGACGCCGGGATCGCCTCGGCCGTGCGCTCCGCGCGCGAGGTCGAGGTCGCCGTCGTGCTCGTGGGCGAGCCCTCGGCGCTCTCGGGAGAAGCCGCCTCGCGCAGCGACCTGCGACTGCCGGGTCGTCAGGAGGAGCTCATCCGCGCGGTCGCGGCGACCGGGACGACGACCGTCGTCGTCCTCGTCACCGGACGCCCGCTCGTCGTGGCCGCGTGGATCGACGCGGTCGCCGCAGCGGTCGTCGTCTGGCACGGCGGGACCGAGGCCCCCGCAGCGATCGTCGACCTGCTGCTCGGCGACGCCGAGCCGTCGGGCCGACTGCCGATGTCGTTCCCCCGCTCCGTCGGGCAGGTGCCGATTCCCTACGCCCACGAGAACACGGGTCGCCCCGCCACGACCGGCGGCACCCTCTCGGCCGAGCACCATGACGTCGGGCTCCACGGCCCGGGCAACGTGCAGGACAAGTACACCTCGAAGTACCTCGACCTCCCCCTCGGCCCGCAGTTCTCCTTCGGACACGGCTCGGGGTACGCGCGCTTCGCCCACGGAGAGCCCGAGGTGTCGGCATCCGCGTTCCCGGCGGCCGGGCCGTTCGACGAGGCCGTCGTCACCGTCGACGTCGAGGTGACGAACACCTCCGACCGTCGGGGCGACGAGGTGGTCCAGGTGTATCTGCGCGACGTGGTCGCCTCGGTCACCCAGCCCGTCCGGCGGCTCGTCGGTTTCGCGCGCCGGAGTCTGGATGCCGGGGAATCGGCGACGGTGTCGATCCCCCTGCCGCGCGAGGTGTTCGCCCTGTGGGCGGACGGCTGGCGCGTGGAGCCCGGAACGTTCGAGCTGCACGTGGGAAGCACGCTCGAATCGACGCAGCTCGTGACCGTCGAGGCGCGCTGAAACCGGATCACGATCGGGAATATCTTCAGGCATTCCATCGACCGGATTGATACGCTCGAGGTTCCCGATTCGTTCCGCCCCCGGCACGAGGAGAACACGACGACGTGTCCGACAACGCAGCTCTTTCACGCCTCGACCTGAACCTTCTGGTCTCGCTCGACGCGCTTCTCACCGAACGCAGCGTGACGCGCGCGGCGGAGAGCCTGCATCTCAGCCAGCCCGCCCTGAGCGCCTCGCTCGCGCGGCTGCGCACGCACTTCAACGACCAGATCCTCGCGCGTCGCGGCAACACGTACGAGCTGACGCCGTTCGCCATCCGGCTCACCGATCACACCAGCACCGCCCTCGAGGCCGCGCGTCGCGTGTTCGAGAGTCAGGCCTCGTGGTCGCCGGCGGAGTCGACGCGCGAGTTCTCGATCTACGGCTCCGACTACGGTTTCGTCACCGTCGGCACCGTCGTCTCACAGCTCGCCGCCGAGCAGGCTCCCGGGGTGCGCTTCCGCTACATGCTCCACAATCCCGGCATCGTCGAAGACGCGGCGAACCGCCTCCGCTCCGCCGATGCCATGGTCATCCCGCACGGGCCGGTGTCGGAGCTGCCGTACATCGACCTCTGGCAGGACGACTGGCTCGCCGTCGTCGCCGACGACAACGACGAGGTCGGCGACGTCCTCACCATGCAGAACCTCGCCGACATGCCCTGGGTGCTCACGTTCCAGTCACGCTCGGCGTTCACCTCGGCTGCGCGCCAGATCCAGCAACTCGGCGTCGAACCGCACATCGAGGTCGTGCTCGAGAGCTTCCTCTCGGTGGGCCATTTCGTCAGCGGCACCCGCCGCGTCGGCCTCGTGCAGTCGGCCCTGGCCCCGCATCTGCTGCGCATCGGCGGCATCCGGGTCGTGCCTCTCCCGTTCGCGGCGACCCCCATCGTGAGCGCGCTGTGGTGGCATCCCTCCCACAACCGCGATCCGGAGCACGAGTGGATGCGCGGCCTCTTCGCCGAAGCCGGCCGCGTCATCGCCGCCGGCCACGCCCCGCACTGACCCGCGCGCCCCGCGCCCGCCCGCCCGCCCCGCGCCCGCCCGCCAGACGCCCCCGCGCCCGCCCCGCGCCCCGACCCTCGCCCGGCGCCCGCGTCCCCGCCACCGTTCGGTGTCCAAAACACCCGGACCATTTCGCGACAGGTCCGGGTGTTCTGGACACTCAACCGGCCTCGGGTCCCCGCCCCAACCGCGGCGACCCTCGACACCTGAGACGCCACCGAATTACGCCGCTGTAGTTTCGAAGCTTCCCTCGGGTCGAAGGTTTTCCACAGGCCATCTACACAGAGAATGGCGGTTTACGCACACCTCTCCACAGAGTTATCCACAAGGCCCCTCCCGCCTGTTCGTAAACGCGTGCGCCCCCGCGGCACGGATGAATCGCGTCACCCCGCGTCGCGCGTCGGACCGGAACCACCGACCGGCACGCGCCGGATCCACTTCGCGATCGCCTCCACCGTCGGAAGCGCCGTCGGATCGGCGGGCTCGTTGATGTGCCCGTGCCCGGCGCCCGGCTCGAGATGCACGGCCACCGTCCCGCCCGCGGCGCGGATGAGCTCGGCGAAGGCCTCACCCGACGGTCGCAGGTCGTCGAGCTCGCACACGACGACGAGCACGGGCGGGTAGCCGTCGCCGCGACCGAGGCCGGGGAACGCGTACGGATCGCGGATGCCGGTCGGCCCGGCGAAGTTGACCGAGATCCGCCCGATCGGCGCGGTGGGGTCCAGCGGTTCGCCCGGCGCGCCGCCGTTCGGGTGCAATGCCGGGTACACCGGCACCAGGCCCGCGGGCGCGGGCCCTGCACCGTCCCGCAGCCGGGCCGCGACGCCGGTGACGAGGGTGCCGCCCGCGCTCGCGCCGCCGAGGACGATGGCATCCGGACCCACCCCGAAGAGCTCCTCGGCGTTGTCGACAGCGAGACGCCATCCCGCCGCCACGTCGTCGGACGGCACCGGGAAGTGCGTGTCACCGAGGCACTTCGTGTAGTCGAGCGCGAGGACGGGGATGCCACGCGCGGCGAGCTCGAGGGCGACCCAGTGCGACTCCGGCATGTCGAGGTGCCCGCCGACGAACGCCCCGCCGTGCACCCAGACGAATGCCCGCCCGCTCGGTACGGCGGAGGAGTCGCGGTACAGCCGCGCCGGTTGGGGGCCCCGCGCTCCCTCGAACGTCAGCTCGCGCAGCTCCACGTGCGAGAGATGCGGAAACCGCCGACGAAGCGACGCCGTGTCGATGTCCCCGCGCGGATCGGCCGGCTCCCCGTGTTCGCGCAGGTGCGCGAGCATCTCGGCGAACGGCAGCGCGCGCAGGTCGGTCATACCCCCGCCGTCACCGCCCGCATCGCATCGCGGATGAGGTCGTGCTGACGCCGCACCAGCAGCAGGGGGTCGACCTCGCCCAGCTCGGCGAAGGCGTGGCCCTCCCACTCGCTCGACCAGAATCCGCGGTAGCCGCCCTCGACGAACACGCGCACGAGCTCGGGGTAGTCGATCGCGGGTTCCTGCCCGGCGTCGTCGATGTCGTAGAACTTCGCGTGCACGTGCAGGATCTGCGGCATGATGTCGGCCCACTCGCGCGGGTCGACGTGCCCGTGCATGTTGAAGGCGAGGTGAGCGAACGAGCCCAGACGACCCGGGTCGAAATCACGGCCGCGCAGGTAGCCGAGGAACTCCTGCTGACGCGCCTGCATCGTGGCATCCGTCGCCCAGATGTCCTGCAGACGCTGCACCGCCTCGTCGTCGAGACCGGCGCGCCGGACGGCCCGCAGCAGGGTCGGCGACATCGCGTGCATGGTGGACGAGAAGTCGGCGACGAAGCCGAGCAGGGGGGAGTCGAGCTCGGCGTACGTCTCGCGCACGCGCAGGATCGGGTCGGCGTTGGGCCCCATGGGCGCGTGGATCTCGTATGCGAGCTTCAGCTCGAGGTCTTCGGCGACCGGCAGCAGCCGACGCAGCAGCTCGGGCTTGGCGCTCTGGATGCGCACGAGGGGGAACCCGAGCTTCTTCGCCCCCTCGAACATGAGCTTCGAGAACGCGAACTCCTCGTCGGCAGTCATGTCGCGGTCGCGACGGCGGCCCATGTCGAGGTTCGCCCCGAACGAGCTCGCGATGAACCCGTGGCGGTCGAACGCCGCACGCCACGTGCGCTCGAACTCGTCGGTGACCCGCGGGTAGGTCGGCAAGACCTGGGATGCCACGATCTCGATGCCCGGACCGATCCCCAGCTCCGCGACCCGGTCGAGCAGGCCGTCGAAATCGAAGTAGCCCGCGCGGAACTCCGCGCTCGCGGAGTACAGGGTCAGGCCCAGCTGGAAAGGATCGCCGTCCGTCGCGGGCGACGGGGGCGCCACGTCCGACACGAGCGCCGGGATCTCGGCATCCGCGTCCACGACGGTCAGGGTCTTCACGTCGTGCACGACGTTGGGCACATAGATCCCCGGCCCGCCGTCGGAGCCGGGCGCGATCTGCATGTACGGCAGGCGCAGCTCGCCGTGCAGCACGACGTCGTGCGTCTCGCCGAGCGCGACCGGCTCGGTGCGGCGGGCGATCAGCAGCGGGTGCTCCTGCAGGAACCACAGCGTCTCGCTCTGCGCGGGCAGCTCGTCGAGGCGATAGCTGCGGTCTCCGAGCTCGAACCGCAGGTCGTCGGCATCCACCTCCTCCCCGTCGACGGTGAGGGCGAGCGAGGTGACCGACGAGAGCCAGAGGCTGCGGTACCAGGGGATGGTCAGGCGCAGCGCGAGCCCGTCGGGGTGCGCGCGCAGGCTGTCGGCGTGGATGAGTCCGTTGGGCATGGGGGTCTCCTGGGTGCGATGGACGCGGGTCCGACCACCGCCGTCGGGCGGGGTCGGATCGACTCAGATGCGATCGGCGATCTGGCGGATGAGGGAGTGCTGGCGCCGCACCTGCTCGATCGAGCGCCACGGCTCGCGCTCACCCTCGTACTCGCTCGAGAGGTATCCGGTGTAGCCCGCGTCCTTGAGGGCCTTCAGCACGGGCTCCCACGGGATCTGCTTGTCGTCGAGCTCTTCGTCGATGTCGTGGAACTTCGCCTGGATGAACACGACGTTCTCGATCACGTCGAACACGTCGTTCGGGTCGACATGGATGCCGTCGAGGAACGCCGGACGCTGGCCGGGGAGTTCGCCGGGCTTCAGCGGGATCGGGCGGTCCTGGAAGATGCCGGTGTCGAGCAGGAGGCCGAAGTGCTTCGTGCCGGTGCGGCGGATGAGAGCGATGTAGTCGTCGACGACCTCGTGCTTGATGGGGGTCGGCGAGTGGATCTCGGGGCAGATGATGACGTCGAGCTCCTCGGCGAGAGGGAGGGATGCCTCGACGACCTCGGTCCAGATCGGGTGGGGGATGAGGTCGCCCGACACCACGCCGATCTTGGGCCGCACGAAGCGGAAGCCCAGGCGCTTCGCGAGGCGCAGGTCGCGCTGCAGGGCGGCGGCGCCCTCCTCCACCGTCATGTCGCGACCGTTCGGGCCGCTGGAGTGCAGGCGCGTGTCGATCCAGGAGCCGTAGTTCGTCGGCTCGAGGCCGTATCTCTCGAGCAGGGCGAACCACTGCTCGACCCACTCGTCCGACGGGTGGGGGTAGTTCGGGATGTGCGCCTCGCCGAGGATCTCCAGACCCGTGGCCCCGAGGTCGGCGATCGAGGCCATCGCGGTCTCGAGGTCCATGACGGTGCCGAAGTCACTCATGTAGCTGTACAGCGAGACGCCGTACCGGAAGGGAGCCCCGGATGCCTCGGGAGCGAGCGTGACGTGCTTGGTGACGCGGTAGGTGCTCGGCTGGTGCTCCTGGGGGATGTACGACATGCGCAGGCGCAGCTCGATCGAGAGCTCGTGCACGCCGTCGGGGAGGCCGCCGGGGAGGGGAACGGTGATGATCGCTGCATCCTCGAGCGGCCAGCGCACGCCGTCGCCGTCCCACAGCTCGGCGAGCGTGTACGTGCCGCCCTGCAGCGTCCACAGGGGGACGTCGGGCTCGACGTCGACCAGGCCCGGGATGCGGACGCCGATGCCGTCGATCAGCGAGGCCGCCATGCCGCGGTACGACGGCATGCGCACACGGAACTGGAAACCGGTGATCTCGCCGTTCTCGCGGACGTTGCGGAATCCGACGGACTGGATGAGGTCTCTCTCGAGAAGCATCGTCGCTCACTCTCTGTGGGGTTCGCTTCGACGCTACCCGCTTTTGCCTCATTCAGACATAAGGGGTTGTGATGCCGCGTATCAGCCGTCGTCGACCCCGCTCGCGGAGCCTGCCAGCGACGCAGGACAGGGGATCGTGCGAGGACAGGCCGCTCCCCTACGAATGCGGCCTGTTCTCGCACGATCCCCTGTTCCCGACGCACCCACCCTCCCACGACGCCCCCGGCTCAGCGCTCGAGCACCACCGCGAGGCCCTGGCCCACGCCGATGCAGATCGCGGTGACCGCGACCCCACCGCCGCGACGCTTCAGCTCGTGGGCGGCGCGGGCGATGATCCGCCCACCCGAGGCGCCGAGGGGGTGACCGATCGCGATCGCGCCGCCGTTCTGGTTGAGCAGTTCGGGGTCGAGCTCGGTCCACAGCTTCGCGCACGCGAGGGTCTGCGAGGCGAACGCCTCGTTCAGCTCGACGAACGAGACGTCGCTCCATGACCGGCCCGCGCGGGCGAGCGCGCGGTTCGCGGCCTCGACGGGGGCGACGCCGAACACGTCGGGGTCGTTGCCGAACGCAGCACGGCCCGCGATGCGCGCGAGGGGCTCGGCATCCACCGCCCCTTCGGATCCGAGCAGCACCGCCGATGCGCCGTCGTTGATGGGCGAGGAGTTGCCGGCCGTGACGGTCCCGTCTTTCTGGAACGCCGGGCGCAGGCCCGCGAGCACCTCGGCCGTGGAGTCGTCGCGGATGCCCTCGTCGCGCGCGAGATCGTGGCCCTCGACCTGCACGATCTCGTCCGCGAAGCGGCCGTCGGCCCACGCCGCGGCGGCCAGGCGGTGGCTGCGGGCGGCGAAGGCGTCCTGCTCCTCGCGCGAGATGCCGTAGATCTGGGCGAGCTTCTCGGCGCTCTCGCCGTTGGAGATCGTCCAGTCCTTCCGTAGGCGCGGGTTGGTCATGCGCCAGCCGATCGAGGTGTTCCACATCGTCTGGTTCGCCGCGGGGAAGGGGCGCGGGCTCTTCTCGACGACGAAGGGGGCGCGGGTCATCGACTCGACGCCGCCGGCGAGGATCACGTCCGCGTCTCCGGCCTCGATCGCGCGCGAGCCCTGGATGACGGCATCCAGAGACGATCCGCACAGGCGGTTGATCGTGGTGCCGGGCACCGACGAGGGGAAGCCCGCGAGCAGCGCCCCGAACCGCGCGACGTTGCGGTTGTCCTCTCCGGCCTGGTTCGCGTCGCCGAAGATCACGTCTTCGATGCGGGCGGGGTCGATCCCGGTGCGGTCGACGACGGATGCCATGACGGCGGCTGCGAGATCGTCGGGGCGCACGTCGGCGAAGGCTTTACCGTGCCGGGCGAAGGGCGTGCGGACGGCGTCGTAGACGAACGATGCGGGCATGGGTCAGGCCTCCAGCTTGAGACCGAGCAGCGCCTCGATCTCGGTGAGCGTGTTGTCGCCGAACAGCTCCCGCACGCGGAAGCCGTCGGAGGTGACGTCGAAGACGCCGTGGTCGGTGTAGACGCGCGAGACGCAGCCGACGCCCGTGAGCGGGTACGTGCACACCTCGACGAGCTTGGGCTCGCCGCCCTTGGTGAGCAGGTCGGTCATGACGTAGACGTCCTTCGCGCCGATCGCGAGGTCCATCGCCCCGCCGACGGCGGGGATCGCGCCCGGTTCTCCCGTCGACCAGTTCGCGAGGTCGCCCCCGGCCGACACCTGGAACGCCCCGAGGACGCACACGTCGAGGTGGCCGCCGCGCATCATCGCGAACGAGTCGGCGTGGTGGAAGTACGCCGCCCCCGCGAGTGCCGTGACGGGCTGCTTGCCGGCGTTGATGAGGTCGGGGTCGACGCGCCCGCGCTCGGGCGCGGGCCCCATGCCGAGCATGCCGTTCTCGGTGTGCAGCACGATCTCGAGGCCCTCGGGCAAGTAGTCCGCGACCAGCGTCGGCGCACCGATGCCGAGGTTGACCACGGCACCCTCGGGGATGTCGGACGCCACGCGCGCGGCGAGCTGCGCGCGGGAGATGCGGGTGGTCACTGCGGTGCCCCTTCGTCGGTGCGGCGATCGCCGCGGGCGGTCACGGTTCGGGCGCTCACGCCGGGTCTCCCTCGGATGCCAGGGGGCGGCCCTCGATGTCGACGCCACCGACGAACTCGCCGTCGCGCAGCCACGCCCGTTCCCCGACCGCGACGACCCGATCGACGTACAGCCCCGGCGTCACGACCGCTTCGGGGTCGAGCCAGCCCAGAGGCACGATCTCATCGACCTGCACGACGGTGGTGGCGGCTGCGGCGGCCATGATCGGGCCGAAGTTCCGCGCCGTCTCGCGATAGACGAGGTTGCCCCACCGGTCGGCCGCGCGGGCGCTGATGAGCGCGACATCCGCTCGGATCGGGTACTCGAGCACGTAGTCACGGCCGTCGATGCGCCGCGTCTCCTTGCCCTCGGCCAGCTGTGTGCCGAAGCCGGTGGGGGTGAAGAACCCGCCGATGCCGGCTCCCGCCGCACGGATCCGCTCGGCGAGGTTGCCCTGCGGCACGAGTTCGAGTTCGACCTTGCCCTCGCGGTACAACCCGTCGAACACCCAGGAGTCGCTCTGGCGCGGGAACGAGCAGATCATCTTGCGCACCTGCCCCGCGGCGAGCAGGGCTGCAAGACCTGTGTCGCCGTTGCCGGCGTTGTTGTTGACGACGGTGAGGTCGCGGGCGCCGTGGGCGATGAGCGCGTCGATGAGCTCGACCGGCTGCCCCGCGCGTCCGAAGCCGCCGATCATGACGGTGGCTCCATCGGGGATGCCGGCGACCGCGGCCGCGACGTCGGGAACGGTCTTGTCGATCACTTCGCGCCTCCCTCAGCGGCGTCCGCCGATCCGGTGGCACCCGTGGCGCCCGACGCGGCGGCGGCATCCGCGGCATCCGGTGCCGAGAACACCTCGGACGCGATCCGGAACGCCGTGTTCGCGGCCGGAACCCCCGAGTAGATCGCCGACTGCAGGATGACCTCGCGGATCTCGTCGACCGTCAGCCCGTTGCGCAGGGCCGCGCGCAGGTGCATCGCGAGCTCCTCGTGGTGACCGTGCGCGATGAGCGAGCTCAGCACCGCGACCGAGCGCGAGCGCCGGTCGAGGCCCGGCCGCGACCAGATGTCGCCCCACGCGACGCGGGTGATGAAGTCCTGCCAGTCGGCGGTGAGATCGGTGGCCGCCGCCATCGAGCGGTCGACATGCGCGTCCGACAGCACGGCGCGGCGCACGGTCATTCCCTGGTCGAAGCGTTCCTGATCGGTGGGCATCAGGCGTCCTTTCCGGAGGGCGGTTCTGTCGAGACCGCGACGAAGAACGGCCGCAGCAGCGCCGCCACGGCCTCGGGGTGTTCGGCGGGCGGCAGGTGGCCGGCGTCGTCGATGCGGGCGACGCGGCCATCACGGACGCCCTCGGCGATCTCGACGGCCTTGGCCTCGGGCGCGACGGCGTCGAATGCGCCCCACGCCGCGAGCACGGGGACGGTGATCCGCCCGAGCGCCGGGCGCACGTCATACGCGGCGAGCGCCTCGCAGCAGCGCGCGTAGCTGTCGTCATCGGCATCCTGCAGCACGTGCAGCAACCGCCCGGTCAGCTCGGGGCGGCGGGCGATCGAGTCGGGGGCGAACCAGCGCTCGGCCGACGCGATGATGAGGCTCGACGTGCTCTGGGCGCGAGCCTGCGCCGCGCGCTCGGCCCAGGCAGCCGGGTCGCCGAGCTGGGCTCCGGATGCCACGATCGCGGCCGCTCGCACCCGGTCGCCGTGCCGGAGCGCGAGCTCCAGTCCGGTGGCGCCGCCGAGGGAGACCCCGGCATACAGGAACG
Source organism: Microbacterium enclense (assembly GCA_038182865.1). Classification (NCBI taxonomy): domain Bacteria; kingdom Bacillati; phylum Actinomycetota; class Actinomycetes; order Micrococcales; family Microbacteriaceae; genus Microbacterium; species Microbacterium enclense. Next base: position 1,402,910 of record CP116226.1, on the reverse strand, counting down.
TCTCGTCGGGAACGGCCGCCGCCACGGCGTCCGCGAGATCGGCGACGGTGAAACCCTCGCGGGCGAGGGGGCCCGCGCCGTGGCCGGGAAGGTCCCAGGCGGCGACGCGATAGTCGTCGGCGAGCAGCGGGACGACGTCTTCCCACAGGATCGTCGACGTGCCGAGCGAGGGCCCGAGCACGACGAGCGGCGCGCCCTCCGGCCCGACCGGCGCCGTCAGCGAGATCAGCGAACCGGCACTCATGCGTCTCCTCCGTGTCGGTACGTCGTCGTGCGAAAGGCGTCGGCGCGATCGCCCGAGGTCTCGGCACCCGCTGCATCGGCGCTGGCGGTATCCCCCGGCGAGCCGGGAGCCGCGGCATCCGCCCCGCCCCGCGCCAGTCGCGGCGCGAGGCCGACGTACGCGCGCGGGTCGAGCAGGGCGTCGACATCGAGGCCCGCGGTCTCGGGCAGTGCTCGCAGCGCAGGAGCGAGATCGCCGTCGCCCGCCAGCAGCTCGGCGAAGCGCTCGGCCCCGATGAGCGGCACGAGCACGCCGCGCAGCCGCTCGCTGACGAGGCGACCGCCGGTCGCCCCGGCGTTGCGCTCGGCCGCCGACGCGTCGACCTGCAGGTGCGCCGCGAGTGAGGCCGCATGCCGGGTCGCCCCGAGCGCGAGCCGGACGAGCTCGCGCAGCGTCGGCCACTCGGCGTGCCACGCACCGTCGGGACGCTCATCGACGGCGAGGGATGCCGCGAGGTGCAGGGTGGCCCCCAGCTGCGGCGCGCGAAGAGCGGCCGAGCGGATCAGCACCGCCTCGGCGGGATTCTGTTTCTGCGGCATGGCGGACGATCCGCCGCCCACGCCCTCCGACACCTCGCCGATCTCGGTGCGGCTCAGGGTTGCGACGTCGGCGGCGAACTTCCCGAGCGCGTCGAGGGCCTGCACGATCGCATCGCCGATCTCGGTGATCGGCCAGCGCGTCACGTGCCACGGAGTGTCAGGGGCGTCGAGCTCCACGGCGCGGGCGAACGCGGCGGGGAGGGCCGCCGCGGTCTCTTCCGAGCCGGTGATCTCCACGAACGAGGCGAGCGTGCCGCCGGCCCCGCCGAGTTGCGCGGGGTACTCGAGCGCATCGATGCGCGTCACCGCCCGTTCGATCCCCCGGGCCCACGTCGCCGCCCGCGCGCCCACGGTGGTGGGAACGGCGTGCTGGGTGAGGGTGCGGGCGGCCGCGACGTCGTCGGCGTGCGCGACGGCCAGCTGCCGCGTCCAGTGACCGGCGATGTGGAGCGAGGAACGCACCTGGCCCATCGCCCGCCGCACCACCATCATCAGCGCGGTATCGAGGATGTCCTGGCTCGTCGCCCCGCGGTGGATCCACGACCGATGCGCGGCCGGCACCTGTGCCTTCAGCATCCCGACGAGGGGGATCACGGGGTTACCGCCGCTCACCGACTCCGCGATGAGGGCGTCGACGTCGAGACCGCCGGTCAGGTGGCCGTACTTCTCATCGAGCCCGAAGACGTGATCGATGTCGCGGCGCGCCTCGACGGGAGCGACGCCGAGGTCGACGTAGGCGGCCACGAGGGCGCACTCCGCGCGCACGAGCGCGTTCAGCACGAACCGGTCCGACACGAGCAGGTCGTGCCCGACGGTGACGGGCGACAACAGCCCGAGATCGATGGGCGGGAGGGACTCAGAAGGCAAGGAAGACCGTCTCTTTCTCGCCCTGCAGCCGGATGTCGTGCGTGAGACCCCCACCGGGCGTGCGCGTCGCGACGAGGGTAGCGCGCTCCCCCGCCGTCAGCGTCGACAGCAGCGGGTCGGCGCCGAGCGCCGCCTGGTCGCCCGGCACGTAGATGCGTGTGTGCAGCTTGTCGGGCAGGCCGCGCGCGAACACGATCGCCGCGAAGAAGGCGGCTCCGCCCCGGATGCCACCGGGCTCGCGCGTCCAGAACTCGTAGTGCCCCTCGTCGTCGGTGAACGCGCGCCCGAAGCCGGTGAACGTGTGGTCGTCGCGGCGGAACGCGCCGCGCGCCCGGGGCACCGAGCCGTCGGCATCCGCCCCGAAGATCTCGACCAGCGCGTCGGGGACCGGTGCTCCGGCCCCGTCGTACACGGTGCCGCCCAGCACGATCGCTCCGGGCGAGTGCGGGAAGACGATCTCGTGCTGCTTCGGGTACTCCAGCCCGTAGGCGAAGAACGGGCCGACGGTCTGGCCGGGGGTCGCTCGGTGGGTCTTGGCGGGGATCATTCGTCGCCCTCCTGCTCGAAGTAGGTGGCATCCGGGCCGTCGACGACGATGTCGAAGCGATAGCCCGTCGCCCACTCGGGCGAGGTCAGGTCGTGGTCGTAGACGCCGACGAGGGCGTCGCGGTCCTTCTGCCGGTGGATGGTGTTGTAGATCGGGTCGAGGGCGAACAGCGGGTCCCCCGGGAAGTACATCTGCGTGACGAGCCGCTGCGTGAACGACGACCCGAAGACCGAGAAGTGGATGTGCGCCGGTCGCCAGGCGTTGCGGTGGTTCTTCCACGGGTAGGGGCCCGGCTTGATCGTGGTGAAGCGGTACTCCCCGTTCTCATTCGTGATCGTGCGGCCCGCGCCGGTGAAGTTGGGGTCGAGGGGCGCGGGATGCTGGTCGCGCTGGTGGATGTAGCGGCCCGCGGAGTTGGCCTGCCAGATCTCGACGAGCTGGTTCGCCACCGGCCGGCCCCACGAGTCGAGGAGGCGCCCCTGCACGACCATGCGCTCGCCCAACGGCTCACCGACGTGCTGGAGGGTGAGATCGGACTCGATCGCCGCGACGTCGCGCTGGCCGAACGCGGGCGAGAACAGCTCGATCGTCTCGGGGTCGACGAGCTTCGGGTTCTTGGTGGGGTGGCGCAACACGCTCGAGCGGTACGCCGGGAAGTCATGAGCCGTGGCGGGCACGTTCTCGCCGGCGGCGTCGCGGGCATCGAGCTCGGCGTGGCGCGTGCGGATCTCCTCGACGATCTGGCTCTGCGTGGCCTGATCGGGTGCTGCGAGCAGCGACTCGGGCGCGGCGGCGGGGGTGTGCGTCATGGGGTCTCCTTCGACACCTCCATCGTCCGACACCCCGCGACGGCGGAGCTCATCGTTCCCGGTGAATGGGAATCGTGGCATCCTGACCCCATGGCGAACTCCCCCTCGGGCGACTCGGTGACCGACCGGCTGGTGCGCATCCTCGAGACCTTCACCCCCACGCGCACCGCCCAGACGACCGCCGACATCGGTCGACGCGCGGGCCTGCCGAGCTCGACGGCGCATCGGATCGTGAACGAACTCGTGGATGCCGGTCTCCTCGAGCGCGACGAGGAGCGACGCGTGCGCGTGGGGATGCGCCTGTGGGAACTGGCGACACGGTCGTCGCACGCGCTGCGGCTGCGGCAGGCGGCCCTGCCGTACATGGAACGCGTGCAGCAGCGGGTGCGCGAGCACACGCAGCTCGCGATCCTCGAACACGATGAGGCACTGTTCCTGGAGCGTCTGAGCGCTCCCGACTCGGGGGCCAACATCACGCGAGTGGCCGGCCGGCTGCCCGTGCACGCCTCGTCGTCGGGTCTCGTGCTGCTCGCGTTCGCCCCGCACGATCTGCAGGAGCGCGTGCTCGCCGGACCCCTCGCCCGCGTGACCCCCGAGACGATCGTCGACCCGGCGGTCCTGCGCCGCACGCTCGCAGAGATCCGCACTCTCGGTCGCGTGATCGCTCCCGGCTACGTCGACGAGGTCTCCACCGGCGTGGCCGTGCCCGTGCGGGATGAGACCGGGGCCGTCATCGCAGCGCTCTCGGTGGTGCTGCCGCGCGATGCCGAGACGCAGTTCGCGCTCGTCGAGCTGCAACGCTCGGCGCGCGACACCGAGCGCGCCCTGGGCTACCGGCGCTGACCCCTCTCCGGGTCAGCCCCCGCGCCGCTCCCGCGCCGCCCCGCTCCCGCGCCGTCGCATCGCTCCCGCGCGTCACCCCTCGTCGAGTGTCCAAGAAACGCCGTAACGACTCGCGCGATGACGGCGTTTCGTGGACACGCAACGGCTCGGAAGCTCCCGGCGCGGTATCGCGAAACATCCCGATCAATGGGAGAAGCACCTCGGGACATGCCGCGGCGCGGGCACCATCAGCAACAGCCACCGTCGAAGGAGACGCCATGACCACCACCGTCCGCACCCGCGTCGCCATCGTCGGAGCCGGTCCCGCCGGGCTCCTCCTGTCGCATCTCCTCGACCAGGCGGGTATCGAGTCCGTCGTCATCGACCAGCGCTCGCGTGACGAGATCGAGAGCACGATCCGCGCCGGCATCCTCGAGCAGGGCACCGTCGAGCTGCTCGGCACCATCGGCGAGGCCTCGCGCGCCCGCACGGTCGGGCACCGCCACGACGGCATCGAGCTGCGCTTCGAGGGAGAGGGTCACCGCATCGACTTCGCCGCGACCGTCGGCCGCGCCGTCTGGCTGTATCCGCAGCACGAGGTGCTGAAAGACCTCATCGCCGCACGCCTCGCCGCGGGGCAGGACCTGCGCTTCGGTGTCACGGCCGAGGGCATCGAGGGCGCCGACACCGACCGCCCCCGCGTGATCGCGCGCGGTGCGGACGGCGAGCGGATCGAGATCGAGGCCGAGTTCGTCGTCGGCTCCGACGGCTCGCGCAGCGTCGCCCGCGCCACGGTCACCGGCTCGAGCACGGGCGGGTACTTCCGCGAGTATCCCTTCGCGTGGTTCGGCATCCTGTGCGAAGCCCCGCCCAGCGCGGACGAGCTCATCTACAGCAACTCCCCCGACGGCTTCGCGCTCGTCAGCCAGCGCTCCGACACCGTGCAGCGCATGTACTTCCAGTGCGACCCCGACACCGACACCGCCGCGTACAGCGAGGAGCAGCTCTGGGACGAGCTGCAGAAGCGCGTGCCCGGCACGACGCTGAAGCAGGGCCCCATCTTCCAGCGCGACGTCCTCCGCTTCCGGAGCTTCGTCGCGCACGAGCTGCGCCGCGGTCGCGTCGCGCTCGTCGGCGATGCGGCGCACACCGTTCCGCCGACAGGCGCGAAGGGCATGAACCTCGCGATCGCCGATGTGCGTCTGCTCGCCGCCGCCCTCCGCGCACTGCTGCTCGAGGGCGACGACCACGTGCTCGACGCCTACCCCGAGACCGCCAGCCGCCGCATCTGGAAGGCCCAGCACTTCTCGTGGTGGATGACGAGCCTGCTCCACGTGGCCCCGGATGCCACCGACTTCGACCGCCGCCGCCAGCTCGGCGAGCTCCGCACCGTCGTGGAGTCGGAGCACGGCCGCGCCTACCTCGCCGAGGCATACTGCGGCTGGCCGTTCGACGCCTGACCCGCGCCCGCACGCGGGAGCCCGACGCCCCGGGCGCAAACGCGAGCGCCGGGATGCCGGCATCCGGGCGCTCCACCCCGTTGAGTGTCCAAGACACCCGGACCGAAATCGAAAACGTCCGGGTGTTCTGGACACTCAACGCACGCCGCCACGCACACGAGCGCGGTGCCCGAGCCGAAGCCCGAGCGCCGCGTCACCCCCGCGCCCGGCTCAGTCCTTGCGCGACTTCGGGAAAGGGCTCGGCACGACCGGCACCGTCCCGGTGTAGCCCTCGCGCTCGGCGGCGAGCTCGGCGATGCGCTTGCGGCACGCGAACCATCCGGCCGTGATGAGCAGGCTCGCCACGACCGCGACCAGGAGCGTGGCGGGGGAGTCGATGAAGACGAGGACGAGCACCACGGCGAGGAACAGGAGCGTCAGGTAGCCGGTGTACGGCGCCCAGAACAGCCGGAACGCCGGACGCACCAGCTCACCCCGGTCGGTGAGGCGCTTGAACTTCATCTGGCAGAGCATGATGGTCGCCCAGGTGACGAGGATGCCGACGGCCGCGACGTTCAGCACCGTCTCGAACGCGTCGCTGGGGTTGACGTAGTTGATGACGACGCCGAGCAGCGCGACGACCGCCGTGATCGCGATGCCGCCGTAGGGGACGCCGGCCTTGTTCATCCGCGCGGCGAACTTCGGCGCCGACCCCGCGACCGCCATCGACCGCAGAATGCGTCCGGTCGAATACAGCCCCGCGTTCAGCGATGACAGCGCTGCGGTCAGCACGACGAGGTTCATGATCACGTCGACGCCCGGTACGCCGATCGAGGCGAAGAACGTCACGAACGGGCTCTCGTCCTTGGAGTAGGACGTGTAGGGCAGCAGCAGCGCGAGCAGGAGGACCGAGCCGACGTAGAAGATCGCGACGCGGAAGATGACCGAGTTGATCGCTCGGGGCATGACCTTCTCGGGGTTCTTCGTCTCACCGGCGGCGGTGCCGACGAGCTCGATCGAGGCGTAGGCGAACACGACGCCCTGCATGAGGATGATGGCGGGCAGGATGCCGTTGGGGAAGAACCCCCCGTTGTCGGCGATGAGCGTGAACCCGGTGGGCGCTCCCGTGGGCGTGCCGAAGACGACGAAGTAGATGCCGACGAGAAGGAACGCCACGAGGGCGGTGACCTTGATGAGGGCGAACCAGAATTCCAGCTCGCCGAACACCTTCACCGACACGAGATTCACGGCCAGCACGGTCACGAGCGCGGCGAGCGCCCACGCCCACTGCGGGACGGCCGCGATCCAGGGCACGTACTTGCCGAAGAAGTTCATGTACAGGGCGGCCGCGGTGATGTCGACCATGGTGGTCGTGGCCCAGTTGATCCAGTAGAACCAGCCCGACACGAACGCCGCCTTCTCCCCGAAGAACTCGCGGGCGTACGACACGAACGAGCCCGACGTCGGGCGGTGCAGCACGAGCTCGCCGAGGGCGCGAAGAATGAAGAAGGCGAAGAGTCCGCACACCGCGTACGAGATGACGATCGCCGGCCCCGCTTGGGCGAGGCGTCCGCCCGCGCCGAGGAAGAGACCGGTGCCGATGGCGCCACCGATGGCGATCATCTGCACCTGACGCGATGTCAGGCGCTTGTGATAGCCGGCGTCCTCGAGTTGAACGGTCGAGGTGTGGATCTGCTCGGCAGCGTCGCCGGAGCGAGGGGTGGAGTCGTTCACGTACCCATCATTCGTTTCGCGAAGCGCCTGTCCAGCAAGCGCGCCGCAAACCCGTCAGGGATTCGCCCGGCCCGCCGCCCCCGCCCGAACGGGCGGCCCCACCACCCGAGCCGTCAGAGCCACTTCTTCACTTTGAACGTGAGCCACAGTCCGGCCGACACCGCCACCATCAGCGCGAGCGCCATCGGATACCCGAACTGCCAGTCGAGCTCGGGCATGTTCTTGAAGTTCATGCCGTAGATCGCGCCGACCAGCGACGGGCCGAAGAGGATCGCCGCCCATCCCGAGATCTTCTTGACCTGCTCGTTCTGCTGCAGCGAGGTCTCGGTCTGCCGCTGCGTCACGAGGGTCGCGTTCACGGTGAGGGCGTTGTCGAGGATCGATCGCAGCGCCGTCAGCTTGTCGCACTGGCGCAAGACGTGGTCCAGCACGTCGCGCAGCGAGCGCTGGAGCTCGATGTCGACGCCGTACTTGTCGGCTCCGCGCAGGAGGGCCTGCAGCATGTCCCGCAGGGGTTCCACCGCCCGCTGGAAGTGGATCACCTCTCGCGCGAGCTCGTAGATGCGCTGCGTGAGCTCGGCCCCGCCGACACCGAAGAGCTGGTCCTCGATCTCGTCGACGTCGTTCTGCAGTCCCCGGGCGACGGGGTCGTACTGGTCGACCACCTCGTCGAAGATCGCGTAGAGCACCGCTTCGGGCCCGCGGGCGAGGAGGTCCGGCTGCGCCTCGAGCCGGTGGCGGACCCGCGCGAGGTCGGGCACCTCGGCGTGGCGCACCGTGACGACGTAGTCGTCACCGACGAAGACGTGCAGCTCGCCGAACTCGACCGTCTCGGTCTCGTCGATGTAGCGGGCGGGCCGCAGCACGGCGAAGAGATTGCCCCCGTAGCGTTCGAGCTTGGCCCGCTGGTGCCCGGCGAGCGCGTCCTCCACGGCGAGGGGGTGCAGCGAGAACTCCGCGGCGACTCGTTCGAGTTCTTCGGGCGAGGGACGCAGCAGACCGATCCACGCCATTCCGCCGTGAGCCTCCATGTACTCGAACGTCTGGTCGAGACTGGCGGGGTTCTCGATGCGGTGTCCGTCCACGTACACGGCGCTGTCGATGATGGGCATGTGTCAGTTGTACGCCCGTCAGGTGGACGGCCGATGACGGCGGCCTCGGTGTCAGCCTTGTCGAGTGCCCTTGCTCATCACCTGGATGATGCCCGCCGCGATGAAGACGAAGCTCACCAGGAGCGACAGGATGTTGTTGACCAGGCTCGCCCCCTGGGAGATGTCGACGATCGCGAGCACGAGGTTGAACAGTCCGACGACGATGAGCAGCCAGCCGAGGACGACGATGGTTTTCGCACGATTCACAGCTGAACCATAGCGTCCGGAGCCATCGGGCGGGTGGATCGGTCACTTCTTCTTCGGGTCGTGGCCCCAGTTCATGAGCGAGTACCGCCAGTCGGTGTCGGTGACGTCGCCCTTCGGGCGCTGTGCGCTGTGCCGCTTCACGTAGCCGACGACCTTGCGCATGTGCGCGACGTCGTCCTCGGTGAGGTCGGCCTTCTTCTTCGCGAGAATGCGCACGATGTGCCGTCCGCTCTCGTGCCCGGTGGACTCCCCACCGTCTTTCTTCTGCCCCACGCTCTTCGAGGAGTCGGTGTCCAACCAGTCCGACAGCTCCGTAGCCGTCATGTTCACGGCGTCGCCGAAGTCCGCCCGTGTCTGCTCGTCGTCGTCGCTGAGTTCGCTCATACGTTCATGGTCATCGGCACCCAGGCGCGACCCGGCCCCCTTGCGCGGCGCTCGGGGGCATGGCATCCCGTGGTCGACCGCCGAGCTCGCTCCCCAACGGGCTGCGGCTGCGGCTGCGAAGCGACAGCCGACTGGACGAGTGACGCAACGCCCGTTACAGTGGTATTGCACATATTACATGTCTCCAGGCGCTGCCTGCCGATCCACCAGGAGAACCCATGCCCTCTACCCATCCGTGGCAAGGCGTCAACGTCGCGACGACCCTCCCGATCAACCCGGACTTCTCCGTGAACTTCGACGCGTACGGGGAGCACGTTCGCTTCCTGCTCGCCAACGGCGTGGACGGCATCATCCCCAACGGGTCGCTGGGCGAGTACCAGACGCTGACCGAGGAGGAGCGCAAGCGTGTCGTCGAGACGGCCGTCGCCGCAGCAGACGGCGCCCCCGTGATCCCCGGGGTCGGCGCGTACGGCGCTCTGGAGAGCATCCGCCACGCGGAGCACGCGGCAGAGCTCGGCTCCCCGGCGGTCATGCTTCTCCCCCCGAACGCGTACCGTGCCAGCGATGAGGAGATCGTCGACCACTACCGTCGTGTCGCCGCGGTGGGTCTTCCGGTTCTGGCGTACAACAACCCGATCGACACGAAGGTCGATCTGCGCCCCGAGCTCCTCGCCCGCCTGCACACCGAAGGACTGATCGTCTCCGTGAAGGAGTTCTCGGGCGACGTTCGCAACTCTTACGCCATCCACGAGCAGGCGCCGGGGCTGGACGTCTCCATCGGCAGCGACGACGTCGTGCTCGAGCTCGGTATCAACGGCGCCCGCGGATGGGTGGCCGGCTACCCGAACGCCATCCCCCAGTCGACCGTCGAGCTGTACCGGCTGTCCACGTCGGGTGACCCCGAGCAGTGGCGTCGTGCCCACGAGATCTACCGCGACCTCCACGCCCTTCTCCGCTGGGACAGCAAGACGTGGTTCGTCCAGGCCATCAAGCTGTCCCAGGAGGTCGCCGGAGTGGCGCCGGCGGGTATCACCACCCGCCCGCCGCGCCTCGCGCTCCCCGCCGAGGTGCACGCTCAGATCGTGCGCGACACCGAGGCCGTGCTCACCAAGGGATACCGCTGAGTCCGTGGAATCGACCCCGGGCTCGACCTCGCGGATTCCCCTGCTGGGAAGCGACGCTTTCGATCGCTTCCTGAGTCCCGTCGCCGCCGTCGAGGCCCTCGAGCGTGTGCTGCTCGAGGGCCTCGACGTGGAGGCCGACCCGGCACGGCTGTTCAGCCCTCTCGCGGCGGGGGAGTTCCTGCTCATGCCGTCGGAGACCCCTCGTCACGCCGGCATCAAGGTGGTCACCATCGCCCCGGGCAACGCGGCTCTCGACCTCCCCCGGATCCACGCGTGGTACCTGCTCTTCGACGCCGCGACCCTGGCCCCTCTGGGCATCGTCGACGGGACGCGCCTGACGCTCGTGCGCACGGCCGCCGTCACCGCCCTGGCCATCCGTGGCCTCCTCCGTCTCGATCCGCGCGGCGCCCGCACGGGCATCACCCGACTCGCCGTGATCGGCACCGGGCCGCAGGCGGAAGCGCATATCCGGACGCTATCCGCGGTCATGGACGTCGAGACCGTCACCCTGCACGGCCGGCGTCCCGAGAAGCTGTCCGCCCGCCTGGAGCAGCTCGACGACCTCCGGCAGGAGATCCGCCCGGGGCGGCCTCGAGATCTCACGGTCGCCGATGTCGTCGTGACCGCGACATCCTCGCCTCTCCCCGTTCTCGATCGGGGGATGATCCGCGCCGACGCCGTCGTCGCTGCCATCGGCTCCCACGGTCGCGCGAATCGAGAACTGGCATCCGATCTCATGACGGATGCCGATGTGGTGGTGGAAGCCCGCTCCTCCGCCCTGCGCGAGAACGGCAACGTCCTGCTCGCCGCGCGCCGCCCACCCTGGGATTCCTCGAACCTCCGCAACCTCGCCGAGCTCGTCGTCGGCGACGTCCGCCGCCGCCCGGGACATCCCGCGGTCTACACCGGCGTCGGAATGTCGTGGGAAGACCTCGCGCTCGTCGCGGCGCTCACAGACGCGGAGGCAGCCGAGAACCCGGTCAGCCCACCTGCGCGCGGACCGCGTCGACACCGATGACGGCGGCGTCGAGGTCGCTGACGATCGAGACGAAATCGGCCCCGTGGGCGATGAACTGCCGCGCTCGGGGCGCATCCCCCGCGAATCCCCCGAAGCGGACATCGGCCGTGCGCGCCGCCCTCGCGATGCGGGGGAGGGGTCCATCGTGATCGTGATCGGCGAGGAGCGCGTCGACGGACACCCCCAACGCCAACGACAGGTCGAAGGGGCCGACGAACAGCATGTCGACGCCGGGAACGGCGGCGATCGCCTCGACGTCGTCGAGCGCGGCTGCGGTCTCGATCATGACGACGACGCATACCCCGTCGTTCGCGGCGGTCAGGTCGTCCTCCTCGCCGAAGGGGGACCGGATCGGTCCGAAGCTCCGCCGGCCGAGCGGAGGAAAGCGAGCGGCCTCGACCACGGCGCGCGCCTGCTCGGCGGAGTCGATGAGGGGGACGATCACGCCCGCGGCGCCGGCGTCGAGAGCCCGGCCGATCAGGTCGGGCGCCGCCGACCGCGGCCGCACGAACACCCGCGCCGCGTCTTCGGGGATTCCCCCGCCCACGTGATCGAGGGCCGCGAGCACGCTCGCGTCGTCCCATCGCCCATGCTGCGCATCCAGACAGAGCCACGCCAGCCCAGACCGCGAGAGGGTCTGCACCAGAGCGGCCGAGCCGGAGAAGCAGAAGGCGCCGACGTCGACCGTTTCGTTCATGATGAGCCCTTCGTTCCCGAAGCCAGTTCCGTCGTACGCGTCGGTCCGGCGGCGACGGAGCGGCCCACGAGCCCACCGAAGTCGCCGGGTTCGCGGCCCTCGAGAGCGTGGTACGTGACGCCGTCGGGGCTCGTGACGCGGCTTCGCCGCTCCCCTGCGTCCTCACCGGAGCGCTCGAGGAGTGCCGCGGTCACCCGAGAGAAGGCCCGGGGCTCGTACACCCAGCCGGGCAGCAGCGGGCGCGCGAGCGACCCGGCCCCGACGACGGTCGGCGGCAGCGGCGTGGTCATGCTCCGCCTCGACCGACCACCCGTCCACCCTGAACGATCGTCCGCGGGCGCGACTCGTCCGAGATGACGGAGATGTCGTCGAGGGGGTTGCCCGACCAGACCACGACGTCGCCGACGGATCCCACCGCCAAACCGCCCAGATCGTCGCTCTGCAGCACTCTCGCGTTCCCGCTCGTCAGGGCGCGCAGGGTCTCCAGGGGGCTGGAGGCCTCCGCCTGGAGCCGAACGCCCACGAGCTGGTCCGATGCCAGATCGCCCATGAGATCCGACCCGAACCCCACGGTGACACCGGCGTCCAACGCGTGGCGGACAGCGTGGCGCCCGGCCTCGAGGACGATCCGGTTCTTCTCGGCGGACACCGGGGACAGTCCCACCTCGTCGCCGCGCCGGTCCATCGCGTCGTAGGCCGCAAGGGTCGGCACGAGCACGGCCCCGTGATCCGCCATGGCGGCCGCGGTGGGGGCATCGAGGAGGTTGCCGTGCTCGATGGAGCGCACACCGTTCTCGATGGAGTGGAGGATGGCCTCCGGCGAGTAGGCGTGCGCGGCGACGTACGACCCGCGCCTGTTCGCCTCCGCCGTGACGGCCCTGACCTCCTCCGCCGTGTACTGGGGAACGCGGATCGGGTCCGTCAGCGAGGCCACGCCCCCCGACGTCATGATCTTGATGGCGTGCGCGCCGTGGTGCAACCGGGAGCGAACCGCCACCCGCAGGGCGTCCGCCCCGTCCACGAGCTCGCACATGTGCCCGCCGTGGAAGCAGAGGTCCTCCTCGGCTCCGCGGTGATCCCCGTGTCCGCCGGTCTGGCTGAGGGCGGCGCCGGTCCAGAGATAGCGCGGAGACGGGAGAAGCCCGCGCCGGATGGCGGCGGACAGCCCCGCGTCTCCTCCCGCGACATCGCGCACCGTGGTGAACCCCCTCGACAGGGCGTCCTTCAGACGCGCCGCCCCGGCGAGTGCGAGGAAGCTGAGATACGCGCTCTCGATCTGGCTCGTGATCATCGAGATGGCGTACGCGTGGAAGTGGGCGTCGATGAGGCCGGGAGTGACGACCGCACCGCCGGCGCTCACGACCTCTTCGCCGCGGCTCACATCGCCCACCTCGACGATTCGCCCGTCGACGATGCGCACGCCTCCGGGGAGGAGGGCGTCGCTGTGTCCGTCGAACAGCAGCGCGTCGACGATGGTCAGATCGCGAGTGCTCATCCGGAGACCTTCTGCGCCCGCAGGGCGGAGGTGGCCTCCACATCGACCTCGAACGAGTCGCCGACGAACGCGACGCCGTAGCGTTCCTCCGCCGCGGCCCGCGAGACGAAGCCGTTGCGGACGTCCGACGCGACGGCCGAGGGGTCCCGCTCGAAGGCCGGGCCCCATCCCCCGCCTCCGCCGGTGGCGTTCACGAGCACGTCTCCCGCTTCGAGGTGGCTGTACTCGCCGGAGCCGCGGCGTTCGCCGGGCGTGCCGGGGTTGACCGTCATCCCGTTCGGGACCGCCTCTTCTCCACCGGCGATGGCCCACGGTGCGCTGGTCTTGTAGACGAGACCGATACCCACGGACGGCGCGGTGAACCGGTACGCGCGGCTCACGCCGACACCGCCGCGATGTTTGCCCGGGCCGCCCGAGTCGGGGCGGTAACCGTAGTGGTCGATGATCATCGGCGACTTCGCCTCGAGCACCTCGACCGGATTGTTCCGGCATCCCGGCTCGGAGAAGTGCATGATCCCGTCCTCGCCGTCCCCACCGGAGTGGCCGCCGAAGCCCACGGCTTCGTTGGTGGCCTCGAGCCACGACTCACCCGTTCGCGGGTTGACCCCGAGACCCATCATCGAGTTGACGTCGCCCCCGGAGCTCGCGGGGATGAGGTCCGGCATCCCCTGCGCCAGCGCCTTCAAGACGACCTCGCCGGCCAGCAGCCCGGTCCACAGGGTGAAGGTGGGCATCGGCGGGACGGCGTGCATGACGCTCCCCTCGCGGGTGATGACCCTCAGCGGCGCGAAGTTTCCCGCGACCACGGGGGTGTCCGGGGTGGTCAGCGACTTGAAGACGAGCGAGCAGAGCGCCTCGGTCTGTCCCGGCGGAAGGTTGATGGGGCCCTTCACGTCCGCATCGCTCCCGGACCAGTCGATGATGAACTCGTCATCGGTGATGGTGACGAGGGCGTCCATCTTCACGGGCGTGGACTTGTCGATCCCGTCGCTGTCCATGAAGTCGTGGGCGTGCCACGTGCCCTTCGGCAGGCGGGACAGGCCGATCCGCGCGAGCTTCTCGCCGTGCTCGTTGATCGCGGTCATCGCCTCGAACAGCGTCTCCACGCCGTACTTGTCCGCGATCTCCCGCGTGCGCGCGGCACCCGCGTGGACGGCCGAGACCTGGGCCTGCAGATCGCCGATCGTGCGCTCGGGCATCCGGCTGTTGAATCGGATGATGTTGAACACGTCGTCGCACTGACGCCCCGCCTGGTACAGGCGCGTCCCCGGGAAGAAGATGCCCTCCTGGTACATGTCGGTGGAGTCGAGGACGTATCCCGCGTCCTTCTGCATGAGATCGAGCACGTGGATCCGAACCGACGCGAAGCCGATGTGCTGCCCGTCCGAGGAGTGGATCGGCGCGAAGACCAACGTGTCGAGCGTGTGGGCGGACGACCAGTACGGGTAGTTCAGGAGGAAGACGTCGCCCTCACCCATCGCATCCCTGCCGAGGAACTCGACGGCCTTCTTGATGCCGTAGTCGTTGCCGCGCGTGAAGATGGCGATTCCGGGGGCGTCGGCGACGACGTCACCCGCGACATCGTGGATGCCCACGCCGTAGTCGTGGATCTCGTAGACGACGGTGTTGTAGGCGGTACGGCACAGGTTGTGCGCGACTTCGGCGGCGGCGGCGATCAGGGCGTGGCGGATGACTTCGGTGGTGATGGCGTCGCTCATCGCAGTGCTCCCTCGAGGACGGCGTCGGTGGTGGGGGAAGGCAGCTCGGCGGAGATGGCGATGGTCAATTCGCCGAGGTCGCCCACGGTCAAGACGTCACCGGCGTGCATCACCGTCGTCGCCGTGTGTTCCGTGATGACAGCGGGCCCCTGGATGCGGTCGCCCGCCAGGAGGCTCTCGCGGGCGTAGAGGCCGTAGGTCTGGGTCGATCCATCGGCGAGGTGCACGGTGCGATCGCCCAGCCGTTCGACCTCTCCTTCGCTGCGTCGCGGGACCGTGGGGAGCGAAGGCTTCTCGATGAGCCCCAGGCCGCGCAGCCGCAGCGTGGTGATCTCGACCGGATCGCTCATCGTGTGCCCGTACTGGCGCTCGTGCAGGCGCGAGAACGCCGCCTCGATCTCGTGTGCGAAGTTCTCGTCGAAGGCGGGGCAGTCGACGGAGACGGAGTGCTCCTGGCCGGAGTAACGGACGTCCACGGTCCGCAGGATCCGGCGGCTGGCCTCGTCGAAGCCCTCGGCAACGAGAGCCTGTTGCGCGGACTCCTCGAGTTCGCGGAAGGATGCCTCGACGTCGGCGACGTCGAGACCGTCGAGCGGCGTGATGGTGGTGCGCGAGAAGTCGTGCTGCACGTCGGCCATCAGCATGCCGAGAGCCGAGAACGCCCCCTGCCCGGGAGGGACGATGACAGCGGGGATGCCGAGTTCGTGGGCGACATCGACGGCGACGAGGCCGCCGCCACCGCCGAAGGAGAGCAGCGCGAAGTCCTTGGGGTCCAGTCCGAGCTCGACCGTGATCCCGCGGACGGCGCCGACGATCTTCGTCGTGGAGATGCGCAGCATCCCCCGCGCGAGATCGCGCGGGGCGAGGCCGAGCGGGCCCGCGATGGTGCCGAGCGCGTCGAGGGCGAGCTGCTCGTCGAGGACGAGGGTTCCGCCCAGGGGGGTGTCCGCACCGAGGTACCCGACGGCGAGGGCCGCGTCGGTGAAGGTGGGTTGGGTCCCCCCTCGTCCGTACGATGCGGGTCCGGGGTCGGCGCCCGCGCTCTGCGGTCCGACCTGGAGCGCCCCGGCGGCGTCGAGCCAGCCGAGGGATCCGCCCCCGGCGCCGATGGTCTGGATGTTCAGCGACGGCGTCGTGATCGGCAGGCCCTCGAACTCCGCCCCGGTGTGCCGGAGCGGCTCGTGGTCGAGCACCAGCGACGCGTCCAGGCTTGTCCCGCCGAGGTCGATGGTGATGAGGTTGGGCGTGCCGATGAGCTGCGAGAAGGCGGCCGCGCCGATCACTCCCCCGGCCGGCCCGGAGAGGATGAGATTGACCGGCTGCTCGCGTGCGGAGGTGGCCGTCATCGCGCCGCCCCCGGAACGGGACATGAGGAATCGACCCTTGAAGCCGCGCTCCTCGAGCTCCGCCTCGAGGACTTCGAGATAGCTGCGGACGATGGGCTTGATGTAGGCGTCGAGGACCGCCGTGCTCGTCCGCTCGTACTCCCGGTACTCGCGCGCGAGCTCGTGCGACAACGTCACGTCGATGTCCGGCGCGACCTCGTGCAGCACGTCGCGCATCTGCCGTTCGTGAGCGGCGTTGGCGTACGAGTGCAGGAAGGCCACCGCGACGGAGTCATACCCCCCGTCACGGACCGACTCGGCGACGCGGCGCGCGTCGTCGATGTCGAGGGGCGTGCCGACGGTGCCGTCGAAGTAGCTGCGCTCGATGACCTCGAAGGTGTCCGCACGCTCGACCAATGCGGCCGGCTTGCGATAGCGGATGTCGTACATGGCGGCGCGGTCGGTGCGTCCGAGCAGGTAGACGTCGCGGAACCCCGCGGTGGAGATGATCGCCGTACGCGCACCGTTGCGGGTGAGCAGGGCGTTGAGCCCCAGGGTGGTGCCGTGATTGAACATCACCGTCTCGGAGAACTCGGCCTCCGCCGCGGCGAAGCCGGCGAGCACTCCCTCGGTCGGCGCGGACGGGGTGGTCGGAACCTTCTCGAAACGGATGGAGCCGGTCGCGGGGGTCAGCTTCACCACATCCGTGAAGGTGCCGCCGACATCGATGGCGACTCGAACGTTGTCGGTCATGAGAGTCCTTTCGTGGAGCAGGATCGTCGGTCAGCGGCGGCGGGTGCCGGCGGCGGCGAGCGCGACGGCGGCCAGGATGATGACGCCCGTGACGAGATCTTTGATCTGGGGGTTGAAGCCGAGGATGTCGAACCCGTTGCCGATGAGGGCGATCAGGAAGACGCCCGCGAGCGATCGCCAGACGGCACCCACACCGCCGTAGATGCTCGTGCCGCCGAGGATGATGGCGGCGATGGCGGAGAGTTCGAGGCCGGCTCCGGCCTGGGGTTGGCCGGAGGCGATGCGCGAGACGCCGATGGCGGCGGCGATACCGGCCGCGAGGCCGCTGAGCGCGAAGACCATGACCTTCACGCGGTCGACCCGGATGCCCGAGAGGCGTGCGGCGTCGGCATTGCCGCCGACGGCGAAGACGTGACGGCCGAACACGGTGCCCTTCAGGAGGAACCACATGACCGCGACGAAAAGCACGAGGACGATCACCGAGTAGAAGACTCCGCCGATCCGCCCACGACCGAGCTCCGAGAAGCCGGTCGCCGTCACCTGGATGAGGGCACCGCCGGTGATGAGCACGGCGATGGCCTTGTAGATCAGGCTCGTCGCGAGCGTGGCGAGGAACGAATGCACGCGCAGTACCGTCACGGCGAGGCCGTTCACGATCCCCAGTACGACGCCGATCACGATGGGAGCGATGAGGGCGAGCGTGATGTTGCCGCTCTCCACCGCCACCCACGCCGCCGACACGCTCCCCACGGCGTAGATCGCCGCGGTCGAGAGGTCGAAGGCACCCGAGATGATGACGAATGTTCCGGCGACGGCGATGAGCGCGAGGGGGACGTTCTGGTTGGCGATGTTCAGCAGGTTCGCGAACGTGAAGAACGAGGGAGAGGCGATCGCGAGGACGAGGATGAGGATGCCGAGGAGGATCAGGACCGCATAGTCACGAAGGAAGACCAGGACACGGGCCAGGGTGAGGCCCCGGGGCACGGTGGTGGTGGACGTTGTGGCGGTCATGCGGGGTTTCCGATCTCCTGGTCGACGGCAAAGAGGTGGGCGAGCACGTCGCTGACGCCGAGGGCTGCGGGGTCGACTTCGCCCGCGATCGTCCCGGCGGTCACCGTGTACGCACGGGTGCTCAACGCGAGGACTTCCTCGTGCTCCGAGGAGATCAGGAGGACTCCGACCCCCCGATCGGCGAGGTCCGCGATGAGGTGGTAGATGGTGGCCTTGGCGCCGATGTCGACGCCTCGTGTGGGTTCGTCGAGGATGACGAACGTCGGATCGCCGATGAGCCATTTGGCGAGCAGAGCCTTCTGCTGATTTCCGCCGGAGAGGCCGCCGATCTCGAGGTTGATGCGCGGAGGACGCATGCTCAGCGCCTCGGCGAACTGCTGGGCGTTGTCTCGTTCCCGACGCGGGTTGACGACTCCGAGGCGGGCGAACCGACCGAGGAAGGCGAGCGAGATGTTCTCTTTCACGCTGCGCTCGAGCACGAGGCCCTGGGCGTGACGGTCTTCGGGAACCATCACGACGCCGGCCTCGATGGCCGTGCGGGTGTTCCAGCGGCGGCGTTCTCTCCCCTCGAAGACGACCCTTCCTGAGGTGATCGGATCCGCCCCGGCGATGGCGCGTGCGATCTCCGATCGACCCGAGCCGACGAGCCCGAGGAGACCGACGATCTCCCCGGGACGCACCTCCAGAGAGGCGGACTGCACCCCCGCCGTCGTGGACACGCCCTCCACCGTCAGGACGGGACGGACGGACGGATCGACGCGCGGGCGCCGTTCGGGGAAGGTCACGGAGAGCTCGCGCCCCAGCATCCCCTGCACGATGGAGCCCTTTGTCTCGTCGGCCGCGTCCGCCGTGCGCACGCGCACGCCGTCGCGCATGATCGTGATGCGATCAGAGACGTCGAGGACCGCGTCGAGGAAGTGCGAGACGTACACGATGGTCCGGCCCTGCTCCCGGAGGGAGCGGATGAGGGTGTGGAGCCGCTCGGTCTCGTGGGCGGTGAGCGACGAGGTCGGTTCGTCCATCACGATCACGCGTGCCTCCCGAGCGAGAGCGCGCATGATCTCGACCTTCTGCTGGTCGGCGATCCGAAGATCGCCGACCAGCGCCTTCGGCGGCAGGCGGAAATCGGCCTGTGCCTCGAGGTCGGCGAAGCGCTGCGCGACGTTTCGTCGCATCACGCCCAGGGTGTTGCTCTCGACTCCCAGGAACACGTTCTGCTCCACCGTCAGCTCGGGAACGAGGGAGAGTTCCTGAGCGATCATCACGACACCGGCTCGCTGGGCGCGGACGGTGTCCCAGCGCCCCACGGGTCGGCCGTCGACGGTCAGCTCGCCGGAATCGGGGCTGTAGAGCCCCGCGACGATCTTTCCGAGGGTGGATTTTCCGGCACCGTTCTCGCCGACCAGCGCGTGCACTTCTCCCGCGCGCAGGTCGAGGTCGACGGCATCCAGCGCCTTCGTGCCACCGAAGCGTTTCGAGATCTGGCGCAGTTCGATGATCGAGGACGTGGTGTTCATAGAGAGTCCGATCCGTCAGGGGCGGCTCAGCCGACCCACTCACCCGTGAAGTCGGGCGACTTCTCGAGCGTGGTCTTGTTGGCGTAGGGCTCGACGCCACCGATCTCATCCGCATTGACCCACGCGGTGACCTCGGCGCCGGTCAGGCTGTTGTAGAGCTGCTGCATGGCGGCGCTCCCCATCGAGACGGGGAAGTTGAGGTAGTCGGCCTTCCAGATGCCGTCCCGAACGTTCTGGACCGCTTCCTGCGTGCCGCCGCCACCGGTGAGGTAGACCGACTTCGGGTCGATACCGGCGTCTTCGAGCGCGATCTGCGCGCCCTTCGCCTGCTGATCCGCGTTGGAGAGAACGACGTTGAGGTCCGGTGTGGTCTGCAGCACGTTGCTGATGCTGGTCGCCGAGGCGTCGGGGTCGTAGTTTCCCTCGACCGTCGCGACGATCTGGATGTTGGAGTTCTTCTCCAGGACGCTGCGGTACGCCTTCTCGCGCGCGACGTCGAGAGGCGCGTTGAGCTGTCCGACGAGCAGGGCCACCTTGCAGGGGTTGATGTCCTTGCAGTAGCTGACCACGTCCTCCGCCTGCGTGGCCGCGGCGTCGCTGGGCGGAACCGCCACCGTCGAGACCACGCCCTCCACCTGGGGGTCCATGTTGTCGATGTCGGGACCGATGGGGTTGAGCACGGTGGCGACGGGGATGCCGTTGCCGAGCGGGAAGGCCGCCGCCAGGGCGGTGCCGTCGGACGGCACGACCACCACGCCGTCGTACTGATTGCCGGTTCCGGCCGTCTCCAGCTGACCGAGCTGCGTCCCGGAGTTGAACTGGCCGTCGAGAATGGTGATCTGGATGTTCGGGTCGAGCTTGGCTGCTTCCTGCTTGACGCCGTCGCCGACGGCCTGGTTGTAGCCGTTCTGACTGGATGCCAGGAGAACCGCGATGCGGTACCCGCCGTCGGCGCCGCCGCCACCGCTCGCCCCGCCGCTGCACGCGGTGAGGGTTCCGGCGGCGACGGCCAGTGCTGTCGCTGCGACCGCGATCCGGCGGATGCGCTGCTGTGATTTGTGCTGCACTTTCCTACCTCCTTGTGGAACGTGACACGAGGGTCGAGCACCCTCTTCAGTACTATGTCACATCTCCTATGCCAAAGGTAGTGAGGAAGTGTGTCCAGCGCATTTCCGCGGCGTTGCTCAGTCCTTACGCACGGCGTGGTCGATCTCGAACAGTCGTGCCGAGCCCACCTCCACCCCGTCGAGGATCGCCACGAGCCCCGCTCGTTGACGCCGAGGGTGGTCGAGCCACTCCTGATAGGCGTCCAGATCGGGCCACAGCGCGGTCACCATGACCTCCCCCGACCCGTCGGTGGCCACGGAGATCTCCGACGCCACCGCGCGGGAGTTGTCCAGGGAGAACTGCAGGATCTCCTCGGCGCGGTACACCTCGAGGACCTCGCCCACCCGTTCCCGAGGAGGCCGGAGCGAAAGGACGCTGCGGATCATGCGCCGACCCGCCCCGACGTCGCCGCGTGCCCCCAGGTCGCCGACTCACCCGCGGGCGCGTGGCGCTGGGGAACACCCCAGGGGTTGCTGTCGCGCAGGGGCGCCGGGAGAACGGCATCCGGAGCGCTCTGGTAGGTGACGGGCCGCAGGAATCGCGTGATCGAGGTCGTTCCGACCGACGTGCCGCCGAACCCGGTGGTGGCCGGGAACGGGCCGCCGTGCGTCATCGCGGGCGTCACGGCGACACCGGTGGGCCAGCCGTTGAAGACCACGCGTCCGGAGTGGGCCGCCAGCGCGTCGGCGAGGTCCGCGTAGCCGGACGGATCCTCTCCGGCAGCCGTGTGGAGAGAGCCGGTGAGGTTGCCGGGGAACAGCTCGCGGACCACCCCCGGCAGATCGTCTGCGTCGGAGTACTCGACCAGGATCGCCAAGGGGCCGAAGGCTTCGTCCAACAGCCGTTCGCGGTCGGCGCGAAGCGCCTCGAGGTCGGTGCGGACGAAGGTGGGAGTGACCCAGGCGTTGCCGTCACCGTCTTCGCGCACGACGCCCTCGACGATCGTCTGCACCTTCGGAGCCGAGAGGATGCTCCCTCGCCTGTCGAGGTAGCCCTGCGCGATCCCGGGGTACAGCAGGCGATGTTCGGGAACGGTCGCCGCGGCCTGCCGGACGACCTCGTCACCGAGTCCGCCGGCGGGGACGAAGACGAACCCGGATTTCGTGCAGAGCTGACCCGCTGATCCGCCGACGCTGGCGACCAGCTCGGCGGCGAGGGCGTCTCCGCGCTCCTGCGCGGCCGCCGACGTGATGAAGACGGGGTTGACGCTGCCCAGCTCCCCGAAGAAGGGGATGGGCGTGGGGCGGGCGGCCGCGATCGCCGCGAGGTGCAGACCCCCCTTCGTCGATCCGGTGAACGCGGCAGCCGTGATGCGCTCGTCCTGCAGGGCCGCGACCCCGACCTCCCGGCCGATGATGACATCGAGGCTGCCCTCCGGCAGACCCGCCGCGACCAGAGCGTCCGCCACGATCCTCGCCGTCATCAGCGAGAGCTCCAGGTGTCCGTCGTGAGCTTTGACGACGACGGGGCATCCCGCGGCCAGGGCCGCGGCCGTGTCGCCCCCGGCCACGGAGAACGCGAAGGGGAAATTGCTCGCGGCGAAATTCAGCACCGGCCCGACCGGCGCGAGGTAGCGACGAAGGTCAGGGCGAGGACCGAGCGCGAAGGCGCTGTCGGCCGCGTCGAGCCGGACGTCGAGGAACGACCCGTCGACGACGACATCCGCGAAGAGCCGGAACTGCACGGTCGTCCGCCGGAGCTCTCCCCTCAAGCGCTGTTCCGTGAGTCCCGTCTCTCGCTGGGCGACCTCGACGAGAGCGTCGACCGCGGCATCCAGAGCATCGGCCGCAGCGACGAGCGCGGCGGCGCGGACGCTCGGCGGGATCGCGGCCAGCACCGGGGCGGCGCTGGCCGCGGCGGCGAGAACCGATTCCCGGTGGAGATCGGTGGTGGGGGTGGGCGACGTCATGATTCCTCCGTGTCAGTCAGAACTCGAATCCCTGGGGGAAGGGATCCGAGGGGTCGAGCATGTATTGACCGATGCCTGTCACCCAGGCGCGACCGGTGATCGTCGGGACGACGGCCGGGATGCCGGCGACCTCGGTTTCGCGGATGAGACGGCCGGTGAAGGTCGACCCGATGAACGAGTCGTTGCGGAAGTCCTGTTCGAGAGGGAGCTCGCCCCGCGCCCACAGCTCCGCCATCCGCGCGGACGTTCCCGTGCCGCAGGGGGAGCGGTCGAACCAGCCGGGGAAGATGGCCATGGCGTGGCGGGAGTGGGTGGCGTCGGAACCCTTCGCGATGAACTCGACGTGGTGACAGTGGTCCACACCGTCGATCTCCGGGTGCGAGGGAGGGTTCTGGGTGTTGATCGCGTCCATGATCGCGAGCCCCGCCTTCAGGATCTCGGTCTGATGTGAGCGGTCGAAGGGGAGCCCGATGTCGTCGAGTTCGACCATCGCGTAGAAGTTGCCCCCGAAGGCGAGGCTGTAGGGCACGTCGCCGAGGCCGTCGACGGTGATGTGGTCATCGAGGCGGACGGCGTACGACGGCACGTTCTCGATGGTCACGGATTCGGCGTGCCCGTCGGAGACGTGAACGCGCGCGATGACGAGTCCCGCCGGTGTGTCCAGGCGGATCGTCGTCACCGGTTCGACGACGTCCACCATTCCGGTCTCCACGAGAACGGTCGCGACACCGATGGTGCCGTGGCCGCACATGGGCAGGCACCCGGACACCTCGATGTAGAGCACGCCGAAGTCGGCGTCGTCACGGGTCGGCGGCTGGAGAATCGCTCCGCTCATGGCCGCGTGGCCCCGGGGTTCGTTGACGAGGAGCCGACGGATGTGGTCGAGATGCTCGATGAAGTAGAGCCGACGCTCGTTCATCGTCGCGCCGGGGATGACCCCGACCCCGCCGGTGACGACGCGGGTGGGCATCCCTTCGGTGTGGGAGTCGACCGCTGTGTAGAGCGTGGTTGAGCGCATGGCGCACCTCCGGGTTGTGCAGGACGTTTCGGCCGGACGGGGAGAGGATCAGGGATGTGGTGGTGCCTGTTCGGCCAGGGACGCGAGGTCGCCCAGTCGCTGGGGTGTCGAGATGGGCCGACGGTCGACACGCGCACCGTCCGCACCCGGCCCCGGCCCGCCGAGGATCTGCTCCACGGTGCGACCGCAGATGCGCCCCTGGCAGATCCCGAGCCCCGCGCGCGTCGTCAGCTTCAGGGAGCGCAACCCCGGCGCCGCATCGGCGCTTCGACAGATCGCTCCGTAGGAGACCTCCTCGCACCGGCACACGACCGTGGAGTCGGCCATCCACTTCCGCCATCCGGGCCGGATTCCGTGCGCGGCAGCGATCCGGGCGGCGAAGCCCGAGAAGACGGTCCGGCGGCGCAGAGCGCCGGCCATGGGGTTCTCGCCCGCCGCGCACGCGCCCGCGATGGCGCCTTCCGCCAGGGCGAGGTCGACTCCCCCGATGCCCGTGACCTCTCCGGCGGCGTACACCCCGGCGACCGTGGTCATCTGATGGCCGTCGACGACGACGAAGCGGTCCTCCGTCAGCTCGCATCCGGCGGCCAGCG
The DNA here is from genome assembly GCA_038182865.1 of Microbacterium enclense. NCBI lineage: Bacteria > Bacillati > Actinomycetota > Actinomycetes > Micrococcales > Microbacteriaceae > Microbacterium > Microbacterium enclense. The sequence continues at coordinate 1,378,843 of CP116226.1, read as the reverse complement.
CGACCTCGAGGCGCGGAGTGAAGTCGTGGGTGACGCAGACCGCGTCGACGGCGATACGTCGTTCCGTGCCGGGAAGGGGCGCCCAGTCCGCATCGAGCTCGGCGACCGTCACGGCCTCGACGCTGTCGGTGCCGTGTGCCGCGATGACTCCCCTCCCCGTGCGGTACGGGATGCGTCCGCGGACGAATGCGCGCGCGTACCCGACGAGCTCTCCGGCCTTGGACCGTGCGCCGGCGAGCTGCCACGGCTGAGGGGACCACCCTCTCAGCAGGCGCCCCGTGCGGTTCGCCTCGAGGACTTCCACCACCCGGGATCCCGTCTCGGCGACGGAGGTGGCCACCGGCAGCAGGAACGGCCCCGCGCCGGAGACGACGACCCGGCGCCCGATGGAGATCCGCTCTCCCTTCGCCAGGGCCTGAGCGGCCCCGCCGGTGAACACTCCGGGCAGTTCCCACCCGGGGAAGGGAAGGGTGCGGTCGTGCGCGCCCGTGGCGATGACGATGCTGTCCGGGGTGAAGCTCCGCATGAGGGCTCCGGTCTGATCGACCGGGCCCTCGGCCACGTTGACTCGGCGGCCGCTCGGAGAGGAGGGATCGGGTTCGACGGACCAGACGTTGGCACGAAGGAGGAGGGTGCAGCGGGGGTCCGCCGCGACGCGCTCGTGGAGGGCGCGATACTTCTCCCAGCCGTGGTGGAGACGCTTCTCGTGACGTCCGGCTCGAGCGGGTGGGAGATGCCGCCAGTACTGGCCACCGGTTTCGTCGGAGGCATCGAGGAGGGTCACCGCGGCACCGGCATCCAGTGCTGCGACGGCTGCGGCGAGACCCGCGGGGCCGGCGCCGACGACGAGGACGTTCCTGGTCATGCTTCCTCCTCGGAGACGGGGACGGGGAGAGCGTCCTGTTGCGAACGGACGACGTCGCCGTCCTTCGCGCGGCGTTGGCACAGTCGAACGTCTCTCTCGCCGTTCACTTCGGCGATGCAGTCGAAGCAGACTCCGATGCCGCAGAACACGCCACGAGGACGACCGCCGACGGACGTCGTGCGCCAGCCGAGCCGTCCCGAGGCCAAGAGGACCCCTGCGATGGTCTGCCCCTCCGCTCCCTCGAGCGTCGCACCGTCCACGGACACCGTGAGCGTGGGCGAGTGCGTCGGCTCCACCGCGTCGCGATCGCGGGGCACACGCCACGACGTCATGCCGCCACCTCGTCGAGGTGGGGCTGGAGCGTGGGGCGTTCGAGCGCGAATCCGGAGGCGTCGATGGGGGTGGGCTCGCCCGAGATCATCGCGCGCAGAAGGACCGCCGTCGCGGGAGCGAGACCGATTCCGGCGCCCTCGTGCCCCGTGGCGTGCCAGAGCCCGGCAACGCGATGGTCGTGGCCGATCATCGGGAGATGGTCGGGCATGTAGGGACGGAATCCGCTGTAGCTGCGCATGGCGGACGCCGACGCGAGGAACGGGAAGAGAGTGATCGCTTTTCTGGAGAGTTCGGCCACGATGGCCGCCCGGAAGTCGTCGCGGAACCCGACCTGCTCACGGGAGGATCCGATGAGGACGGTGCCCGCCGCCGTGGATTCGACGACGCTCGAGGTCTGGAGCTCCTCGCCGGAGGACCCGACGGCCCCGACGTAGTCGGCGTCGTAGACCTTCCTCCTGATGCGATGAGGCATGCGGGTGGTGACCAGAACCATGCCGCGACGGGGGCGGACGGGGATGGGCGCGCCCAGCTGGGCACTTACCTCCGCGCTCCAGGGTCCGGCTGCCACGACGACGTGATCGGCATCGAGGCGGGCTTCTCCGCGGGGGCCGGAGATCCGGACGCCGACGATTCGTCCCGCCGTGTCGCGGACACCGGCGACGACGCGAGTGCTGCTGAGGACGCGCGCGCCCGACAGGCGTGCCGACGCGAGGAACGCCTCGGTGGCGATGACCGGCTGCACTTGAGCGTCGTCGGGGTACAGCACCGCTGACGTGAAGCGCTCGGTCAGGTGGGGCTCGAGAGCGAGCACCTCATCGCGCTCGAGCACCTCCGCACGAACCCCCACCGCCCGCTGCCTGTCGGCGAAAGCGAGGAGCGACTGCGCGCCCTGATCGGTGGTGGAGACCACGAGACCGCCCTTGGGTTCGAACTCGATCCCCGGGAAGTCCGAGGGGAGCTCGGCACGCAGCTCCCGGACGAGGGCAGGCCACAGCCCTCGCGACAGGAGGGAGAGGTCGAGTTCGGGGCCGGGGCCCTTGTCGCTCACCAGGATGTTTCCCTCACCGCGACCGGACGTTCCCGATGCCGCGGTGGATCGTTCCACGACGACGACCTCGTGCCCCGCGCGCGCGAGCTCTCGCGCGGTCGCGGCTCCGACGATTCCGGCGCCGATGACGACGATGCGCGACATGCTTACCTCCCGATGACCGCGGCCATCAGTACTATGTCACACTTCGTGAGGTCCGGGACGCTCAGGCTCCCGGCTCGGGGCGACCCGCCCACCAGCCGATGACATGGCCGATGTGCTTGTGCATGAGGTCCTCGGCCTCCTCGCCCTTGCCCTCGGAGAGCAACCGCAGGAGATCGTGGTGCTCGGCCGCCGACTGCGCCAGCTCTTCCGTTGCGAGAAGACCCGCAAGGCCCGGCAGGCGGGTCTGACGTCGAAGATCCGACACGAGTTCGGTGAGCCGTCGATTCCCCGCCTGATCCGTGAGGGCGGCATGAAACGCCCTGTCCGCCTCGAGATACGCGCTCAGATCACCGCGGGCCGCGTTCGTCACGATGGCGTCCGCAAGTCGTGACAGTTCGTCGTGGGCCTCCGGCCCGATCTTTCCGGCGATCTGCCGCATGACGGGGGGCTCGAGAAGTCGGCGGACCTCCACGATCTCGTCGATGTCGCGGTCGCTGACGGCCGTGACGCGAAAGCCCTTGTTCCTGACGGTCTCGACGAACCCCTTGGCCTCGAGATTCAGCATGGCCTCCCGCACGGGGGTGGCCGAAACGTCGAACTGCGCTCCCAGAGCCGGTGCGGAGAACACCTCGCCCGCCGGCATCTCCCCGGACCTGATGGCCGCTTCGAGCGCCAGCTCGACCCGTTCGCGCAAGCTCGACGCGGGCCGGATCGGGGTCACAGCGGGAAGGGAAGTCATGGGTGTCGATTCGCTCGGAGGCCTGTGTGGTATGCGACACGTTACCCCGGCTCACCCCGTGTCGCGTCATCGGAGCGCGAACCCGGGCCCCGTGGCATCCTGCGTCGCGTGGACGCCCATCGCCTTCGCCTCCGGCGCGCAGCGCGGACAGCGTCAGGGGGTCGGCACCGTGCAGATCGCGTTGCCGACGATGCCGTCGCGCATCTGCTGAGCCGTCCACGGGAGTCCCGCCTCGGGCGCGGTCTGACCGGAGGCCGCGGGAGCCTTCGACGCGATCGCCGCGAGCTCCCAGGTCAGCCACGCGGCGGTCTTCGGGTTGCCGGCGGAGTTGTTCAGCACGACCGAGACGGCCATGCCGGTCTCGGGATCGGCGAACGAGCCCACCATGTACCCCATCGTGACCCCGAACTGCCCGATGAGCGAGCCGGCCTGGTAGGCGCCCCCGGCCGCGGTGAACCACGTGGGGTCGTCGGCGCTCACCGGGAGCGGCGAGGCGAAGCGGTCGGTGCCGTCCGGGAGGAGAGAGCCGGATGCCAGGGCCTGGGTGTAGCGGCCGAGGTCGGTGATGTTCGTGACAGCGCCCGATGCGGCGCCGCCGAAGCTCGACGACAGCACAGTGACGTCCTGCGGCTGATCACAGGTCCAGCCGCCCTCGGGGATCTGCTGCGAGCGGAACCCTTCGAGAGGCGACGAGGACGGCGCGGCGGCGGCCGGCGCCGGCAGCGCGGTGGCCGACAGACCCAGAGGTCCGGCCACGCGCTCACGGATGAGGTCCGACAACGACTCACCCGTCGCGTGCTCCGCCGCAAGACCGGCGATGAGGTAGTTCGTGTCCGAGTCGGAGAACGACGCACCGGGGGCGTTGCGTCGCGGGCTGGAGATGCCGTACGCCAGCAGCTCTCGCGCGTTCCACGCCCGGTCGGGGTTGTTCAGCTCCACGCCGTTGAGCACCGACGAGTACGAGCCGAGCCCCGACGTGCCGTCGCACAGCATCCGCAAGGTGATGTCCTCGTACCCGGGGAGGTTGCTGACCCACGTCGTCACGCTGTCGTCGAGCTTGAGGGTCCCGTCGGACGCGAGACCGTAGAGCACATCGCACGTCATCGCACTGGTGACGTCGGCGGCGCGGAACCCGAGGTCTGCGGTGACCTCGGCTCCTCCCGGCCCCTGCGTGCCCAGACCCGACACCCAGGTGCCACTCCACGGCACCCAGACGCCCACGATGGCGCCGGTCGATCCCGTGGCGGCCATGGCGGTGGTGACGGCGTCGCGCAGTTCGGTGACCGTCTGGTCGGCCAGCGGCGCATCCACCTGCGCCGGCACGTCGACAGAGACCGTGGCCTCCGGCGTGCACCCGCTCAAGATGACGGCGAGGACACCCGCGCCGGCGATCGCGACCGCGGCAGATCGACGCCAAGTCCCCATACCGAACCCCCTGGAATCCGCGCACGACGAATGACGCGGTCCAAGAATTCAAACACACGCCACCTGAGCGTTCCTGCCGCTTGCGCCGGCCGGGCGTCACGTCTGCATCACATCTCGATCGCGCGACCGAGGACTTCCCCTTTTCCCCGGCCACACCACGGCAAGACACAGCGAATCAGGGGTTAGGTTCCCCTAACTCGGTGCGTATGATGGCCCCATGAACGCCGTCGTCCCGTTCTCCGCCGCCCTGCGTGAGCGCTCCAGCAGCGCCCACTCCACCGCCGAGTGCGCCGGATTCATGGCGGATCTGCTCGGCGGTGCGGGCACGCGCGACGACTACATCGCCCTGGTCGTCCAGCACTGGTTCATCTACGAAGCCCTCGAAGCGGCGACGGAGCGCATGCGGCACGATCCGGTGGCATCCGTGTTCATCAACGACAAGCTCACGCGCCTGCCCGCGCTCGAGGCCGACCTCGCGTTCCTCCTCGGCGACGACTGGCGCGAGCAGATCGCTCCGCTGCCCACGACCCAGGCGTACGTGTCACGTATCCGCCGGGTCGCTGCGACCTGGCCCGGCGGGTTCGTCGCCCACCACTACACGCGATACCTCGGCGACCTCTCAGGCGGCATCTTCATCGGCCGGCTGATGCAGCGCCGCTTCGGGTTCGACACCAATGGCATCGGATTCTTCCTCTTCGGCGACATCGCCGACCCGAAGGCGTTCAAGAACGTCTACCGCGAGCAGCTGGACGCGGCCCCGTGGGACGACGACGAGAAGGCGCGCGTCATCGACGAGGTGCTCGTCGCGTACCGGTTCAACACCGAGCTGTTCGAGGATCTCGCGCGGGCGAAGGCGTCTCAGGTCGCCTGAGCGGCGCTCGCCTCGGCCTGCCGACCGAGCCACGCCTGCTTCATGAAGCGGCGCACGTCTTCGTCGACGCGGATGTCGCTGGGGCGCAGCGGGCGAGAGAGATAGAGGCCCTCGAGCGAGGTCAGGCGGCTGAGCGCCACGTACGTCTGCCCGGGGGCGAACGCCCCGGCGCCGAGGTCGACCACGGCGCGGTCGTACGTCTTGCCTTGCGACTTGTGGATCGTCACGGCCCACGCGAGGCGCAGGGGGAACTGGGTGAACTCCGCGACGATCTCGCGGGACAGGTTCTTCGTGCCTGGGTCGTAGGCGTAGCGGTACCTCTCCCACACGGCCGGTTCGACGTCGTGCTCGGTGCCGTCGACTTCCACGCGCACGCTGTCGCCCGCGATGCGCGTGACGGTGCCGATCGTGCCGTTGACCCAGCGCGGTGCCTCGCCGAACTGCGCCCCGTCGTTGCGGAGGAACATCACCTGCGCGCCCACCTTGAGGGTCAACTCCATCTCGGCGGGGTAGTTCGCTTCGCCGCGGCCGAAGTCGCCCGAGATCTCGGCGTTGGCCGTCTGCGTGCGCCCGACGAGCTCGTCGAGGTGCTTGCGGTTGATGGTGTTCACGCGGTCGTTGCGGGTCGCGAGCGTGATGACCGGGTGCTCTCCGTCGGCCGGGTGCGGCGGCGTGCGGGCTCCCGCGGAGTTCAGGATGCCGGCCATCTCGGCCGTGACGCGCCCGTACCGCACCGCGTTGAGCAGGGTCTTGAACCCCGGGTCGGATTGCCGATGGATCTCCACCAGCTCGTTGACGTGCAGGTGAGCACCGTGGCGGCCGATGTCGATGAGCCCGTCGCTCGCCGCCTCGCCCGACCACACCTTCGCGTCGAAGAACCAGAACGACCGGTAGTGGTCGCTGATGTAGCGAGCCTCGTCTCCTCGGGGTGGCACGGGGGCGAGCTGGTAGGGGTCGCCGAACATCACGACCTGAGTGCCGCCGAACGGCTCGGCCCGCCGGCCCCGCGCCTGGCGGAGCGAGCGGTCGATGGCATCCATGAGGTCGGCGTTGACCATCGAGATCTCGTCGATCACGAGGGTGTCGATGGCGTTCAGGATCTTGCGCGTCGCGTCGTTCTGATCGATGTCGCCGTTCGCGATGAGACCGATCGGCAGACGGAACAGCGAGTGGATCGTCTGTCCCTCGACGTTGAGCGCGGCCACACCGGTCGGCGCGCACACCGCGATCTGCTTCTTGGTGTTCCACGCGAGGTGCTGCAGCAGCGTCGACTTCCCCGTCCCGGCGCGCCCCGTGACGAAGACGTGCTCCCGGGTGTCTTCGATCAACCGGAACAGCGCCTGCTGCTCGGCGGAAAGAGGCGGGGTGGTCATCGATTCATGCTAGTTCGCGACGCCCGTCCGGGGCGGCTCGGTGTGGATGAGCAGCCACCGCGCCTCGCCCGAGAGCACGTCGGCGACGTGGCTGCGGAACCGTCGGCACTGCGTGATGTCGTGCGAGCGGCACCGCAGCGCGTGCTCGGTCATCGCCCGCGCCTCGGCGATGTCGGCCGCGCGGCGGTCGAGTTCGGCGATGTGCTCCTCGAGGACGCGGTGCCGGTCGGGCGCCCCCTCGTCGAGCAGCACGCGGATCTGATCGAGCGACAGGCCCGCCGCCTTGTTGCGCAGCACCACGGCGATGCGCACGCTGTCGTCGTCCGAGTAGCGCCGCCGACCGGCGGTGTCCCGATCCGGATGCAGCAACCCCTCGTCCTCCCAGTACCGCAGCACGTGCGTGTCGAGCCCGAACTGGGCGGCCGCCTCACCGATTGACTTCATGTCGACATGAAGTCACACGATGGATCCGAACGCAAGCGAAAGGAGTTCATCGTGTACGACGCGATCATCATCGGAGGCGGCCCGGCGGGCCTGCAGGCCGCCCTCACCCTCGGGCGCATGCACCGGCGCACCCTCCTCCTCGACTCGGGCGCATACCGCAACGGCACCGTGCCGCACGCCCACAACCTGCTCACCAACGACGGGCGCGACCCCGCCGAGCTCCGACGCGTCGCGCGCGACGAGATCGCCGCGTACGAGACGGTCGAGATCCGGGATGCCGCGGCCGCCACCGTGTCGCGCAGCGACGACGCCCTGGAGGTCACGGTCGGCGGAGCACAGCTGCGCGCCACCGCCGTGATCCTCGCGACCGGGCTCGCCGACGACCTGCCACCGGTCCCCGGACTCGCCGCGCATTGGGGTGACCGCGTGGCCAACTGCCCGTTCTGCCACGGACACGAGTTCGCCGGACAGCGCGTCGCGGTGCTGAACGCCGGCCCCCACGCGGTGATGCTGTCCGCCATGCTCGAGCCCGTGGCATCCGAGGTCGTGGTGATCGATCCGGCACGGGTACGCGAGGTCGGCATCTCCCCGGCCGGGCTGCGGCTGCACCTCGACGACGGTCGTGCGGAAGACGTCGCGGGGGCGTTCGTCGCACCTGTCTCACGACAGCGTGCCCCCTTCGCCGACCACCTCGGACTCGAGCGGCAGGAGTCGGGCGCCGTCCGCGTCGATCCCTTCGGCCGCACCAGCGTCGACGGCGTCTACGCTGTGGGCGACATGGCTCAGCCCGATCACTTCGCGGGGCCGATGGCCTCGCTCGCGAACGCGATCGCCGCGGGCCAGCTCGCCGCGGTCGCCGTCGTGCAGGCCGACGTGCAGGCGCGGACGGCCGCGTCGGGCGGCTGATCCAGCCTCCGCGGGGGTCGTCTTCCTAGACTGGGGGCGTGGACAACGCAGGCGGGGGCCCCGCGACGCCCGAGGGCGTGGCGCGCGCGCCCCGCCGCCGGCCGCGCCTCGCCGTCGAGCTCACCGCCCTCGCGGTCGTCGGCGTCCTGCTGATCGCCGCGCTCGGAGCGGGGGCCGCGGCGCTGTACCGCGAGTTCTACAGCCCACGCGCGTTCGTCCTGCACTACCTCGAGTTGCTCGAGGATCGCCGCGCCGCGGAGGCCCTGGCCGTCCCGGGAGTCGCGATCGACGCCGCCGACCTCGAGGCGGCGGGGCTGCCCTCCACCGCATCCGAGGCCCTCCTCCGCGCCGATGCGCTCACCGCCCTGTCCGACGCCGAGGTCGTCGATGAGAAGGACGACGGCGATCTCACGCGCGTGAGCGTCACGTATCGCGCCGGCACGTACGCGGGCCGCACCACTTTCGCGGTGGAGAGAGACGGCGCGAGCGGTCTTCTGCCCCGCTGGCGCTTCGCCACCAGCCCTCTCGCCGTCGTCGATCTGTCGGTGCGCGGATCTATGCGCTTCTCCGTGAACGGTTTCGAGGTCGACAAGCGACAGGTGTCTGTCGACGAAGCGGATGCCGATCCCTCCAGCGCCGTCCCGCTGCTGGTGTTCTCTCCGGGCCTGTACTCCGTGGCGATCGACACCCCGATCTCGGCGACGCCGGGGGTCGCGGTCCTCGCGGATGCTCCGCTCACGGGCATTCCGGTCGACGTCCAGGCCGAGCCGACCGACGAGTTCATCTCGGTCGTGCAGCAGCGGGTCGAGGACTTCCTCACCACCTGCGCCGAGCAGAAGGTCCTCCAGCCCACGGGCTGCCCCTTCGGCTATACGGTGCGCAACCGTATCGAGGGCGCCCCCTCCTGGTCGATCGCCCAGCAGCCCACGGTCACGGTCGTCCCCGACGGCGACGGGTGGCGCATCCCGTCGACGAAGGCGGTCGCCCATATCGACGTCGACATCCGCTCGATCTTCGACGGGTCCGTGCGCAACGTCGACGAAGACGTGCCGTTCACGGTCGACGGTCAGATCACCGTTCTGCCCGATGGCACGGCATCCATCCTCGTCAGCGGCGGCTCGGACTGACCCGGGAGCGTCCTATGCGCGTCGGGCCGCGTCGCGTTCGGCTGCTCGCGCATCGCGCGCGGCCAGTCTCGCGAGCTCGTCGTTGTACGCGTCGAGCTCGAGATCTCCCACGCGGTCCACGTGACGATCGCGGCGGCGCTGCTGACGCTCGTCGCTGCGACTCCACTGGATCGCCACGGTGATCGCGAGAATGAGGGTCGGGATCTCACCGACCGACCAGGCGACACCGCCACCGACGTACTGGTCCTCGAGCGGGGTCGCCCCCCACGTGCGGCCCATCGCGCCGAACCACTCCGCCACCATGAGGCCGGAGTTCATCATGATCGCGATACCGAAGAACGCGTGCATGGCCATGACGGCGATCAGGACGAGCAGGCGCATGGGGTAGGGGAGGCGGTACGGCACGGGATCGATGCCGATGAGGCTGAGCACGAACAGATAGCCGGTGATGAGGAAGTGAGCCACCATCCAGATGTGCCCGATGTGGTCGTACAGCGACCACCGGAACAGATCGGTGTAGTAGAACGCCCAGAGGGATCCGATGAACAGCCCCGCGGCGACGTAGGGGTTGGTGAGGACCTTCGCGACCGGATTGTGAACGGCCCAGAGGATCCACTCGCGACCGCCGCGCGTGCCGTCGTCGCGCTTGCGGATCGCACGCGCGGCGAGGCTGACGGGTGCGCCCGAGACCAGCAGAAGCGGGATCGCCATCGACAGCAGCATGTGCCCGACCATGTGCATGCTGAAGAGGTAGTCCTGGTAGACGTTGATCGGCCCCGAGGTGACCCAGAACACCGCCAGCAGACCCGCGCACCACAGCACGGTGCGGTAGATCGGCCACGCGTCACCGCGACGGTGCAGCCGCCACACGCCGGCGAGATAGAAGAAGAGTCCGAACGCGACGACGACGGCCCAGAGCAGATCGATGTCCCAGCTCGTGAACCAGCGCTCGACGGTGAGCTCGGGCGGGAGGGGCGTGCCGGTCAGCACCTCGGCGGGCGACTGGCCGATCAGGCGCGGGGCGATGGGCGGAGGGGTGCGGGCGAGGGCTGCGGCCGTGCCGCTGGCGACGCCCATGAAGACCAGTTCGAGGGCGATGACCATCCAGAAGCGCCGCGAGCCCGACTCCTCGGCCATGCGCGAGATCAGGCGGCGGCGGTACCAGGCTCCGAGCACCCCCATCGCGACGAGGGCGACGACCTTGACGAGCACGAGGATGCCGTACGGCGAGAGGAGGTTCTCGAAGCCGAGCAGGCCGATCGACGCGCGGACCGTGCCCGTGACCGCGACCACGAGGAAGGCCGCGAGGGCGATGGACGAGTACCTGAGGAGAGTCGTCTGCAGCTGGGTCCGCGACATGGCGGGGCGCACGACGACCAGCAGGACGAGGCCACCGAGCCACACCGCCGCGGCGATGATGTGCAGCACGAGCGAGGTCACGGCGGCGGTGTGACTCGCTTCGTCGCCGGCGTGGCCCTGCGTGCCCATGGGAACGAGGGCGGCGAGCGCGAGGATCGCGACCAGCAGCGTGGGCACCCACGACCGCACGGCGAAGGTGAGCACCGTGAGCACGGCGCCGGCGATCGTGGTCATCAGCCACGCGGGGCCGATCTCGCTCTCGACGAGAAAGCGCCCGAGCTGCTGTCCGAAGAGCGGATCGAGGGTCGGCTTCGCGTTGATGATGTTGAGGAAGGTCAGGTAGCCGGTCGTCGCCGAGGCCACCGTGAAGATCGCCGCACCGATCGACGCGGTGTCCAGGGCGAGCTCGAAGGGCCTCTCTCCCGCCTTCAGCGCGAACAGCGCGAGCACGAGGGAGCCGACCATCGTGGCGGCGGAGAGGTTGACGACGAGCGTCGAGATGGGAAGGCCCCATCGCACCACGGGTCCCGGGTCGGCCAGCAGTGCCTCTGCCGCACCACCCCCGTAGGCCAAGCCCACGACGACGGCGATCAGCGAGACCGCGATCAGGATGACGGGTCCCGCGACGCGGAGGGCACGGGCGTTCACCCTCCCAGACTACGTCGGGGAACAGAGAGGGGGATGCCTCGGCATCCCCCTCTCTGCGTACGGCGTCGTCTTACTTGACGGCGGCCTTCAGCTTCGAGCCCGCGGTGACCTTGACGCGCTTGCCGGCCGGGATCGAGATCTCCTCGCCCGTCTGCGGGTTGCGGCCCGTGCGAGCCGACGTCGCGACCTGCTCGAAGGCGATCCAGCCGGGGATCGACACCTTGCTGCCCTTGGCGACCGCCTCGGAGACGGTGGAGAAGAGGGAGTCGAGCACGCCCGACACGGCGGACTGGCTCTGCCCGGTCGCGCTGGCGATGCTCGCGACGAGCTCGGTCTTGGTGATGGACTTGTCGGCCATGTGGTTGTCCTCCAGGCGACGGTGATGTCGCCTCTCGTTACATCGGACGAGGAGGAATTCTCCTCGGTGGTCGGGAGACCGCCTCGACAGTATCAACCGAACCGCGGAATTACGGGGATTTTGAGCGATTTCGCCCGCGAACGACCGGCGTGTCGCCGCCGAGAGGGTCCCCGTGGCTCGCTCTGCGCGACGTGGCTGCCTGCGGGGAGCGCCCGATCGCGAATCGGGGCTGGCGATGCGAGCTGTGCGATGGGGTGACAGGAGGCATGAATGACACCGGTGCCCCAGCGGGCACGCACTAGAACAGGTGACACCGTGACGAAGAAACTTCGTACGCTGAACTATTCGACGGGTCATCCGAGCACGCGGAGAACGATCTCCCCGGGTGAGTGGGCCGGGGTCCGCCGATACGGGGGTGAAATGCCGATATCGCAGAACTCGATCGATGCGCGAGCCACATTCCACGCGGCGGTGGTGACCACAGCCGCTCGGATGGCCCCGGGACATGGCATCCCGGAAGAGCGCCACCTCGCCCTTCTCGCCGAGGCCCAGGCGCCCCCTGTCCCCCGCGTGTGGACCGACGCTCCCGCCCTCACCCTGGCGGCGGTGCTGGTGGCCCGCGCGCGCCGCGATGCCCTGTCCGACGGCTTCTCCCTCATCGACCGGTACTTCATCGACGCGCGGCTCACGCGCATGGCGAATCTGTCATCGAGCGCCCGATCTCTCCTACTCGCGGCCGCGGGAGAGTACTGCTGCGCCATCGGCTGGCCCCAGATCGGCGCACGATACGGCGCCGAGGCACTCCTGTTCGCCGATACCGACGCCACCCGGTATCGCGCTGTCTCGGTGCTCGCCCTGGGGCACGCGTTGAACGGCGAGTACGAGAGCAGCGAGACCGACATGGCCGAGGCCAAAGAGCTCGTCGCCGTGAACGGCTGGCCGATCGAAGAGCACGACTGCCTCCTGCCGCTCGCCGAGTCGCTGATCGCGTCGGCCCGCATGGATCCGGTGCGTCTCGCGGGAGCAGCACAAGCCCTGCGCGCCATCCGCCCCGACGACGCCTACTGGGATTACTCCGCGCGGGCGATCGATGTCATGCGCGGACTTCTCGAGCGCGACTATTCGCGTGCCCTCGCCGAGAGCTGGCAGCTCTCCTACGGGTCGCGACGCCACCGCAGTCAGCGGATGATCCGCGACTTCCTCACATGCATCCGCTCCGACATCCTGGTCGCCCGGGGCGAATACACCGAGGCGCTGGCCTCGCTGGCTTCGGCTCAGACTCCACCCGGGCACGGCATCTGCTTCCACATGCAGAGGTCCGGCCCGCTGCTCCTGCTCGGACGCGAACGCGAACTCCTCACCGAGACCGACGGGTGCGTCGCCGACGAGACCGACCACTGCCTCCGCACCCTCACGCCCACGCTGCTGCTGCGCGCGATCGCGTTCGCGCGGGTGGGGAGCTCCCGCCGAGCCGAGCAGAGCATGGAGACCGCTCTTCTGCTGATCTCGCAGACGGGCGGATCGATCACGCCCTTCATCATGCTGCCACTGGACGAGACCATCGCCCTGTTCGACACGGTCGTGGCGTCCTGCCCGGAGCTTGCCCCGCTGGTCAGCGGCATCCGGGAGTTCCTGCCCTCCGTCGCCGCTCCCGCCCGCCCGCCGGCGGAGGTACCCGGGTTCACCCCCGCGGAGCGAGAACTGGCGATGCTTCTGTCGTCGGAGCGGAACCTGGCCGACATCGCCCGCGAGCGGGGCGTGTCGCTCAACACCGTCAAGAGCCAGGTGCGCTCCATCTACGCCAAGCTCGGCGTGCGCGGGCGGTCGGAGGCCGTGGTCGAACTGCTCCGTCGGCTTTTCTGACCAGGGGAACGACGAAAGGCGGGGGTTCCCTTCGGAACCCCCGCCTTTCGTACGGGTGTCTGGTGCTTACCAGCTCGACTTGGTCACACCGGGCAGCTCGCCACGGTGGGCCATGTCACGGAAACGGACGCGCGAGACGCCGAACTTCGTGAGGACGCCACGGGGGCGGCCGTCGATGACGTCGCGGCTGCGCACGCGCGCGGGCGACGCGTTGCGGGGGAGCTTCTGCAGACCCACGCGCGCGGCCTCGCGGGCCTCGTCGGTGGCGGTCGGGTCGACCAGGGTCTTCTTCAGCTCGGCGCGCTTCGCGGCGTAGCGCTCGACGACGACCTTGCGCTGCTCGTTGCGCGCGATCTTGCTCTTCTTAGCCATGTGCTTAGCGCTCCTCTCGGAAGTCGACGTGCTTGCGGACCACGGGGTCGTACTTCTTCAGCACGATGCGGTCGGGGTTGTTGCGGCGGTTCTTGCGCGTCACGTAGGTGTACCCCGTGCCGGCGGTCGACCGCAGCTTGATGATCGGACGGACGTCCTGAGCCTTCTTCGCCATTACAGCTTCACGCCCTTCGCCTGCAGGTCACGAACGACGGACTCGATGCCGCGCGCGTCGATGACCTTGATGCCCTTCGCCGAGACGTTGAGCTTGATGTTGCGACCCAGCGACGGAACGAAGTAGGTCTTCTTCTGCACGTTCGGGTCGAAGCGGCGCTTCGTCCGGCGGTGCGAGTGCGAGATGTTGTGACCGAAGCCGGGAACCGCTCCAGTCACCTGGCACACTGCTGCCATGGTGATGTCTCCTTCTGTACCGTGACACCGGACGGTGCCACCCAAGATCCCTTGTCTGCACCCCGTCTGAGCACGGCGAAGAGCCGGATTCAGGAGAAGGGGTGCGAACTGCGTGCTGGAGTGCGCGCAGACAAGGGGTCAGTCTAGCACGAGGGGCCGTCTCCGCTGCCCCGCACCTCCTGGTCGCCGTCGCCCATGAGCCCGTCGACGCGTCCGGAGGCTTCGACGGGCTCAGCCACCTGGCAGGGCGTTCATCGCCGCTTCCGCGGCCCCGCGGCCCCACCGGAACGCCGAGACCGTGGCATCCCCCTCGATCCAGAAGCGCCAAGGGAACGCGTCGGTCCCCGCGATCCCGGCGACGCCCACGCGCGGCCCCGTCACGATCCCCGACACCCGTTCACCCGGCAGCAGGAGCCGGGCCCGCGCACCGGCGCGCTCCTGCGCCGTCACCGCGTCGATCCCGTCATGCTGCGGATGCCGGAGACCCACCGCATCGCCCAGACGACCCGGCCCGCGCGCGAGGTCGCGGGACGAACGCACTGCGCCGCGCCGCTCGAGGCGGCGTCGCTCGGCGATGTCGGCGCCCTCGACGATCTCGCCCCCGCGCAGCAGCACACCGCCGGCGACGCCGTCGGGGCCGCACACGACGTTCACGCACGAATGGATGCCGTGGCTCAGGTACACGTACAGGTGACCGGGCTCGCCCCACATGGTCGCGTTGCGCGGGGTCGGCCCCATGCGTGCGTGCGAGCCGGGATCGGGACGATCGCCGGTGCCGCGCCCGTGATACGCCTCGACCTCCGTCAGGCGCACGGCGACACGCTCCCCCGCCACCTCGGTCTCGAGCACCGCGCCGAGCAGGAGCGGAGCGACCTGCACCGGCAGCGCCTGCAGGTCGCTCCGCGTCGCGGGTCGCATCATCCCGGGGGTACCTGGCACCAGGACAGGTCGAACCCCCGCAGGGCGACGAGCGCTTCGCCGGTGTCGATGTCGACCAGGTGCGTCTGCAGTTTGCCGGGGAGGGGCAGCTGATACCGATCGAACGGGTTGTCCACCGCGCGCGGCGCCACCAGCACCGCCGCGTACCGCCCGCTCGGAGAGACGCACGTCTGCAGCACGGTGTCGGTGCCGGGGACGTCGAGGAGCGTCCGCACCGCGCCGTCGGTGTCGACGTGCCCCACGATGGTCGAGCGGTACGCGCCGTCGGCCGCGATGTCGGCGAACGATCGGACCGTGCCGGCCCCCGCCCCGGGCACCGGGGTCGCGCGTCCGGGCGTTCCGGGAGGATCGACGGGCGAGACGAGCGCCTGCTCCGATCCGTCGGTGAGGTTGATCTCGCGAACGCCCTCGAGCCGTTCCACGATCGCCACCGACGATCCGCGGGCGATGCCGTCGATCGCCACCGCGCTGCCGAGAGGGGCAGCGTTGCCACCGAGCGCGTCGGTGAGGAGCAAGCGGGAGTCGAAGGTGAGCACGAGCATGCTGTCGGTGTCGGGGACGAACCGCCAGTCGGCGATGCGCACGTCACCGCCGTTGAGTCCCACCTCGACCGGAGCGTCGTCGGTCGCCGCGGACGCCGTGAACAGACGGCTCTCCCGCCCGCCCGCGGCACCGAGGTTGGCATCCGAGAATGTGAAGCCGATGCGCTCTCCACGGTCCGCCGACTGAAGGTTCGACACGAATCCCGGTCCCGGAAGCGTCAGCTCCCGCCGGTTCTGCCCGTCGAGGTCGGTCACGATGACGCGCGCCTGGTCGTCGTCCCGCGTCGAGATGACGAGGTGGTTGGCCGTCGCCCGGAAGTCCTCGATGTGCGGGTCGGTGAACACCGGCAGCCCGGCCTTGCCCTCGAGGTCGGTGCGGAAGATCGTGTCGCCCTCGGGGGTTCCGCGCTGCATGAGGAACGCCTGCAGCGGGGGCGTCCGGAAGGTCTCGGTCAGAGTCGCCCCCGGCCCGGCGCCGAGCCCCTTCACGTCACGCACCGTCACGCGGTAGTCGGAGTCGTCGCGCAACGGCAGCGTGAACCGGATGCCGACGCTCCGTCCCGACGTGTCGACGGTGAACGGCGTCGCCGGCTCGACCTCGACCTGGGAGGCGTCGACCTTCTCGAGCGACTGCGTGGTCGTGAGGATCACGCGGGATCCGGATGCCGCGACCCCGGCGTCGGGGTCGACCTGCACGTCGGTGACACGGGGTCCCTGTGCCACGGCGACGACACCGCCGACCCCTCCCACGAGGACGAGGGCGAGCAGGACGGCGCCGAACGCGAGGAGGAAGCCCCGACCCTGACGCCGGCGGGCGCGCGCACGCCGCGAGTCGGGACCACCTCGACGGCGGGCGTCAGTACTCATACGGGTCCGCCGGCTCGTCGATGGCGGCCACCTGGTCGGCGTGGACCTCGAGCTTGCCGTCGCCGCTGGAGCGCACGGTTCCCGTGACGGTGACCCACTGCCCGCTCGACGGTGCGTCACCGGTCGCGGAGATCGGGAGCTTCGCCGTCTGCGCGTCGATGACGCAGTGGGTGATCACGAGACGCGTGAGGTCGAAGCTCGCACCGTCGCCCCCCGGGGTGATGAACCCGGTGAGGGTGACGGGCTTGCCGTCGAAGGTCTCGGGGTTCGTCGAGTGGGCGAAGACCGCCGACCAGTCGCCGACACCGAACTGCGAGGTGTCGCCCGAGGCGGCGAGGGTGATCACATCGGAACCCGCGAACAGGGGCGCGGCCCCCACGTCGCGCGAGACCGCGAGCTCGGTCGACAGCGAGGCGGCCGGGGTGAGCAGCACGGCCACCACCGCGGTCGAGGCCAGCACTCCTCCCGTGAACGCGGCGATGCCGCCCGGGGTCAGTCGCGGACGCGCCGCGAGGTGGTCGTGCGCGGCGTGGTCATGGTCGTCGGCGGGATCGGAATGCTCATGGTCGGCGTGCGCGAAGGCTTCCCGCCGAGCCGAGGCGGAGGCGGCCGCGTGCCCGTGCTCGTGGTCATGGCCGTGATCGGCCTCCGCCCCCAAGGGCAAGGCGAACGACGCGATCGCACCGACCAGCGCGACGAACGACATCCCGACGGCGAACCAGGCTGAATCGGGGTTGATGTACAGCGACATCCGCCCCGTGATCCACAGGGTGATCGTCGTGATCGACAGGCAGGCCGTGAGACCCACTCCCAGCCAGCGCGTGGCGAGGGCACCGGTTCTAGACAAGGAGGTTCACCACCGTTCCGAGAGAGAAGGCGAACAGCACGACCACCACCGTCATCCCCACCAGCACGCGGGTGGAGAAGGTGGTGCGAAGCAGCGCCATCATCTTGAGGTCGATGATCGGCCCCACCACCAGGAAGGCGACGATCGAGCCCGGCGTGAAGGTCGAGGCGAAAGAGAGCGCGAAGAACGCGTCGACGTTCGAGCACAGCGACACCACGATCGCCAGCGCCATCATCGCCGCGATGGACAGCGCCGGATCGGACCCGATCGCCAGCAGCGCACTCCGGGGGATCAACACCTGCACGGCGCCCGCGAGGAGCGAGCCGATGATGAGGGCCGGCATGACCGAACGCAGCTCGACCACGAACTGCGCGAGCGAGCGGCGACCCCGGTCGCCCCGCTCCTGCACGACGATCTCGCACGTCTCGAGGAACCGCTCGGTGAGCAGCTTGTCGGGATCGGGATGCCGGCTGTACAGCCAGCCGATCAGGTTCGCGACGAGGTAGCCGCCGATGAGGCGAGCGACCAGGATGCCGTCGCTGAAACCGAACGCCGCGTGCGTGCTGATGATGACGATGGGGTTCACGATGGGCGCGGCGACGAGGAACGTCAGGGTGTCGGAGACGCCGAAGCCGCGCATGAGCAGGCCGCGCGCGAACGGCACGTTGCCGCACTCACAGACGGGGATGAACATGCCGAGCAACGACAGCACCGCTCGTCGCGCCCACGGTGCGCGTGGCATCCATCTCTCGATCGCCCCCGGCGGCACCCACACCTGCACGATGATCGACAGCACGACGCCCAGGACGACGAACGGCAGCGACTCGATGAGCACGCTGAGGGCGAGGGTGAGCCCGTCCTGCGCGCGGGTGGGAAGCGGCTGCGAGAAGAAGGTGGGGGCGAAAGCGTCGACGAGGAAGAGCGCCGTGACCACGACGACACCCAGACCGAGCGCGACGAGGGTGCGGGAGGCACCGGTGGGCGGGGGCGACGTCGTCGCGGTGCGACTACTCGTCGCCACGCTCGCGAGCCCGTGCGCGGGCGCAGTCGGTACAGATCCCGAAGATGTCGACGACGTGCTCGGCCTCGGAGAAGCCGTGCTGGGCGGCCGTGCGCTGCGCCCATTCCTCGACGTCGGTCGCGGCGATCTCGACGGCGACACCGCACGAGCGGCAGATCAGGTGATGGTGGTGGCCGCGGGTCTCGCAGGCCCGGAAGAGGTTCTCACCCTCGGGGCTCTGCAGCGAATCGGCGTCGCCCTGGGCCGCCATTCCCGCGAGCGTGCGGTAGACCGTGGCCAGGCCGATCCCCGTGTTCTCGTCGCGCAGCGTCGCGTGCAGCGCCTGCGCGCTGACGAAGCCGCCCGCACCGGACAGGGCTTCGCGCACGCGTTCGCGTTGCCACGTGTTGCGCTGGACCATGCCCGCGATTCTAGCGACGGGATCGGTGAATCGGCTGGGCGTTACACGGCGCGGGTGGTGCGCTCCCTGCGTGCGCCGATCACGCGGCACACGAGGTAGATCGCGAACGAGATGGTGGTGATGTACGGGCTGACCGGCAGCGTCCCCGCCACGGCGAGAAGCACACCGCCGACCGCCGACACGAAGCCGAACAGCGCGGCGAGCAGGGGAACCGAGAGGGGCCCGGATGCCACCCGCATCGCCGCCGCAGCCGGGGTCACCAGCAGGGCCATCACGAGCAGCGCGCCGATGATGTGCACGGCCACCGCAACGATCAGACCGAGCAGCAGCATGAACGCGAGCGACACCGCCGTCGTGGGCACGCCACGGGCCGCGGCGGACTGCGGGTCGAGGGAGTCGAAGCGCAGCGGACGCCAGATGAGCAGCAGCGCGATGAGCACGAACAGCCCGATCACGACGAGCCAGCCCAGTTGCCCGCTCTGCACCGAGACGATCTGCCCGGTCAGCAGGCTGAACCGGGTGGCGCTGCGTCCGTTGTAGAGCGACAGGGCCAGGATGCCGACTCCCAGACCGAAAGGCATGAGCACGCCGATGATCGAGTTGCGGTCACGCGCGCGAGCACCGAGCAGACCGATGAGCGCTGCGGCGATGAGGGAGCCCACGATCGACCCCGACACCACGTCGACCCCGATGAGCAGGGCCACCGCCGCACCGGCGAACGACAGCTCGCTGATGCCGTGCACGGCGAACGCCATGTCGCGCTGCATCACGAAGACGCCGATCAGCCCGCCCACGAGCCCCAGGATGGCGCCGGCGTAGACGGAGTTCTGGACCAGCTCGAGGATGGCGCCGTACTGGCTCACCCCGCCGAAGAGGGCGTCACCGACGTCGGACCAGTTCATGCGTCGTCCTCATGGTCGTGGTGGTGGTGCGCCTCATCGGCATCCGGTGCTCCGACGACGATGAGCTGCCCGCCGGCGCGCACCACAAAGACGGGGGCACCGTACAGGGCGGTCAGCGTCTCGGTGGTCAGCACCTCGTCGGGGGTGCCGAGCGTGAAGCGTCCGTGCGCGATGTAGAGGATGCGGTCGACGCGTGAGAGCACGGGGTTGATGTCGTGCGTGACCAGCAGCACCGCGGCGTCGCGCTCGCCGCGGTGTCGGTCGATGAGTCGCACGACCGCCTGCTGGTTGGCCAGGTCGAGGCTCGTGAGCGGCTCGTCGCAGAGGAGGAGGGCCGGGTCGTCGGCGAGCGCCTGGCCGACGCGCAGACGCTGCTGTTCACCGCCCGAGAGAAGACCGACAGGCCGGTCGCCGAAGGCGGTGGCGCCGACGGCCTCGAGGAGTTCGTCGATGCGGGCGCGGTCCTTCTTGCGCGAGAGCGGCAGGCCGAGGCGGTGGCCGTCGACGCCGAGGCCGACGATGTCACGTCCGCGCAGCGGGGTCTCACGCGGGAGGGGCCGCTGCTGCGGGATGTATCCGATCCGGCGGTTCCCCGCACGACGTACGGGCGTTCCCAGCGCTTCGATCGACCCGCCGCTGAGCCGTTCGAGCCCGAGGATCGCGCGGAGCAGCGTCGTCTTGCCCGAGCCGCTGGGCCCGAGCACCGCGACGAGCTCGCCGGGCTCGACCTCGAGGTCGAGCCCGGCCCACAGCTCTCGGCCGCCCCGCTCGAGGGCGGCGCCGCGGATGCGCAGCGGTGCGGCCGCGCTCACGCCGCCAGCGCGTCGGACAGCGCCGTGATGTTGCTCTGCATCCACGAGATGTAAGTCTGACCCTCGGGGAGCGTTTCCGTGAACTCGATCACCGGGATGTTCTTGGCTTTCGCCTCGTCTTCCACCTGCGTCACCTCGGCGCCGCCGGTCTGCGGGTTGACGATCATGACCTTGATCTGCCCGGAATCCAGCAGCTGCAGTGACTCCAGGAGGGTTGCCGGCGGAACGTCCTGTCCCTCCTCGACCGACTCGCTGAACTCGTTCGGGGTGGCGTTGTCGAGGCCGGCCGCGGTCGTCAGGTAGACCGGCACCGGCTCGGTCACGAAGATCTTCGCTCCGGCATCCTTCGCCTTGATCTGGTCGAGGGAGTCCTCGAGACCGGCGATCTGCTGCGTGAAGGCCTCGGCGTTGGAGGTGAAGTCCGCGGCGTGGTCGGGGGCGAGCGCGCCCAGCTCCTTGGCGATGGCGGCGGTGAGGTCTTCGACCGTGTGCGGGTCGTACCAGACGTGCTCGTTGAAACCCTCGATGTGGTCGTGCCCGTCGTCGTCCGCGTGATCGTGGTCGTCGGCGCTCTCACTGGGGGCGGGGCTGGCGTCGTCGGAGTGGGCCTCGTCGTGCGACTCGGCGCCCGGGTAGTCGTGGTTGTACTCGACCGCGGTGATCACGGGGGCGGTCGTACCGCTGGCCTGGACGAGTCCCTCCATGAAGGAGTCGTATCCGGCGCCGTTCTCGATCACGAGGCCGGCGTTCTTCAGGGTGAGCTGGTCCTGCGCGCTCGCCTCGTACTCGTGGGGGTCTTGCGTCGGCGAAGTGATGATCGACGTGACGTCGACGAAGTCGCCTCCGACCGCCTCGGCGATCGAACCGTAGACGTCCGTGGACGCCACCACGGTGACCTTGCCGGAGGACGAGTCGGCGGACGCTCCACCGGCAGCGGGAGCCCCACCGGCACAACCGGCGAGAGCGAGAACGGTGGCGGCGCCGAGAACGGCGGGGGCGAGGAGGCGTCGGGTCATGAGGACACGGTAGCGCTCCTGATAATCGTTCTCAAACTCACGAGTGCCTTCATGCGTTCCTCTCAGCCTGCCCGCGCCGTGTGGAGCTCGAGGCCTCGGTGCGCCTTCGTGTCCAAAACACCCGGAGGACCTTCGGCGCGTTCCGGGTGTTTTGGACACTCGATGGGCGGACGGCGTGATGCGTCGCCCAGGAGGCTCGCGGGATCAGCGGCGCAGGATGCGGTGCGCGAGCGCGTTACCCAGCAGCTGACCGGCCTGCACGATCACGACGATGATCGCCACCGTCACCCACGTGGCCTGCGCGTTGAACTGCTGGTAGCCGTAGATGATCGCGAAGTTGCCGAGGCCGCCACCGCCGATGTAGCCGGCCATGGCCGACATGTCGACGACCGCGATGAACATGAACGTGTAGCCGAGGATCAGCGGCGCAAGCGCCTCGGGGATGACCACGCCGAACAGCACGCCGATGCGGCGTGCCCCCACGGCCCGCGCGGCCTCGACGGTCCCGGGGTCGACCGCGACGAGGTTCTGCTCGACGACGCGGGCGATCACGACCGTGGCCATGATCGTGATCGGCACGATCGCGGCATCCGTCCCCAGGGTCGTTCCCGTCACCGCGCGCGTGACCGGGGCCACGGCGGTGAGGAAGATGATGAACGGGATGGGACGGATGACGTTGATCACGAGGTTCGCGACGAAGAAGACGACGCGGTTCTCGAACAGATTGCCGGGGCGGGTGGCATACAGCAGGGCGCCGATGACCAGGCCCGCGACGCCCGAGATGAGCAGCGAGACCGCGACCATGTAGACGGTCTCGCCGATGGACTGCAGCAGCACCGGGGTGAGGGTGTCCCACTTGTTCATGCGCGGGCCTCCGCGGTGGGGACGACGACGTCGGTGTGCGCACGCAGCTCGGCCACGATGGCATTCAGGTCGTCGGCGTACACCCGGTACGTGAGCGTGCCGAGCTGCTTTCCGAGCACATCGGTGACACCGCCGTAGACGACCGAGTGGCGGGCGCCGTGGCGGTGGAACACCTCGGAGACGTCTTCGCTCGAGAACTCGTTGACCTCGACGCTGACGAGGTCTCCGCCGCCCGAGGCGAGCGCGGACAGCGCCTCACCCGAGGGCACGCCCTGGGTCACCGCCGCGACGAACCGCTTCGTCAGCTCGGCACGCGGGTGCGCGAACACCCGGTACGTGTCGCCGCTGTCGACGACGCGACCGCCGTCCATGACGATGACCTGGTCGCACAGCTCGTGCACGATCGAGATCTGGTGCGTGATGACGACGATCGTGATGCCGAGGCGTCTGTTGATCTCGCGCAGCAGGTCGAGCACCTCGGCCGTGGTCTGCGGGTCGAGGGCGCTCGTCGCCTCGTCGGCGAGCAGGATGCGCGGGTCGGTCGCGATCGCGCGGGCGATGCCGACGCGTTGCTTCTGCCCGCCCGACAGACGCCGCGGATACTGCTTCGCCTTGTCGCCGATGCCGACGAAATCGAGCAGTTCGGCGACGCGCTTGTCGCGATCGGCTTTCTTCCAGCCCGCCACCTTCAGCGGGTATGCGACGTTGGCCGCGACCGTGCGCGAGGAGAAGAGGTTGAACTGCTGAAAGATCATGCCGACTCGGCGCCGGAGGTCGCGGAGCTTCGCTTCGGATGCCGCGCCCACGTCGACGCCGAGCACCTCGACGGTGCCCGACGTGGGTTGCTCGAGGCCGTTCAGCAGGCGCACGAGCGTGGATTTGCCGGCGCCGGAGTAACCGATCACCCCGACGATCGACCCCTCCTCCACCGCCAACGACACGTCGTCGACGGCGGTGGTGGAGTAGCGGCGATCGGTGCGGAAGCTCTTCGTGACGCCCCGCAGCTCGATGACAGAGGTCATCCGTTCTGGGCCTTGAGGGCGTCTTCGAGGCTCGTCAGCTCGTCCTGCAGCTGGGCGCCGGTCCAATCGGCCTTGAACTGAAGGTTGCCCTGGTTGAGCTCGGTGACCGCGGCCTCGACCTCGGGGCTGTGGTACGCCGCGACGAGCTTCTCCCAGCGGGGGTCGTCCTTCTTGTCGTCACGCGTGACGAAGGCGTTGATGTAGGGCGCGAGCTGCGGGTTGTTCAGGTCTTCCTTGAAGATGATGAGCTCGTCGCCGAGCCCGCCCTTCTGCGCCTGCGTGTTGTTGACGATGGCGGCCTGGGCGCTGCCGTCCTTGAGCGCGGTGACGGTCTGGTTCGTGTCGACCGGGAGCAACTCGACCTTGGTCGTCTCGATGTCGGCCGGCGTCGAGAGAGCGGTGCCGCCGTCCTTCAGCGTGAGGAGCCCCGCGGTCTGCAGGTTGAGCAGGCCGCGGGCGAGGTTGGTCGGGTTGTTCGGGATCGCGATCTTCGCGCCCTCCGGCAGGTCCTTCACGTCGGTGTACTGCTCGGAGTAGAGCGCGAGCGGGTAGACCGCGGTCGCGCCGACGGGCACGAGCGTTCCGTTGTTCTCGACGTTGAACTGCGACAGGTAGATGAGGTGCTGGAAGAGGTTCACATCGAGCTCGCCGTCCTGCACGCCCTGGTTGAGCTGCACGCCGTCGTTGATCGTGCGCACCTCGAGGTCGATGCCCTCGTCGGCGAGCTTCTGCTTCAAGACCGTCCAGTGCGCTTCATTGCCGTCGTCGGCGCCGAGGACGATGCGCGTGGAGTCGTCCCCTGCGCTGGAGCCACCGGCGCAGCCGGTGAGGGTGAGCAGGAGGGCAGCGGCGGATGCACTGAGGATCGTGGCCAGGCGTGCGGTGGTGCGTGAAGTCATAGCTCCACGTAAACAAGCTCGGAGCGGATGCCAAAGTCGAGACGTAATGGGCGGTCATGAGCGGTCACAAACTCGCCTTCGCCGGCCCGCGGAGCTGCCTGCGAGAGCGCAGTGCTCCTCACGGTACGCCCGCTCGGTGAGCCCACCGGTGGATTACCCGGACATCGAGATACCGTCGCGACGCCGACGCCATGACCTGCCATGCTCGCCGCATGAACGCTGTTCCGGTCTACGGCCCCGCCGCTCGGCGATACGCGCCGCCGCCGTGGGGGAACAGTGCCGGCATGCTCGCGCTCATCAACTTCTTCGGCGGAGGGGCAGTCGTCTTCGCGGTCGCCGCAACCTCCCTCGCGGGGATGTGGACGGAGTACGACGGCATCCTCACGCTGATCGGAATGGTCGTGCTGCCGGTCCTCGTTGCCATCCCGTCGGCCACAGCCGCTTTCGTCATCGGCCTGCCGATCCGGCTCGTCCCGCCCATCCGGCGATGGTGGCTCCGGCACGGCGAGTACACACTGATCGGCGCGGGCGCGGGTCTCCTCCTCGTCGTGGTCGGCACCGTTCTGGTGAGAACGAGTTCGGACGCAGGATCCACCGAGCTCGACGGCTGGCAGGTGCTCGTCGCCGGCTGGGTCGTGTTCTGCATATGCGCGATGCATCTCGTGTGGCCGCACCGCTGGAGCGGCCGAGGAGACGCCCCGATCCCGCCGCGCTGAGACGCTGCGCTCCCGCCCGCACGACCCTCCCCCTCACAGGAGACGGATAGCCTGGACAGCGATGTCACGGGATGAGAACGCGCGAAGAAAACTCACCCGGATGCCACCCCAGGGCGCGGTCGTGGCCGTGCTGGCCCTCGCGGGGTTGTGCTCATCGTTCATGTTCACCCTCGTGGTGCCCATTCAGTCGCAGCTCCCGACGCTCCTGAACGCCTCGCGCGACGACACCGCCTGGGTCGTGACGTCGACCCTGCTCGCCGCCGCGGTCTTCACGCCCATCGCAGGTCGCCTGGGCGACATGTACGGCAAGCGGCGCATGGTCCTGGTGCTGCTCGCGATCATGATCCTCGGGTCCGTGATCGCCGCCCTGTCCGCCGGGATCATCGGCATGATCGTCGGTCGCGCTCTCCAGGGCGCCGTGGTCGGCGTCGTTCCCCTCGGCATCTCGATCCTCCGCGACGTCCTGCACGAGAACCGGGTCGACAGCGCGATCGCGCTCATGAGCGCCACGTTGGGCGTGGGCGGCGCCCTGGGTCTTCCCGTGAGCGCGCTCGTCGCCGAGAACGCGGACTGGCACTGGCTCTTCTGGATCGCCGGGGGCCTCGGTGCGGCGGTGTTCGCCCTCGTGGTGTGGATCGTGCCGGTCAGCGTGCTGCGCACCGCCGGACGTTTCGACTACCTCGGGGCCGTGGGTCTCGCCGTCGGCCTGATCGGCGTGCTGCTGGCCGTGTCGCGCGGGAACACCTGGGGCTGGACCTCGCCGCTCACGCTCGGCCTTGCGGTCGGCGGCATCCTGATCCTGCTCGTCTGGGGCTGGTACGAGCTGCGCGTCGACAATCCGCTGCTCGACCTGCGCGTCGCGGCCCGCCGCCCCGTGCTGCTGACGAACCTCGCTTCGGTCGCGATGGGCTTCGCGCTCTTCACGTCGAACGTCGCCTATCCGCAGATGCTGGAGCTGCCGCTGGCCACGGGCGTCGGCCTCGGCCTGTCACTGCTGGCCGCGAGCCTGGTCGTGATGCCGTCGGGCCTGGTGATGATGGTGCTCTCACCGATCTCGGGATCCCTCGCCCGCACGGTCGGGCCGCGCGTGCTGCTCGTCGCCGGGTCGGTCTCGCTGATCCTCGCGTACGGTTTCAGCCTGATCTTCTCGACCGAGGTGTGGCACTTCGTCGTCGCCAACATCCTCATCGGCTTCGGGATCGGCTTCGGCTACGCCGCCATGCCGATGCTCATCATGCGCGCCGTCCCGCCCAGCGAGACCGGCGCGTCGAACGGCCTGAACGCCCTCGCGCGCTCGCTCGGCACGAGCACCGCCGCCGCGATCGTGGGCGTCGTGCTCGCGACGCTGTCGACCGGCTCCGGCGAGACGCGCGTGCCGACGTCGCAGGCGTTCCAGGTGTCGTTCCTGATGGGGATCGGAGCCGCGGTCGTGGCCCTGGTGCTGGCCCTGCTGATCCCGACCCGGCGGACGCCGATCGAGAAGCACCCGTCCCTCCCGGGTTGACGCTCAGGTCCCGCCCGGCGCGTCGGACGAACCCCGTCGGCGCTTCAGCCACGCCGCGATGCGAGCCGTGTGCCGATCGGTGAACGCGTTCGACAGCGCAAGGGCCTCGGCGCCGATGTCGGCACCCGCGTCTATGGCGCGGATCGAGCGCAGGGCCCGCTGCTCTTGGCTCTCCTCGTCGCGCTCCATGCCGTCCATCGTACGGACGGCCCCGGCCGAGAGATCCGTCGACCTCAGTCGAGCAGCAGCGCCGGCTCCTCCAGCACGGATGCCACGTCGGCAATGAAGCGCGAGATGCCGTCGCCGTCGACCACACGGTGATCGAACGAGCCCGACACCGTGGTCACCCAGCGGGGGCGCACCTCGCCGTCGACGACCCACGGCTTCTGGCGGATCGCGCCGAGGGCGATGATGCCGGCCTCGCCCGGGTTGATGTTTGTAATCAAGAACACCGCAAAGATGGTCTCCGCGCTTCAGGCCGTGGGGGGACATCCACTGAGCCATACTCGACAGATGCAAACCGCAGCGAAGGTCTTCATCAGCTGGTCGGGCGACCAGACCAGGGAGCTGGGTCTCGCTCTCAAATTGTTCCTAGACGAGGCCTTCGCGGGCCACCTCTCAACATTCTTGTCCGATGCGGACATCGCTCCGGGCGAGCGATTCTTATCAGCCATTGCAGGAAATCTCGGCGCCGCCGACATGGGCATCCTGCTCGTGACAAGATCCAACCAAAGAGCACCATGGCTTCTTTTTGAGGCGGGAGCTTTAGCGGGCAAAACAGATCGCGGTAGTGTGATACCGATCCTTGTAGACCTCGACCGCTCGGAACTAATCTCCCCCCTCGATCAGTTTCAGAACGTTCTCGGCACGTCCGAAGCCGACTTCGGAAAGCTATGGAAGCAACTTCGTATCACCGCCGGGGGCATGCCCAGCGAACGCGCGCTAGGCCTTCTGATTGAAGACGGGTGGCCCCTGCTCGAGCAGGCCGTCGCATTGTCCGCCAGCACGGCAGATGACGCGCCCACTCCACGCCGCGATAGCCAGGACCTTCTCGAGGAGATTCATCTCGCCGTCAGCTCACTCGTGCGTCGTGATCAAGCTCCGAGCGGATGGACCGCGCCACCGAGCGTCAACTACGCACGATCCTCAAGGGTGCGCGACAACGGCGACATGAATCTCCCACCGGGGCAGCGAATTCTTCATACCGAGTTTGGTCCCGGAGTGGTCGACAGTGTGACCGGCGAGGGGGCGAAAGCAGTGGCACACGTTCGATTCGATAGCGTCGGGCCGAAGAAACTTCTCATAAAGATCGCCCCGATCGAGCTCGACGACTGATCTGCCGGCTTCCGTGGGCGAGCATGGAGTTGATTATGGGAGTCGCCATGGCGACGCTTAAACAGTGGCCCAAAACCGGCCCAGAGCGAGGTATCCGTGTCGGCACCGCACGCCGGCGTGTCACCCGAACCCTGGTGTCGAACACGCCCGAGAACGAGGGGGCGCTTTGGGCCGCGCTCGGGCTCTGGCCTGATGAGTAGTCTGCCGCAATGACTGCACGCTTCGTGACTGAGCGCGAGAGGACCCGCAAGGCGAGGAACGACCCTGCCTCCGCGGCTTGCAGCTAAGAAGCGAACGCGGCCGATCGCCCTCTTTTCCCCATCGGCGCCCACCACCCCCGCTCAGAGCATCGTCTGACGGTCGGAACGAGACCATTCCTCCTGCACCTGTTCGAAAAGGCTATGACACGCGTCGTTGCCACGAGGTCAGATTGGATGCCGCGAGGTCGACACGACACCAGGCGCCGGGAGTGGAGCTTGCGGCGATGGGGCAAGTTCATCGGCCGCTCCTCGCCCGGTCGAGCACCGATCACGGTATCAAGATGCACGACACATTCATTTTGGCCGGAGCATCCGACCGAGGCATCGACCTAGCGATCTTCGGTCAGAGGAGAGTGGGAGCGTCGCGGACAACATTCCCCTCGTCATCCGACGGGCCCGGTGAAGAGTGCTGGGAGCGACCAGCGGCTAGGACGTACGAGAACGCCTTTCCGCGTCCTCTCCGAGCAAGTAACGCCTTTCGACGACCTCGACAGGAATCAACAAGAGGACCCCTGGATCGTCATCGCTGATTCGCCAGTAAAACTGATCTCCACCCTCGATGTTCAGTTGACGCGCTAGCGCGATGGGTAGCCGAATCTGCAGCTTGCTGCTCATGGGATGTGGCCCGTTGAGAGGTGCTGCCATCACCCGATACTCCTCTTGGCTTACATTTTTTACAACACGCCGCACAGTTGCGTGTCATGAGCACCGCTGCCGCTGACACTTATGAAGCCAACTCTGGACGCTGTGTGGTAGCAGCTTCCGCAGCTTCGCGAGAGCCCTCGACCATAGGTCGAGGGCTCTCTTCTTGTATTCCCTTCTCGGCGTGGCGTCCACTGCTCATGACGGGCTAGGCCTACTGTGGGCGCACCAATACGGGCGTCTACCACCGCCCTAACCTCACGACAGCAACGAAAGATCCACGGTTGGCGCCGATGATTTCATCGAGCAAGAAGCACGGAAGCTACGTCAGCGATGCGCACGCACCCCGTTGACGCTCTCCTCCAATGCCCCGGCCTCGTAGCCGGATCGGTGTCGACCGTCAGAGTTCCAGTCGCAGCCTCTACTGGAACTTCGAGCTGATGCACGCGCGCCAGTGGAATCGCGCAATCCGCTCGGGTACTCGATATCGAAGAGAAAGGAGGAAGCAGCGATGTTTAATCCGAAGCACCAACCGCTCGGACCGAACGGCGCGTGGGTCACGAGCCAACGCGTTCCGGTTACCGGTCTTTGGGCCGACCAGTACGGCCTCGTGACGCGGCACCGCGCTGGTGGAACGTTCCCGCCGTGCGTCGGCCGTAAAGGCGAGCGCGCGTACCGACATCTTGTCGATGAGCATGATCTGGTCGACCAGGCTGTTGCAGCAGCCTGACCCAGCCGAACGGAGGGGTGTCGACCACAGGTCGGCACCCCATCCAGGTCTTATCTCGCAAGTACCACGCACGACGGGAACTGCGTAAAGACTCCTCCATCTTGGAAGCGTCCTCAAGTCTGGCGGCGTCAGTCGAGCAGCAGCGCCGGCTCCTCCAGCACGGATGCCACGTCCGCGATGAACCGCGAGATGCCGTCGCCGTCGACCACGCGGTGATCGAACGAGCCCGACACCGTGGTCACCCAGCGGGGGCGCACCTCGCCGTCGACGACCCACGGCTTCTGCCGGATCGCGCCGAGCGCAATGATGCCAGCCTCGCCCGGGTTGATGATCGGAGTGCCGGCATCCACACCGAACACGCCGATGTTCGTGATGGTGAACGTGCCGCCGACCTGGTCGGCCGGGCTCGTCTTGCCCTCGCGCGCGGTGAGCGTGAGACTCTCGAGCGCCTTGGCGAGCTCGCGCGTGTTCATCGACTGCGCGTCTTTGATGTTCGGCACGAGCAGGCCGCGCGGGGTCGCCGCGGCGATGCCGAGGTTGACGTAGTGGCGCACGCTGATCTGCGCGCCGTCCTCGGTGTCGACCCACGCCGCGTTGATCATCGGGGTGCGGCGAAGCGCCCAGATCACGGCGCGGGCCATGATCAGCAGCGGCGAGATCTTCACGTCGGCGAAGTCGGGCGAGGCCTTGAGGCGCTTGACGAGCTCCATCGTGCGCGACGCGTCGACGTCGACCCACACCGACACGTGCGGCGCCGAGTACGCGCTCGAGGTCATCGCGTTCGCCGTGGCCTTGCGCACGCCGCGGACGGGGATCGATTCCTCGCGCGCGTCGGCGGCCGGTGCCGGGGTGACCGGGGCGGCGACCGGAATCGTCTCCTCGCGCACGGCGCCCCACGCGGGCGTCTCGATGTTGCGGAAGACGCTGGCCTGCTCCGCGTGCTTCACGACGTCGTCGCGGGTGACCTCACCGGCGGGGCCGCTCGGCGTCACGGCCGACAGGTCCACGCCGAGGTCGCGCGCGAGCTTGCGGATGGGCGGCTTCGCGACGACGCCGACGGATGCCTTGACCGGCCGCTCAGCGGGCTTCCGGCGACGCGACGACACCGCGCCACCCGTGCCGTACCCGACGAGCACGGCGCCGCCGGGGTCGCTGGGCTCGGGGACGCTCACCGGTTCCGCGGGGGCCGGGGTGCTGGCATCCACAGATCCGATCGTGATGATCGGCGCGCCGACCTCGACGGTGGATCCCTCGGATGCCAACAGCTCCCCGACCGTGCCCGAGTAGGGCGAGGGCAGCTCGACGAGCGACTTCGCCGTCTCGATCTCGACGATCACGTCGTTGACGGCGACGGCGTCACCGGGCGCGACGCGCCACTGCACGATCTCTGCCTCGGTGAGGCCTTCTCCGACGTCGGGGAGAACGAAGGTCTGCTCGGTCACGGTGGTGTCCTTTGCTCGCGAACAGCATCTCACCGACGCTGCCCGCCGTCACGAAAACGGTCAGTAGGCGAGAGACCGGTCGACGGCCTCGAGGATGCGGTCGGCGTCGGGCAGGTAGGTGCCTTCGAGCTTCGCGGGTGGGAAGGGCACGTCGAAGCCCGACACCCGCAGCACGGGGGCCTCGAGCGCGAAGAACGCCTTCTCCATCACGGTCGCGGCGATCTCGGAGCCGAGCGAGGTGAAGCCCGGCGCCTCCTGCGCGTAGACCATGCGACCGGTGCGGCGCACGGAATCCAGCAGCGGGCCGTAGTCGACGGGCGACAGCGACCGCAGGTCGATGACCTCGCAACTGGTGCCCTCGCTCTCGGCGAGCGCCGCGGCCTGCAGCAGCGTCGTCACCATCGCGCCGTGGCCGACGAGCGTCACGTCGGTGCCGCGGCGGACGAGGCGACTCGCGTGCAACGGCAGGGCCGGAACCTCGAGGTCGACCTCGCCCTTCTGCCAGTACTTGGCCTTCGGCTCGAGGAAGATCACGGGGTCGGGCGAGTCGATCGCCTGCTGGATCATCCAGTACGCGTCGTTCGCGTTGGAGGGGCTG
Organism: Microbacterium enclense; assembly: GCA_038182865.1. NCBI lineage: Bacteria > Bacillati > Actinomycetota > Actinomycetes > Micrococcales > Microbacteriaceae > Microbacterium > Microbacterium enclense. The sequence continues at coordinate 1,347,199 of CP116226.1, read as the reverse complement.
ACCACCCGCAGACCCGCGGTGTGCGTGAAGTACGCCTCGGGGCTCTCCTGGTGGTGCTCGACCGCGCCGATGTGCCCGCCGTAGGGGATGCGGATGACGACGGGCATGCGCACCGCGCCCTCGTGGCGGTTCGTGATCTTCGCGAGCTGCGTCGTGATCTGGTCGAACCCCGGAAAGACGAAACCGTCGAACTGGATCTCGAGCACGGGGCGGAACCCGCCCATCGCCAGGCCGATCGCGGTGCCGATGATCCCCGACTCCGCCAGCGGCGAATCGATCACGCGGCGCGGACCGAAGTCTTTCTGCAGACCCTCGGTCACGCGGAAGACGCCGCCGAGCGGGCCGATGTCCTCGCCCATGAGCAGGACGCGGTCGTTCGTCTCGAGGGCCCGACGAAGCCCGGCGTTGAGCGCACGGCTGATCGGCAGATTCTCCGTCACTGCGCACCCCCTTCCATCGACGCCTCGTAGTCGTCGAGCCAGCGCTGCTCCTCCTCGATGAGCGCATGCGCCTCGGAGTACACGCTGTCGAACATGTGCGCGCGGGGGATCGTGCCGAGCTCGTTCGTGCGCACGCGCACGTCGTCGGCGAGCGCTGCACCCTCGGCATCCGCGTCGTCGAAGAACTGCTGCGACGCCCCGCGCGCCTCGAGGAACGCACGCATGCGGGCGATCGGGTCGCGCCCGGCCCAGGCCTTCTCCTCATCGGAGGTGCGGTACTTGGTGGGGTCGTCGCTCGTGGTGTGCGCGCCCATGCGGTACGTCATCGCCTCGATCGCGCGGGGGCCGCCGCCGGCGCGGGCCTCGTCGAGCGCGACCTTCGACACGGCGTAGCTGGCGAGCACGTCGTTGCCGTCGACCTGCAGGCTCGGGATGCCATAGCCCTCACCGCGCTTGTACAGCGGCGAGCGCGACTGCGTGGCGACGGGGACGGAGATGGCCCACTGGTTGTTCTGCAGGAAGAACACCTCGGGGGTCTGGAAGCTCGCCGCGAACACCATCGCCTCGTGCACGTCGCCCTGGCTCGACGCCCCGTCGCCGTAATAGACGATCACGGCCTCGTCGCGCTCGGGGTCCCCCGTGCCGCTCTTGCCATCGAAGACGAGGCCCATCGCGAGGCCCGTGGCATGCAGCGTCTGGGCGCCGAGCACGAGCGTGTAGATGTGCGTGTTGCCGTTCTTCGGGTCGGTCGGATCCCACCCGCCGTGGGTGAGCCCGCGCATGAGCCGGATGATGTCGAGCGGATCGACGCCGCGGATACGGGTGACCACGTGCTCGCGGTACGACGGGAAGATGTGGTCCTGCGCGCGGGCGGCGCGGGCGGAGCCGACCTGAGCGGCCTCCTGGCCGAAGGACGGGGGCCACAGCGCCAGCTGGCCCTGACGCTGCAGGTTGGTGGCCTGCACGTCGAACGCGCGGATCGAGACCATGTCCCGGTAGAACGTCTCGAGCTCGGCGTCGGTGAGGGCGTCGATGAGCGGCAGGTAGCGCTCGGCCGCGGGCGTGGGCGCCAACGTGCCATCGGCTGCCAGAACGCGCACGAGAGCGGGGTCGTCGAGCGGGGTCATGCTCCCACGCTAATGCTCCCCTTATGCCGAGCACCGCATGAGGTCCACAACGGATGCCGCGATCCGGCGTCCATCATCGACAAAGCCGGATGTGGCCGGTCGTCAGTCCCGGTTCCTTCGGCACACTCAGGGACCCCCGAGGACGCACCGCGAGGTGGCTGAGCCCATCGAAGCCACCGGATATCTCAGACCGACGTGGCACGTTCCGCGTCGCGCGTCAGCGCGGGGCGACGGTGGCCGCGACCTCGACGATGCGGTCGAGCGACTCCTCTTCACCGATCGAGATGCGCACGCCGTCGCCTGCGAACGGACGCACGACGAGGCCCGCGTCTTCGAAGGCCGACGCGACCTCGAGCGCGCGATCGCCCGCGGGCAGCCAGACGAAGTTGCCCTGGGCATCGGGTACCGGCCAGCCGGCCTCGCGCAAGCGGGCGACGAGGCTGTCGCGGCGCTCGGCGATCACGGTGACGCGCTCGAGCAGTTCGGACTCGGCATCCAGGCTCGCCAGCGCGGCCGCCTCCGCCGCGGCCGTGACCGACAGGGGGATGGCCGTGCTGCGGGCGGCGTCGAGCACGCGCGTGTGTCCGATGGCGTAGCCCACGCGGAGCCCGGCGAGACCATACGCCTTGCTGAATGTGCGGAGCACGACGATGTTGGGGCGGGCGATGATCGCGCGCACACGGTCACCCTCGACCGAGGAACGGTCGGTGACGAACTCGGCGTACGCCTCGTCGAGCACGATCAGCACGTCGGCGGGGACGGCATCCACGAAGGCGGCGAACTCGTCGTGCGTGACCGTCGGGCCGGTGGGGTTGTTCGGGCTGCACACGATGACCAGCCGCGTGCGGTCGGTGATCGCCGCGGCCATGGCGGGAAGGTCGTGGCGGAAGTCCTCCGTCAGCGGCACCTGCACGCTCGTGGCACCCGCGACGGCGACGAGCGAGGGGTACGCCTCGAACGAGCGCCAGGCGTAGACGACCTCGTCGCCGGGGCCGGAAGTGGCCAGCAGAAGCTGCGCGAGCAGCGAGACGCTCCCGGCGCCGACGTGCACGTCGTCGGGAGAGACGCCGTGGCGTGCGGCGAGACGTTCGCGTAGCCGGGCGGCCGTGGCATCCGGATACCGATTGATCCCGGTCGCGCCCTGGATCGCCTCGAGCACACCGGGAAGAGGATCGAAGGGGTTCTCGTTGCTCGACAGCTTGAACGCGTCGGCGCTGGCCTGACGCCCCTGGCGGTACGCCGGCAGTGCGGCGATCTCGGGACGGATACGGGGGAGAACCGGCTCTTCACTCACCCCGCGAGCCTAACCGCGGGGCCCCTCCGCGCGTCAGTCCCGGTCTGGCACCGATCGTCGCCGGGATTCACGCCCTGCCGCCGCGGCAGAAGGCATGCCAGGGTGGAGGCATGCGCTTCGTCGTCCGCGTCGCCGTCAACGCCTTCGCCATCTGGATCGTCACACTGCTGCCTGCTCTCCAGGTGCAGCTCATCCCGTTCGCGCCCGGAGAATGGCTCCAGGTGCTGCTGGCCCTGCTGTTGGTCGGCCTCATCTTCGCGTTGGTCAACACCATCGTCGGCACGGTCGTGAAGATCGTCGCGATCCCGCTCTACATCCTCACGCTCGGGCTGATATCCCTCGTGATCAACGGCTTCCTGCTCTGGCTGACGGCGGTCATCACCTCGAACTGGGACTGGGGCCTGCGCACCGGCGAGTTCTGGCTCACGGTCGTCGCGGCGCTGCTGATCGGCATCATCAACGCCGTCCTGGGCGGCATCCTGCGCCCCCGTCGCGACGAGCGGACACGCCACTGATGCGGGGAACGCGCTTCCCCGCCATGATGGGAGGATGACCGCGAACGCCGACGCGCCCTTTCGCGTCGTGTTCGTGTGCAGCGGCAACATCTGCCGCTCCCCCATGGCCGACGTGGTCTTCCGTCATCTGGCGGATGCCGCGGGCCTCGGCTCGCGTGTCGCCTCGACGTCGGCCGGCACCGGCGACTGGCACGTCGGCGAGCGCGCCGACCACCGCACGCTCGCGGCTCTCGAACGCCTCGGCTACGACGGCTCCGCGCACCGTGCCCGGCAGTTCCAGTACAGCGACTTCGAGCGCAACGACCTCGTGCTCGCCCTCGACCGCAGTCACGAGCGCGTGCTGCGCGGCTGGGCGCGCGACGACGACGCGGCCGACAAGATCGCCCTGCTGCAGTCGTTCGTTCCGGATGCCGAGACCCTCGACGTCCCCGACCCCTACTACGCGGGCCCCCCGATGTTCGACGAGGTGCTCGGTATGATCGAACGCGCCAGCCGCGCCCTGTTCCGGCAGCTCGAGCCCGCCATCCGTTCCGCGGGCTGACCCTTTCGCGCGACCCCCGGGAGACCCGTGTCCTCTCTGCCTCCGCAGCCCCTCAGCCCGCTCGACGGACGGTACTTCGCGACCGTGTCTGAGATCGGCGACTACCTGTCGGAGGCGGGCCTGAACCGCGCCCGCGTCGAGGTCGAGGTCGAATGGCTGCTCGCGTTGACCGACCGATCCCTCTTCGGCACGGCTCCGGTGAGCGACGCCGACCGCGCGAAGCTCCGCGCACTGTACGAGGACTTCGGCGCCGACGAGATCGCGTGGCTCAAAGAGAAGGAAGCCGTGACGCGGCACGACGTCAAGGCCGTCGAGTACCTCGTGCGCGACCGCCTCGACAGCCTCGGCCTGACAGCCCTCGCCGAGCTGACGCACTTCGCCTGTACGAGCGAAGACATCAACTCCACCGCCTATGCCCTCACCGTGCAGCGCGCGGTCGAGCGGGTGTGGCTGCCCAAGCTCCGCGCGGTCACGGCCGCCCTCGCCGAGCTCGCGGTACAGCACCGCGACGCCGCCATGCTCTCGCGCACACACGGTCAGCCGGCCACGCCCACCACGATGGGCAAGGAGATCGGCGTCTTCGCGTGGCGCCTCGAGCGCGTCATCCGCCAGCTGGACGCCGGTGAGTACCTCGCGAAGTTCTCCGGCGCCACCGGCACCTGGTCTGCCCACGTCGCCGCCGAACCCGACGTCGACTGGCCGCAGCTCACGCGCGAGTTCATCGAGTCGCTGGGCCTGGGCTTCAACCCGGTCACGACGCAGATCGAGTCGCACGACTGGCAGGTCGAGCTGTACGACCGCGCGCGTCACGCGGGTGGCATCCTGCACAACCTCGCCACCGACATCTGGACCTACATCTCGCTCGGCTACTTCACGCAAATCCCCGTCGCGGGTGCGACCGGGTCGTCGACGATGCCGCACAAGATCAACCCGATCCGCTTCGAGAACGCCGAGGCCAATCTCGAGATCGCCGGCGGATTGTTCGGCACCCTGGCATCCACGCTCGTCACCAGCCGCCTCCAGCGCGACCTGACCGACTCGACGACGCAGCGCAACATCGGCGTCGCATTCGGGCACTCGCTGCTCGCTCTCGACAACCTGCAGCGCGGGCTCACCGAGATCTCGCTCGCCGAAGACGTGCTGCGGGCCGACCTCGACGTGAACTGGGAAGTGCTCGCCGAGGCCATCCAGACCGTGGTGCGGGCCGAGATCGCCGCGGGTCGCTCTCAGATCACCGACCCCTACGCTCTGCTGAAGGACCTCACGCGTGGTCGCCGCGTCGGTGCCCCCGAGCTCGCGGAGTTCGTGCGCGGGCTCGACATCGGCGATGCCGCGAAGGAGCGCCTTCTCGCGCTGACGCCGGCCGCCTACGCCGGGCTCGCGTCGCGGGTGGTCGACGCGCTGTAAGCCGTCGGGGCCTGCCGTCAGGCGGAGTCGGTCGACGACAGGCCGTGCCTCGGGATCGAGGATCGGCGTGTCCGCCGCGACGTCCGCCTGACGGCCCCTCCGTGCCGGTGCCCGACGCGGCCCGCTCCCTCGGAGGGCTACGGGAGCGGCCCCACCGTCACGGCCGGAGCAGCTTCCTTCTCGGCGAGCGAGCGCGCCACCGCCTCGGCGACGCGGGCATCCTCAGCATCCTGTCGACGACGACGACGCTCGCGCAACCAGCGCGGGCCGAGAACGGCCGTGGCCACCCCGAGCAGCACGGCGACGAGGAGGGGCCACGGCACCGCCCAGCCCATCGCCGAGACGACGACCGGGTCGAGGTCCGTGGTCGACCCCGACGCATCGGTGACCGTGGGTGTGGCCGTCACCGACGCCCACACCAGACCCATCGCGGCGACGGCGGGGACACGGACGTCACGCTGCCACGACTCACCCGGGAGCAGCACGGGCGCGGCATCGACCGGGATCGCATCGACCTCACCCCACCCGAAGGGCCCGGCGACGGCGTCGGCGTCGGACGCGGTGAGCGACACGTTGCCGGCGTTGTGGAGGCGGTAGTGCACGGTCGCGTCGCCGAAGAGGAACGGGACGACTCCACCGTCCCAGTCGACGCTGAGACCGTCGACCGCGAGCGCCGGCGCGAGGTCGCCACCGACGCGGATGCCGGCACGGATGCCCAGGCGGCGATCGACGTTGACGTTCGCCGTCTGATCGGCCACGGTGAGCGAGGTCACGACGCCGCCCGCGTAGTCACCGGGCGTGGCATCGGCGGGGATGTCGATCGTGAACGGAACCTCGACGGTCTGCCCGGCGGGCACCGACACGTGGTGTTGCGGCACGACGATCCACTTGCCCACGCCCACCGGGTCCTCCGCGGCGAGGCGGAGGTCGACCGCGCCCGTCGAGGTCGTGTAGCCGTCGGCGGCGTAGACGTCGAGCTCGACCGCCTCGGTGCCGCGGTTGGCGACGACGAGCCCGTCGTCGAGGTGCGCTCCGGGATTGAGGGCGTACGAGAAGTTGGTGCGGTCGGCACCGAGCGCGTTGGACGCGGTGCGCACCGTCCAGGTGACATCGTCGGTGGCCGCGAATGCGGCGGGGGCTCCCGCGACGACCGCGGCGGCGGCGAGAAGAGGCACGAGAGCCAGCGCGAGACGAGGGGAAATGCGGTTCATGAGGGTCCTCCAGGATGAGCCGGCGGGGAGGGGCACTCCCCGCCGGCTCGGTTCGCTGATCAGCCGGCCAGCGCGGTGAGGGTCAGGGTCGCGCGGTAGCTCCCCTTGTCGATCGAGTTGGGGATCTTGAGGTCGAGGTCGGCGCCGACGACGCCGGTGCCACGGTCGTGACCCATCGCCGCGGAGCTGAGCACCCGGGACGTCGACAGGCCGTCACCGCCGTCGTAACCCGAGCCGACGGGAGCACCCGCGACAGCTCCGGCACCCGGCGTGACGATCTTGGGCGTCCACCCGAGGGCGGCGCCGTCGAAGGTCTTGGTGCCGTCGACGAAGTCACCCACCGACGCCGAGACCGACCAGGCGGCCTTGCTGCGACGCGTGTCGGTCACGGAGATCGGGTTGATCTGGCCCGTGGCCTCGAAGTACTGGAGGTTCTTCTCCTCCGCGGTGCCGAGGTCGACCAGGCCGTTGTGTCCGTTGATCGTCCAGCCGAACTCTCCCGGCGCACCCGAGGGAACGTCGACCTGGATGTCCTGGCCGTCACCGTGGTTGGGGTGGATGGCCACCTCGTCCTGGATCGAGCCGACGGCCTCGGCCGGCTTCGAGCCGTTCTCGGGACCGCACCACACCACCTTGTTCAGCTCGACCGCCGCATTGGGCGCGGCGCAGGTGCCGGAACGGATGTTCTGCACGACGAGCTGGTCTTTCTGGACCTGGACCTTGACGTACGTCCGCACGTGCTCCTGGTTCTGCACCGAGTTGTACCAGTAGCTGCTCGGGTTCAACGGGTCAGCACCGTTGCCCGCTCCGCTCGTGCCGCTGTTGTCGGGTGCCGTGATGTCGTAGTACTTGGATCCGGATGCCGAGTTCGCGGTGACGTAAACGACGCCGCCGGGGCCCTCGAAGACCTCGTCCTCGCCCGGCTTCTCGTCGGGGTTCGCCTTGGCACCGTTCTTGATCTCGTACGAGCGCGAGTAGCTGTGGTCGTGGCCCTGGAGGACGAGATCCACGCCGAGCTTCGAGAACGCCGTCGGAAAGTCCACGCGACGGACCTTGTTGTCGGCATCCTTCGCGTGATCCGCCGGCGAGTAGATCGCGTGGTGGTAGACCAGCACGGTGTACTTCGCCTCGGCGCCGTGCTTGTTCACGACGTCGGTGACGTAGGCGACGTGGGCATCGTCTCCGCCCCCGCCCTGCGAGGTGGCGTAGCTGTTGCTGTTGAGGTCGATGAACAGCGTGTCCTTGTAGATGAACCAGTAGTCGCCGCCCGACTCGGTGGCGGTACCGGCGGCGCCCTTGCGGTAGTAGGCCGCCGAGCGGTCGGTGTTCGGGGTGTACAGGTGCTGCTCGTACGCCTTGCCGCCCACGTCGTGGTTGCCGATCGTCGCGACCCAGGGGTACTGGCGCAGCTGGTCGGGAGCGAGGAAGGCGTTCCACTGCGACTCGGTGTTTGCGGTCTCCACCTGGTCGCCGCCCGAGACGAGGAGCTCGGCCTCGGGGTTGGACCCGACGGCGACGTTCATCGTGTCCTGCCAGCCCGCCTGGTCCTTGGCGGTGTCGCCCGACGACCCGATCTGCGGGTCACCGAAGAAGAGGAAGTCGTAGTCGCCCTCGAACGACTGCGTCCCGAAGGCGTAGGTCGACGACCAGTTGCCCTCGGAGCCGACGCGGTACGAGTAGGCGGTGTTCTCGGCGAGACCGGTGATCGTCGCGTGGCGGTTGAACCCGCCGCTCGTGGCGATGTTGGCGGTCCCGGATGCCGAGAACGTGGTGGCGGAGGCGGGGAACTCCCCGTTCACCAGCGTCGAGGTGGGAGCGACCTGCACCGACTGCGCGGTGTCGGCCGAGGAGTACCAGGTGACGATGCGCTGTGCTTCGTCGGCCCCGACGCCGAGGATGATGCCGGAGAGGGTTGCCGGGGAGTCGGCCTGGGCTGCCGATGCCATCGCCGTGCCGGAGAGCACGAGCGAGACGCCGACGGCGGCCGTTGCGATCCACGCGGCGCGGCGACGCGTGCGCGTCCCGTGCGACGTCGATGCGGAAAAGAGCATGGTTGTCCGTTTCTCTCGATGAGGGCCCGCGATCGGCGGGCTCCCCCACGCTCCGCCCGTCCGGTGACGAGTTGATGAATGGTTGACTCAGTGCACCTATCGAGTCGAGCAACGCTCGTCACTCGATACCGAGGACGCGTTGCACGAACCAGATGAGACCCGCAGCCGTGACGACCACCGCGAGCAGTCCGCTCGCCCACATCCCGAGGCGTGGATAGCGGCGCCGCAGGAGGACGAGCAGCGGGAAGACGATGACGATGATGCCGATCTGCACCGCCTCGATGCCGATGTTGAACACCAGCAGCGACCACAGCAGCGTCCACGACCACGGCTCGTCGATGCCCAGGGCCGAGGCGAAGCCGAGCCCGTGGACGAGGCCGAAGAGGAAGACGACGCCCACTCGCAGCCACCCGGCGCGATCGAGTCGGAGGAACCCGTGAGCGCGTGACAGGTCCTGGTCGACTTTGCCCCCGCGCCACAGACGCCAGAGGTACCACGCGCCTACGACGGCGATCGAGAGAGCGATCGTGGGTTCGACGATCTCGGCCGGGGCGGCGACAACCCCGGTCGCCGCCAGGATGAACGTCACGGAGTGCGCCAGCGTGAAGGTCGTGGCCGCGATGACGACCTCGCGAAGTCGCCTCGACCCGACGATGAGGGCGAGCAGGAAGAGGATGTGGTCGATCCCGGTGAGCAGGTGCTCGGCACCCAGGCGGAAGAACTCCCAGAACCGTTCGAGCGGCGATTGGGCCGTGGTGAACGAGGGGTGCTCGGCATCCAGGACCGTGCTTCCCTCGTGCAGATCGAGCGCGTAGGTGAGGATCGTCTTGGTGTCCGTGACGAAGCCCTCGTCGTCGGGGAAGAGGGTCGAGACGACCCCGTGTCCGTTCTCGGACGGCGGGCAGGCGTAGTCCACCTCGAGCGACGCGTAGGGAACGCCGTCCTGCCGCGTCATGGTGATGTCGTCCGCGAGGGTGGGGGCGCACGCCTGCCCGCCGGCGTCGATGCGGAAGCGCTCGGTCACGTACGACGACACCGCCGCACGGTGCGCTTGCAGCGCGGCGACCTGCTCGCCGGCGTCGTCGGTGGCGAACGCGTCCATCCCGCTCCGGTACAGCGGGTCGTCCTTCGCCGCATCCGCCGCCGAGACGACGAAGAGGTCGTACTCGACCTGGACCTGTGCCCGCACGACGCCCGGACCGCCGCTGGACAGGTCGGCATAGACGACGGACAGGATGCCGTGCGCCGCCGCCGGGGAGGCGGAGGCGAGGAGCGCGACGACGCCCGCAGCGAGGAGGAGAGCGCGGATCGCGCGCCGGATCGTTGAAGACATGAGGACCTTTCCGCGACGAGGGTGCTCCCCGGGCCTGAACGGCTGGACGCGGTCAAGAGAACGGAAACGGAACGTGTGCCCTGCGTTCTCCCGCGCGCCACCGGCGGCGCGCAGAGTGAACCCGTGATGTGGACGACCGCGAGAGGTGAGGCGTGAAGCGCCGGAGTATGAGACCGACGGCGGCGGTGGCGACGATCGCGGCCCTCGCCCTGCTGACCGGATGCGGCTCGGCATCCGGGTGGAGTGAGATGCGAGCCGCGCCGTCACCCCTCGGGACGCCCGCTGAGGGGTTCGCCCCCGCGACGCCTCCCGCGCCGGAGTCCACGCATCGACCGACTCCGGGCTCGTGGGACGGGGTGCGCGCGCCGGAGGGCTACCGCGTCGTCCTCTTGACGGTCGGAGACGACGCGCCGACGGCCGTCCTCGTGAACGCGGTGACGATGTGGGCGGAGCAGACGCGAGCAGACCTGGAGACGGTCCACGCCGACGACGACATGATCGACGGTGCCGTGAGGGCCATGCAGTTGAACCCGGATCTCATCATCAGCGCCGGCGATGCGCTGGTCGACCCGTTGGCCACGGTCACCGCGAACCATCTCGATCGCCAGTTCCTCATCATCGGCGCGGAGCTGGCCGAACCGACCGAGAACGTCACGGCCGTCGACTGGACGGGTGCCGCCTACCGCGGAGAGGGGCTGGGGACGGCATCCGCGTACGATCCCGCGTCGTTCACGGGGGAACGCGCGTCTGCGGCGGTGCGGGCGGGCGTCGCCTCGGTGCTCACCGGTCAGCGCGGCATCGTCCTCTGGATCGACTGAGCTCCCTCGCGAACCGGCCTGCCACGGGAGAATGGATGCCATGCGCGCGATGATCATGGACGCCCTGGCCGAACCGCTCGAGGTGCGCGAGGTCGAGGCGCCCTTCGCACCGGACGGAGGAGTCGTCGTCGAGGTGCACGCGACCGGGCTGTGCAAGAGCGACTGGCACGCCTGGGTCGGGCACGATGACGTCGCCCTCCCCCACGTCCCCGGCCATGAACTGGCAGGGATCATCGTCGAGGTGGGCACGGGCGTGCAGCGCTGGAACGTCGGAGACCGCGTGACCGTGCCGTTCGTGATGGGCTGCGGGGCGTGCGAGTGGTGCCTGAGCGGCAACGCCCAGGTGTGCCCCGACCAGCAGCAGCCCGGTTTCACGCAGTGGGGCTCGTTCGCGGAGCGGGTGGTGCTGCGAGCGGCGGACACGAACGTCGTCCGGATCCCCGACGGGGTCTCGTTCGAAGCCGCGGCCGCGCTCGGGTGCCGCTTCGCCACCGCTTACCGCGCCCTCACCGGCCGCGCGCGCGTGCAGGCCGGAGAATGGATCACGGTCGTGGGTGCGGGAGGCGTGGGGCTGAGCGCCGTGATGATCGGCGTCGCGCTCGGTGCTCGGGTGATCGCCGTCGACCGCACGCCCGCGGCCCTCGACGCGGCCCGCCGCCTGGGCGCGGAGCACGCCCTCGTCGCGGACGGCTCCGACATCGCCGCAGCCGTGCACGATCTCACCGGCGGGGGAAGTCACGTCTCGGTCGACGCGGTCGGCAGCGCGCAGACCGCTCGCGACGCGGTACTGAGCCTGCGCCGTCGCGGCCGCCACGTGCAGATCGGACTGCTTCCGACCGCGGACGGAATGACCGCGATGCCCATGGCGCGGGTGATCGCGTGGGAGCTCGATCTGCTCGGCAGCCACGGCATGGCTGCTGCTGACTACCCCGAGATGCTGTCGCTGATCGAGAGCGGCGCCCTGCGTCCGCACGACCTCATCGAGCGCGTGATCGGGCTGGACGAGGCCGCGACCTTGTTGCCCGCGATGGACACGGCTTCACCGGCCGGGATGACGATGATCGACCCGCGGCGCAGCTGACACGGGGCGGCGGAAGCGCAGGCTACGCGCGGGGCTTCTCGGGACCGTCGTCGGGGCGCGGGGCCTCGGGGGCGGCTGCGGCGTCGGGGGCGGCGGCATCCGGCGTCTCTTTGGGAAGCAGAAGCGGCCGGTCGACGGTGGCGGTGACCTTGGCGGGGTCGACGGCGAGCAGCATGAGCGCGACGCTCACGAGAACGACGATGAAGGTGACCCCGGCAGCGACCAGTCCGACCACGAGGGCCCGCTGGATCTGGTCGGCGGGGCGCGTCTGGAAGAAGCCCATCGACATGAGCGTGACGAACCCGGCGAACACGGCGGCTCCGAAGGCGAGCCCCAGAAGCTGAACGGGCTTCATCAGGTCGCGGCGGGTCGGCTTCTCGGCGGGCTTGTCGGTCACGACGCGGCCTCCTCGGTGGGTGCGGCCGGAATCGGCGCGGTACGACGCGGAGAGAATCCCGCGATCGCCAGGAAGACCGCGACGACCGCCGTGTAGCCGCCGAAGAGGCCGACGGCGATGACGATTCCGGTCAGGGTGAAGGAGCCCGCACCTTCGATGGCGTAGCCGAGCGAGTACTGCGGGCTGGTGAACAGGAGCACGGCGGCGAGCACGAGCGTCAGGATGCCGATGAGCAGGCCGTCGCGCGGAGCCGAGATCGTGCGTCCGGCCCGGCGGTCGCGGATGGCAGCGACCACCTCGATCGCACCGCTCACGACGGCCCACGAGATCACGATGCCGAAGAAGAAGCCGGTCTCCCGCCACGAGGGCACGCTCGCGGCCATTCCGGCCACCGCCGAGACCACCGCGAGAAGGATGACCGTGGCACGCTGTCCGCGGGGGAAGACGAGCCAGGCCGAGAGCGCGAAGACCAGGGCCGTGGCGAGGGCGAAGCCGCTGAACACCGCGAGGCCGACGGCCGCGGAGTGGTCCGACGAGAACGTGACCATCGCCGCGGCGATCGCGGCGAAAAGGGCGCGCGCGAGCTGCAGGTGGCGCACGTCGAAGGCGCGCGCAGAAGAAGAAGTGGCCACGGAAGATCCCGGAAGAACGGTGTCGATGGCATCCAGTCTATTCCTCGCCACGCGCCCGACCTCCGGAGAGCCTCGGTGCCGTACTACTCTGCGGGCGCCGACGCGAAAGCGTGCCCGGGGCGCTGTGCTGCGTGAGCGCGCGCGGCACGAAGAGCGGGTGAGGGGCGCCGCGGCGGGAGGGCTGTGCACGACCGGAAATAGGCCGGAAGCGGACGAAAATCAAGTCTTACGGGGTGTTCGGGGTCGGGGGTTATCCTTTGTGTCGCCGTGAGCGGTCGCAGTGTGACCGGGGGACAACGGGGGGAGTTTGCGATGAGTGATGTCGATCTCGAGGTGTATGGGGCACCGGATCTGACGTACGACTTCGGGGCAGCGGACGCGGTGGCCTCCGCGGCGAATGCGGCGGCGAACCACATCGAGGATCAAAGCGGGTCGCGGATCTCGAACGTTGCGACGGCGAACACCGATTTCCAGGGGCACTTCAGCCAGCTGTTCGCCGCGAACGCCGAGATCGCGGCCAGCGACGCGCGTGAGCTGGTGTTCCGGTTGCGCGACATCGCGTCGTTCATCGGGCGCCTGAACGACGCCGCCCGGGAGGAGAACGCGCGGCGTCGCCGGGCGCGGGAGTGGCGTGATCGTGTCGAGGCGCGCCGGTCGAATTGGCTGGATGCGACGTGGGACGACATCTTCGGCGAGGAGCCGCCGCCCACCGCGGGCCCGATCGACCCGCCGGTGTTCCAGTCGACGGCGCTGACGCCGTCGACGCGGCAGACACCGGCCCCGGGAAGTGGTGGGGGCGGGGGCGGTACTTCGTCGGCGCGGCCCGAGAACCTCCGCACCTTCGCCAACGGGAACGCCGAGCTGGATGCCGGGCTGTCGGCGCACCCCGGGCGGTTGACGGAGTGGACCGGCGACTTCATGCGGACGTGCGATTTCGGCGGGATCGATGTCAGCCCGGTCGTGGCGGGTTTCCGGGCGTGGTTGGACGCGAATGCGAACGATGTGGCGTGGGCGAACACGATTGCGCAGGCGTTCGAGGATGCCGGGACCAATGGTGGGGTGGGGACGGTGTCGGATGCTGCGTTGGCGGCGTCTTTGGCGGCGGCGGGGGTGTCGGCGACGCGTCAGGATCTGGTGATCGATCCGCCGACGGCGTGGGGTGGGGCTCCGACGACGGGGTTCGTGAACGACCCGGTGAACTCCGCGACGGGCAACTTCTTGGAGCCGGAGAACGATCTTCCGTTCCCGGCGGCGACGGGGCTGCTGTCGGTGACGCGGATGTACAACTCCCTCGACGACGGTGGCGGGGTGTTCGGCCGCGGGTGGTCCTCCATCCTCGACACCACCCTGCGCCTGGGCGAGGACGAGGCGCGGTTCGTGATGGCGGACGGGCGTCACGTCGTGTTCGGCGCCGACGGGCGGGAGTGGGCGCGGGCGGCGGGGGAGAACTACTGGCTCAACCGAGCCACCGCTGCTGAGCTCGCGGCGCGCGGCCTGGACGCCCCGGACGGGCTGCTCGTGACCGATAACACCGGCGGGTGGTGGGCGTTCACCACCGGCGGCGACTGGGTCGGCGCAGGTGCCGGGGCAGGCAATGTCGTGACCGTTCTGCGTGACGGGGCCGGAGCCGTGACGGCTCTGGAGCACTCCCGCGATCGCCGTGTGAAGGTGGAGTACGTCGACGGGCTGATCGCGTCGGTGTCGGCGTCGGACGGGCGCCGGGTGGAGTACCTGTACGACGACGAGCGTCGCTTGACCGCGGCGACCGGGGACGCGGGGACGCGCACCTACCGGTGGACCGAGGACGACCTCATCGACCAGGTCACCGCCGCGACCGGGGTGATCGAGTGCACGAACGTGTACGACGCGCAGCGCCGGGTGCGGGAGCAGATCACCGAGTTCGGGCGTCACACCCGCTTCACGTATCTCTCCGGGCGGGTGACGGAGGTCGCTGACGCGGACGGGGCGAACGCGAACACCTGGATCGCCGACCGTAAGGGCCGTCTGGTCGGTGTCATCGATACGGACGGCAACCGCCAATCCATGGCCTACGACGCGTCCGGCAACCTCGTGTCCGTCACCGATCGTGAGGGCCGTGTCACGGTCCACGCGTACGACGCCCGGGGGCGGAAGACCCGCACCGTCACCCCCGACGGCGCGGACATCACCTACGGGTACGACGAGCAGGATCGTGTCACCACCGTCGTCACCGCCGGCGGCGGCATCGTGCAGTACGACTACGCGAACGACCTCGAACGGAACCCGTCCCGGGTCACCGACCCCGGCGGTGGGGTCACCGAACTCGACTGGGCCGACGGCCTCCTCCGCCGGGTGGAGGACCCCGAGGGTGTCGTCGTCCGCTTCGACTACGACGCGCACGGTGAACTCGTCGCCACCCGCAACGCCGACGGCGCCATCGCGCGGATGGTGCGCGACGGGTCCGGTCGGGTGACCCAAGCGATCACGCCGCTGGGGGCGGTCACCCGGTACGTGTACGACGGCACCGGTTCCCTGGCATCCCGGGAGGACCCGGACGGCGCGGTCTGGCGGTACGAACACGGCCCCGGCGGGCAGATCACCGCGGTCGTCGACCCGCTCGGTGCGCGCACGGAACTTGAGTACGGGCCCCACGGTGGGCTGACCCGCACCACCGACCCCCTCGGCCGCACCATCGACCGCGCGTTCGACGAGTTCGGCAACGTCACCGGCGTCACCCTCCCCGACGGCGCCGCCTGGGGCTTCACCCACGACGCCCTCTCCCGCCTCCGCGAGATCACCGACCCCGCCGGCGGCGTCTGGACCCACGAGTACGACGCCGTCGGCGAGCTGGTGCGGACGACGGATCCCACGGGTGTGTCGGCGGAGGTGTCACGGGCGGACGCGACCCGCACGGTGCAGACGGCGTTCGAGCAGACCTCGGTCCGGTACGACTCCTTCGGTCGTCCGGAACGGATCCAGGATGCCGCGGGCGACGCATCGTTGATCACGTACGACCCGTGTGGCCGTCCGGTGGAGGTGCTGAACGCGGATGGCGGGCTCACCCGCCTCGAACGCGACCGCGCGGGTCGTGTCACCGCCATCACCACCCCCGCCGGTCGCACCACCCGCTACGAGTACGACTCCTGTGGTCGCCCCGTCGCCGCGATCGACCCCATGGGCGCGCGAACCGCCCTGGAGTACGACGCCGACTCCCGTGTCATCGCGCGCGTGCTTCCCACGGGGGAGCGTGCCGAGATCGAGTACGACGAGGTCGGTCGGGTGGTGCGCGAGCGAGTTCCGGGTGCGGGTGTTGCGCGGTTCGGGTACGACAAGGTCGGACGCCCCACGTTCGCGCAGGATGCGCGGTTCGGCATCCGTCGCTTCTCCTACGACGCCGCCGGCCAACTCGTCGCCGCGACCAACGGCATCGGTGGGGTGACCCGGTACGCGTACGACGATCGGGGCCGTGTGGTGTCGATCACCGACCCCGCCGGTGGGATCACCACCCGCACCTACACGCCGCTGGACAAGGTCGCCTCCCAAACCGACC
Source organism: Microbacterium enclense (assembly GCA_038182865.1). Taxonomy (NCBI): domain Bacteria; kingdom Bacillati; phylum Actinomycetota; class Actinomycetes; order Micrococcales; family Microbacteriaceae; genus Microbacterium; species Microbacterium enclense. The sequence goes on along the minus strand of CP116226.1, from coordinate 1,330,823 downwards.
CGCTCGGCCGCGTCACCACCGCGGACTACGACGCCGCGGGGCGGCAGGTGCGGCAGACCAGCCCCGACGGGACGGTCACGGAATGGTCGTACGACGACGCCGGCCTCGAATCCGGGCTCACCGTCAACGGACGGAAAGTCACCGAAATCCGCCGCGACGCGCGCACCCGCACGGCGACGATCATCGACCACACCACCGACGAGCCGACCACCCACACCCTCCGGTTCACGCGCCTCGATCGTCTGGCCGAGCGCACGAGTGAGGGTCGCTCCACCCGGTGGGAGTACGACGCGGACGGCGCCCGCACCCGCCTGATCACTCCCGACGGGGCCACCGTCGACTACACCAGGGATGCCGCCGGGCACCTCACCCGCATCGACCACTCCCGCCTGGGCGCGGTGCACTACACCCGTGACGCGTTCGGTCGGATTCTGGAGGCCCGCGCCGGCGACAGCCTGCAGACCTGGGAGTACCAGGGCGGGTACCCGGTCGCGCACACCCGCACCGACACCGACGGGGCGGTCATCACCCGCATCACCCGTGACGACGACGGCCGCATCACCGCCATCGACGGACCCGACGGCACCACCCGCTACACCCACGACGACGCCGGGCAACTCCTCACCGCCGTGTCCGAGGGCCGTGCGAACACGTGGGAGTACGACACCGCGGGCCGCCTCATCCGCGAAACCCTCGACGACACCGAACGCTCCTTCGCATACGACACCGCCGGGCAACTCCTCACCCTCACCGCCCCCGAGGGCGACACGACCTACGCCTACGACGGGCAGGGACGCCGCACGACAGAGACCACCCCGACGGAGTCGACCCAGTACGACTGGGACGACCGCGGGTGGATCCGCGCGATCACCCAGCACACCCCCGACGGCACCCGCCGCACCGACCTGCGGGTGAACGCACTCGGTGAGCTCGCCGAGGTCGACGGGACCCCCCTGACCTGGGATGCCGGCACCTACGCCGCCACCCCCCTCACCGTCGGCGACACGGACGTGTTCCACGCCCCCGGCGCGATCACCGGCATCGGCGACACCTGGAGCACCGGCGGATGGCGCGGCACCCGCACCACCGGAACCGACGACCCCTGGGCCGCGCTCACCACCGCCAACACCCTCGGCGGGGGGACAGTCGCTCTCAGCCCCGCCGGGGGACTCGAGGTCGCCGGGCTGGAATGGATGGGCGCCCGCGCCTACGACCCCACCACCCGCGGATTCCTCAGCACCGACCCCCTCACCGCACCCGCCGGCGCCGCCTGGGCCGCCAACCCCTACTCGTTCGCCGGCAACGACCCCCTCCACGCCACCGACCCCCTCGGGCTGCAACCCGTCACCGACGAACAACTCACCGCCTACGCCACCGCCCACCAAGGCGCCCTCGCCACCGCCGGCAACGCCATCGGCGAATGGTGGAACGAGAACTGGGAATACGTCGCCGGCGGCGCCATGGTCATCGCCGGCGGCGTCATGATCGCCACCGGCGTCGGCGGGCCCATCGGCGCCGCCCTCATCGGCGCCGGCGCCGACACCATCATCCAAAAAGCCACCACCGGCGACGTCAACTGGGGCCAAGTCGCCCTCACCGGCGCATTCGGCCTCATCCCCGGAGCAGGCGCCGCCGGCGGCCTCCTCGCCCGCGGCGGCGTCAACGCCGCCCAAGGCGCCGTCGAGAACACCGCCCAATACCTCATCAGCGGCCAACCCATCACCCCCGGCGGCCTCCTCTCCAACGCCGCCTCCGGCGCCGCCATCTCCACCGTCACCGCCGGCGCCCTCAACCGCATCCCCGCCAGCAACACCATCACCAAACTCGATGTCCTTCCCCCGAATCTCGCCGAGACGTTCTCCGGTGGCGTGTACCGGACATCTGTGCTCGACGCGGACACCGTCCTGTACCGCGCCGGCTCGACTCAGGGGAGTCCACTGGGTCAGTTCTTCTCCGCGGAGCCCCCCGCGGGCGTGATCCAAACCCGCATCGACAAGGCGATCCCGCCGGTGTGGCAAGACGGCACACCCGCCCCCCTCGACACGGGGTTCGCGGTGCACATCCCTGCGGGGACACAGATCCACACGGGGACCGTGGGGAATCAGGGTGGGCTCTACATGGGTGGCACCGAACAAATCGTCGTTCAAAAGCCCTGGGAGATCCCGGGAGTGCAGGTGGTGGATCAATGGCCTCTCAATTAGTTGACGACGCGATTGCGCAGGTCTCAGTTCTGGCGGAGGTCCTCGACTCCGTCGGCGCGGCGCGATATGCGGAGTTCTTCGCGCGCCTTGAGGGCGACCTACGACACGCGAGCGATCCCAGCGACATAAGAGAAGCCGTCCATCGCGGCCTGGCGATGTATGGCGGGATGAACACGTTCAACGACTACGTCGTCATGAGTGGCAACACCCCAGATGTCGAGAGCAATCGGAGGATCGATCAGTTGAGGACAGCCGTCTACGAATGCCTGCTCCGCCTCGCGGCCTAACAGCAGGAGGTCGTGGCGAGTTATCGCGTATCCAGGGCAGAGACCACCCGAAGGGCTGATGTACGTGGATCAGATCACCTCCTTCATTCACAGATACCTGCCGTTTCTCCTGGACAACGAGGTATATGACGTGACGCATGCGGAAGAGTCGACGGTCAACGGGGGCGACTCCCTCGTCGAGTTCGCGTCGGACAGTCTCCATTTCCGCTTCTTCACGGACCGGGGGCAGCTCTTCCTCGACCTTCGTCCGGGAACTTCGCGCCGCGAAAATGACTGGTACTCAATCGATCTCATCCGGCGCCTCTTCACGGGCGATCGCGAGGAGTCGGGGCTCATGGATCCCGGCTATGCAGAATTCATTCGAACGCGACTCGCGGACGTCGAGAAGCGTGTCAGCCCGGCCGAGTGGCCACACACCGAGAAAGCATTGAAGGACATCAAGCACAAACGCAGCGAAGAGATGTTCGGCTGAACGGCGCTGGAGCGAAAGAGAAGCCCAGTCAGCTTCCCGGGCCTCGAGGCAACTCGACAAACCGCAGAATGAGGAGTTGAACAGTGAACTTCGCCACCACCGCCGTGAGCGTCGGAATCGCCGTCGCGGCGATGGTCGTCATCACACTCGCGGTGTCCGGGGGCGTCCGCCGCTCACCGGCGACCGCCACCTACAAGGCCACCAAGGGCAACGTTCTTTTCGTCGTCTCCACACGACGCGGGCAACGAGTGCTCATCCGCACTGTCGGCATCACCGTCATCGTCCTGGGAGCGATCATCGCGTTGGTCGCCGCTACCCGTCCCCCGTCGTCGCCCGCAATGGGAATCGCCGGTACCGCGATGATCGTCGGTGGCATCCTGTTCGTCCTCCTCGCCAAGGGAATGCACCGACTGCGGCTCGAGGTCACCCCTGACACCATCTGGTCCTTCCCGATGATCGCCGCGCCCCGGGAGATCCCGCTCGCGGAGATCACCGGTCTCGCCCCTCACATCACGAGCAACTACGGCGGCATCCTGGGCAAGACCGGCTCGAAGACCCGGTTCTCCGCCACCGGCATCATGCTCGGCTACCCGCAGCTCATCGAGTACTTCCGGGAGTACCGCCCCGACCTCCCGATCCCCGACGCCGCCCGCCCCCTGCAAGAGCGATGAGGAGCACGCGATGACGACGGGACTCGTCGACCGTGCCGTCGGACATTTGTCGGCACTCGCCGAGGTGCTGAGAACCGTTGATGAAGATCGATACGCGACGTTCTTCGACGGCGTGATCGGCGACCTTCTTCAGGCCGGCACCCCGGACGAGGTTGGCGAAGCAGCCGCCCGCGTTCGGGCAATCTTCGGAGGCATGAACTCGTTCACCGACCTCGTCGTGATGGATGGCAACGTCCCCGACATTGAGAACAACCGAAAGATCGACGAGCTCCGAGAGGACGTCTATGACTCGCTCACTCGCCTCATCTGACGGACCCGCCGAGGAGCCCGCACCCGGCGTCCCGCCCCACCCGTTCTTCCTGTCGTCCCTGGAGAGCGCCCGCTTCTCGGGCCTCTTCAGGTGCGACCTGGCGAGCAGAGTCGCGCTCTCCACCGGACGACACGGCCTCCGCGTCACGGTCTCACCTGCGGCCCGTGGGCAGGACCTCGGATTCCCCCAGGGCCTGAGCGAGCTCGTTCTCTTCAACCGCTTCGAAGGTGACGACCTCTGGCAGCTCGACGACTACCCCGTCTTCGTTTCCATCTGTATCGCGTCCGACCCGGGGGCCACACTGCGTGAGGTCCCCGAGGTGATCGCTTGGGGCGAGGTCTACCCGTCCGCCGAGGACGCCCGGAGCCACACGATGCGGGGAGGAGGAGTGAGTTCATGACACCCGGCGTCGCAGCAGTCATCCGCTCGCACTTCGAGGGTTCGGCTTATGTGGGTCTCGTCCTGCCCGATGGGTGGTTCGGGCGACCCTACGACAACATGTCGACGCTCGAAGGGGTGATCCTTGACGGCGAGGAATTGTGCATCTCGTTTGATGGCGACATGAGGATTCTCCTCACCGGCGACGTGGACACGTCTCTCGACGGTGCCGCTCTGAAGATCTCCGGGTTCTCGAAGCTGCTCTGGTCGTGGCGGCCCTGCGGTTCATCCGACAGGCGGGAGCAGACCTACACATCGGGGACGCTTCGGATGATCCATTTATGAATGACCGAGTCGGTAGGCTTTCGAACCCTCCTCGCTCCGTCACACCAGCAGGAGGTCCTCTCATGGCATACGACGTCCTCACGGCAGCGCGAGCCCTGCGCGATGAGCTCGACGCCGCCGCGCACCACAACTGGTCCCGTGAGATCGACGACGCGATCGCGGGCGGGTCGACCGGTACGGAGATCCTGATGCGCCTGCGGGGCGTCCTCACGCGGCTCGCGCCCGCCGTGCACCAGGACAGGCCCGCGATCGCCGCGCGCGCACACGCGATCGAGGCCGAGATCACCGGCATCCTGGGCGGGAGTCGCTGATGCCGGCGGACATCACCTTCGACAACTCGCCGGCGTCGCCACCGATCTCCGACCCGGCGCCTACGAGGTTCAGGTCGGCGACGTCTCCGCGCACCTCGTGACGCTCATCCCGAACGGTCTGCCCGCGGTCCAGACGGACGAACCCGCGTCCTAGCTCCAGTCACTTATCCAAGCGGCAAGAAAGCCGCTTCTTATCCGCGCAGCTCGCGGAAACTCCGCGCGAACCTCCCTAGCGTCGTCGCATGGCCCACCCCATGACGCCGCGGACACCGTGCTGAGCGCCGCGACGCGCGCGGTGTTCTTCGTGTCGGACAGCACGGGGATCACCGCCGAGACCCTCGGCAGCGCCCTGCTCGCGAACTTCCCGGGCGCGCACTTCGACCGGCACACGATCCCCTTCGTCGGGACCGTCACGCCGGTGTCGCGAGTGACCGCGGCGCTGCAGAGCGCGACGACGCCGGACGCAGCACCGATCGTCTTCGCGACGGTGAAGGATGCCGGCATCCGGGCTCAGATCGCCGGTTCCGCGGCGGTGGTCATCGACCTGCTCGCCGGTCACCTCACCGAGCTCGAGGAAGCGCTCGACACCCCCGCGGAGCAGCGCTCCGGCCAGTACCACGGGCTCGGCGATCTCGAGAGGTACTTCGCCCGCATGCGCGCGGTCGAGTTCGCGATCGAGCACGACGACGGCCAGAGCGGCCGTGCGCTCGACACCGCCGACGTCATCATCGTCGCGCCGTCCCGGTGCGGGAAGACCCCGACGACGATGTACCTCGCCCTTCACTACGGCCTGCTCGTGGCGAACTACCCCCTCACCGACGACGACTTCCCCGCCGACGGGCTGCCGCGCATCGTCGCGCCCCATGCCGAGCGCTGCTTCGGTCTGACGACCACGGCCCTCCGGCTCAGCCAGGTGCGCCACGAACGGCGCCCGCAGTCGACGTACGCCAGCCTCGCCCAGTGCACCCTCGAGATCCGTCGGGCCGAAGACCTCTACCGCCGCAACCGCATTCCGTTCCTCAGCTCCGCGACCCGGAGCGTCGAGGAGATGTCCGCCGTGATCCTGCAGTCGATGAAGCTGCGCGATCGCCCCCACGAAAGGCCCACCCTGTGACCAACATCCTGCATTTCCACGAGATCGGCATGACGGACCTCGCCCAGGTCGGCGGAAAGAACGCCTCCCTCGGCGAGATGGTGTCGCACCTGGCATCCGCTGATGTCCGCGTCCCGCCCGGTTTCGCCACCACCTCCGAGGCGTTCGGGCGCTTCCTCGCCGAGGCGGGACTCGACGAGCGCATCCGCGCGGCGGTCGAGGGCATCGACGTCGACGACGTCGCGGCCCTCAGCCAGCTCGGCGCCCTGGTGCGCGTGTGGATCGAGGAGCAGCCCTTCCCCGCCGACCTCGAGGCCGACATCCGCACCGCCTACGCGGAGCTCGTGGCGAACGAGCAGGATCCGGATGCCGTGACCTGGGCCGTCCGCTCCAGCGCCACCGCCGAAGACCTCCCGGATGCCTCGTTCGCGGGCCAGCAGGAGACGTTCCTGAACATCGGTGGGATCGAGAACATCCTCCAGGCGATCCGGCGCGTGTTCGCGTCGCTCTACAACGACCGCGCGATCGCGTACCGCGCGCACCACGGCTTCGACCACCACGAGGTCGCCCTCTCGGCCGGGGTTCAGCGCATGGTGCGCTCCGACGTCGGCGCCTCGGGCGTCATGTTCACCCTCGATACCGAGTCGGGCTTCGAGGACGCCGTGTTCGTGACCAGCTCCTACGGTCTCGGCGAGGCGGTGGTACAGGGAGCCGTGAACCCCGACGAGTTCTACGTCTACAAGCCCTCCCTGCGCGCGGGTCGCCCCGCGATCCTCAAGCGCTCCGTGGGCGAGAAGGCCATCGCGATGCGCTACACCGACGGCATCCACGTCGACGGCAGCACCGCGTTCGTGGAAGTGGATGCCGCCGACCGGGCCCGCTTCTCGCTCACCGACGCGGAGGTCGAGGAGCTCGGCCGCATCGCCCTCGTCATCGAGGAGCACTACGGCCGGCCGATGGACATCGAGTGGGGCAAGGACGGCGTCGACGGGAAGCTCTACGTGCTGCAGGCGCGGCCCGAGACGGTCGTGTCGCGGCAGTCGGCGAATGTGCTGCGCCGATTCGTGCTCGCCGAACGCGGCCCCGTGCTGCTCGAGGGACGCGCGATCGGTCAGCGGATCGGCGCGGGCCGCGTGCGCGTGCTCACCTCGATCGACCAGATGGCCGACTTCGCGCACGGCGACGTGCTCGTGGCCGACATGACCGACCCCGACTGGGAGCCGATCATGAAGCGCGCCTCGGCGATCGTCACCGACCGCGGCGGCCGCACGTGCCACGCCGCGATCATCGCCCGCGAGCTCGGCATCCCCGCCGTCGTCGGGACCGGGGTCGCCACACACGCCCTCACCGACGGGCAAGAAGTCACCGTCTCGTGCGCCGAAGGCGACGACGGCCTCGTGTACGGCGGCATCCTGCCCTTCGTCGAAGAGCAGACCGAGCTGGACCGGATGCCGGAGCCCCCGGCCAAGATCATGATGAACGTGGGCACCCCCGACCAGGCCTTCGCCTTCTCGCGGCTGCCGAACGCGGGCGTCGGGCTTGCGCGGCTGGAGTTCATCATCAACCGGCAGATCGGCATCCATCCGCGCGCCCTGCTCGACCTCGACACGCTCGACGGGGAGCTCGCCGACGACATCCGCTGCCGCATCGCCGCCTACCCGTCGCCCGAGGAGTACTTCATCCAGCGCGTGGCGGAGGGCGTGTCGATGATCGCCGCGGCCTTCGCCCCGGAGCCGGTGATCGTGCGCCTGTCGGACTTCAAGTCGAACGAGTACGCCAACCTCATCGGCGGGCCGCTCTACGAACCGCACGAGGAGAACCCGATGCTCGGCTACCGCGGGGCGGCCCGGTACGTCTCGCCCGAGTTCCGCGCCTGCTTCGACATGGAGTGCGAGGCGCTGCGGCGCGTGCGCGACGACATGGGCCTGACGAACGTGCAGATCATGGTGCCGTTCGTGCGGACCGTGGGCGAAGCCGCGGCGGTCCTCGACCTCCTGGCGACCAATGGCTTGCGGCGAGGCGAGAACGGGCTGCGCGTCGTGATGATGTGCGAGCTCCCCGCGAACGCGATCCTCGCCGAACAGTTCCTCGAGCACTTCGACGGCTTCTCGATCGGCTCGAACGACATGACCCAGCTGACCCTCGGACTCGATCGCGACTCGGCGCTCATGGCATCCGCGTTCGACGAGCGCGACCCGGCCGTGCGGCACCTGCTCGGCATGGCCATCGACGCGTGTCGACGTCAGGGCAAGTACGTCGGAATCTGCGGGCAGGGGCCGTCGGACCACCCCGACTTCGCCGAGTGGCTCGTGGCGCGCGGCATCCACTCGCTGTCGTTGAACCCCGACACGGTGGTCGAGACGTGGCTCGCCCTGGCCGCGAACGAGCGGCCCGCGGGACGAGTGCTGACCGAGGCGCAGTTGGGGATCCGACCCCGCGAGTAGCGCGGCTGCTACCCGTTCCGTGTCCCAGACACGCCGTCTCTCCGGTACCGGTCACGGCGTGTCTGGGACGCTCGACGCTGCACGACCGAGGGCGAGGGACGGGATCAGACCCGCGGCGGATGCGGATACCTCCCCGGATGGATGACCCCGTGGTACCGCGGGGCTGGGATGGAACCATGACTTCCTCCCCTGTCCTCACCGCCACCGGGCTCGTCAAGCGCTACGGCGAGTTGTCGGCCCTCGACCACGTGTCCCTGACCATCCGCGGCGGCGAGTCCGTCGCCGTCATGGGGGCGTCGGGGTCGGGCAAGACCACCCTGCTGCACACGCTCGCCGCCGTGATCTCGCCCGACTCGGGCTCCGTCGTGTTGTCGCCCCCGGGCGCCGAGCCCATCGAACTCGTCGGCCTCAGCGAGAGCGAGAGGGCGCGGGTACGCCGCACACTCCTCGGCTTCGTCTTCCAGGAGCACCTGCTGCTGCCCGAGCTGACCGCCGTCGAGAACGCCGCGCTCCCGCTGCTGCTCACCGGGAAGAGGCGCCCGGATGCCGAGCGCCACGCCGCGCAGTGGCTCGCTGCCCTCGGGCTCGCGGGCATGGAGAACCGCCGCATCGGTCAGCTGTCCGGCGGACAGGCCCAGCGCGTCGCGATCGCCCGCGCACAGGTGACCGGGGCACCCGTCGTATTCGCCGACGAGCCCACCGGCGCTCTGGACTCGGCCACCTCCGCCGATGTCCTCAACGCGCTCCTCCAGGCGACCACCGGGCAGGGCCGGACCCTCGTCATGGTCACGCACGACGCGGAGGTCGCCCGGAGGTGCTCCCGCATCGTGCGTCTGCGCGACGGCCACATCATCGGCGACACCGCGGCCGCGTCCACCATCACCCCGGGGGTCACGCGATGAGCACCGTTCTCCCCCTGGCCCGGCTGCTCTCGCGGCCGAGTCGGCAAGGTCGCGCCGCGATCGTGCTCCCCGCCGTCGCCTTCGCCGTGACCACGGCTCTGCTGCTCGTGGTCGCCGGCGGAGCACACATGTTCCTCGTGGACCCACGTGCCCAGAGCGAAGACGGGTTCTACGGCATCCTGGCTTCCCTCGCCCTGCTGCTGCTCGCCGTGCCCCTCGTGACGCTGGGAGCCGCCGCCGCCCGGCTGTCGAGCCGCCGCCGCAACGACCGACTCGCGACCCTCCGCCTTCTCGGCGCGAGCGGCCGCGAGATCTGGTCGCTCACCGTGCTCGAGGCGACGCTGGTCGCCGCCGTCGGAGCCGTCGCCGGCGTGGCCCTGTACGTCGCCCTGCTGCCGCTGGTCGGTCTGCTGCCGTTCTTCGGCGGTCCGGTGGGAATGGCCTCGGTCGCGATCGAGCCCCTGCTCGGAGCGGGCGTCGCGGCCGGCGTGGTCGCGATCGCCGCGGCGAGCGCGGCCGCGAGCCTGCGGAAGGTGACCGTGACACCGCTCGGGGTGCGCACGCGCCGTGACGCCCCGCCGTCGCGTCGGCTCGCTTTGATCGTCGGGGTCATCGTGCTGGCCGGGGTGGCTCTGGTGGTGGCGAACTTCAGCCTCGTCGGCGAGCTCTTGGGCCCGGCGATCGCTCTGGCCGTGCTGCTCGGCGTTTTCGCGGGCGGCATGGCGCTGCTGAACCTCGTGGGAGCGCCGATCGTCGCCGCACGTGGGCGGGCCATGGCCCGGCGGGCGAACAGCGCGGCGCACCTCGTCGCCGGCAGAGAACTCGCCGCCCACGCCGGAGCCTCGTGGCGACGCGTGTCGGGCATGGCGATCGTGTCGTTCATCGCGGTGGTCGCCGGATGCGGTCTCGCCCTCGCCGACATGGCCGAAGGCACCGAGGGAACGCTCATGGCCGACATCCGCACGGGCGTGCTCCTCACTCTCGGCATCGCCTTCGTGTTGCTCGCCTGTGCGGTGGGGGTGACGCAGGCGGCGTCTGTGCTCGAGGAGCGCGATCTGATCGTGGGCCTCGACCGTCTCGGCATCCCGGATGCCGAACTCCGCCGTGCACGCCGTCTCACCGTCATGGTGCCCCTGCGGTGGGCCGCGATCGGCGGCGCCGCGCTGGGTGGGGTGCTGTCGTTCCCGATCGTCGGGATGAGCCTGCTCGTCGCCCCGCTGTCGGTCGCCACGATCGCGCTGACGTTCGTCGCCGGCTTCGCGCTGGTGGCGGCGGCCCTGGCCTCGACGCGCCCGATCGTGACCGGGATCCGCCGCGGCACGGTGTGACGCGGGCGGGCGGTGCCGGGATTCGGGGGCGGCACCGCCCGCGGAGCGTTGGGTGTCCAGGACACCCGGATGGATGGGGGCACTCGTCCGGGTGTCTTGGACACTCAACGCTCTCCGCGGTGAGGATCGCGGGGCGGAACCGGCGCGGGTGTTAGCGTGCGGGGGTGAAGACGGATGCCACGACCCCGCGCCGAATCCGCGTCTCGGCGGCGGTCATCACCGACGCCGACGGGCGCCTCCTGCTCGTGCGGAAGGCCGGGACGACCGCGTTCATGCAGCCCGGCGGCAAGCCGGAAGCCGGGGAGACGCCCGCCGAGACCCTCGCCCGCGAGCTCGCCGAGGAGATCCACCTCGACGTCGACCCTGCCGCCCTCGAACCGCTGGGCGAATTCGCCGCCGTCGCCGCCAACGAGCCCGGCTTCGAGGTTGTCGCCGACGTGTTCCGCGTCGACATCGGCTCCCAGCAGCCGACCCCGGATGCCGAGATCGCGGAGCTGCGCTGGGTCACCGCCTCGACGGCATCCGGAATCGAGATCGCCCCGCTGGCGCGGGAGTACTTCCTGCCGGAGTGACGGGGCCGCGGAGGGGCGTACCGTCACGCGGAGTCGGAGGCTGACACGCCGCTGACCGCGCCCGCTCCGCGGCGTGTCGCCGACAACACCCGCAGGACGGTACGCGCGTCAGGCCCCGTCCGGCCCCACCAACGCGCGCAGCGCCATCGCGGCGAGGATCTCGGCGGTTCGACCGGCCGGGACGACCGCACTGTGCGGGGTCGAGTTCAGCAAACCGAACGTGCCGAGCAGACGTGCCTGGCGCTCGTCGGCGTCGAGCTCGGGGCGGACCGCCGCGAGCACGGCATCCCATTCCTGCACGTACTGCCGCTGGAGGCTGCGCACGCGGTGATTCGCCTCGGCAGGGAGCTGTGCCAGTTCGCGGTCTTGGATGCGGATCGTGTCGGGGTCGGCCGTGGCGAAGTCGAGGTGGAATCGCACCAGCCGCGCCAGCACGTCCGTCGGCTCCCCGGCCTCGGCGACGAGGGCGCGGCCCCCCTCGAGCAGGCGCTGACTCGCGTCGACCAGCACTTCGGCGAGCAGCGCCTCTTTACTGGGGAAGTAGTTGTACAGCGCGGGGCCGCTCATCCCGACCGCCTCACCGAGCTCCACCGTCGACACGGCCGCGAAACCGCGCTCGGCGAACAGCGCCGCGGCCGAGCGCATCAGCGACGCACGGCGGTTGGCCTTCTGCGTCGCCCGCCAGGTCGGCGGGGTGTCGGCGCTCGCGCTCACCGCAGCATCTCCCGCGCCTGACGCAGCACGGGCTCGTCGATCATGCGCCCGCGGAAGCGGAAGACGCCGGGCTGCCCCTCCGCCTCGGCGAGCACGGCGCGCGCCCACTCGCGCTCCTCGTCGGAGCTCGCGAAGGCCGCGCGGATCGTGGCCACCTGCGTCGGGTGGATGCACGCCGTGGCGGTGAACCCGGAGGCGGCGGCATCCTCGCACTCGGCGCGGAGGCCGTCGAGGTCGGCGATGTCGAGGTGCACCGCGTCGATCGCGGCTTTGCCGTGAGCGCGCGCGGCGAGCAGAACGGTGGCGCGGGCGGTGCGGGCGACATCGCGGTAACGGCCGTCGGCGAGGCGGCTCGAGCGTCCGTTCATGCTCGCGATGAGGTCTTCCGCGCCCCACATCAGCCCGGCGGTGTCGGGGTGAGCGGCGATCTCGGCGGCGCGCACGACGCCGAGAGCCGTCTCACACAGTGCCAGCACGCGGAGCCCCGGAGTGGCGTCGACGTCGGCGGCCGACTCGGCCTTGGCGAGCATCACGGTGGTGTACCCGCTCGCGCGAACGGCGGCGAGATCGAGGGCGTGCTCGGCCGTCCCGGCGGGGTTCAGGCGCACGATCACGCGCGCGGGGTCGAGCGTGCTCGCGACGAGCGCCTCGCGCGCCCGAGCCTTGTCGGCGGGAGCGACGGCGTCCTCGAGGTCGAGGATCACCGTGTCGGCCGCCGCGGCCGCCTTCGCATAGCGGTCAGGACGATCGGCGGGGCAGAACAGCAGGGCGGGGCCGTGCATCAGGACTCCTGTTCGGGGGCGGGGGCCGGGCCCGGCGCGGGGGCCGGGCCGGGCGCCGCGGCGGGCGCGGGGGCCGGGCCACCGGCCGGGCCGGGCTCCGCGGCGGGGGTCATGAGCATGAGCGTCGAGCGACGCGCCTCGGCGACCACCACCCCATTCTGGTTGCGCATCGTGTGGGCGAAGTCCACGATCCCCTGGCCTGGACGGGATGCCGAGGCGCGCTTTCCCACGACGAGCGTTTCGGCGTACAGCGTGTCGCCGACGCGCACCGGCGCGGGGAAACGCACGTCGCTGAAACCGAGGTTCGCGACGATCGTCCCCTGGGTCAACTGAGAAACCGAGAGACCGACCATCGTCGACAGCGTGAACATGCTGTTGACCAGCCGCTCACCGAACTCGGTCGACGCCGACCACGCGGCATCCAGGTGCAGGGACTGCGTGTTCATCGTCAGGGTCGTGAACAGCACGTTGTCGGCCTCGGTCACCGTCCGGCCGGGACTGTGCACGTAGACCGCGCCCTCCTGCAGCTCATCGACGTACAGCCCTCTCTGGATGATCCGGATGCCGCTCACTCGGCGCTCCCTTCCTCGGCGCTGCCCTGCGTGCCTCCCGCCCGCCGCGCGCTCGGCGCCGCGTCGGCGACCGGGGCGCCGGGCGACACCACCGCGAGCGCCTGTCCGCGCGAGACCACGTCTCCGACCCGCGCCTGCAGAGAGACCGTTCCCGCGACACTCGAACGCACCACGTGCTCCATCTTCATCGCCTCCACCGCCATCACGGCATCCCCGACCTCGACCGTCGCCCCCTCGGCGACGTGGACGGCCACCACGGTGCCCGGCATGGGCGAGACGAGCTGCGGGTCGGCGTCCGCGGCGGCGTCGGCGCGGTGCTCGGCGGCGATGGTGTCGACGCGGAGCATCGCGCCCTCTCGCGCGATCCACACCCCGCCGGGGTCGACCTCCGCGGAGAACGTGCGCGTGCGACCGGCGAGGGTCACCGAGACGACACCGTCGCCGTGGCGCTCGAGGCGCGCCGCACGCGCGGCCTCGGGGGCAATTCCCTCCCGATCGCGCTCGACCTGCGCACGCTCGGCGAGCGCGAGCGTCTCCCCCGCGCCCGTCACCTCGAGGGCGCGCTGTTCGCCTCCGACCGCGAGCCGGTAGCGCCGCGGTGCCGACACCCCCAGCCGCCACCCGTCGCGGCGGTGCCACGCGTTGCGCGCGGCCGCGGCCCTGGCAGCGCCCGCCGGCGCGGTCGCGGCCGCGCCCGAGGCGCCGGCCTCGCCCACCGGCGCGACCGGGCCCGTGGCATCCAGGAGGAGAGCCGCCTCGGCGAACACGCGCTCGTCGACCGCAGCCGCCGTGAGCCCCTCGAGCTCGCGCGCGATCAGCCCCGTGTCGAGGTCTCCCGCGACGACGTCGGGAAGCTCGACGAGCGCTCGCAGAAACTCGACGTTCGTCGCGAAGCCGAACACCGCGGTGTCGCCGAGGGCGGCGACCAACCGCCGCCGAGCCTGCTCGCGGTCACTCCCCCACGCGATGATCTTCGCGAGCATCGGGTCATAGTCGACCGAGACGTCGAGACCGTCTTCGAGCTCGGTGTCGACGCGGATCCCGTCCCCGCCCGGGTGTCGCACGCGCGTGACGTGACCGCCGGTCGGCAGGAACCCGGATGCCGGATCCTCGGCGTACACGCGCGCCTCGAACGCGTGCCCGGTGAGGGTGACGGCATCCTGATCGAAGCCGAGCGGCTCGCCCGCGGCGATGCGCAGCTGCTGCTCCACGAGGTCGAGGCCGGTGACCTCTTCGGTGACCGGGTGCTCGACCTGAAGACGCGTGTTCATCTCCATGAAGAAGAACTCATCCGGGGCGTCGGCCGAAACGATGAACTCCACCGTCCCGGCGCCCCGGTAGTCGACGCTGCGGGCGGTCTCGCACGCAGCCTGACCGATGCGCGCGCGGGTCTCGGCGTCGAGCAGCGGCGAGGGCGCCTCTTCGATGACCTTCTGGTGGCGTCGTTGGAGCGAGCACTCGCGCTCGCCCAGGTGGACGACTCCGCCGTGCGCATCGGCGAGCACCTGCACCTCGATGTGGCGGGGGCTGCGCACGTACCGCTCGAGGAACAGGGTGTCGTCACCGAAGCTCGAGGCCGCTTCGCGCCGGGCTGCGGCGATCGCTTCGGGGAGCACGTCCGAGGCCTCGACGACGTGCATGCCCTTGCCGCCACCGCCCGCCGACGGCTTGATGAGGAGCGGGTAGCCCACCTCATCACCCGCGGCGATCAGCTCGTCGTCTGTCATCCCCGCGCGCGCGACGCCGGGAACGGTGGGAACCCCGCGCTCCTCGACGGCGTGCTTGGCGGTGATCTTGTCGCCCATGACGCGGATCGCCTCGGCACCGGGGCCGATGAACACGATCCCGGCCTCCTCGCAGGCGCGAGCGAAGGCGGCGTTCTCGGCGAGGAATCCGTACCCGGGGTGGATCGCCTCGGCCCCCGTCTCGCGCGCCGCTCGGATCACGGCGTCGACGTCGAGGTAGCTGCGCGCCGCCGGCGCCGGGCCCAGGCGCACCGCGACGTCGGCGAGGTGGACGTGCCGGGAGCCGGCATCCGCATCGCTGTAGACGGCGACCGAGCGGATACCGAGGGAGCGCAGGGTGCGGATGATGCGACAGGCGATCTCGCCGCGGTTGGCGATCAGAACGGTGGTGAACATGCGGCTCACATCCGAAAGACGCCGTAACCCGGCGCGTCGAGGGGCGAACGGGAGACGACGTCGAGGGCGAGGGCGAGGACGTCGCGGGTCTGCGCGGGTTCGATGATGCCGTCGTCCCAGAGGCGGGCGGTGGAGTAGTACGGGCTCCCCTGCTGCTCGTACTGCGCGCGAATCGGCGCCTCGAAGGCGGCCTGGTCGTCGGTCGACCACTCGCCGCCACCCGCCTCGATCTGGTCGCGGCGGACGGTGGACAGGACGGATGCCGCCTGCGGCCCGCCCATGACCGAGACGCGCGCGCCGGGCCAGAGCCAGAGGAACCGGGGCGAGTAGGCGCGTCCGCACATCGAGTACGTGCCGGCGCCGAACGAGCCGCCGACGACGACGGTGAGCTTGGGCACCGAGGCGCACGCGACGGCGTTGACCATCTTGGCGCCGTGTTTGGCGATGCCGCCCGACTCGTACTCGCGGCCGACCATGAAGCCGGTGATGTTCTGCAGGAACACCAGCGGGATGCCGCGCTGATCGCACAGCTCGATGAAGTGGGCCCCCTTGAGGGCCGACTCGCCGAAGAGGACGCCGTTGTTCGCGACGATGCCGACGCGATGCCCCTCGATGCGGGCGAAGGCGGTGACGAGGGTCTCGCCGTACTCGCGCTTGAACTCGTGGATGCTGCCGGCGTCGACGATCCGCGTGACGATCTCGCGCGCGTCGTACGGGGTGGTGAGCTCGACCGGGACGATGTCTTCGAGCTCCCGCGGGTCCCTCTCGGGATCGGCAGCGGGCTCTGGCATCCGCTGCTCGTCCGGAGCAAGCGTCTCGACGATGTCGCGGACGATGCGCAACGCGTGCTCGTCGTTCTCGGCGAGATGATCGGCGACCCCCGACACCCGCGTGTGAACGGCTCCACCGCCGAGATCTTCGGCGGTGACCACCTCGCCGGTGGCGGCTTTCACCAGCGGCGGTCCGCCGAGGAAGATCGTGCCCTGGTTCCGCACGATCACCGTCTCGTCGCTCATCGCGGGGACGTAGGCGCCGCCCGCCGTCGACGAGCCGAGCACCGCGGCGATCTGCGGGATCCCATCGCGAGACATGCGCGCCTGGTTGTAGAAGATGCGGCCGAAGTGGTCGCGATCGGGGAACACCTCGTCCTGCATCGGCAGGAAGGCACCGCCCGAGTCGACGAGATAGACGCACGGCAAGCGGTTCTCGGCGGCGATCTCCTGCGCGCGGAGGTGCTTCTTCACCGTGATCGGGAAGTAGGTGCCGCCCTTCACGGTCGCGTCGTTGGCGACCACCATCACGTGCCGCCCGTGCACGAGCCCGATCCCCGCAACCACACCGCCGGCGGGGCAGTCCCCGCCGTACAGGTCGTAGGCGGCGAGCGGCGCGACCTCGAGGAACGGGCTGCCGACGTCGAGCAGCGCATCGATACGGTCGCGGGCGAGCATCTTGCCGCGGGCGACGTGGCGTTCGCGCGCGGCATCCGATCCGCCCTTCGCGATCGCCTCGCGTCTCTCGCGCAGCTCGGCGACGAGATCGCGGTAGGCCTGCGTCATGACAACTCCTCGTTGAGTTACCGGTCGGTAAGGGAATCAGGTTACTGCTCAGTAATCGAGTTGTCCACGGTGCGAGTGGCGCGTGGTGGGCGCGCGGGTGGTACGCACGCGAGCGGCGGGGTCAGCGGTCGACACCGCGAGACGTCTCACTGCGCTTGAGTGTCCACAACACCCGGACGCCTCAGAAAAACGTCCGGGTGTTGTGGACACTCAGCGCGCGGAAGGCCCGCCCGACTCGCCTCCTAGACTCGACGCCATGCGCAGCGACTGGATCGCGCACCGACGCCCTGACGGCGAGGTGCTCGGGTGGATGGAGCCCCAAGGCGACGGCTTCGTCGTCATCGACCTCCTCGGTCGGCGCGTGACGGAGGCGGTCGACTGGCTGACCGCGGAGGAGACGCTCGACGCGCGCGGGATCGGCTACCTCGCCGACATGTACGAGCTGCGCCTCGACGACGGTTCGTGGCTGCGCGTGCGCATCGCCGAGGTCTCGACCTCCGGCATCCGGGTCAAGAAAGACGATTGGGGCGCCATCGGCGCACCGCAGCTGTTCTATGACGTGGCTTTCCCGGTGGACGAAGAGGTGCTGCGGCCACTTCGCTGAGCGCTCACCCGCACGTGGGTGCTCTTCCGGCCGTGAGTGTCCAAGAAACCCGGACGCCTCAGAAAAACGTCCGGGTGTTCTGGACACTCAACGGGTTGCCGGGGCGGGTGGGGAGCGAGCTCACCAGGAGCTCTTGCGGTAGTCCTTCAAAAAGATGCCGAAAAGGTCTTCGCCGGCCTCTCCGCGCACGATCGGGTCGTAGACGCGGGCCGCGCCGTCGACGAGGTCGAGCGGGGCGTGGAAGCCCTCCTCGGCCAGGCGCACCTTGGTGAAGTGCGGGCGCTCGTCGGTGATCCAGCCGGTGTCGACCGCGGTCATCAGGATGCCGTCGGTCTCGAACATCTCGCGGGCACTCGTGCGCGTGAGCATGTTCAGCGCGGCCTTGGCCATGTTCGTGTGCGGGTGGCCGGGTCCCTTGTAGCCGCGACCGAACACGCCCTCCATCGCCGAGACGTTCACGACGTACTTCCGGCGCGCAGGAGACGCGGCCATCGCCGGCCGCAACCGGCTGACGAGCAGGAACGGCGCGGTCATGTTCGCGAGCTGCACCTCGAGCATCTCGAGCGGCTCGACCTGCTCGACCGACTGCGTCCAGCTGTTGATGCGGTCCTCGTCGGGGATGAGCCCGCCCGCATCGATCGCGGTGCCCGTCATCAGCCGCTCGAGCGACGAGGAACCCGCGGCCATCGCCTCGGCCGTGAGTTCCTCGGCGGTGCGGGCCGCCGACGCGAGGATCGGGTGCGACGACACCGACTGCGCGAGCGCGAGCGGGTGTGCATCGTTCGTGTGCCCGAACGTGACCAGCTCGGGCAGCGGGCCGTCGGGAAGCGGCGCGAGTTCGGCATCCACCAGGGGTTTGTACGCACCCGGCGAGCGCCGCACGGTCTGCGCGGCGTTGTTGATGAGAATGTCGAGCGGGCCATCGGATGCCACCGACTCGGCGAGTCCGATCACCTGGGCGGGGTCGCGCAGGTCGATGCCCACGACCTTGAGGCGGTGCAGCCAGTCCGCGCTGTCGGGCAGCGACGAGAACCGACGGACAGCGTCGCGCGGGAAGCGCGTGGTGATGGTGGTGTGCGCACCGTCGCGCAGGAGGCGCAGGGCGATGTACATTCCGATCTTCGCGCGACCGCCGGTGAGCAGCGCGCGCTTGCCGGTGAGGTCGGTGCGCGCGTCGCGCTTCGCATGGCTCATCGCCGCGCAGTCCGGGCACAGCTGGTGATAGAACGCGTCGACGAGCGTGTAGTCCTGCTTGCAGATGTAGCAGGCGCGGGCCTTGATCAGCTCGCCTGCGAACGGCGTGGTCGTGCGGGTCGCGAGCGGGATGCCGCGCGTCTCGTCGTCGATGCGGTCGGCCGCCCCCGTCGCGGTGGCGGCGACGACGGCACGGTCGGCATCGGCGATGCGCTGGCGCTTCTCGCGACGCGACTGCCGCTTGACGTCTTTGTAAAGCTTGCCGGTCTGGCGGCGCAGCGCGATGTACGCGGGGTCTTCACGGTCGAGCGAGGAGGCCGCGTCGATCACACGCAGCGCGATCTCGAGCTCGGTCGGATCGATGGATGCCACGGGCTCGACGCCCGGCGCGGCACCGGCGTCCGTGGCATCCGCGTCCACATCGGTCACCGGCGCAGCCGCGGCATCGGGCGCGGTGGCATCCGGCGCGACGTCGCGATCGGGGGTGGAGGGTGTTTCGGGCACAGGGAAGTGTACCGAGGGCTCGCTGGACGCGGGATGGGTCACGTGCGGAGGATGCCGTCGGCCGCCTCGATGACCCGCCCGTGCAGAACCAGGCGCTCGCGTTCTTTTTGCATCGATCTCTCGACGAATGTCACGAGCACTGGACAAGAATCGGGCCGACGTGGTCCCCCCGCGGCTGAGAAGGCTCGGACGCCTGCTCGTCGGCGGGGCGCGCAAACGGTTCTGCGGACGGCGCTCCGTTGCTCCCTTGACCGGTTGTCGCTACGGCTTGCCGCCGTCGACCCACCGCGTGTGCGCCTTGAGAGCACTCAGCACGGCCAGGCGCACGACGACGTAGGCGACCGCCCCGATGACGGCGATCGCGAGGACCCACGTGAGCAGGATGAACAGGTGGACACCGCCGACAGCCGAGAACATCCGGCGAGCCTAGCTGCGAGCCGTGGCGCCCATCAAGGGCGCGGGTCGCACCGCGGCGCGTGACCGGTCGTACCGCAGGAGCCACCGCTGTGCCGGAATCTCGACGGCCTTGTGGATCACCCACGCCAGGGTGAGGGCGATGCCGAACGCCGCGAACGCGAGCAGCACAGCCTGGCGCCACGGCAACTGCGGGTGCCCATCGGGCCATGCCGATGACACCGCCGCGATCACGAGGAGGTGCACGAGGTAGAACGCGAACGACACGCGTCCCAGCTCCTGCCAGAGCGGCCGCGCGAGGAAGGTGGAGTTCGCGCGGGCGTCGGCGTTCGCGAGAGACGCGACGAGCAGGGCGTAGAAGCCGACGGTCGCCGCCAGTCCCGGGTGAATGTCGGTGCCGGGCAGGGTCGGCGCCTCCGACAGCGCGTATCCCGCCGCGGCCAGGGGGACCGTCCAGCGCAGCTTCATCGGCATCCACGAGCCGCTCTTCATGAGCAACGCGAGGGTGACGCCCAGCACGAACTCGGGCATCCGCAGCAACGGCGTCGATGCCGCCGATAGCGGCACGGGAGACATCGACGCGATCTGCGGCGCGAAGGCGGCGAGGGTGAGGGATGCCACGACCACCACGGCGAGCGCCCGATTCGACGCGCGGGCGAGCGGACGGATGAGGAACGGGAAGGTGAGGTAGAAGAACGCCTCGCACACGAGCGACCAGCTCGCGGGGTTGCCCGCCTGCCACCAGTCGGGAACCCACCCGTTGACGAGGAAGACGTTGGCCACGAGCGGCGCGGTGCCGTCGGTCCTGATCTCGGGCACGAGGGTCGCGGCAGCGACGAGGGCGAGTCCGACACCCACGAGGTGCAGGGGGTAGATCCGCGCGACGCGGTGCCACCAGAACGACCGGGCGCTCTGCTGCGGCTTGTACCCCCACGCGAGCACGAAGCCGGAGAGGATGAAGAACAGCGTCACCCCGGTCTTGCCGGCCTCGAAGAGGGTGCCCCAGATGACACCCGCGGTTCCGCCGAAGTACTCGACCGCCATGAGGTGGTGACCGAAGATGAGCAGCGCCGTCGCCCAGCGCAGTCCGGTCAGGGAGGGGAGGTTGCGAACCTTGTCGAGCGGCCCGGGAGCCGCGGCGACGGGAGGGGAGACGGGGACCGTCATGGTGCTGATGGTGATCGCCTCCCGTGTCGTTTCCGAGCGCGAACGCACCACCCGGTGACGACACCGCCGTTGGAGTCGACCTGAGCACGTGAAGTCGCGCAGACCGGGTGAGACGGTACACCTCCCGGGTGAAGAGATCCCTGAGAGGCGTGGGGCTTGACGGGCACCGCTCTATGAGGGCCACGTCGTTTGACGGTTACCGAGTAACCCCGTAGGGTCGCAGTTACTCAGTAACCCCGGAGGTTTCGATGTCGGTGAAGTTCGCCCTGCTGGCCCTGCTCTCGCGCCAGCCCTCGACGACGTATCAGCTGCGAAAGGACTTCGACGACACCACGAGCAACTCATGGCCCCTGAACATCGGCCAGGTCTCGTCCACCCTCCAGCGTCTTCAGCGAGACGGCCTCGTCGTCCGCGATGAACAGGACGACGACGACGTCCAGCGCCCCTGGCACCTGACAGATGAGGGCATGCGAGAACTTCAGGCGTGGTGGGCCGACCCCGTCTCGCCGGCCCAGCGCGGTCGTGACGAGCTCGTCATCAAGTTCGCCCTCGCGGTGGCCCTCGGCGACCTCGACGTGCAAGACCTCGTACAGAAGCAGCGCGCCGCCACCCATCGCACGCTCCACGACCTCACCCGCTTGCGCCGCGGGCTCGACGCCGACGACATCGCCGGCCGCCTCGTCCTCGACAACCACATCTTCCTCACCGAGGCCGAGCTGCGCTGGCTCGACGACGTCGAAGAGACCGCCGCGCGTCGCCGGATCCCGGATGCCACTCCCCGCGCGTCCCGCACCGCCCCGGTCGCACCTCGCGAGCGGAGCGCGCGATGACCGCCGTCCTCGAGCTGCGCGGCGCCACACGCGTGCACGGCGAGGGAGTCCGCGAAGTCACCGCCCTGCACCACGCCGATCTGGTCGTCCGCCCGCGGGAGTTCGTCGCCGTCATGGGGCCGTCCGGCTCGGGCAAGTCGACGCTGCTCCACCTCGCCGGAGGCCTCGACCGACCGACGTCGGGTCAGGTGCTCCTCGAAGGCACCGACATCGGCGGCCTCGACGCGACCAAGCTCGCGCTTCTTCGCCGTCGGAGCGTCGGCTACGTGTTCCAGGATTTCAACCTCCTCCCCTCCCTCACCGCCGCCGAGAACGTCGCGTTCCCCCTCGAGCTCGACGGCCACTCCGCACGCCGCGCGCGCCGGGCCGCGCTCGAGGTCCTCGCCGATACGGGGCTGACCGATGTGGCGGACCGCCGCCCCGATGAGCTCTCGGGCGGACAGGCCCAACGCGTGGCGATCGCCCGTGCCCTCGTCGGAGCGCGCCGACTCGTGCTCGCCGACGAACCGACCGGTGCACTCGACTCGGCCACGGGCACCGCCGTTCTGGAGGTGCTGCGCGACCGCGCCGATCGAGGGGCGGCCGTGCTCATGGTCACGCACGAACCGCGATTCGCCGCGTGGGCCGACCGGACGATCTTCCTGCGCGACGGACGCATCGTCGACCAGACGGGACCCAGCGATCCCGACGCGCTGCTCGCCGAGGCATCCGGAGTCGTGTGATGCGCGGCATCCCCTCGTGGCGACCCACCCTGCGGCTCGCCCTCCGCGACACCCGCGCGCACGCGCTTCGCACCGTGCTGTCATGCCTGCTGATCGCTCTGCCGATCGCCGCGCTCGTGGCGTGGGCAGCCGTCCAGCAGGCTCCGACGCCGTCGCGCGACCAGGCTCTCGCGAGCATCCCGTCGGACGCACAAGCCGTTCTCACCGCGACCACGCTCACGCGCGAGGCGCCGCCGTTCCCCCAGCTCCCCGAAGGAGCACCCGGCCCCTGGAACGGCGACCTCGAGACAGAACCCCCGACGGCCGACGAGCTCGCGCGGGCACTCCCGACGAGCGACCACCTCATTCCGTTCTGGCGTTCGCTCGAACTCATCGCGACGACGGGGCTGAACCTCGCCCCCGGCGTCGAGAGCGCCGCCGGGGCCGACGTGGCGGCGGCCGACATCGACGTCTCGACGCTGTCGACCGGGCGCCTGATCGAAGCGGATGCCGAGGGGCTCGGCATCCTGATCCCGGCGCTCGACGAGGGGCGGATGCCGATCGATGACACCGAAGCGGTCGTCTCACGGGCGTTCGCCGAGCGTCTGGGCCTCAGCGTCGGCGACGACGTGTCTCTCGTGGCCCCGCCGTGGTCGGGGTGGTACGGGAGCACCGGGGAGGGCCGCCTCGGCGAGGTCGTCCAGAACGTGCAGCGCGGGTATCGCGTGAGCGGCATCGCGCCCGGCGCCGAGCAGACGGCATGGGCTCCCGAGGGATGGATGTCGCGCCTGGTCGCAGCCGACCCCGTCGGAATCGATGGGCGCTGGCTCGTCGTGGGCGATGCGCCGGTCACCTGGGCCAACGCGCAAGCGCTCAACGCCCTGCAGACGTTCGCCGTCTCGCGCGACGTGCTCGAGAACTACCCGCCGGCGAGTGCGCTCTACCCCGTCGAGACGGATGCCAAGGCGCTCATCGAGCGCGCGGCGGTGACGATCCTCGTGGCGTTCGTCGGAGCGCTGCTCGTCCTGGGCCTGGTGACCCCCGCGTTCGCGGTGGCAGCGGACGAGTCCCGCCGGATGCTCGGCCTCGCGGCCGTCGCCGGGGCCACCCCGCGGGATCTGCGGCGCACGATCCTCCTGCAGGGCGGTCTCGTCGGTGCCGGTGGCGGCATCGTGGGCGTCGGGCTCGGAATCGCGGGCGGCGCGCTGCTCGTCGCAGCGGCCTACCCCGGCGCGGACATGTGGACGCGGTTCCCGGTGTGGGCGCCGCTCGCGGGCGTCGCCATCGCCGTCGTGATCGGACTCGTCGCCACCCTGGGTCCCGCCCGCCGGGCGTCCCGCCTCCAACCGGTCGACGCGGTCAGGGACCGACTCGCCGCGCCCACAGCGCCCGGCCGTGCACGCATCATCACGCGAGCGGTTCTTCCCGTGGTCCTCGCGGTACTCGCCGTCATCGCCGGGTGGGGCGCCTTCGCGCGGGCCGGAGCATTCCGAGATGCCCTCGCTCAGCTTCCCGCCGAGTACCGTGCCCCCGGCCAGACCGACCCCTCGGCGGCCCTGCTGGTCGCCGCGACCGTCGTCGTGGGGGCGAGCGCGCTCGTCCTCGGCATCCGGGCCCTTCTCTCCGTCGCCGGCCGCGCCGCGGGGCGCGCACCCCTCGCGCTGCGGATGGCCGTGCGCGACGGTCTCGATCACCCGACGCGTGTGGTCCCCGCGGCCGCGGGCGTGCTGGTCGCGGTTCTCGCGGCATCCGCGCTGCTCGTCGTGACGGGGTCGGGAACGCAGAACAACCGCGACTCCACGGGGCAGATGGTCGGCGCCGGCCATCTCGTCCTGGGCACCTTCGTGTCGGTCTCGCCCGCGTTCGATCGCCTCGTGTTCGCCGACGCCGCCCGCGCCCTCGCGGAGGATATCCCCGTCACCGGCACCCTTCCCATCGAGACCACCGCGCTCGACGGCTCGCGGCACCTCGAAGCGCTCCCCGCGCCCGAGAAGACCTGCCCGGCCGGCCTCGCCCCGGACGCGCCCGCGATGCTCGACCCCGACGAGACCGTGACCTGCCGCGACGCGGTCGACGGCTACTCGCCGAGCATGAGCGTCGCGTGGATGGGCGGCACGAACACCTACGTCCTGTCGGCGGACGCCGTACGCGCCTCGGGGATCGCCGGGGCAGACGCCGCCGCCGATGTGCTGGAGGCAGGCGGGGCGATCGTCAACGACGCGACGAGACTCAGCGGCGACGGGGAGGTGCGGCTCGCGGTCGGGGCCGACATGTTCCCCGGGGAAGAGGGCGCGTCATCGATCACGCCCGTTCCCGGCGCCTTCCTGCGCGGGTTCGCTCCGCCGCTCACGGTCTCGCCTGAGACGGCCCGCGCTCTCGGGCTCACCGAGTTCGACTTCGTGGGCGAGTACGTGCTGACCTCGCGACCGCTCACCGCGGGCGAGCTGGACCGCGCTCGCGAGATCGTCACCACCCACACGTCGCTCGTCACCATGGCGACCCCGCAGAATGTGGACCCGTGGGGCGATGCCGCCGGCCTCGCACCGATCCTGGCCTTGGCCGCCCTCGCGGTCGTGGCGACCACGGTGTCTCTGCTGCTCGCGCGCACCCAGGCCCGACGCGACGCGACGACGATGTACGCCGTCGGCGCGACCCCGCGGTTCCTGCGTCGGGTCGCCCTCGCACAGGGGTCGCTGATCCTCCTCTTGGGGGTACCGCTCGGGCTCGGCGCGGGACTCGCGATGGGCTCGTACGTGGTGGCGTGGTCGCGGTTCGCCGGGAGTCCCGGCTCGTGGCTGCAGACGATCCCGCTGTGGGACCTGCAGGGCCTGCTCGCGGTCGTTGTGGTCGCCGCGTCGCTCGTCGGAGTGCTGCTCGTGGCGCGTCCGCCGCGACGCGCGGTCCGCCGGGTGGAGTGAGCGGGACTTTCCTAGAGTGGATGCCATGCGGCGAACGACGAAGACCCTCGCACTCACCGTGAGCGCCCTGGCGCTCCTCACCGCGTGCACCTCGGCGGCCGATCCGGCACCGCAGGGCACGGAGACCGTGGCGGCCCCGGCGTCGCCGACCCCGACCGGGGGCACCGTGGTCGCCTCGCCCCGCGAGTGCGACGACGTCGACCTCATCGCCGACGCCACGGTCACCGGCGACGACCTGGCGGCCTGCGTGATCGCCTTCTCGCGCGCCGAGGGCAGCGGCCACCTTCACCTGCAGTCCGCCGATCTGACCGGCGAGGCGGACTTCGTCTACGGCGACGCCCCGGCGACCTCGGGCTCGGTCACGGGTCCCGAGGGGACGAACGACTTCGTCCTCACACCCACGGAGGCATGGGTCACGTTCGACGGTGCGTGGGTGAAGGCCGACGCGTCGAGCGACGACTATCGCGCGGTCATCGCCTCGACCATCGGACAGTCGTACCGCGCCTTCGCCGACCCCTCGGCCGCGGCATCCCTTCTCTCCTCCTCCCCGTCGTGGACGGTCCAGACCGGCCAAGACACGGTGGCCCTCCCCGACGGCACCGACGTGCGGGCGTGGCGCCTGCAGGCCGATGCCCCGTTCTCGGCCGGCGGCGTCGAGATCACCGAGATGATCGTGTGGCTCGGCGAAGGGCACCGCGTCGTGGGCACGCAGGCCACCGGTACCTTCGGCGGCGTGCAGGCCACGTCGCTGCAGCAGTTCACCGCCTGGGGCGAACCGGTCGACATCGAGGTTCCGAAGGGCTGATCCGCCACGATCGCGCGGGCCTGCCGCCACGTCATCGTCGATTCACTCGCCGCGCACCGGCGAGTAAGGTCGGGCCAGGGAGGCGTCATGGCCGAGTTCAGCAGGGGTTTTGGAGCGCGTCGACGCGAAGCGAATCCGCACCTTCCCCCGGGGCAGTACCTGACCGAGGACTTCCCGGTTCTCTCCGCGGGTCCGACCCCGCGCATCCGGACCGAGGACTGGCAGTTCGCCATCCGCACCGAGACGGGCGCGACGACGACGTGGACGTGGGACGAGATCCACGCCCTGCCGATCGAGGACGTGCACACCGACATCCACTGCGTGACCCGGTGGTCGAAGTTCGGCACATCGTGGCGCGGCGTCTCGGTCGACACGCTGCTGGCCGACGTCGACAGCGCGGCCCCCTCGGTGATGGCGCACTCGTACGGCGGCTACACGACGAACGTGCCCGTGAAAGACCTCATGGGCGGCAAGGCGTGGGTCGTCTTCGAGTTCGACGGGAAGCCGCTCGCGCCCGAACACGGGGGACCTGCGCGACTTCTCGTCCCGCACCTCTACTTCTGGAAGAGCGCCAAATGGGTGCGCGGACTCGTCCTGCAGGCGCGCGACGAACCCGGCTTCTGGGAGCAGAACGGGTACAACATGCACGGCGATCCGTGGCGCGAAGAGCGGTACTGGTGACGGCGACGCCCTGGCTGCCGGCGCACGTCGAGTCGGTCGCGCCGCTCACCTCGCACGCCCGCTCGCTCGTGCTCGATGTGCCGGGCTGGACCGGGAGCCTGCCCGGGCAGCACCTCGACATCCGCCTCACGGCCGAGGACGGTTACCAGGCGGAACGGTCCTACTCGATCGCGAACTTCGGTCCCGGCGAGCGCGTCGAGCTCGCCGTCGACGAGGTCGAAGACGGCGAGGTCTCGCCCTACCTCGTCGAGGAGGTACGCCCCGGCGACTTCCTCGAAGTGAAGGGTCCGCTGGGCCAGTACTTCGTCTGGCGCGAGAGCGATCCCTCCCCCGTGCAGCTCATCGCCGGCGGCTCGGGCATCGTGCCGCTGCTCTCGATCGCCCGGGCGCGCGCGGCCGCAGGCACCGCCCAGCCCTTCCGGTTGCTGTACTCGGTACGTTCGGCACCGGATGCCATGTACGCCGATGAGATCCTGCGGCTCGGGGCCGCCGGCATCCGCACCGACTGGATCCATACGCGCCTCGCTCCCGCCGGATCGGTGCGCACCGCGGGCCGCGTCACGCAGACCGACCTCGAAGCCCTGACGATCCCGCCCGAGGATCGTCCGCTCATCTTCATCTGCGGGCCGACGGCTTTCGTCGAGGCCACCGCCGACGCGGTCGTCGCCGCCGGCCACCCGCCCCTGCGGGTGCGGACGGAGCGTTTCGGCGGGGCGTGACACTGGGCGGGGTCGCCGGCGCGAGCGGAGGACGTTCCGGGAGGACCGGGGCCGCGGCATCCCTCCTCCCCTCTTCCCCGGCCCTCCCTCGGTCACGACGAAACCGCGCGCCCGCACTCAGGTCCCTGAGCCTGTCGAAGGGGCCGGGAGCTTCGACGAGCTCAGCCCCCTCCAACGCCCCGACCCCTCCGCGGGCCCCGACCTACTCCGTCACGTCCCCTCGGTCCACGCGGAACGTCTCGCTCCGCCCCTCCGGCGTCGTGACCGTCACCTCGGCGATCCCCTCGCCGCCGGGGAAGACCCGCAGCCGCAGCCCGTCGAGGTAGTCGTAGTCGGGGCGGTCGTCGCGAGCGCCCCACGGGAGCACCGCCCCCGGCCGCACGTACAGCGGCAGCGAGTCGAAGCCGTGCTTCTCGCGACGCCAGCCGCCGCCGGTCACGCGCTCGCCGGACAGCAGATGGGTCCACTCCCCAGACGGCAGGTAGACCGACACATCACCGGATGCCGAGAAAACGGGCGCGACGAGAAGGTCGGGGCCGAGCATGTACTGGCGGTCGAGGTAGGCGGTCGCGGGGTCGTCGGGGAACTCCAGAGCCATCGGCCGCATCACGGGAACGCCCGTCACGCTCGCCTCGCGCGCCGCCGCGTAGAGGTAGGGCATGAGCCGCAGCTTGAGCCGCGAGAACGACCGCGCCACGTCGACCGCCTCGTCGTCGAACGCCCACGGCACCCGGTACGAGTCGGAGCCGTGGAAGCGGCTGTGCGACGACAGCATCCCGTAGGCGATCCAGCGCTTGAACACCGCCGGGTCGGGCGTGCCCTCGAAGCCGCCGATGTCGTGACTCCAGAACGCGAAGCCGCTCCACGCGAGCGACAGGCCGCCCCGAAGCGTCTCGGCCATCGACGTGAAGGTCGAGGAGTTGTCGCCGCCCCAGTGCACGGGCATGGTCTGCCCTCCCGCGGTCGCCGACCGCGCGAAGAGCACGGCCTCTCCGACACCCCGCTCGGAGACGAGCACCTCGTGCACGGCCGCGTTGTAGAGCTGCGCGTAGAGGTTGTGCATGCGCTCGGGATCGGTGCCGTCGTGCCAGACGACGTCGGTGGGGATCCGCTCGCCGAAGTCGGTCTTGAAGCAGTCCACGCCCTGCGCGATGAGCTTTCGCACGTGCGACTGGTACCACGCCGTGGCCTCGGGGTTGGTGAAGTCGACGAGCGCCATGCCCGGCGCCCACAGGTCCCACTGCCAGGGCGACCCGTCGGGCCGGCGCACGAAGTAGCCCTTCTCGACCCCCTCGGCGAACAGCACCGAGCGCTGGGCGATGTAGGGGTTGATCCACACCGACACCCGCAGGCCCCGGTCATGCAGGCGCTGGAGCATGGCATCCGGATCCGGGAAGACCCGGGTGTCCCACTCGAAGTCGGTCCAGTTGAACTCGCGCATCCAGAAGCAGTCGAAGTGGAACACCGACAGGGGGAGGTCGCGCTCGGCCATGCCGTCGATGAACGCGTTCACGGTCTGCTCGTCGTAATCAGTGGTGAACGACGTGGTGAGCCAGGTGCCGAAAGACCACGCGGGCACGACAGGCGGCCGACCGGTGAGCGCGGTGTAGCGCTCGAGGACGTCTTTCGGGGTGGGGCCGGCGATGACGAAGTACTCCAGCGCCTCCCCTGAGACGGAGAACTGCACGCGCTCGACGTTCTCGGAGCCGACCTCGAACGAGACGTGCCCGGGGTCGTTGACGAGCACGCCGTACCCGCTCGACGAGACGTAGAACGGCACGCTCTTGTACGCCTGTTCGCTCGAGGTGCCGCCATCGGCGTTCCAGATGTCGACCGTCTGGCCGTTCTTCACCACGGGTCCGAAGCGTTCGCCGAGACCGTAGATCGTCTCGCCGACACCGAGGTCGAGCTGCTCGTGCACGAAGTGTCGCGAGGCGGGCACACCCGTGTCGGCCCCGACGTTCGAGATCACGCCCGCGTCGACATCGGCATCCGCCGCGAGGCTCACCCGCCCGACCGAGCGGTGGCCGCTGCCCGTGACGCGCTGCCCGTCGACCTCGAACGAGAGCTCCCACGGCGCACCCGGAGAAACCCGCGCGACGAGCCGCCCCGCCGTCAGGGTGCCCGCCTCGACGTCCACGTCGCCGCCGCCGACGGCCCCCGGCAGCGCGAAACCCGCGCCCCGGCCGCCGCCGTCGTGGTGCACGATGCGCACCCGCACGACTCCCTCGAGGGGCGACGAGAGAGTGACGGTGAGAAGCGTCCGATTCAGCACGTCGCCGCGTTTGGCGATCACCTTGGTGGGGGCGTGCACCACGAGTCCCGGTCCGTCGGGGGTGTTCTCGGTCTCGCCGATGTCGTAGGCCTCGGCCGCGTAGTCGACGGTCACGCCGTGACGCATGAGCCAGAAACCATCGGTGAACTTCATTACTTGACTGCTCCTGCCGTGATGCCGCGTGTCAGCGTGCGTTGGAAGATGAGGAAGAAGATGAGCGTCGGGATGATGCCGAGCAGCGCCGACGCACTGATGGTGGTGACATCCATGAGGCGATCGCCCTGCAGGACGCTGATCGCGACCGGCACGGTCTGGTTGTCGTTGGATGCCAGGAACGTCAGCGGGATGAGGAACTCGTTCCACGTCCAGATGAAGAAGAAGATCAGCAGCACCGAGAGGGTCGGGCGGCTGATCGGGAAGATCACGCGCCAGAGGATCTGCCAGCGGGTCGCGCCGTCGATCGCCGCGGCTTCGAGGATCTCGCGCGGGAACGTGCCGTACACCGACGACAGCAGGTAGGTGCCGAAGGCCGCCTGCACCACGGTGAACACGATGATGACCGACCAGACGTTGTCGTACAGGCCGACCTCTTTGAACATGTAGTACAGCGGGTACAGCAGCGCCTCCTGCGGGAGCAGGTTCGCCATGAGGAACAGCAACACGATGCCGGTGCGCCCGCGCACGCGCCCGATCCCGATCGCGAAGGCGTTGAGCACCGAGATCAGCACCGCGAGCACCGCGACGACGCCCGAGATGAGGATCGAGTTGCCGACCTTGCGGGGGAAGTCGACGCGGTTCCAGAAGTCGACGATCCCGCCGAAGTCGAGCTGCTGCGGCAGAGCGAGCGGGCCCGAGGTCGCGTAGTCGACGGGCGACTTGAACGAGTTCACGAGCACGAGGTAGAACGGCGCGAGCACGAGGAGCGCTCCGACGACGACGAGCGCGAGCAGCAGCCAGTCGACCGGGCGGCGGCGAGTCATGCCGCCACGGCCTCCGCGTGTGCCGCGGCCCGGACCGCCGGAGCGCCGCGGTGAGCGTTCGGCGGCGGTCGTGGTGAGAACGGATGCCGAGGCCATCAGAGTCCCGCCCTTTCCTTGCGTTCGAGCGAGCCCTGCACCCGGATGAACACGATCGAGACGATGACGACGACGATCGTGAGGACGGTCGCGATGGTCGCGCCGTAGCCGACGTTCCGCTTCGTGAAGAACTCGAGGTAGGCGTAGTAGGCGGGGACGATCGTGGACCCCGCGGGTCCGCCCTGGGTGATGACGTAGACGGGGCCGAAGACCTTCAGTGCCGCGATCGTGCAGGTGAGGGTCACGACGAAGATCTCGGGGCGGATGATGCTCATCGTGATCGCCGTGAAGCGCTGGAACCAGTTCGCCCCGTCGAGCTCGGCGGCCTCGTACAGCTCGGGGTCCACGCGCTGGAGTGCGGCCATGAACACCACGACGGGATAGCCGATCTGCACCCAGACGAGCACGACCATCAGCACGATGAGCGCCGAGGGCATCTGCCCGAGCCAGTCGTACGACGGGAGGCCGAGGGCGCGGAGGACCTGGTTGAGGGCGCCGGTGTCGCCCGGGCGGACGATCCAGCCGATGACGATGCCGGCCACCGCGATGGGGAGGATCTGCGGCAGGTAGTAGGTGGCACGCAGGAAGCTGCCGACCTTGCCGCCGAACTTGCGCCCGACGACGTCGAAGAGCAGGGCGGCGACGGTGAGGCCGACGATCGTCGGGACGACGACCATCGCGAGGATCATCCAGATCGAGTTGACGAACGAGGTCCAGAAGTCCTCGTCGGCGAGCAGCTTGGTCCAGTTGTCAAGGCCGATGAACTCGGGGTCGCCGATGCCGCGCCACTTCGTGAAGGTGAGGAAGACGTTCCACACCAGCGGGATGATGACGATCACCAGCAGCAGGACGAAGCCGGGGAGCAGGTAGAGCCAGTAGCCGGCGGTGCCGCCTCGGCGTTGGGGGATGGCCGGCTGTTCGGGTGGCAGGGCCACGCGCGCCGGGCGGGTCAGAAGGGCCATTCGCGGTCTCCAGATCGGGGAGAGGTGGGGGCGCCGCGAGGCGGCGCCCCCACCGGGGTCAGCGGAAGTCCGCGGTTCCCTCGTCGTACTTCTTCCCGAGGTTCGCGTTGGTGGTCGCGGCATCCTGGGTTCCGGTGACCAGTCCCTGCAGTTCCTGCACGAGCACGTCGTAGAAGCCGGGGGCGGGCCAGTCGGGGTAGAACGACAGTCCGTCGTCGGCGAGGACGCCGTTGAACGTGTCGATGAGCTCCTTGCTCTTGGCATCCGTGATGTCGGCGGTGTCGGCGGCCACCGGAACGCCACCGTTGTTGCCGATGATCGCCTGGATCTCGGGGCTCATCGTGATGTCGATGAACTGGTAGGCGAGGTCCTTGTTCTTCGAGCGCTCCGGAACGACCCAGAGGTTGCCCGACGACCCCAGCGAGAGCTTCGACTCGGGGAACGCCGCGAGGCTCCAGTCGAATCCGGCTTCCTCCGCGAACCGGCCGTACCACCACGATCCCGAGACGAAGATCGGGGAGGTGCCGTTGATGAACGAGACGCCCGCGTCTTCTGCCTTGACGGAGGAGACGTCCTTGGCGATGTAGCCCTTGTCGACGTACTCCTTGAGGGTCTCCGAGGCATAGTCGACCTCGGGGCCGTTCCAGTCGACGGGGTTCGTGTAGAGCTGGTAGTCGTCGACCCACGAGCGATCGGCCTTCGAGAGCGCCAGCTGGTACCAGAGCTGGCCGAGCGGGTACTCGGCGCCGGATTCGGCGAGCGGGGTGATGCCCTTCGCGACGAAGGCGTCGAGGGCCTTCACGAACTCGGCGTACGTGGTCGGCACCTCCACACCGGCCGCGGCGAAGGCGTCGAGGTTGTAGTAGACGCCGACGAACTCGCCGTAGTTGGGCACGCCGTACCAGGTGTCTCCCCCCATGACCCCGTCGGAAGAGTACTTCGCCGTGGTCTGCAGCGACGGAGCGAGCTTGGCATCCCACCCGTACTCGGTGACCGCGTCGCTGATGTCGGCGATCAGACCGGTGCTGGCGAGGAAGCCGGCGGTGGCGTTGCCCTTGTTGAACTCCATGAGGTCGGGAGCGGCGTCGGTGTCGAGCACCTGACTCGCCGTCTTCTGGATCTGCTCGAAGGACTTCTCCTCGATCTTCACCGTCGCCCCGGTCTTCTCCTCGAAGATCGGCACGGCGGCGTTCCACGCCTTGGCCATGGCACTGTCGGCTCCCTCGTAGTGCCAGAGGGTGAGGGTCTTGCCCTCGCCGTCGGTGGATCCGGCGTCGCCGCCACCTCCGCTGCAGGCGGAGAGGGTGAGGGCGGCGACGGCGATCGAGCCGACGGCCGCGAGGGCCCGGGTCGCGCGTCGTTGTGCGTTCGTGCGTGCCATCGTTGGCACTCCTTTCACTGTGGTCCGCTGGGTTCAGGGGGTGTCCGCTAGCGGGGGCGGATGCGCTCAGGCCTGCCATCGAAACCATGTCGAAGCGCTTCGATGATGGGCGAACAGAACGAGATATGGAGGTGTGGGGTCAGGCCGGAGGAGCCGCGGCGACGGAGCCGCGCTCGAGATAGGTCGGGGCGATGAGATGGAGACCGGATGCCACGGGCCGCCCGGCGATCAGCTCGATGGCGAGGTCGACGGCGAGCTCGCACGAGCTCTGCGGCACGAGCGGGATCGAGTCGACGGGGGTGGACTGGGCATCGGTGTCGAAGCTGCTGCCGACCGACACGATCGACACGTCGCCGGGCACGCTCGTGCCGAGGGCGTCGAGCTCGACGAGCACGACCTGGAGGACTTCCTCCGGAGCGTGCAGCACGATTCCGGTGACCCCGTCCTCGACGAAGCGGCGCACCGAGCGACGCACGTGGCTGCGGTCGGTGACGACGGGACCGGATGCCACCGCCACCGCGCTCATTCCCCGCTCCGTCGCGCGTTCCGACAGCGCCGCCCGCACACGAGAGGGGAAGTTCGACTTCTCGTACGCCCGCTCCGACCCGCCGATGAGGCCGATGGCGCGATGTCCGGCGTCGGCGAGTCGATCGACGGCCTCGACGGTGGCGCGCTCGAAGTCGAGGTCGACGCACACGAGGTTCTCGTGGTCGTTCGGGATGCCGACGAAGATCGTCGGGGTCGCGCTCGCGCGGGCGATCTCGACCCGCGCGTCGTCGGGGGCGACATCGAGCACGAGGATGGCATCCACGAGTCCGCTCTGCGCGACTCTCTTCATGCCGGCCGAGGCGTCTTCGTCGGTGAGGAGGAGCATGTCGTACTCCTTCCGGCGAGCGGCGACCGTCATCGCGTGCATGAACGACATGTGGCTCGGGGCGTGGGAGTCGGCGCGGAGCGGCTCCGACAGCGCGAAGATGTTCGTCTGGCTGCCGGCGAGCATGCGCGCACCGGCGTTGGGGCTGTACCCGAGTTCGTGCACGGCGGCCTGGATGCGCCGCCGCGTCTCGACCGACACCGGGCGCTTGCCGCTCAGCGCGTAGGAGACGGTACTGATCGACACGCCGGCGGCGCGGGCGACCTCGTCGATCTTGACCATGACACTCCTTCGTGGCTGTCGAAGCGCTTCCGAGAAGCGCTTCGACAGCAAAGCTAGATGAGGTTCGCGGGGAACGCAAGAGGTAAGTTGGCGCGAGCAACAAAACGGTTTCACGCGGCGGCGTGTTGAGCGGAGGATCAGGGACGCAGGGAGGATGATCTCGCGCCAGCAATACCCCCCTCGCCCCTCGCCCTCCCCCGGTCACGCCGAGGCCGAGAACCCGGGAGACGAGGTCGTCGTGGTCGACGCCATTCTCGACTTCTCGTCGCGGCGCATGCCCGACGGACTGGCGCGCCGAGCGAGCCGCGGAGACGTCGATGGCGTGGGCGGGATCAAGACGGTGGATGCCGTCGGCCTCCAGTCGAGCGACGTCGACCTGCTGCGCGCCTGGACGGCCGGTGGGCCCGTGCCGCGGGTGTGACGGGCTGTGCCATCGACCTTCGCGAGGTACCCTGACCACTCGACATCCGAAGACCCCCGGAGGACGTCTCATGAGCTGGACCGCCACACCGACCGTGCCACCCGAGAAGCTCGCGCGACGAGCTCGCATCCTGGCCTTCGTCTTCGCACCCGTTTTCGCGGTCGTGGGCGTCGCGTTCACAGGATTCGGCCTCGGGGCGCCACAGATGCTCGTCGCCGGTCTCACCGAGATCGTTCTCAGCGCACTCCTGATCGTGGCGGTGTTCGTCGCGTCTCCCGCGGTGCGATGGATCGCTCTCGCGGTCGCGGTGGGCGGTACCGCCACCGCAGCCGTCATCGCCGTGACCACGTTGCCCCACCGTCTCGACCTGGCGGCGACGTCGCTTCTGGGCATCTTCGCGATGCTGGGCCTGACCTGGTTCATCGTGCACAGCTCCGCGCGGGCCGCGCACCCCGGGCGCGCCTGACGCTCAGTCGTTCGGCAGAGCCCGCTGCGCCACCAGGCGACGCGCCTCGACCGCCGCTTCGGCGAACTCCGCATCGGGGTCGTCCATGATGATCGCGGTCGCGCGCGCATGTGCACTGACGACGTCGTACGGCGACGCCACCGCGCGTTCGACGGCGCCCTCGGCGCGGAATCCGATCGCGGCGAAGGCACGGCTCAGGCTGCGCTGCGTGTCGTGGTCGCCGCGTCCGAACTGCGTGGCGAGTTCGTCGGCGAGGTCTTCCTGGGCCCCTTCGGGAACGAGACCGGATGCCGTGCGCCAGGCGGCCCGGGCCACCTCGGGGTGGCGATCGCGCAGGACGGCCGGCGTGATCACCGAGAAGGCGACGGGGTCGCCGATCTTCGACAGCGTGTGCAACGCCTGGCTGCGTGCCTGCGCAGTTTCGGACGACACCTCGGGCAGCAGCGCCAGAACCACGTTAGAGGGATCGTGCCGTGTGAGAGCCCAGGTCAGCATGTCGCGGACGAAGAAGTCGGGCTCCACCGCGCACCGCGCCACGAGCTCGACGATGTAGCTGTCATCGGGTCGCGTGCCGGCGGCGAGCGCGGCCTGCAGCCGTGCGGACGCGTCGGTCTGCTCGAGCGCGGCGCGCAGGCGCGAGGCGGGGGTGGCGTCAGTCATGGTGGTTCCAGGGTTCACGCCGCGGGGTCGCCGAGGCCCGATCGGCGCGAAGACGTCGACCGGCGGGAAGCCGGGGGTCACGTACGGCCGCGCCAGCGGCATCCGCTCTACGTGCGCCCCACGCGCCGCTCGACCAGCTTCCGCGCGACGTCCATGAAGCTCGGCGCGTACTTCGCCCACTCCTGGTCGAGCTTGCGCACGTCGATCTTGCCGGTGTGCAGCAGCTCGCAGATCTTGAGCCAGCTCTCGCCCGTCGCCGCCGTCAGCGCACCCGCCACGGCCGCGTTCACAACGATGCCGGCGCCCGGGATCAGCTTCAGGAAGCTCGTGGCGAGCGCGCGCCCCGCGACCTGCACACCGAACTGCGCGAGAGCCCCGGCCGACAGCATCGTCTTGACCTCGAGGTCGTAGATCGCGGCGATGCGCCCCATCATCGTCAGCTGGATCGGCGCAAGAGTGAGAGCATCCGAGACAGGAAGCGGAACGGTCGCCGCCCCCGCGGCCGCGGCGGACGCCGCGGCGATGATCGGCCGCGCCATCTCCCGTTTCCACGGGAGGTTGAGGCGCTGTGCGATGCGAAAGGCGTCCTTGTCACGCTCGGGGGAGAGTTCGAGGGTCTGCGCGACAAGGTCACCGAGGCCATGCCCCTTCCCCTTCCCGTGCCGGTCGCGGGTGGAGGTGAGGATGACCTGTCGGTAGGGGATGCGCAGCCGCTCGCCCGTCGTCGCGTCAACCGGGTCGTTCAACCAGTCGACGAAGGCCTGCAGGTCCTTTGCAACGCCCTGATGACCGGTGAGGGGGTTCTTGATCCAGTCGACCTTCGTCAGCACCAGGATCACCGGCAGCCCCCGCGCGTCGAGTTCGCGGATCATGGCGATGTCAGCGGGCGTGAGGCGATCATCGTTGGCCTTCACGCAGTACCAGACGACGGAGATCTGGTGGTCGCCCGGGTGTGCGGCGATCGCGTCGAGGTGGTTTCGCAGCTGCTGATCCGGTGGGACGGGCGAGCCGATCTCAAACCCTTCGACGTCCCAGATCCCCAGGGAATCGTCGCTGTAGAAATGAACGCCCCGCGTGACCGGGAGTCCCCGGCCGACCTTCGCCCAGTCGCGGCCGAAGACGGCATTGACGAGCGAGGACTTCCCCACCCCAGAACTTCCGACGATCGCGAGATTGAAGCGGCCATACCGCGACCGCGCCTCCGACGACGCGTCGACGAACGCCTTCTCATCGATCCCGGGCCGCGCCGCGTCTTTCTTCGCCATCGCTCTTTCCTCGCTTTCGCTCGCCCCGTCAGTGTCGCATCCGCGGCGATCGCGGAGCCGCCTCTGGACAACGGCGACAGGACGGGGCCCTGCGCGGCCCCGGGTCGCATTTCACGCTCCGAGGGTCTCCCGCAGCCGCTCGTATTCGGCATCCATCCCCGGATTCGTGCGCCGCGGATCGTCCGAACGACCGGTTCGCCGCATGTCGGCGAGATAGCGGCGGTCGGCGTCGAGGCGGGCGCGCGCGTCGGTGCCGACGTTCCCGTGCCCCGGGACGACAAAGCGCGCCGCGTCGGCGTACGGCTCGAGCACGTCGAGCGCGCGCTCGTAGGCGTCGACATCGTGCGGCCAGAACGGCAGCGGCAGCTCGACGTCGCTCAGCATGTCGCCGGCGACCAGCACTCTCGGCTCCGGGAACCACAGCGCCGTGTGTCCGGGCGCGTGCCCGTCGTGCACGATGAGCTCGACGTCGAACGCGGGGGTGCCGGCACCCACGCGCCCCATCAGGTCGACGAGGTCGGGCGAGAACTGCGGTCCGAGAGCGGCGACGAGGTCGGCCCTCTCGGTTCGGGTGAGCTCCGCCGTCCGCGCCGACGCCCAGCGCGGCACGTCTCCGAACTCCGGATGCCACAACACGTGGTCGTGATGGGCGTGCGTCGCGAAACCCTCGGCGACCGTGATCCGGCGCTCGCGCAGCTCGGCGGCGAGGGCGGCGAGTTCGTCGGGCATCCACGCGGGATCGATCAGCAGAGCGCGCCCGGATGCCACGACCACCGTCGTGTTCGTCTGCATGATGCTGCTCGTACCAAGGAGCACGCCGGGTGCGATCTCTCGGAGCGTGGGCATGGGCCGAGCCTACGGAGGGAGGGGCGTCGATCTATCTGGGCTGGGCCTGATTCGCCGCGATGATGAGAAAAGATCCGCGCACCGCGAAGGCGTACTTGACGTCGACGCTCACGGAATGGGGGTCGTCGGCGATCCTCCGGATGTCGTCGGCGTCGATTCCGGTCAGCAACGCGATGTTCTCGCTCGTCAGGCCGCATTCAGCGATCAACGATTCGGCGATCGCCCGGATGCGGTCGTCATCGGGAATGTCGAATCCGTACGCAAGAAGACCCGCCAGTTTTGAAACACGCATACTCTCATCCGCTGACAGCGTCGGCGCACTAGTTATGAATCCATTCTGCTGAGAGACCGTCCCGAACAGTGCCGCCAGACTCTCCTGCGCCACTCCGGTCATATGGTGAAGAGCCGCCAGCGAGATCTTGCCCTGCGCAATGAGCTGGGCCAGGTCAGATATCGGCCCCTCGATTTGTGGAGTCATCGCGCTTCCGTTCGTGTAACGAACCGGGAGAAGCGGGTGCTCCGTGGCGGCCCGCTTCTCTCCGGAACTCAGCTCAACCCTGGTACTTGTAAAGGGTGTTGTTAGGCCCTGTGACTGCGCAAGGACCGATGATCGGATTGATCGCCGCGCCCGACAACGTTCCCGAATATCGGTGGTTCCACAGCCGGCTCGTCGGCGCCTCACCCGAAAGCCCCGTTGCGGGGGTCGAGCCGCCGCCGAAGCCGTTAGAGAGATCAGTTACGTCGAACTTCCCAAGGAAATCAGTCGCGCAGGGCGCGTCGACCTTCCAGTAGTAGGTTCCCTTGCTGGCAGTAACAGTTATGGTGCCACCATTGCCCTCGTACACCGTCTTTGGCAGGACGCCTACCGTCGCAGAACTGTCGGCAGTTGCGTAGAGCGGGAAGACTAACGACTCTCCCTCAGACAATTCCGTGGTCTGCCCGTTCATCGTGAACTCGTAGCTGTCCGGTGAGCCCGTGTCGCTGGCCCAAGCGGATGGCGCCATCACTCCGGTCGTTGACACCAGCGCGATCGCGGCCAGCACGGCACCAGCGCGCCGACGTCTTCGGACACTCGTCCGCTCAACCGTCGTGAAATGGGTCACCGGGGCCTTCGCGGTGGTATCCCTGCTCATTGCGATTTCCTTTCGAGTCCCGGCCGTCATCTGGGTAGTGGTTTGGACGACTATCGCGGCCGCATGTATGCATTTCACTGGTGAACCCGCGCGCGGTCGTCCGCCGCAGGGAGGAGTCGATGTCGCCCTGCGGTACCACCCTGGGGTGGTGGATTCAGCGTCCTACGGCTGCCGCCGCGACCCCGCCCACCCGTCTCCGTCGCGCGTGAAAACGATCCGATCGTGCAGCCGCGACGGGCGCCCCTGCCAGAACTCGATCTCGCGCGGCTCCACCCGGTACCCGCCCCAGTGTGGCGGCCGCGGCACGGGCTGATCGTCGCCGAAGCGCGCGCCGACCTCGGCCATCTGCTCCTCGAGAGCGTCGCGCGAAGCGATCGGCGCTGACTGGTGACTCGCCCAGGCCGACAACTGCGACCCGCGCGGACGCGACGCGAAGTACGCGTCGTCACGCTCAGCGGGTAGCGGAGTCGCCGTGCCGAGCACGATCACCTGCCGCTGCAGCGCGTACCAGGGGAAGAGGATCGACACGGCGGGGTTCTCCGCGAGCGCGCGTCCCTTACGCGAGAGACGGTTGGTAAAGAACCAGAGGGCGCCGTCGTCGTCGATTCCACGCAGCAGCACGGTGCGCGAGGTCGGCGAGCCGGTGGCATCCACGGTCGACACGACCATCGCATTCGGCTCGGGCAGCTCGGCGGCGTCGGACAGCCAGCGCTGGAACAGGGCGATCGGGGATGCCGTCATCGCCCGGTCGTCGAGCTCGTCGAGGGTGTAATCGAGCCGGTGGGCGAGGGGGTTCTCGGTCATCGCGCGGTCCTCCGGTCGGTCGCGACGCCCCGCAGACGACCCCGGTCAGCACGTCAGCCTCACGCGGGCATCGATGCATGCAGGCTACCGTGGTGCTCGCGCGGCACAGGGCGGGCGTTGGATCAACTCGCCCCCCGTGTCAGACACCGGGGCAAGATCAACAACGATCGACAGGAAACATGACGTGACTGACGAGGGCGGGCGTCGCGTCTGGTACGTGGCCTACGGATCGAACATCGACGAGGAGCGCTTCGCGCAGTATCTGGCCACGACGGCGCAGGATCCGCGTGTGTCCCATCGACGAGCGCGATGGGTCACGATCGACCACGCACTGTACTTCGCCGGGACGTCGAAAACATGGGGAGGGCCCGTCGCCTTCGTCTCCGTGCTGCGCGACCAGAGTGTCCGCACGTGTGGACTCGCTCGGCTTCTCGAGTGGAAAGACGTCGAGACCATCGCCCGGAAGGAGAACGGGGCGGAAGAAGATGAAACCGTCCTACCAACAGACCTCCCTGACCAAGGGAAGTGGACTCAGCTTGATGTGACGATGGACGACACGAAGGGCAAGTACAACGCCCTCTTGAGGCTTGCAGACATCGACGGAGTGCCAGCCGTCACCCTGACGACTCTTCGCTCTTTGCCGCTCGGAGCCCCGACTCCCCGCTATCGAGAACTCATCGAAGCGGCCTCCGGCAAACCTACAGACGTGACGCCTCCCTGGGGCGCTTCATCTGATCGTGCAGTCCTTCCACACGGAGACGTGACCATAGAGCTGACGCTCCGGGCGGAGGACTCACCAGGGATGACTGCCCTGACGCTGCCTGCGTCAGAGCGCCCCGACGGTGAGGCGATGCTTTTCGGGACGGTGAGTTCCATGAGCGCGAGTCGAACGACATGGATCCGATTCGACGACGAGGTCGACGCGGGGACAGCACGCGTCGACGCGACAATCGCCCGCAGCCTCGGCGTCGAGCTGAAGGTTCCCGACAAGAACAAGGGCGAAAAGCCCGAAGCTGACACGATCGTGACCTTTCGTCGACCCCTCCATTACCGAATCCTCGGCGGGGAATCCGGTGATATCCCCGACAGCGATGTCGTCTACCTCTCACCAACGGACGCGGCTCTGTTCGATGGCTGGGCGCTCCTCATCACCGCGCGAGGTGGCGGACCGGTCCGTATCAAGTCGCGGGATCACGTCCCGCTCGGAGCAGCACGAGTCGCCTACGCGCTGCGCGTCATCACATCGATCACGAAAGACTCCGCCGGAAAGCTCACCGGCCATGTCGCGCTGCAGCCTCTCTCTGACCCGAACCCCCTGCTCAGCAAGATTCAGAAGATGACTCGGTGGCTCGGCGAAATCGCGATCGGAGCACCGCCCATCGCTCTGCGCTCGACCGAAGGCTTGGTCGGAGACGACGGGAAAGACGTCGTGCGGGTCGACCCCACGGCCCTCGATTACCTCGGGTGCGCGTCCGGCGACTCCGTGATCGTCAGTTGGGCGCGCAAGAGTCATCGCGCGCGTGTCCTGCTGCACACGGACGTCACCAGAGAGCGAATGCACGCGCAATTTGCGGAGACCACGGGATCCCAATCGCGAGAGTCCTGGGGGGACATCGAAGCGCGACGAGAGATTCCCCACCACCTCCAGGCCTGGCTTTCCTCGTCCGTTCGCCACCAGCTCGATATTCCGCCCGACAGCATTGTTCGTCTGCGACGCAGCACCACCCGGACCCTGGCGAAGCACTCGGCTTTGCTTTCGCTGCCTCTCGCGGGTTTGGTTCTCGCGGCGCTGGCGGTTCCTGACATCGGCGTCTTTGCGCTGGCCGCGGTTCCACCTGTCGTTCTCCTCGCACTGGCGCAGATCCGGATGCCGCATCGCTGATTCGTGCGCGACGAGCCGGGTTCCTCGGTCGAGAGCGACGCTGTCGCTGAGAGCCGGTCCGTCGCGCGCCGCGAGGTACCCCGCGCGCGCTGATCCGTCCGTACGGTTCGTGTTGCGCACGCCGCGGGGTCCTGATGAGCCGGGTGAAAAGACGTGCAGATCCGGAATGCGCCCCGCACATCGCGGGTTGGCAACGCGTGGCACTGCCCCTCCACGAAAGGACTCCCCCATGAGCCTCTTCAGCCCGACCACCGTCGGTACCGTCGACGTCCGCAACCGCGTGGCCCTCGCGCCGATGACCCGCCTCCGCGCCGGAGAAGACGGCGTTCCCGGTCCGATCGTCGCGACCTACTACGCGCAGCGCGCGGGCATCGGCCTGCTGGTGACGGAGGGCGTGTTCCCGAGCACCGAGTCGCGCGCGTACCCGGGCCAGCCCGGCATCGTGACCGACGTGCAGGCCGCCGGGTGGGCGAAGGTCGCGGATGCCGTGCACACCGAGGGCGGCACCGTCTTCATGCAGCTCATGCACAGCGGGCGCGTCACGCACCCGCTCATCACCGGCACCGCCCGCATCGTCGCGCCCTCGGCGATCGCGATCCAGGGCGAAACGCGTCTGGCCGACGGCACGAAGGTCGACTACGCCGTGCCGCACACCCTCGACACCGCCGAGCTGGCCACCGTCCGCGACGAGTTCGTCGCCGCCGCTCGTCGGGCCGTGGATGCCGGAATCGACGGCGTCGAACTGCACGGCGCCAACGGCTACCTGCTGCACGAGTTCCTCTCCCCCGCCTCCAACCAGCGCACCGACGGCTACGGCGGATCGGCCGAGGCTCGCGCGCGCTTCGTCGTCGAGGTCGCGCAGGCCGTCGCCGAGGAGATCGGCGCGGAGCGCGTCGGCATCCGGATCTCGCCCGCCCACAACATCCAGGACGTCTGGGAGACCGACGACGCCGAGACCCGCGCCACCTACGAGGCCCTCGTCACCGGTCTCGCGCCCCTCGGCCTGGCGTACCTGAGCGTG
Organism: Microbacterium enclense; assembly: GCA_038182865.1. Classification (NCBI taxonomy): domain Bacteria; kingdom Bacillati; phylum Actinomycetota; class Actinomycetes; order Micrococcales; family Microbacteriaceae; genus Microbacterium; species Microbacterium enclense. The sequence continues at coordinate 1,287,859 of CP116226.1, read as the reverse complement.
CTGCACGCCGACCCCGCTGGCGAGCTGATCCAGGATCTCCGCCGCGCCTTCGGCGGCACGTTCATCGTCAACTCGGGCTTCTCGAAGGTCACCACGCGCGACGAGGCGGTGTCGGTCGTGGAGGACGACATCGCCGACCTGATCGCCGTGGGCCGCCCCGCGATCGCGAACCCCGACCTCGTCGCGCGCTGGGAGCAGGGCGCCTCCGAGAACCCGGTCGACCAGGCCACCGTCTACGGCGGCGGCGAGCGCGGCTACACCGACTACCCGGCCCTGCAGGGCTGACTCTGGATGCCAAGGGCCCCGCGCGGATGTTCGCTCGGGGCCCCTTGGCATCCAGAGTCAGCTCCCGCTGTAGTGGGCGATCTTCTCGTCCAGCACCTCGATCGCCCGCTCGAGCTTGTGTCGGCGGTTCTCCAGCTCTTCGCGGTGCGCTGTCAGGAAGGCGACCCGGTCGCCGGCGTCGTCTTCGCGCAGCAGCACCGTGAACTCGCGGAGGTCGGCGATCCCCAGCCCGGCGTCACGCAGGCACGTGATCAGGCCGATCCAGAAGAGGTCGTGCTCGGTGTACGCCCGATGTCCGCCGGCCGTCCGGGCGACGTGCCCGATCAGGCCCTCCCGCTCGTAATACCGCAGGGTATCGAGCGAGAGGTGGGTCCGGGCGGCGGCCTCAGCGGGCGTCCACGTGGTGGTCATGACGTCTCCTGATCGCGTCATCGGGCATCGGCGAAGCGCCGGAGGTGCTCGGCATCCAGTGTCAGGTCCGTCGCGGCGATCGCCTCATCGAGTTGCGCCATCGTACTGACGCCGACGAGAGGCGAGATGCCCTGCCGCAGGAGCCACGCCAGCACCACCTGGTTTCGCGTGGCGCCCGTCTCGTTCGCGACCTCGTCGAGCGCGCGCAGGCGCCGGGCCGTGCCCGGGTGGTCGTAGGCCTCGGGCAGAGGCCGATCGGTGCGGGTGTAGCCCCCGTTCAGCAGCGGCGTATACGCCCAGACGTCGAGGGCCTCGGCGACGGCGTGATCGAGGTCGTCGGGGGTGAGCAGGCGGTGGCCCGCATCGGGGAGGGGCGCACCCGGACGCGGCTCCACGAGCGAGTACCGCAGCTGCACCGCCGACCAGGGCTCGACCCCGAGCGAAGCGGCGATCGTCCGCGCCCTCTCGACCCGCCAGGCCGGGTGGTTCGCGGCCCCGACGCGCGCAGCCGCCCCGCGCGAGACGACCTCGCCGAACGAGGCCACCGTCTCCTCCAGGGGAACGCGACGATCCTCGGCGTGCGCCCAGAGCAGGTCGACCGACTCCACTCCCAGCCTCTCGAGACTTCCCTCGAGACCGGAGAGGATCGCGGATGCCGACAGCCCTTCCGCCGTCTCCGGCCACCGGTGCGCCACGGTGGGGTTCTGCCCCACCTTCGTCGCGATACGCACGGCGTCCCGCACACCGGGGCGTCGCCGCAGCCACTCCCCGATGACGCTTTCGCTCGCGCCCCCGCGCCCCGCCGTGTCGGCCCAGAACGTGTAGCAATCCGCGGTGTCGAGCCAGCGCCCGCCGGCCGCGACGAACCGGTCCATCAGGTCGAACGCGTCGCGCGGGTGGATCCTCGTGCCGTAGTACATCGTGCCCAGTACCAGCCGGGCCGCGCCTGCTTCCTCTGTCATACGGACGATGCTGCGACCTGGAGCGCACTCCAGGTCAAGCGAGTCACCGCTGCGAGATCCCGCCCACCATGCCGCTGATGAAGCGCTTCTGCAGGGCGAAGTACAGCACCGCGATCGGCAGGGCGACCATCACTCCGGCCGCCGCCAACAGCGAGTAGTCGGTGACGTGCTGGCCCTGGAAGAACGCCAGCCCCAGCGGGGCGGTGCGCAGGTTGTTGGACACGATCATGACCAGCGGGATGAGGAACTCGTTCCACGTCCACATCGTGATGAGCACGGCCATCGTCATGATCGGCGCGATCGTGGGCGGAACGACGATCTGCCAGAGCACCCGGATGTCGCGCGCGCCGTCGAGCCGGGCGGCCTCGAGGATGTCGCCGGGGAACGAGCGGAACTGGTTGCGCATCCAGAAGGTCGCGAAAGCGAGGGACTGCGCGGTCTGCGGCAGGATCAGCGCCCAGTACGAGTCGGTCAGGCCCATCGAGCGCATGTTGAAGTACAGCGGGATGATGAACGCCTCGGCCGGCAGGGTCAGGCCGAGCAGCAGCACGTAGAACAGCACCGACGAGCCGATGAACCGCATGCGCGCGAACGCGAACCCGGCGAGGATGCTGAGCACGACGGTGAGGAGGACGACCGCGGTGGTCACGATGAGGCTCGAGATCACGTAGACGCCGAAGTTGCCGCGGGTCCAGGCCTCACCGTAGTTCTCGAGCGCGAGACGGCTCGGGATCGCGAACCCGCCGGTGTTCTCGTCCGAGGGGGTCACCGACGACAGCAGCACCCCGAGCAGGGGCACGATCGCGAAGACCGCGAACATCGCGAGGATGACCTGGTTGACGATCTTCTCGCGCAGCGAGAGCTTCATTCGACGTCCTTCGGCTCGATGCGGCTGATCGCGATGGTGAGCAGCACGATCACGACGGTGAGCACGACGGCCACCGCGGAGGCCAGACCCACCTGGCCGGTGTTGAAGGCCCGGTTATAGGCCTCGAACGCGGGAACGGTCGTGCTGTTGCCCGGACCGCCTCGCGTGGTGATGTAGACGAGGTCGAACGTTTTCAGCGCCGACACGACCGTGAGGGTCAGGGCCACGGCGATCTGCCCGCGCAGCGCCGGCAGGGTGATGGCCGTGAACTCGCGCACGCGCCCCGCGCCGTCCAGGCGGACCGCCTCGAACAGCTCCGGTGGGATGTTGCCGACGCCGGAGAGGAAGAGCACCAGGCACAGCCCGATGTTCAGCCACGTGCCGACCAGGCCGATCGCGAAGAGGGCGGTGTCGTAGTCGCCCAGCCACACGCGGGTGAGGTCGGCGAGGCCGATCGCGCGGAGCACCTCGTTCGCGAGTCCGTTCTGCGAGTAGATCGCGACCCAGATCGTCGCGACGACGACCGAGGCGATGACCTGCGGGAGGAACAGCACCGTCCGGTAGAACGACATCGACCGCATCTGGTGCGAACGCGAGATGAGGGCGGTGAGGAACAGGCCGATCATGACCGGCAGCAGGGCGTAGAACGCCATCAGCACGATCGCGTGCGCGAACGAGTCCCGCAGCTGCGGGTCTTCGAAGACGCGCAGGTAGTTCTCGATGCCCACCCAGGTCGCCGTCCCGAGGCCGTTCCAGTCGTAGAACGAGTACTGGACCGTCTGCGCGATGGGAACGCCGAGGAAGATCGCGAACACGAGGAACGCGGGGGCGACATAGAGGTAGGCGACGCGCGAGCGGCGCGCCCGACGGGACCCGGAGGCCCGTCGGGCGCGCACGGCCTGCGCGTGGTCGCCGGCGCGGGTGAGAGTCGCCGTGGCGGTCTCTTCGCTCGGAGCGACCGAGTGCAGTGCGGTCATGATGACGTTTCCGTATCTCCGGTCACTTGCTCGACTGGAAGGCCGAGTAGTCCGCCTGCAGCGTCTCGGTGAACTTCTCGGGCGTGGCCTGTCCCGCGACGAGGTCCTGCACCGCGGCGGTGAGGGTGTCGTAGAAGGTGGGCGTGGAGTAGTCGAGATACGGGACGACGCCGTTCGCCGCCTGAACGGCGCGGTACTGCGTGGCGATGTCGGCGGCGAGGGAACCGGCGGCCGGGGCGTAGTCGGCGGGAAGCACTGTCGGCAGGTTGCCGGTGTCGAGCAGCACCTGCGCGGCCTTGGCGTTGGTGACGAAGTCGATGTAGGCGGCGGCGACGTCGGGGTGAGCCGACTTGAAGGTGATCGCCCAGGCGAGGCCCTGTCCGCCGGTGGTCGCCGGAGTTCCCTCGGTGGAGTTCAGCGCGACGAAGCCCACGTCGTCGCCCATCGCGGTCGCCAGTGTCTGCTGCTGCCACGTGCCGTTGATGTCGAAGAGCGCACCGCCCGAGCTGAACGACGTCAGCGCGTCGTCACGCGAGATGCCGTTGGCTCCCGCCGTGAGGTAGCCCTTCGACGACCAGTCGGCGAGGTCTTGGGCGGCCTCGACCGTCGGTGCGTCCGTCCAGGCACCCGAGGTGCCGGCGACGAGGTCGTTCACGGCCGTCGAACCGGCGACAGCCGCCTGCGTCACACCGAAGAGGTGGATGCCCGGGCTCTTCTCGAGGTTGCCGAAGGCGAGGGGCAGGATGCCGGCAGCCTTGGCCTTCTCCATGTCGCTCTCGAGGTCGGCCAGGGTGGCGGGCACGTCGAGGCCGAGCTGAGCGAGGAGCTTCTTGCTGTAGTAGACGCCGACGAGTTCGCCCGTCTGCGAGACGCCGTAGAGCGTGTCGCCCTGCCACGTCTTGCCGTCGCTGCTGAAGCTGTTCTGCTTCAGCAGGCCCTCGGGATAGTAGGAGTCCCAGCCGTAGAGGCTCGCGTAGTCGTCGACGGGACGCAGCATGCCGGCTTCGACGAACGCGCCCATGTCGGGGTAGCCCTGGTTGGCCTGCACCACGTCGGGCGGCGTGTTCGACGACAGCGCGAGCTTGAGGGTCGTCTTCAGGTCGGCGAACGACTGCGCGGTGCGCTCGATCTTCACGTTCGGGTACTGCTTCATGAACGCCTCGTTGAGCTGGGTCTGCGCGTCGGCGATGCCGCCGTCGGTGTTCTGGTCCCAGACCGTGAGGGTGATGTCTCCGGCCGCGGCGACGTCCTTCGAGACGGGACCGAGCGAGGCCGAGGTGGCCGGCCCCGAGCCGCCGGGGGCGCAGGCGGTGAGGGCGAAGACGGCGCCCAGCGCCGCGACGGCGGCGCCCCGGGCGAGGACGGTGCGAGTGAAGGTCATGCGAGGGTTCCTTGTCTGCTGTCGGGTAGGGCGGAACGGTTCTGGTGACGCGCCCAATCGCGCACGGCATCCCAGTCGGGATCGGTCTGCGCGGCGAGGAGCTCCCCCACCTGGGCGGGTGTGGGGGTACTGCGAGCGCCGCCCGCGCCGCGAACGGTGCAGGCGGCGACGGCAACGGCGAGACGGGTTCGGTCGGCGAGCGACCATCCCCAGGCGGTGGATGCCATGAACGCCCCGGTGAAGGCATCCCCGGCGCCGGTCGGGTCGACGGCGGCGACGCGCGGGGCGGGCACGCGGACGCGGTCCGAGCCGTCCGCGGCGAGCGCCCCGTCGGCCCCGAGGGTGACGACGACGACACCGACGTGCGCGGCGAGCACCTCGAGCGCGTCCTCCGCGGTGGCGGCGCGCGTGTAGGAGAGGGCTTCGATCTCGTTGAAGACGATCGCGTCGACCCCGGCGAGACGGGCGAGGAGGTCGTCGGACCACAGGCCGCTGGCATCCCATCCCACTCCGCCGAAGAGGAGGCAGCCGCGCTCGCGCAGCTCGCGGGCCCAGGCGGGGACCTCTTCGCCCACGCCGACGTGCGCGGTGCGGGGCAGCGCGCCGTGCCATGCGAGCTCGGTCGCGGGAAGCTCGAACGTGACGAAGGAGCGCTCCGGGCCGTCGGTGATGGCGACGGAGATCGGGCTCTGGTGGTCGGCGAGACGCCGGCACCCCGAGAGGTCGAGGTCGGGCTCGGCGCGGAGCATGTCTTCGACGATGCGCCCGATGGGGTCGTCGCCGAACTCGCTCAACAGGCTGGTCGTGGCTCCGAGTCGGGATGCCGCCACCGCGCGGTTGGCCGCGCCACCGGGAGAGATGGTGAACGCGTCGGCGTAGACCTCGGCGCCCGGGCTCGGGATCGGGGCACCCGAGAAGACCAGGTCACTGTAGACCCGTCCCGAGACGAGGACGTCGATGGCGGTCACGGCTTCTCCTTTCCGACGGTATGAAAGCTTTCGGCGAGGTCTGACGCTCTCGCCTGACTAACTTTGCGCATCTTGCGTTTCTTTCTTGTTTCGAGGCGGCGGCGATGACGTAAATCTCTCAGATTCCCGTCATCACTTTGTCAACTTCGGTCAAACCTCGTCAAAGTCCGTACTAGAGTGGCGGCATGCTCCTCGCTCAACGTCACGAACTGATCCTTCAGTCGCTGCTCGACGGCGGCCGTACCGTCAGCCAGCTCGCCGACACCCTCGGCGTCAGCGAATCGACGATCCGTCGCGACCTCGAGATCCTCGCCAAGGCAGGTCGCCTCGAGCGCAAGTACGGCGGAGCCATGCTCACCACGGGCAGCCGCGCCAACATCACCGACTCCGGAGATCTCGAAGAGCCCATCGACGACCGCGCCGGCGATATCGCCCTGCGCCAGCGCATCGCGGCGGCCGCGGTCGAGCTGATCTCCGACGGCGACGTCGTGGTGCTCGACATCGGCTCGACCACTCCCCTGATCGCCCGTGCTCTCCGGGGCCGCAACGTCACGGTCATCACCTCCAACCTCGCCGTCCTCGACGAGCTGCGCGACGACGACAGCGCCGAGGTCGTGCTCCTCGGCGGCGTCCTCCGGCGCAACTATCAGTCGCTCGTCGGCCCCCTGGCAGAACAGGCGATCGGCCAGCTCAGCGCCGACGTCATGTTCCTCAGCTGCACGGGCGTCCGCGGACGGCGGGTGGTCGACAACATGGCGATCGAAGCACCCATCAAGCAGGCCCTGATCGCGGCATCCGAACGACTGGTCCTGTTGGCCAGCGAGATCAAATTCCCCGGCACCGGAGCGATGAAGCTCTGCACGCTCGACGAGGTCGACGTCGTCATCACCACTTCCGGAACACCAGAAGAAGAACTCGCTTACAGCCGGGAGACCGGCAGAAGGGTCATCGTCGCATGAAGCTCACGATTCTCGGAGGCGGCGGGTTCCGCACGCCCTACGTCTGGCAGGCGCTGGTGCGCGACAACGGCACCCCGCGCGTCACCGAGGTCGCCCTGTACGACGTCGACGCCGAGCGCCTCTCGACGATGGAGGCGATCCTCGACCAGCTGTCGGAGGGCTTCTCCGACGTCCCCGTCCTCACCACGCACACCGACCTCGAGCCCGCTCTCATGGGCGCCGACTTCGTGTTCGCCGCGATCCGCGTCGGCGGCGTCGAGGCCCGCTGCTGCGACGAGCACGTCGCCCTCGACCTCGACGTCATCGGCCAGGAGACCACCGGCCCTGGCGGTCTCGCCTACGCCCTCCGGACCATCCCGGTGATGGTGCACATCGCCGAGATCGTCAAGCGCGTCGCCCCGACCGCGTACTTCCTCAACTTCACCAATCCGGCGGGCATCATCACCGAGGCACTGCAGTCGGTGCTCGGCGACCGCGCCCTCGGCATCTGCGACACGCCTTCGGGCCTCGGCCGCCGCGTCGCGTCGTCGCTCGGTTTCGACCACACGCGCGTGCAGATGGACTACGTCGGCCTGAACCACCTGGGCTGGATGCGCCGCGTTCTCGTCGACGGCGTCGACGTGCTCCCCGCGCTCCTGGCCGACGACGAGCGGCTCGGCCGTATGGAGGAGGCGCTCGTCTTCGGCTCGGACTGGATCCGTGAGCTCGGCGCCATCCCCAATGAGTACCTGTACTACTACTACTTCAACCGTGACGCGGTGAGCCGCATCCAGGAGTCCCCGCAGACCCGCGGCGACTTCCTCCTCGAGACGCAGACGCGCTTCTTCCGCGATGCCGCCGCGGCGGGCTCGCGTGCCGCAGCCGTGTGGGAGGCCGCCGTCGACGAGCGCGGCGCGAGCTACATGGCCGAAGCCAAGGGCGGCGTGCAGGGTGCTCCCACCACCGACCGTGAGCACGAGACCGACCCCGCGCACCTCGGTTACGCCGGTGTGGCGCTGGGCGTGATGGCATCCATCAGCCGCAACGAGAAGCGCACGATGATCCTCAACGTCCGCAACCGCGGCACGATCGCGGGCCTGCCGGAAGACGCCGTCGTGGAGGTGCCGACGATGGTCGACGCCAACGGTGTGCACCCCCTCGCTCTCGAGAGCCAGCCCGACCTGCACCAGCTGGGGCTCATGCAGCAGGTCAAGGCCGTCGAGCGGCACACGATCGCGGCGGCCCTCACCGGCTCGCGCAGCGAGGCGCTCAAGGCGTTCGCCCTGCACCCGCTCGTGGACTCCGTCACGGTCGCCCAGCAGCTGCTCGACGGGTACATCTCGCAGAACCCGCTGGTCGCCGAGGTGTTCGCGGGCGAGCTCGCGACGGCATGAGCATCGATGTCCTGACCACGATCGACGCGGAGGCGGCCGGCAAGGTCGTCGCCGCGTCGATCGCGGAGCTCGTGCGCGACAAGCCCGACGCGGTCATCGGCGTGGCCACCGGCAGCTCGCCCGAGCCCGTCTACACGGCGCTGGCCCGCCTCGCGCGGGTGGGTGCGGACTTCTCGCGCGTGCGCTGGTTCGCCCTCGACGAGTACCTGGGCCTGCCCGCCGGGCACCCGCAGTCGTACCGCGTCTTCCTCGAGCGTCACCTCATCGACCCCCTCGGCCTGGATCCGGCGACCCTGTTCGTCCCCGACGGAACGGCTTCGGATCCGGATGCCGCTGCCGCGGCGTACGAACGCCGGATCGCGGCCGCGGGCGTCGACCTCCAGCTGCTCGGGATCGGCGAGAACGGCCACATCGGCTTCAACGAGCCCGGGACACCGTTCACGGCGGTGACGCACCGCGCCGCCCTCGACGCGTCGACCCGCGAGGCCAATGCGCGCTTCTTCGACGACCTCGACGCGGTGCCTCGCGAGTGCCTCACGCAGGGGCTCGCGACGATCCTGCGCGCCGACCGCATCGAGCTCATCGCGTGCGGTCCGCGCAAGGCGTCGGCCGTTGCGACCGCCGTCCGGGGACCCGTGACGACCGATTGCCCCGCGAGCGTGCTCTCGACGCACCCGCGCGTCCGCTTCACGCTCGATCCCGAGGCGGCTGCGATGCTCCTCGGCGCCCCCGCCCTCCGGTGAGCGGCGGGACGAGCACGAGGGGAGCACGCATCGCCCTCCTCGTGATCTGGGGCGTGGGCGTGCTCGCCTACATCGTGTCGATCACGAACCGCACGTCGCTCTCGGCCCTCGGGATCGACGCGGCGCACCACTTCGAGATCGATCCCGTGACGCTGTCGCTGTTCGCGGTGATGCAGCTCGCCGTGTACGGCGCATTGCAGATCCCCGTCGGCCTGCTGCTCGACCGCTTCGGCCCGCGCGCGGTGCTGACCTGCGGAATGCTCGTGCTCGCCGTGTCGCAGGTCGTCCTGGCCCTGGCCCCGACGGTGTCCCTGGCGATCGTCGCGCGGCTGCTCCTCGGGGCCGGTGATGCGGCGATCTTCCCGAGCCTGCTCCGGGTGATCGGCATCCGTTTTCCCCGTCGTCTGGCGCCGGTCGCGGTGCAGGTGACGGGGCTGCTCGGGCAGTTCGGGCAGATCGTCAGCGTCATCCCGTTCGCCGCCCTCGTCCACGCGGAGGGCTGGGCGCAGGGGTTCCTGCTGCTCGCGGCGACGACGGCGCTGTGCGGTGTGCTCACCGGGGTGATCGTCCGCGAGCGCGGCAAGCGCCCGAGCACGCGGACCGACGTCCTCGCGAGCATCCGCACCGCGTGGCGCGAGCCTGGTACGCGGCTCGGGTTCTGGACGCACTTCACCACCCCGTTCGCCGGCAACGCGTTCGCGGTGCTCTGGGGCTACCCGTTCCTCGTGAACGCGCAGGGCGTGCCGCGCGGCACCGCCGACATGTTGTTCACTGTCTACGTGCTCTTCGGGCTCGTCGCGGGCCCCGCGATCGGAGCCCTGTCCGCGCGCTTCGCCGCGCACCGCACCCGGCTGGTCGTGGTGCTCGTCGGCGTGCAGATCGCGGCCTGGGGCGTCGTCCTCGCGTTTCCCGGTCCCGCCCCCGTGGCGTTCCTCGTCGTCCTCGCGGTTGCGATGTGCATCGGTGGCCCGTCGTCGATGCTCGCCTTCGACTTCGCCCGCGAGCACAACCCGCCCGCGCGCCTCAGCACCGCCACCGGCATCGTGAACACCGCGGGCTTCCTCTCGAGCGTTCTGGCCCTGCTGGCGATCGGTGCCGTCCTGACGGTGGCCGACCCGGCGGCGACGTACGGTCTGGCAGCGTTCCGCGTCGCGGAGCTGGCCCAGGTTCCGGTGTGGGCGGTGGGCCTGTTCATGGTGCTCCGCAGCGCCCGGGCATTGCGGCGACAGGAGAGCTCGGTGCGGTCCGACGCGGATGCCGTGGGGATCTCGGCCTGACACGCGGGCGGATGCCGGCACGCCACGAGTGTCGCCGTTCGGGGGTGCGGAGTCGGTTCAGCCGCCCGCGCTCGGAGAGGAGCCCTGTGCCCGCGCGTGGACGGCGGGCGTCGTGCCGTACGCCCGACGAAACGCATCGATGAAACCGCTCGTGGTGCGGTAGCCGACGCTCTCGGCGACCACGCTCACGGGGAGGCCGCTCGCGAGCAGGGACAGCGACGAGACGAGCCGCGCCTGTGCTCTCCACGGGGCGAATCCGTGCCCCGTCTGAGCGACGAAGGCGCGCATGAGCGTGCGTTCGCTGACCCCCGCCTCCCGGGCGAAGGCGGCGAGCGAGGTCTCGTCGCGCGGGTCCCGCAGAATCCTCTCGGCGAGCACCCGGGCGGCCGGGTGCGTCGGGATCGCGAGGCTCGCGTGCTGCTCGGTGCTGCTCTGCATCCGTTCGGACAGGAGGGTGTGGCACGCGGACCTCGTCGCGGAGGTGAGGGTTCCCGCCGCGGTGTGACGGATGAGCTCCGCCATGAGCGGCGTGCACGAGATCGCAGCCGGCCGGCTCCATCGTTCTCCCGGTGGGCGCAGCCGCGCGCTGCTGTAGACGCTCTGCGTCACTCCCCCGCTCAGCGGCTCGGTGAAGTGGACGACACCGGCCGGGAACCAGAACGCCGCGGTGCTGCGGACGAGCCACCGCTGCCCTCCCACCAAGACGTTCATCGCCCCGTCCGGGAACCAGTACAGCTGGTCCTCGTCATGGCTGTGGGGCGGGTGCGCCGTGGCCCCGTGCGTCACGCCGAAAAAAGTTTGGGATGTCACCTGCGGAACATCGGCCCCACCGTGCTGGGCGCTGAGGGCGGGCGAATCCTCCTCAGCCGCCACGCGTGCGGAATCTGTCATGGATTCGTGTCACCCTCGGTCGATTGGCGAGCCAGTTTGATAAGGATAGCCTTACCTCCGTTCGCTGCGGGAACCCGAGAAACCGCGCGACCCCGTCCCCGATCACAGCAAGAGGTGTGCAGACGCATGATTCGATCCGCCCGGACCCACCGGCTCTCCCGAACGGTGGGCGCCGCGCTCACCGCCCTCGCCCTCGCGGCGCTCACGGCGTGCTCGTCGGCTCCCCCTTCCTCCCCGTCGACCGCCGCTCCCGCGGACTCGTCCGGTGAGGGCCAGTTCCCGGTGACGATCGAGCACGTGTACGGCGAGACGGTCATCCCCGAGGAGCCGACCCGCGTGATCACGCTCGGCCTGTCCGACCAGGATCCCCTGCTCGCCCTCGGAGTGAAGCCGATCGCGGTCTCGGCATGGTGGGGCGACTACCCGTCGGCGACGTGGCCTTGGGCGCAGGACGAGCTGGGGGATGCCACGCCTGTGGTGCTCAACGGAGGCCTCCGCGACGAGGCGAACCCGCCGATCGAGGAGATCGCGTCACTGAAGCCCGACCTCATCATCTCGCTCTACAACGGCACGACCCAGGAGCAGTACGAGCAGCTCTCGCGGATCGCGCCGGTGGTCGTGCCCGACGCCGAGTACGCGAACTTCGCGATCACCTGGCAGGAGGCGACCCGCGCCACCGGTGAGGCCCTGGGCCGTGAGGCCGAGGCCGTCGCGCTGGTCGACGACCTCGAGCAGGCGTTCGCGACCGCGGCATCCGCCCACCCCGAGTTCGCCGGAAAGACCGCTGTCGTCGCGGAGCGCTTCGAGGCCGGCGAGACCATCGTGCGCACGGGCAATGACGTGCGCGCGAAGTTCTTCGAGCAGCTCGGGTTCACGATCCCCACCGAGATCGCCGGCATCGCGCCGAACGAGTACGGCGAGCTGTACGTCCCCGACGAGCTCGTGACCGACATCTCGAAAGACCTGCTGGTGTGGAACGTCGGGTTCGCCCCCGACGCCCGCGCGACCGTGGAGGCGCTGCCGCTCTACAGCCAGCTTCCGGTCGTGAAGGACGACCACGTGCTGTGGGTGGAAGACAGCGTGGTGTCGGGCGCATTCAGCTGGGGGACCGTGCTGAGCCTGCAGTACGCCCTCGACCAGCTTCTGCCGCAGATCACGGAGACCCTGAACTGAGCACGGTCACCGACGCGCGGCGAGCGCGGCGCTTCCGGACGATTCCCGGGAGCGCCGCGCTCGCGGTGGTGCTCGTCGTCGCCGTCGCCGCGAGCCTCGCGGTCGGGGCGCGCACGATCCCGCCCGGTGACCTGGTCGCGGCGCTCCTCGCACCGTCGCGGGGCGAGGTCAGCATCATCGTCTGGGAGGTGCGGCTTCCGCGCACGCTCGTGGGGGTGCTCGCGGGGGCGGCGCTCGGCATCGCGGGGGCGCTGATGCAGGGGCACACGCGCAATCCCCTCGCCGATCCGGGGATCCTCGGCGTGAACGCGGGGGCCGCCCTGGCCGTGTGCGTCGGCATCTCCGCCTTCGGGTTCACCGCGATCGGCAACCAGGTCTGGCTCGCCCTCCTCGGTGCCGTGCTCGCCACCGCGGTCGTGTTCGCCGCGGGAGTCGCGCGCGGTCGCACCTCGACTCCGGCGACCCTGGCGATCGTCGGCACCGTGGTCACGGCGATCCTCACCGCGGTGACCAGCGCCATCCTGCTCTGGGACTCCGCGACGATCACGTCGTTCCGCTTCTGGACGGTCGGCGCCCTCCCCGGGCGCGGCCTCGCCGAGATTTCGACCGTCCTCCCCTTCCTCGTCGCCGGGCTCGTGCTGACCGTCGGCAGCACGCGGTCGCTGAACGCGATCGCCCTCGGCGACCAGTTGGCGGCGTCGCTCGGGAGCAGGCTCGTACTCGCCCGCCTTCTGGGCGTCACCGCTGTCGCGCTTCTGACCGCCGCGGCCGTGGCGCTCGCGGGCCCCCTCCTGTTCATCGGCCTCATCGCCCCCCACGTGGCGCGCGGGATCACCGGCCCCGACTACCGGAAGCTCGTGCCGGTCGCCGCCGTCGTGGGCGCGGCGACCGTGCTGGTCGCGGATGTGATCGGACGCCTCGTCATCCACCCCGAAGAGGTGCAGGTCGGCATCGTCGCCGCCCTCCTCGGCGGCCCGCTCTTCATCGCCTTCGTCCGTCGTCGCCGGCTGGCTTCCCTGTGACCGCGACGCAGAGTCTCCCGGTGCGCCGCGTCATCCGGATCGGTCGGATCAGGATGCCGCTCCGCCCCCGCATCCTGTTCTGGTACCCGGCGATGGCCATCGGCATCCTGCTGCTCTTCGGGGTGAGTGTGAGCATCGGCGAGATGCCGATCCCGCTCGGCGATGTCGCGGCGGTGCTGCTCGGCGGGGGCGCGGAGGCTGATCGGTTCATCGTCACCGACCTCCGGCTGCCCCGGGCTCTGGTGGCGCTCGGCGCGGGTCTCGCGTTGGGCGTCTCGGGCGCGCTGCTGCAGAACATCACGCGCAATCCGCTCGCCAGCCCCGATGTCATCGGCATCCTGTCGGGCGCGAGCGCGGGAGCCGTCGCGGCCATCGTCCTGGGCGCGACGACGGCGATCGCGGGCGGGGCGACGGCGTTCGCCGTTCTCGGTGGGCTGGCCGCTGCCGCCGCCGTTTTCCTCCTGTCGGGGCGCGACGACGCGGGAGGAATGCGGCTGATCCTCGTCGGCATCGGCGTCACCGCGATCAGCGCGGCTGTCACCTCCCTCCTCCTCGTCAGTGCGCGCGTGCACGAGGCCGCGCAGGCCGTGGTCTGGCTGACCGGAACGCTCGACGGACGCACCTGGACGCACGCCGGTCCCCTCCTCATCGCCGTGGTGGTCGTCGTTCCCCTGCTCGCCCCGCTCCTTCACCCCCTCAGCGCCCTCGCGCTCGGCGACGACCTCGCGCGGAGTCTCGGCGTCCGGACCTCCGTAGTGCGGACGCTCGGGCTCGCCGCCGCCACCGTGCTCGCTGCGGCGGCCGTCGCCGCGGCGGGGCCCATCGCCTTCATCGCCTTCGTCGCCCCGCAGATCGTGATGCGCGTGATCGCCTCTCCGACCCCTCCCGTGATCGGCGGAGGGCTCGGCGGCGCCCTGCTTCTCCTGGCGACGGATGCCGCGACCCGCACGCTCCTGCCGATTCCGTTGCCCGTCGGGATCGTCACCGTGGCACTCGGCGCGCCGCTCTTCCTGGTGATCCTGCGGGGGCGTCGGCGGCGGCTCACCGTGTGAGGCGATTCTCTCTGCCCTCCGTGGTGACCGCCGGGCCGTCCGCGGTGGCCGCGGGCCGGTACCGGTGCGCCGTCGCGCCCGGGCCGAATCCGCGCCGCTCGACGAGCCCAGCCTCGTGGTGGACGCAGCCGTCGACCGTGACGTTGATGGCGTAGCAGGCGGCTGGGTCATCGCCATAGCCTCCTCGCCGCCCCCGGCCGGCGAATGACCCCCCTCGTCACCGGAACAGCTCGACGTGGTCGCCCACCCAGGCGCGGAAGGTGCGCGGCGGTCGCCCCACGATTCGGGCGTACTCGTCCGAGACGGCCGGCACCGTATCGACCGCCTCCCTCCAGTCCTTGATGATCTGCCGCACCCAGACCTCGGGCACGTACCTCGACAGCAGCGCCGACGACTCCTCCTCCGTCTGCTCGACCACTCGAAGGGGCCGATCGATCACGTCACCGATCGTCGCGACCTGCTCGCGCAGGGTGAGGCGTTCCGGGCCGGTGAGCACGGGTGCGGCGCCGATGAGTGTGTCGGTGGTGAGGGCGATCACCGCGACGTCGGCGATGTCGCGCTCGTGGATCGGCACCTGCACCGCCTCGGGATACGGCAGAGGCACCGCACTCTCGTCCTTGATGCCCCAGCTCCATCGGGCGGCATTGCTCGCGAAGCCGCCCGGCCTCAGGAACGTGTGTGCGAGACCGGACTGTCGCACCGCCTGCTCCACGCGCAGGAAGCGCGCGCCGTTGAAGTCGTCAGCCGCTCCCGGCGAGGTGACCGACGACGACGACAGCAGGACGACGTGCTGAACACCCGCCGCCGCGAACGCCTCGAGCAACGCCTCCGGCTCGGTGAGATCGGCGTACAGGAAGACGCGATCGACGCCGCTCAGGGCGTCGCCAAACGACGCCGGTTCGTTCAGATCCGCGCGAAGAACCTCGACCTCCGCGGGCAGTTCGAGCTTGTCGGGCGTGCGACTCGTCGCCCGCACCCGCTCCCCTCGCTCGAGCAACCCGGCGACGACTCCGCCACCAACGGCACCACTGGCACCCACAACCAGAACCGACATGATCTCCTCCTCCGCGAACGTCTTCACGAACGCCTTCACGAACAACGTTCGCGAACAGTATTCGTGACGAACGTCAATCGTGTCAACTGTTACCCTCGGTGCATGGCCCCACCCCCAGAGCCGGTCTCGCGGCGAGCGCGTCCCTCGAAGGCGCCGCTTTCGCGGCAGGCGATTCTCGACGCCGCGATGGGCCTCATCCGCGAGAGCGGCGTCGAGGCCGTCGCTCTCCGGCACGTGGCGGCACAGGTGGAAACCGGTCCGGCGTCGCTGTACGCCTACTTCGGCAACCGCGACATCCTGCTGGAGCACGTGCTGGATGCCGCGTACGGAGAAGTGACTCTCGTCGACGCCGGCGTCGACGGCCGCGATTGGCGAGGCGCTCTCGCGCAGACGGTCACTCACACGATCGAGACGCTCGAGAGGTACCCGGGTCTGGGAACGGTCGCGCTCGGCTCGATCCCTGTTCTTCCCGGCGCACTCCGCCTCGCGGAGCACGAGCTGTCGCTCATGGAGGCGGGAGGCATTCCCCCCGAAAGAGCCGCGCTCGGGGTCGATCTCATCGCCCAGTTCGCGGCCTCGACGGCCGTCGAACGGACCGTCCGGCTGAGTCGAGACAGCGGCGCCGAGGAGCGCGGACGCGTCCGAATCGCCTACGAGCACGCCGATCCCGAGAAGTTCCCGCGGGTGGCGCGCTCAGCGTCGCTGCTGACAGGGCCCGACGAGGCCGCACGGCGCGACTTCTCGATCGAGGTCCTCCTGAGCGGGATCGAGCGCTCGCGCTGAGCTCAAACCGCGCCGTCAGGGCGCCGCGGCCCCCGCCCGCGTGAACCGCTCGGCCTGCACCGTGAACGCCTCCGCCAATTCCGTAGGCCCGACGACCTCCATCGCAACCTCGAACCGCCCGAAGGATGCCGCGAGCGCACCCCACGACCACGACCCGGCTTCCAGCGTGCACCGGTCATCGTCGACCACCGTCACGGTGCCGTCGCCGGCGAAGGGGCGGACGCGGTCCGCGGGCGCGTGCAACAGCACCGTCCCCTGGCACGGCCACTCGTTGGCATCCGATCCCTTGAAGCGCGCCGAGACGAAGGCATCGACATCGCCGCCCGGCACGACGCGCGGCACGAAGGGTGCACCGCGCGGAACGCGCGGAAGGATCCGCTCGGCGGCGAACAGGCGCCAGTCGTCGCGGTCGAGGTCCCACCCGAGGAGGTACCACCGACCGTGCGAGGTGACGAGATGGTGCGGCTCGATCCGCCGGGGTTTGGCATCGCCCTCACCCCGCGGGAGGTGGTCGAAGCGGAGCGTCACGCGATCGCGCACGGCCTGCGCGAGAGTCAGGAGCACGTCGAGAGACACCGGGGCGGCCGGCGCCTCGCCCGGACGTCCGACCGTCGTCACCTCGATCGCGTCCAGACGATGACGAAGCCGCGACGGCAGCACCTGACGCATTGTCGCGAGGGCGCGCACCGCCGCTTCGCCGATATCGGCGCCGAGCGCGGGCGCCGCCCGCAGCGCAACCGCGACCGCGACCGCCTGGTCGTCGTCGAACAGCAGCGGAGGCATGTCGTTGCCCGCCTCGAGGCGGTACCCGCCGTCGGGACCCATCGTGGACTCGATGCGGTAGCCCATCTCGCGGAGCCGATCGATGTCGCGCCGCACCGTCCGATCGCTGACGTCCAACCGCGACGCCAGAACCGACCCCGGCCAATCGCGACGCGCCTGTAGCAGCGACAGCAGGGTGAGCAATCGCGACGTCGTGGCCATGGCATCCACGCTAGATCGAATAGAGGACAGAAACAGACCTATACGGGCGGAACTGTCGGTGTACGAGCCGATTCCGGCCGAGCAATCGAGGAGCAGACATGTCCGTGCAGACCACCACCCACCTGAACTTCCGCGGCGACGCGCGCGAGGCGCTCACGTTCTACCAGTCCGTCTTCGGCGGACACCTCGTCATCAACACCTACGCCGATTTCGGGATGCCGGCCGAGATCCACGGATCCGACGGAGTCGTCTTCGGCCTGGTCGCCGCCCAGAACGGCTTCCGCATCATGGGCTACGACATCCCCGGCCGCACCGAGGGCGGCATCGCCGACGGCGGAGCGACCCACCGCGAAAACGGCACGACGATCACCGATCAAGCGCTGTTCGTGTCGATCAGCGCGCCGACCCTCGAGGAGCTGCAGGGCTCCTGGGATGCCTTGGCGGTGGATGCCACGATCGTCGAGCCCCTCGCGGCGTCGGCGTGGAGTGCGGGGTTCGGGATGTTGACGGATCGGTTTGGGGTGACGTGGAGCGTGTCGGTCACCGCGGAGTAGTGGCTACTCGCCCGGTGTGCTGTCTCGATCGCAGCACGCTAGGTTTCGAGCTCGGAGAGGATCTCCTTGGCGACTTCTGGGGAGCGCCTTATGGCTGCGCGCAGCTGACGTCGTTGAAAGTCGTGTCGCCCACCATCGACGACCTCTCGCCAATCTTCCCTGTGGTTCGTAAGTCCCTCGCGGGCCAAGAACTCGATAACGTTTTCGAGCGAAGGACGGAAGCGACGCGGGCCCACTGGCAAGTGCAAGCGCTGGAGCGACCGGTCAGGCGATACTTCTTCCCACTCAGCGCTCGTTGCCGCCACCTGCAGGTGCGCCTCCGGATAGTCGTCGGCTTTGTCGCGCTCGTAATCGACGTGCAGCAGTTCGCGGGTCATCTCTTGATCGACAGCCAGAGCCACGACCGAGTTCTGAACCATCAGGTAGTTGCGCTCTTCGTCCGCGCGAAGGCGGTAGGAGACGACCATATAGACGAGCGGACGGTCGGGTGCACGCAGGAAAGGAAATCCAATCCGAGGTGCGAGGTCGTGTTTTGAAGCCCCCACCCCGACATAGGCGGTTCCTTCTGTTGGAACATGCACTGCCGAAAGACGAACGCCGTGGGCAACCGTCCTGTTGAGGGTGCTACTCATTTGGGCAGCGAAGTCGCGCGCCGCCGTCGGCAAGTCAAACGGTCGACGCTGGATCAAGAGCCGAAACGATCACCCATCCAAGGCGTGCGCTAAGGCTGTGAAAATCGCCAGCGCGCGCTTGGTCACGTAGTTCATCGAGTATAGGTTGCGGATGGAGCGCGTGAGGGTTCGACTCAGCCGCTGCCTGCGGAGCATAGGCTGTCCCCGTGACTGAGGCTGCCCCAGCGGACGACGATCAAGCCGGCGATGGCGCGATCGAAGGCTCCTTCTGGCCGATACCCGAGAACTATGCGTTCCACGGGGACGTTTGGCATTACACCAACGCGACGGGCCTCGAGGGGATCGTAAAGAGCGGTGAGCTCCGCGCGTCGAGCACAGTCTTGCTCAACGATCCGCAGGAACTCCTGTACGGAGCAAAACGCATCAGACACTGGTGGAAGGAGAACCGCGAGAGCCTGAAGGGCGAAGCACCTCGACTGGTTCCGGTCATGGACGATCAGCTCGACGGGTTCGAGGAGGCAGTGCTAAACAATCCGGCCTACGTCGTCTGCGCGTCGGAAAAAAGCCTGTTGAGCCAATGGCGCAACTACGCCAGTACGAACGGTTTCGCGATCAAGCTCGACGCGACGCCTTCCTATGGGATCGTCGACGAGCAGGAGGATCCAAAGGCTCCCGGCACGACGAGCATGCCCGAAGGCCAGTTGACGCGGCTGCCGTCATGGGTGCGAGTCGCGTACAAGCCCAGCAAACAAGACGAGCTCATACGTCGGTTCTTCGAGAAACTCTCGCTGGACGTCGGGCACGTCGGCAGACTGCTTCAACAGGACGATGTCAAGAACGCGAGGACGTTGATCGAAGCGACCATCGCCGGGCTTGCGGCGATGATGAAACATCCTGCATACCGGGAAGAGCGCGAGGTGCGACTCATCGCCTACCTGCCCAGCAATCGGCATCCTGGTCACTATCCCGCGCAGCGAGGCGTCGTGCCGTTCGTTCGAATGATTGCGACTGACGACCCTTTCCCTTTGAACAACACGCGGCCATATCGTCAGCTGCCAATCAAGGAGGTCCGGGTGGGGCCACCGCAGGGTCAGACCGAGCGTCAACGCAGACTGGGCGCGCAATCGCTGCTTCGCGCGCACGGATTCAACGCTCCAGTGAAGGGCTCGGGCATCCCTTTCATCCCGTGAGCAACAAACTGTACAGATAGCTCATACTTGGAGTCTGACCTGGCCGTTTCCTCGAATAATCGACGCCATGTCAACTTGAAACTACTTACCCAGTTGCGAAAGCTGCAATGGCCTCTCCCCGCCGCACGCGGGTCTTTCAAAGCAGCAGGCGAGTAGATTCTGCGAGCGAAGCTGGGCCCCGCTCAGAGTGACCGCATGGCCCACCCGAACGCTCTCTCGCTAAGCGGCCGCCAATTGGGCGCCTCTACATCCCGATCCCGTGCCCCGCACTGGGCGCCCCAACCACCGGCCCCGTCGCCATCGCAGCATCCCGAACCCGCGCCCCCGCCCCACCTCCGCCTCGCCCGCGCGCACAGCATCCTGCATCGTCAACTCCGGAGTGCCGCGCTGCATCGACACGGCGAAGCACCCAATGGCCGCCGCATCCGTCCCTGCCACGACGATCGCGGCGTTGTGTATCCGCTCGCGCGTGAGGCCGACGTAGAGTTCCGCGGCATCGACATCCGGCCCAACCTCCGATGGGTTGGCAGTGTCACCCTGCACGCCGTGCACGGTGGACGCGTGGGCGAGGTGTAGGTGCTCGCGCGCATATTCGGCAGGCACCCGCCGTAGACCGCCACTGTCGCCAACCGCCAGAGTTGAGCCTCAAGCGCGACGGTTGGTACCGCATGCGGCGAGGCCTTTTCACAACCGACCCCGATATCGACCTCTCAGATATCGAAGGCCTCGACAACGAAGACGGCACGGAAGATCTCGATGACCCCGATTGGCCGGACTGGGCGATGTCCATCCTCAAACAGCGCAATGGCGTTCTGGGGCAGGCGTATCCGTCCACCGTTAGCGAGGACGGTGTGGAGGCCCAGGACGGATGGGGACAGACTGAATACGGCCGACTGCTGGTTCTAACCTTGGCCCATGCGTACGGTGCCAAATTGTCGGTCGATCCGAGGACCATCTTAGAACGGCTAGTTGTCACGGCTTTCGCGTGTATGGGCCTAAATTCGGTCAGAATGGGTACAGCCACGACGCGTCGACGCAATCGGGGTTCTTAGCTGGCAGGACCGGCGCCCGGGACAGATCGTTCGAATCGCCCAGGCGACGCTAGGTTCGAGCGCGCGGTGGCAGTACACGATCGCAGAACTGAAGCCGGATCACTGGGTGAACTACCTACAGGAGACTCTCCACGCGATCGGGATGCTGGCGGTGCCGCATCACATCGATGACAAGCACCTGCGATACCCCTTCGCCTTACGCCACAATTGTTGACCGGCTGCGTCTAGTGGGCCGCATCGGTAGCGTGGTCGCCGGCGAAGACGAAGCTCTCGAGTGGTTCACAGCCAGCAAACCGGACTACTGAGCGACGCCGAGTCTGAGGGGTGAGCGCCCTGCTCGGACGCCGCCTCGGGCGCCGGTAACGCTTGCTCCATACTGGGCCAAGGCACGAGTTGCTCGCGACTGTTCGGACGAGTTCCCCCGCAGCGGCGAAGTGTTGCGTTCTGCGAGGGATGGGCGGGTTACAAACCGCCTAACAGAGTATCGATCGGTTCCCCGTGGTACTTCGCGACGTCAGAGAGATCAACCCGAAAACTCACCATGCTGATGGAAGGACTATCGACAAGCGGACGGGGCACGAATGTGCTCGAGATAGCAGTTGGGGGAACGTCCGGCCAGATGCTGAAGCGATAATCTGACAACAACTCGACCTCTGTCCCCACCGTGTCAAGCACCCGGGACGTCAGACGTTGCGACTCCGCCGGGCGTAGATCCGGGAGAATCTCCCGCAGGAAGTCGGCAATCGATTCCCCGCCCGGCGAGGAAGCAATACATACTGAGACAACAAATGTCTCATCGGGCCGCAGGAGCAACTGGTCTAAACGCAGTGAGTGCATTCGCTCGCGTCCTTCGTGGCACTTCACCTCTAGAAGTCGGCTGTCCAGTTCGAAGTCGATCTTGTCGGTCGCGCGCCCATGCCACCCACGAACTAAACGTCCTCGATCCGGCGATGCACGTATCAGCCACAGTTCCGCCCAGAGCCCCTTGATCGTCTCGGGAGTAGGTTGCGGGTCGTTTTGAAGGAGGCGTAAAACCTCGGCGAGACGACCGAGGAGCGCTGACGCATTTGAAACGGGGAACTCTTCGGGCAGCATCGCAGCGATGACGAAGAGGAATGCGCCTAGCAAGTCCGCCCGGTCAGACGCCAGTGAGAGCCTGAGAAAAGCGCCGATTCGAACACTGGGGCCGACAACCACGCGGTAAGTACCCCCTGAGGTGAGGCGGACCGATCCGACTCGACTTTCGGTCAACTGTCCCACATCGGGCATTTCTGGGATTAGGACGTCGAACTCTCCCGCCGTGCCGCGTGCGCAGATGAATCCCTCGGGGGTCACGATCCCGTTAAGCGATTTCGCGCGCTCAGGAATGCGCACCTGAGACATCATCGCCAGAAGTTCTTCAGCGCTTTGCATCAGAAGACCTCGACGACGACATCCTTTTCGGCGGACTGGGGCACGAAGAATTGCACCCAAGAAACTTCCTCGTCCATATTAGTGAATCGAACCCTGCGCAACTGAACAGTAAACCGGTCCTTGCGGCGCAGCTCCCTCTCGCCCACATATAAGAGGGGGCGATCAGCGGTCACAGCCTGGGGGTTGCGACCCACGAATGGATTCCTCTGGAAAGAGGTGATGTCACGTCCCGTCTGGCCAGTTGTGCTCAATCCGGCAAGCATCACGACATCAGAGTCGGGCTCGAAGTATGCGGCGTAGTTTGCAAGTGCGGTAATCAGCACTCGATCACCTTGGTCATCCAGAGTTAGCGCGAGCATTGCCTCGAGGATCGATGCGATCTCTACGCCTGGGAAGTATTCGTGACTCACCGCACCCTGGCGGCGATCAATCACATTCGGGATTTCCTCGACGCCGCGCGGCTCCATCTGCGTCAGTAAGCGGCGCCGAAACTCCTCGACTACCGAATTATTGTGCAGGACCGACGCAAGGTCCATATGCATGCCCTTGGGCCAGGTCCAGCCACCTTCCAGCTTGACTCGGCTCGTTCGCCGGCCGATGACACTCGCTCGAGCGAAGTGCCGGACGTTCTGCGAGATAAAGAACTGCCGTTTCCACTCGAGAAGTGGCCTTCCATGCCACGAGGCGAGAGTGGCCCTCAGAGCATGCTCGTCCTGAACGTAGGCAACGAACTCGTCTTCCAGTGTTCGTGGGAGATAGATGCGGCAGTAGTCACCGAACTCTCTTCGATAACCAAAGAATCTGGCGCGCTGTTGAAGTACGTCAGTAGACCCGGGCGCGGGCCGCGGGATGTACGTGACCGTCAGACCTTCGACGGTGTACCCCCGGTCGAGTTTGAGCCCCCCGATCAGAATCCAGAATCGGTCGCGGTTCCAGTCGACCTCCTCACCGCTGGGCGTGGAGTTGACCTCCACGACCTGCAATTCTCTACACACCTCGGCGACAGCGTCTATGAGGTCGAACAGGGGCGGCAGGTCGTCAGCTGTGCGTGAAAGTTCGTTGTACGCGGAAACCCACGAGTCTCGGACATCTGGCTCATCGCGCATCCTTACAAGCAGATCTGGCCATGACTCAATCAAGCGGTCTACCCAGCCCTTGTACAGCTGGTGCGGCTCGGTGGCTTGGGCCACCTGAAGCATCATCGATCGGTTCTCGGCAAGGCCTCGAAGATCGACGACAGCGCATCCGAGAAGAAAGACTCGGAGCGCTTCCTGCAACGACGCCGGCGCAACCTCCGGAGGATCCGAGTAATCCTGGACTAGATCCTCAGGAGGCAGCCGTCTGACTAGATCGCCGCGACGCTCGCGGAAGAAGTAGTCTCCGCCGGTGTAGCTCGGTCCACTTTCGATCACCCTTACAAACTCGGGATTGAGCGCATCAGTGATTCCAAGGAGCAGGTTCGCTTGAGGAGTCGCCGTGTACTGAACAAAGGAGTGCCGCGGAACAGCAGCGCGCAACGAGTCGATCGTGCTGTAGGTACGACTTCGCTCATCGGCGTCGTTCAACAAGTTGAATCGCGCCCGTGTGTTGAGGCTCGCTTGGTCTGCCTCATCGTCCACGATGAGGGTCGGCACGTCCCCCAGGTCCAGACTCGTAAGGAGTGCCGTCAGCGTTTCGATCCTCGTTGTCTGCTTGAGCGCCGTGATGACAACTGTCGGCCGTTGCCGCCCACCTTCGTGCTGGAAGCGGATCCAGTTCCGAAGTGATTGCTGAATCTCCTCACGCTTCAGAGCGCCCGGGTTGCTGAAGTGACGCCAAGCATCCCGCGTTTCCAGCCTTCCCATATCGAGGTCTCGAGTAAGTCGATCCTCGGACTGAGAGCGCAGGTTGTTCTTCGTTCCCGCTAGGAGCACGACCAGCCCGTAGCCGTTATCCCTGGCCGCGGCGATCAGAGTTGTGAAGGACATGGTCTTACCCGATTGAACCTGCCCGATGACCAGGACGGCGTTCTGACGAGGGTCCCCGGCCGGGTCGACGCAGTGGCTGAGGATGTCTAGAGAATCATTAGCGATGCGCTGCGCTTCCGCATCTCCGAGGCGCTTACGCATCTTCGATATCGACGCCTGCACCCGGCTCCCGGCGGTCGCGGGCCAAGACGTGGGCACTGGCGCATCGGTGTCCGAATCGATCGGGTGAATCGTGGCGTCAGACATTGTCATCCTCAATTGCCGCGTGGACTCGGCGAAGAACATCATTTGTGTAGCGAAGCATCGGCCGACTCGGGTATCCAGCGTCCTGACTGAGTGAGGACGCGATGGCAAGGGCACTCGCCATGCCGATCAACGCGCGATTCGCTTCACCATTGGCGCCTACATAAGCCTGGACGAAGGGGTGAGCCCACGAGAGTTTCACCTCGATCCGTCGGACTGTCAGCATTGAACTCGGATCGAGCACCTTGGTCGTCGAGCCCACCTCGATCCAGTCGGAGACGGACTCGTCATTGGTAATGTCAACTCGGAGCACCCACTCGATGTCGCCCGCTCTCACCTGCACGGTATGGCTAGCACTGACCTCTTCAGGCTGTTCATCGATTGATTCGGGCAGCGGCTCGTCGCTCGACTCAGCACGTTCCAAGTCGGCGGCCGCCCCGGGAAGGCGATCCTCGTAGGCGCGGCGCACCTCGTCCGCGGCCTCCCGGAGTGGTGAGAACTGGGCACGGGTGAGAGCGTTCGCCCGGTAGTCCTGTGCCTGGCGGATGAGGTCGATTGGCTCTTCGCCAAGCTGCCGACGGAGTAGATCCAGGAACTCCTCTTCGTCCTCGCCCCACACGAACCCATCCTTGGTGTGTGAAACGTCGAAACCCTCAAGGTCGAGTTCGCCCCAGATGCGCTGATACTCATACGAGTTCGACTTCTTAAAGATGGCTTCGGGGCGATAAGGCTCGTCGAAACTCCCGACTATCAATCGGCCGCGTCGAAACAGTGCGAACCCGGCCTCGCTCGTACTGCCTCGACGGCGAACGCCCGCAAACCCCGTCACTAGGCGCCCATCCCCCATCGAGAACGAGATGGGTTTCCGCCACTCAACCGAAGGTCCCTCCCTGTTCCACGCGGGCGGAGCTTCGAGCGCCTCTACTTCTTCCAGGAGCAACGGTTCGTCGTTATAGATAAGTTCCATGGTGCCGTCGCGGAGGAACTGCCGATAGATGCTCGTGAGGTGCCGCTTAATCTTCTCGATTGTGCGACCGCGCGGCATGTGATTGAGGTCTTCGAGTTGTATTACCGTGAAGTGACCTTCCGGCAGAGCTGGCTCAATGGTGACGGGCAGCGACTCAAGTTGGGTCTCGGTGATCCTTCGCATGTCAAAATGCACTGATCTCTGTACTGACTCACCAATAGCCGATGTGCGTACAGACCACCTGCCAGCGAACCAAGTTGCCGCACTTTTCATCCCCATGCCGAACTCAGAAAGACCTCCGGGCACCGGCGGTGGCTCCGCAGCGCGGAAGGCTCGCGGAAAGTCCTCTCCTCGGATACCAAGCGCGTTGTCCGCGATTGTGATGCGACCGACGCCAACATGGCTGATGGAGATTTTCACACGCAGCGGAGTCCGCCCCAGAAGTCCATGCGCCCGAGCAGTCAGATAGCTGCCCAGCGCGTTGTCCACGAACTCTCCGAGCGCATACCAGGCCTTGTAATTCAGACTTTGCAAAACACCAAGGATGTTGACCCCTGGTCGGATGTCGACCGACTCCATCACGCGACCAACGCTTCCATCTGTTGAGTGATGGGAGACGCAGCGAATAGCGTGGACCCTACTTCTTTCACCACTTTGGCGTTCACAGCGTTACCGAGCGCGCGGTAGGCACTTTTCGGACTCGAGGGCAGTTTGATACCGTCAAGACTCTGCAGACGAGCGCACTCCCGGGGAGTCATGTATCGACGCTCCCAGCCGATCACCGGGACCTGGGAGTCGGTCATCGCGACCAAGGAGGGTGCCGTCGTTGGCCGCTTGACGCGAACTCCCGACGCGCGGAACTGAACGACGTACTTCCACACGCTTCGTTCCTCTCCCTGTGCGTTCCATTCAAACTTCTGATAGCTGGAGGGAAGTTTCTCGATGCCCAGGATCGCGGGATCAATCCAGTCCGCATTCGAAGCGTAGAAATCACGATTCTGCTGAATGAACCGCTGCTTCCATCGGGGGAAGACTCGCTGCCCCCGCCGCGAATGGCTGGGGAGGCTCGCCCACATTTCCTCGGTCGAGAGATGCCTCAGCCGCCTGCCGAACGAGCCTCTCGATCCCCGCAGGAACTCTAGACCGCCGGTCTCGAGAAGAGCGAAAGGCGTGGCGTCTTCATATGGGTATGTGGCGCCAAACTCCATCGCCCAGATCGGGAAGGATGGCAGCGCGACCGCCTCAGGGGATGCGGTCAGGAATCGGTCCCAGGCTTCCAACGCCAGCGTAGCAACTTCACCGATCGGACGCGCGTCCGAAGGAGCGATGTCGAGCACGGAGCGAATGTCTGTGGGTGCGTCGTTGGGGATGGGCCACCGAAAGGATGCCAGGCTGTCGCGCGAACCGATGATGTACGCGCGATCGCGGATCTGTGGAACGCCGAACGAGTGTGGGCTCAGACGTCCCACGCGCACGGAGTATCCGAGGGCGCGCAGTTCCCGCTCAATTCTGGCGATTGTCCGCCCCTGATCATGAGTCAGGATGTTCGGGACATTCTCGAGGATGAAGTGGCTCGGGCGCTTTGCGTCAAGGACGCGCAGTACGGCGAAGAACAGGTTGCCTTGCAAAGTGTCTTCGAATCCAAGCTGGTCACCGGCCTTTGAAAAAGGCTGGCACGGGAACCCCGCGGCCAGTACGTCATGGTCCGGGATGGCGACAGGATCGACGTCGTTGATGTCCCCCGCCGGACGGAGACCGAAGTTCGCCTCATAGAGACCAGCCAACTCCGGAACCCACTCCGCCGCAAAAACTGCTTCACCGCCGAGTGCCTCCAGCGCAACGTGAAACCCACCGAGGCCGGCGAAAAGGTCGATGAATGTGAAATCGGCCATCACTCGCCCCCGCCCGCAAACCGAGCGAGGCTCGTGGAAGACAAACGGCATTCGATGCCAGGGAAGGAGGCCAGAATGATATCGACAAGCTTGGCTGCACGTTCTTCATCCATGCGAATATTCTGCGAGGAAGTACCGACATCCCGACGTTCACTCGAGCCGAATGACACGAGTTGCAGATACTCGACGCCGTCATCGCCCGTCAGCACACGGAAGGCGCACTCGGCCTTGCTTGCCGACCTGCGGAACGATCGATCGTCTGGGTAGAAGCGCGTGAGGATTGCCACCCTCTCTTCCTACCTCACCCCGCACTCCGATCTGGGTCCGACGCACGCGTCACGCCACGCGTAGGAACGATAGGCCGAGCCGTTGTCGGACAGAACCCGCTCCACGGTGACGCCGCGTTCGGTGTACCAGGCGACCGCGTGCCGGAGGACGACAATCGCGGCGTCGGCCTCCTCGTTCTCTCAGATCTCGACGTAGGCAACTCGGGAGTGGTCGTCGAGGACTGTATGCAGGAACGTGGTGCCGGTGCGTGCGTGCCGGTCCACGCTCCACTTGCCCGTGCGATGCGATGTCGCGGACTTGCTCCTGTTGCCCTGCTTCACGCCGACGAACCGCCACCATCCGGGATCTTGCCGAACTCGCTCGCCTCGACGTGGATCATCGACCCTCGATGGTCGTGCTCGTAGCGTCAGAACATCGCCAGCGACGTGCCCTGCGTATGCTTCAAATGGCCTCGGTTCGGAAGGCCATACGGCAGCCGTGTACGAAAGTCGCCCCTCATGTCGCCTAGTCAGCCTGAAGCCGATGAACCTTGGCGGGCGGTCCTGTCGTTGCCCGTCGATGCCCGCAAGCGGCTCGCATCGGACGCCCGCGCATCGCTCGACCAGGATCAGATGCACATTGGTCGTTCGCACACTTTGCCGCTCCGTTCGCCAACGCGAGCCGAGTGTCAGAATGCGCTCCTGGACGAGGTGTCCGAGTTCAACGATCTAGTTCACGAGGGCCCCGCGCATCCAATCACTTTCAAGTCGACTGCGCGGTGGCTCAGCCTATTGGTGAAGGCGAGGAGAGACCTGCTTGAGGAGTTGCGGAGGCGTTCGCCGTTCGAGATCTTTGACGCAGATTCTGCAATCGCCCTCGTCAGCAACGTCGATTCATCTCTCCTGTACGCCGTTGACTTCATAGAGGAAGGCATCCCAAACGGCTGGCTACCACCCCGCGTCGAGGCTCGCGGGGACCGCAAGAGCAGACCTGGTGATGAGCAACTCCACCCGCTCGCCCGCCTATTTGGTTTGCAGGTCGCGCCCATCGACGATGAAGGACGGTTCGACCGTTCAAGCGTCCTCCGGACCTACGCCTACAAGAACGGTGCCCTCGTCGCACTGCTCGCCCCGCACCTGGAGTCCCTGGGAGTGCCCGCAACACAGAGCCTCGGAAGCCTCGTTGACGCGCTGGCAACCGTGGTCGGCGCAGGGCAACCTCTTATTGCCAGTGATGCGTTCAGGCTCACTCTCGTCCTCTTGGGCGCGCACGACACACAACTGGTCGAGAGCGTGCTTCAAGACGTCGAGTCGAATCTGCCTAATGAACGAGAAGGCGAACGAAGGCGCACGTCACTTCGGCAGCTGATCGCAGGCTCTGACGATCCCGAGAGCGTAGCCATTGCCAGCGCAGAACTCTATGCCAGTGTGCTCGAAGGCCCGTTCCGCACATTCGGCTGGGCCGTTCACTGCTTGCAAACGGGATCGCTAGCACCGCGCCCGACACTGTCCAACGTCTGTGATGCGCTCGGTACGGATGACGGTTGGCTAGCATCCGTGGTCGCTCGTGCGGCACTAGTTGAAGTACGCAACGGCGTATCTCACCAAGAGATCCACTGGGACGGCTTCATTGAACAGCTTCTCGTGCGGGGAGAACCTGTCGCCCTTAATGACATCGACATCGCCCGCTCCGTTGCGGAATCTCTCGTCGGCGGGATACGCATGGCAATTAGGATCTTCCAAACCTCGCGTGTGGTGATCCAGAGCGCAACCGATCTTGGTACGGCGACCTCGCACATCGCTCGCCTTGATAACGCTGGCGGGTACTTCGCTACTAATCGACTGGAACTACTCGCGAGCCAGTTCAACTCACGTACCGCGAGCATCAAGCTGAAGTCACTCCAGCACGGACAGATCAATCCGTGCTTTCAAGCAATCATGAACGTCGCCAGGGACCTGCCTGGCATCGAGGCGTTCGATGTGCGCGCCGAGCAGCCGTCGGTCAGTTTCAGCGTGAGTCGAAGGGCGTGCGAGTTGACCACCCCAGTGTGGCAGGCGGCATTGTCGCACCTGTCGGCGATGCCGCTTTCCACATTCCTTCCCCTCAACTACTGCGCTCGGCTAGAAGCTGAAGGGCGGCTCCTCGCATCACGCGCGGTCGCGTGGATCAGCATCGACGACGCCTTGGATGGGTGGCTCGATCAGGCGGCGCGCGACTTGCGAGTCGCGTTCATGAGGATTCAATTGGCGCGCCATGCACTGGAGCAGACTGCACTTCTTGCGGAACGGCCGGCCCCGGTCCAGCTTGCAGGACGACTGCTTGATGATCTTCTGAGCATGTTGAGGATTCACTCGCCCGGCAGCGGATCGTCGGAGGCGCGTCTTGAGCAGGCGTTCAAGAGGGTTGCGGACCTGCATGCGCAGTGGGGCCCTGTGCCGCGCCTCCCTGGTGTCCCCCACGTCGACCCCACGGAAGATGATCTGAAGCGCGACTACCGCGCAGGACGGCGCATAGGCCGCGAGACGTGGACCCTCTGACGTAGCTTTGAGTGTCCGAACGGTCTTCGCTTGGATTCGCTGTTGCGAGCCATCTCGCACACGCGAATGTTTGCGGGGACGGATAACACTGGCCCACTTCCTCGGCACCTACCGCAAGTCTCGCACCACGGGCTTGTGGTTTTCCGGGCGCCACAGATATCACTCCGCCGACGAGTGGCGGCAGTGGGGCGTCTTCCCGCCCGCCATCGACCCACCCGCGGGTGCCGACGACGAGACGCGGCTGCTCTGCACACTGGGGTTCTGGGTTCCGTAACCGACTGCAAGGATCCCGGCGCGGAGGGTCATCGCCCCAGGAGCGCCAACGCATCCGCCGCCGCACTCCCCGCCTCCGCCGTATGCGTGAGCAGACGCTGACCGTTGCTGTCGGGCAGGTGCAGCACCTCGTAGTGCAGGTCGAGATCGCCCACCTGCGGGTGATGCAACCGCTTCGTTCCGCTCGAGCAGAGCCGCACGTCGTGCTTCGCCCACAGGCGCGCGAAGTCCCGGCTGTTCATCGACAACTCCCCCACCAGCTCGGCGAGCGCGCGATCGTCGGGATACTGCCCGGCCACATACCGCAGCGACGCAACGGCCGACGCGGCCTCTTCCGTCCAGTTCCGGTGCAGCTCGCGCGTGTGCCGGTCGAGGAACAACAGGCGCATCTGATTCGGACGAGTCGCCGGGTCATCCGGATCCGTGAACGCAAGATGCCCCGCCACGAGCGCGTGACCGAGACGATTCCAGGCCAGCACGTCATTGCGCCGCCCGAGAAGCAGCGCCGGAACCGTCGGCATCGACGCCAGCAGAGCGAGCGCCCCGGGAACGGCCACCTCCGCCCGAGCCGCGCGGGTGCGGCGCGCGGGCACCGGGCGCGCGAGCTCGTACAGGTGCACCCGCTCGTCGTCGTCGAGGTCGAGAGCCCGCGCGAGCGCCTCGATGATCGCGTCGCTGGCGTTGCTCGACTGCCCCTGCTCGAGCCGCGTGTAGTAGTTCACCGAGATCCCGGCGATCTGCGCCAACTCCTCACGCCGCAGACCCGGCACCCGCCGCTGGCCCCACGAGGTCACGCCCGCCGCCTCCGGCGTCACGGCATCGCGGCGGCTGCGGAGGAAATCCCCCAGCTCGCTCGACACCCGTCCCTGCCCGCGTAGTGATGGCACCGTTCCAGTCTGACCCACCACACCCGCCGTGTGCCTGCCCCTGCGAGGGGTACCACCGAGGGAGTCCTGGCTGGGCCGCGCCCTCGTTCGCAGGGTGGATGCCATGAACACCGACTCCCCGACCACGGCGACCGCCGCCACGAAGCCCGACGCCCTCGGCATCCGTCAGCGCCTCGCGCTCTTCGTCCTGCTCACCGCGAGCTTCACTCTGGCGGTGGACTTCTCGATCCTCAACGTGGCGCTCCCGCGCATTGGCGCCGAGGTCGGCTTCGGTCTCGCCGACCTGCAGTGGATCGCGACCTCGTTCGCCGTGTGCGCGGCCGGCTTCACGCTCTTCTTCGGGCGATGCGCCGACCTGTTCGGCCGTCGCCGCCAGTTCCTCGCCGGCATCACCCTGCTCGGTGTCGCCTCGCTCGTGGGCGGGCTCGCGAACGAACCGTGGGTGCTCATCGCGGCGCGCATCGCGCAGGGCATCGCGACGGCCGCCGTCACCCCGGCCGCGCTGTCCCTGCTGACGACGTCGTTCCCCGAGGGGCGACTCCGTGACCGCGCCCTCGGGCTCAACGGCGCGCTCATGGCCGCGGGGTTCACGACCGGCGCCGTGCTCGGCGGCCTCCTCACCGACCTCGTCAGCTGGCGGTGGGCGTTCTTCGTCAACGTCGTCGTGGCCGTCGTCGTCCTGGCGATCGCTCCCGCGGTGCTCCGCGAGACCAGGTCGCCCGAGCGGCCGAGACTCGACACCCTCGGCGCCCTCACCGTCACCCTCGCGCTCGCGGCCGCGGTGTTCGGACTGACGCAAGCGAGCGAGCACTCGTGGGGCGATGCGCGGAGCTGGGGGTCGCTGCTGTTCGCCGCGGTCATGGTGTTCGCGTTCGTGATGACGGAGAGGATGGTGCGCGACCCCCTCGTCCCGCTCGGCGTCCTGCGGCGTCGCGTGATCGCGTGGGGCAACATCGCCGGGGTCGTCGCCTTCGCGACCGAGACGTCGATCGTGTTCCTGCTCACCCTGTACCTGCAGAACGTCCGGGGCTTCAGCCCCCTCCAGGCGGGCCTCGTCTTCGCGGTGCTCGGCATTGGGACGGTGATCGGCGGAC
Source organism: Microbacterium enclense (assembly GCA_038182865.1). Taxonomy (NCBI): domain Bacteria; kingdom Bacillati; phylum Actinomycetota; class Actinomycetes; order Micrococcales; family Microbacteriaceae; genus Microbacterium; species Microbacterium enclense. The sequence goes on along the minus strand of CP116226.1, from coordinate 1,255,728 downwards.
TCATCGCGCCCCGCATCATCGCCCGCATAGGCGCGACGCGCGCGATCGTGGCGGGCCTTGCGGTGCAGGCCGCGGCCACGATCCCGCTCGCCTTCCTCGACCTGCTGTCCGGCTGGCTCCTCGTCGTCCTCGTCGGAACCTTCGTCGGTGGCGTCGCGAACCTCGTGGCCATCGTCGGCTTCATGGTCACCGCGACCACCGGCGTGCGCGACGAGGAGCAGGGCCTGGCGACCGGGCTCGCGACGATGAGTCAGCAGATCGGCATCACCGTCGGCACCCCCGTGATGTCGGCGATCGTCGCGGCGAGCGCCACCGGCCTGAGTCTCGGCGTCAGCACGGCGGTGATCGTGAACGCGGCGATCTGCGTCGTGGCATCCGGGATCGTCGGACTCGCGCTGCGCGCTCGCTCGACCTCGGACGCGTGACGGGGCGACGCAGAGGGTCAGGCGATCCGCACGGGCTTTCCGGTGCGGACGCTCGCATCGAGCGCGCTGTCCATCACGGCGATCAGGGGTCGTCCGTCGGAGGTCACGAAGTAGTCGCCGAGCGAGACGATCGTGTCGGCGATGTTCGTCCCCCACGGCGGGAGAGTCGCCGGGTGGTCGATGTCCCAGACCACGGCCGTGGGTGGGTGCTGGCGGAGCTCGTGCTCCGCACGCTCAAGTTCGTCACGCGCCGCGCTCGCGGCATCCGGTGACAATTCCCCGTCGAGGTAGAGAGCCGCGAGCGTCGGGAACCGCGACCCGCGAACGCCGTCCTCGAGCCGCGCGGTGAGGGTATCGAAGAACGAACCGAGGAAGTCGGCACGGCCGACGGGATAGGCGATCGGTCCCACCCGCAGGTTCACTGTCACGCCACGAGTATAAGAATGCGCGAGCGGGAGACTCGCTCGATCGACGGCGGCTCGATACGTCCGAGGGCGAGCTCCATTCCGGATCGGCAACGTCACTGTTCGAAGTCGGTGAGATGGATGCGACCGCCCTGCTTACCGTAGATGGCGATGATCTCCGCGGGCACCGTCAGATGCGCGTTGCCGATCCAGTGCGGCGTCGCCGTGTCGAACTCCGCCGCCTCCCCCACCGTCAGGTCGGTGACCTGATCCGACAGCACCAGCCGAATCTCGCCGGCCAGCACGTACAGCCACTCCCTCCCGGGATGCGAGTGAAATCGCGCCGGTGGGAGCGCCGTCACGGCGGGGTAGATCACCTTGAAAGCCTGAAGCTCGCCCCGGTTCACGCCCAGCGGAACATACGTGAGCCCCTCGCGCCGCACCGGCCGGAGGTGCACGCGCGGGTCGCTGTGCGAGGGCGCGGCGACGAGCTCATCGAGGGGCACCCCGTACACCCGCGCGAGCGGCAGCAGGTGCTCGAGCGAGGGCCGAATCCGGGCTCTCTCGAGCCGCGACAGGGTGCTGGGCGTCAGTCCGGTCTGCTCGGCCAGCTGCGTCAGCGTCAGGCCCGCCACCTGCCGAAACGTGCGCAGCCTCGGCCCCACCCTCTCGACGATCTCCGCTTCGTCCGCCACCACTCCCCCGATTTGCAGATGTGACACGAGCTTTGCCCATCCGCATGACGCCCCGCAACGATCGAGGGATGACCCCCACGAGAGGAGAACCGGATGCCACACCCCCACGTCGATTCCGGATTCACGACACGCGACGACCTCGACACCCGCATCGAGCACTACCGGCAGCTCATCATCGGCAGTCTCGACGGCCTCTCTGACGACCAGGCCCGCGCCGTCGTCGTCCCCGGCAAACCGTCGCTGCTCGGTGTCGTCCGTCACACGGCCTACGTCGAGGGCGTGTGGTTCGGCGAGGCCATCACGGGGCGACCCCGCTCGGAGCTGGGACTGCCCGTCGCCACGGCGAACTCGTGGAAGACGCGCAAGACCGACACCGTGGCATCCGTCATCGAACACTGCCAGCGGATACACCAGCACTCGCGCGACAACCTGGACGGCCTCGACCTCGACGACGTCGTCTCGGGGCGCGGTCGCCGCACGGTGCTCAGCCTGTGCACGCACGTGCTCAGCGAACTGGCGTGGAACACGGGCCAGCTCGACATCCTGCGGGCGCTGCACGCGCGATGAGGCGCCCGTCCGCCGGGGCAGAGGCGCCCGGGGGAAGTCGCCTCAGGCGGCGCGCAGGGCGGTGGCGAGGATGGCGGCCGCGAGCTCGGCCGGGGCGTCGATCGGGACGATGTGGCCGCTCGACGCGATCTGCGTGGCGACGACCACCTCGGCGACCCGCTCGAGCTGCCGAGCGGGCGCATCGCCGACCGTCGATGCCCCCACGGCGCTCGCCGGCAAGGAAAGCGTGTGCTTCTCGGCCCATCGCCGATTGGCTGCGGCGTTCGCGGGCATCACGCGGTAGTGCGCGAACGCCGCGCGCAGCCGCTCGTGCCCGGTGTACGCCTCGACGAGGTGGTCTCGCAGATCGCGGGGGACGCCCGTTCGCGCCCCGGCCGCGAGGAAGAACTCGATGTACCGCTCCTCGCTGCCGGCGACGACGTCTTCCGCGAGTCCGCCGGGCGCCTGGTGGAATCCGAACCACCACGGGACGCCCGCCGAGAAGAAGTCCTCGGCGCCGTCAAGACCGCCGATGACGGCCTCGACGATCGTGAGGCTCAGGACCCGCTCCGGATGCCGCGTCGCCATCGCGAACGCCGGCGCAGCGCCGAAATCGAAACCCACCACATGGGCCCGCGGTAGACCGAGCGCATCGAGGAGGCGCACCTGATCGATGGCGAGTGTGTCGGCGTCGTATCCGTCCAGAGGGATCTCGGTGGCGCCGATCCCCCGCAGATCCACGGCGATCGCCTCGTAACCCGCCCCCGCGAGAAGAGGCACTACCTCTCTCCAGATCTCCTTGGTGTGCGGAAACCCGTGCAGGAGCAGAATCGGCGCGCCCGCGCCCGTTCGCTCGATGGCCACGCGCAGGTCGGGCAGCTGCACGAACTGCTGCGTCTCGTCTCGTGGCATCCGGTATCCCATCGTTACAGTTGGCTACCTGGTAACGATAGGAGAGCGCCTATGACCGCGGAAGAAGGCACTTCAGCGAAACAGGGGCACTCCGAGGAAACCTCACCGAGGGGCGATCTCTTCGACCCCACGTGCCCGACCAGAGGGCTGCTCGATCGGGTCGGCTCGAAGTGGACCGTGATGACCGTGCTGCTTCTCGCCGAGGCGAGCGACCTGCGTTTCTCGGAGTTGCGTCGTGCGATGGCCGGGGTGTCGCAGAAGATGCTGTCGCAGACTCTCCGCCAGCTCGCACGGGATGGACTCGTCAGCCGACGCGTCGACGCCGACATCACTCCCCCCGCCGTGCACTACGCGCTCACCCCTCTCGGACGCTCGCTCGTGCCGGCGCTCACAGCCCTCAGGTCGTGGGCGGAAGAGCACATGCGCGAGGTCGACGACCACGGCGCGCGAGCGGGCTCGCGCTGATCGAAGACCGGGTCGGTGGGGTACGGGATCTGCCCCCATCAGCCCGACCCCCGGCACGCGTGATCACCCCGCAGGGGCACGTCCGGACCACTGTCGAATGGGTGCCCCACACCTCTGCCGAGCGGAGGTCACGGGCAGATTTGGTAGACGTAGTCCGCGTCGTCGGGCGTGGTGAGGTCGTGGTCCCGCAGGATCATCACGGGCGGGCGCTGGGGGTCTGCGCAGGCATCGACGAAACCGTCCTCGCCGAGTTCGTCGGTGTACTCGATGTCGAGCACCACGGGATACTCGTCGGTGTAGGCCGCGCACTCCTGGAACTCGTAGCAGGATTCGGTCACCGCGAAGTCGTACCCGAGGGCGCGAAGCGCGGACACCTGGTCGGCCGTGTTCTTCTGCGCGATCGCGAGCCCCGCGGCGTGGGCGCGCTGTGCGTAGGTCGCGGCGAGATCGAGATTGTTCTCGGCGGTGAGAGCGCCATCGGAGCGCGTGTACGAATCGAGATTGTCGATCTCGACGGCCGCGAACCCGTCGGCCGCGCATTCGTCGATCCACTCCCCCACCAGGTCGGCGAGCGCGGCACGTTTGCCAGGGGTCGAGGTGTCGAGGATGTACTCGTCGGGCCACCCCTCGTCGACGAGCGGACCGGAGCTTGTCTGCACGACCAGGTCGGGGTGGGCCGCGGCGAAGCCCTCGGACTCGCCAGGCTGGGTCTGAAAGCCGTTGACGTAACAGATGTCGTATCCCGCGCTGGAAGGCTCGACCGTCCGATCCCGCTCCACGACGGTCACACCGGACGGGGGCGGGTAGGGTCCGCCGAGCTGGTAGTCGAACCCGCCGGACGTGTCGGGCAGGCGCACGGACGCGCGCGCATCACCCGTCGACCCGTCAGCGACGGGGTCGCCGCTCGGGGACGAGCAGGCGGCCAAGAACAGAACCAGTCCCAGCACAGCGACGGCCCGCACCAGGGGCGGGCGGCCGGTCATGGCATCCCCTCTGTCCGTCGGCGCCGACGTCGCGGTGATCGGTCGCCCCCGTGTCACTGTGGACCAAACCGATGCAATGGGTCGAGATTCTCGCCGAGAATCGCGGTGATGCGCGAGAGGTGGGCGAGATCCTCCGGCGAGAGCGCGTCGATCACGAGCCGGCGCGCCGTGGCGATGTGTCGAGGCGTCGCGCGGATCAACTCCCGGCGACCCGCCGCGGTCAGGGTGGCCATGCTGACGCGGCGATCGGCGGACGAGATCGACTTCTCGACCAGCCCGCGCCCCTCCAACCGACGGCACACGTGCGACACCCGCGGGAGAGTGGCGTTGGTGGCCTCGGCGATCTCGCTCATGGATGCCGTCGACTCGGGCATCGCTCGAAGGTACGACATGACGGCGAACTCGTAATGCGTCATCGCGGAGTCGCGCAGCAACTGCGCATCGAGCTCGCTCGGCAGCAGGTTGCTCACGCGCAAGAGCCCGAGCCAGGCTTCGCCCTCTTCGGGGGTCATGCGCGGAACGGCGTAGGTCATGAGGTGCTCCGAACGTCGTGCGGAGGAGCGCGAGGCGGTTACCGCGTCTTCACGCTACCCCGAGGTCGAGGTGGTGCCCGGTGTGATCGCGCTTCGCCTGCAGATAGCGAGCGTTCGCCGCGGTCACGTGCACCCCGGTCGGCACGACGCCGTGGACGGTGATCCCGAGCGCCGTCAGCTGCGCGACCTTGTCGGGGTTGTTCGTCAGAAGCCGGATGCCACGGAGCCCGACCGCATCGAGCATCTGCGCGGCCGCCGTGTAGTCGCGTTCATCCTCCCCGCGTCCCAGGGCGGTGTTCGCCTCGTAGGTGTCGAGGCCCGCATCCTGCAGCGCGTAGGCGTCGAGCTTCGCGTAAAGCCCGATGCCACGACCTTCCTGCCGCAGGTACAGCAGCGCTCCGCCCTCGACCGACAGGCGCTCGACGGCTTCACGCAGCTGAGGGCCGCAGTCGCACCGTTCCGAACCGAACACGTCGCCCGTGAGGCACTCGCTGTGCATCCGGACGAGAGGCGCCTCCTGGCTTCTCGACGTCCCGTCGAAGGACAGCAGCAGGTGCTCGGCGCCGTCGGCGAGGTGACGGAAGGTCGACACACGCGCGTTCGCCTCGAAGCCGTCGGCGAAGCGCAGCGGGATCCGCACCTGGGTGCGGACCTCCGCGCGCGGCACGACAGAGATGGCCGCGTTCATGCCGCGCCCTCTTCCGGCGTGACGGTCAGCAAAGTTCCCCAGGGGTCGCGGAGCCGGACACTCCGGCCGTCGTCCTCGGCGAGGATGCCGCTGTGGCGGGCACGATCGGCGAGGGCGAGCACGTCGCCGCGCTCCGGCATCCGGAGACGTACGTCACCCAGGCCGAGCGACACCGCCCGGGGGCCCGCTCCGGCGCTGTGCCACGTGTTCATACCGATGTGGTGGTGATAGCCACCGGCGGAGATGAACAGCGCGGACCCGAGATCCATGACGACGTCGAAGCCCAGCGTGTCGACGTAGAAGCGGCGCGCGGTCGGGATGTCGCCGACCTGCAGATGCACATGACCGATCGTGGCCTCGCCCGTCCTCTCGCGCGACGGGTCGAAGTACTCGCGGAGGAAGGCGTTCGGGTCGATCGCCACGTTCTGCGGCATCCATCCGGCGGGCTTGTTCTGCCAGACCTCGACCGGCAGATCCCAGTAGAGCTCGATGCCATTTCCCTCCGGGTCATGGAAGTAGAAGGCGTTGCTGAACGTGTGATCCGTCGCGCCCTCGTACAGGTGCCCCGCCTGCCGGGCCATCGACATGACCGCCGCGGCGAGCGCCGTCCGATCGGGGAACGCGATGGCCGTGTGGTAGAGCCCGGCGTCGTGGCGGCGGAAGGGCGGCAGGTCGGGCGTGTGGGTGAGGGTCACGATCGGGATGCCGTCCCGCCCGAGGGTCGTGCGCGGGCCGGACTGGTCGAGCACGTCGAGAGTGACGGCGCGGCGGTAGAACTCCGTCTGCGCGTCGAGGTCTCCGACGAGGAGTTCGACGGTGTCCATGCGCGTGGCGTCGGCCGCGGCACCGGCGGTGTGGAGAGGAGACGGACGCCAGGTCAGCGTGGGAGCGGTCATCGGACTCTTCCTTCGTCCTGCGGAGCGGACGGTCCGCCCGCAGTTAGTTGACGCAACAACCAATCGGCCGATGTCATTCCTCGACCTCTCCTCGTCGTGTCGCTGTCGCCTCACGCGAGGTCACGCGCCCGTCCGGGGCCCCGCCGTAGCGCGCAGATTATGGACTCATCCGTCGTGATAACGTCGGCGCACTGCGTGTCCTATCAACCATGACGCTTCGCGACAGGGCGGGGACTGCGGCGATACCCATCGTCACATTTCCCACCGGAGGTCGTTTCATCATGTCCAGCGTCGTCGACAAATCCCAGGCCGGTCTCACCGCGCGTCAGTACCACATCGGCATTGCGCCCGGTGAGGTGTCATCCGTCGCCCTTCTCCCCGGAGATCCTTTCCGCGTTCCCTTCGTGGCCGAATTCCTGACCGACGTGAAAGAGGTCGCGCACAATCGCGAGCACCGCACGATGACCGGCTGGTACAAGGGCCGTCACATCACCGCCACCTCCACCGGAATGGGGTGCCCGTCGACCGCGATCGCCGTCGAGGAGCTCGCCCGCGTCGGCGTGACGAGCTTCATCCGCGTCGGCAGCTCCGCGGGCCTGCAGCCCGGTATCGCCCCGGGCGACCTGCTCGTGAGCGAGGGGAGCTTCCGCAACGACGGCACGACGGATGCCTACGTGCCCAAGGGGTTCCCGGCTGTTCCGGATGCCGCGCTCACCCTCGCCCTGACCCGCCACAGCACCCGTCTCGCCGAGGCGTCCGGCACCACCGCGCACGCGGGAATCAGCGTGAGCGACGACGCCTTCTACGCCGAGACCCCGGACTGGATCGACCAGCTGCACCGCATGGGCCTGCTGAACGTCGAGATGGAGGCATCCGCTCTGTTCGTCGTGGCGCGACTCCGCGGGCTCCGCGCCGGCATGGTGTGCGCGTGCTCGAGCAACCTCGTCGACGGCGCCTCCCTCTACGACGAAGCGAACACCGCCCTGAAGGACGGATGGATGCGCTCGATCGAAGCTGCGCTGGAGACAGCGGTCGAGCTCGAACTCTGAGGGGCCTTCCGCGACATCTCGATCAGATGCGGCTGCGGGCGGCGCTTCAGCTGCCCGCAGCCGTCTGCTCACGCGCGCTCAGCAGGGCATGCAGCTCCCCTGAGGCGGCGAGAAGCGCGACGCTGCGACGGCTGAGGTCGGCCAGCCGCTCATCGAGAAGCGTTTGCGCGTCCGCCGTCAGGCGGTGCTCACGAAGCTGCTCCAGCACGCGGGAGATGGGCGGGATGCGGTATCCGCCGCTTCGCAGGGCGGCGACGATGCGTGCTTCGGCGATGGCCCGAGCGTTGTAGCGACGGCTCTTGGTCTGGTTGATCCGGTCGGGAGTGACGAGCCCCTCGTGTTCCCAGTGCCGCAGTGCCGACGAGCGAACGCCGAGGGCTTCCGCGAGTTCGCTGATCGTCAGGGAATCGCGGTCGTCGAAGACGTCGGTGGTGTCGGCGAGGACGGCGTCGAGACCGCGGCGTGCTTCGCGAATCCGGTCTCGACTGCGGGCGAGGAGAGCGTGCAGGTCGTCGATCCTTTCCGCGGCGGTCTCGACGGTGTCGTGCAGGAGGGTGGGCATCATCTGTCGCGCCGGGACAGGCCCGATCGCTGCCGCGAGGGCGCGATAGGCGCGCAGCGCGAGGAGGTGGCGCTCGTGGTAGTGCCGGTACCCGTTGGCAGCGCGCTCCGCGACGGGGAGCACTCCGAGCCGTTCAAGGTCGCGCACCTGCTGCGTGGAGTAGCCCACCATCCGCGCCACGGCAGCGGTCGTCCACCCCGGCTCTTGAGACTTCTCCCGCGGCATTCCCACTCTCCTTACGCCGAAGTCCACATATACACGTGAGGGTGACGATTGAGCGATGCAGATGAAAGAGGTCGTCGAAGCCGTCAGCCGATTCGAGGGGGCACTCGTGGTCATACCGGGAGACGAGACCCTCGCGCTGTTGCCCAGTGCACATGGCGCAGCGCGCGCCCGCGCCTCTCGACGTTCCGGCCTGTCGTGATGGCCTCACCGCAGGCGCTGAGCGAGGCAGACCGGCGGGTGGTTGCCGCGTGGGCGGCTGACTGCGCCGAACGCGTGCTCGCGATCTTCGAGTCGGAATCGCCCAGCGATGCGCGGCCGCGCGACGCGATCGCCCGTGCACGAGCCTTCGCGCACGGGAAACTCGATGCGGCGGGTGAGATCCGTCGTCGTTTCGTCGCGGGACGCGCGGCACACGACGTCACGACCCCGCCGGCCATCGCGGCTGCGCGGGCAGCGGCGCAGGCCGCCGGCGTCGCCCACATGGGCGCCCATGCCCTGGGAGCCGCCGCGTACGCGGCGCGGGCTGTGGAACTGTCGCGACCCGGCCAGGCAGACGCCGTCCGCGGCGAGATCCGGTGGCAGCTCGAGCAGCTGACTCCGCGTGCCCGCACGGCGCTGCGGCGGCTGCCTCTCCTCGGTGAGGACACGAGCGGCCCGCTCGGACCGGGCCTCCTCGCGAGAGGCGCTCTCGCCGCGAACATTCGGGCAGTTCAGGCCGGTCTCGCGGGGGTCACTGGGGGTCACTAACATGCTGACCGTGAAACCTGCTCGGCAATGGATCGTGGTCGGTGCTCTCCTGTCAGCCGCGCTGCTCGCGGGATGTGCTCCCCTCGGGTCCGCGACACCCTCAGCTGCGCCAGCGACCGAGGCACCCGATCCAGGAAGTCTGTCCGAACCGTCACAACCCACCGAAGCCGGCGCCGTCCACGCCTTCCCCAAGATCACCAGCTGTGATCAAATCGCCGCGGCCGCGCCCGACTACGTTGCGGGAATGCCTCTCGATGAGGCGAACTCGTTCATCGAGCAAGACGCGATCTCCTGCGTCTGGAAGCCCGCCGAGGGAGATATCTCGGCGCTCACGGACATCCAGATCTTCTCGGTGAGCATCACGGCGGACACGTCGGACGTGCCCGACCCGGCGGCAATGGAGCAGTACGGGATCAAGGGCTACTTCACCGACCCGCGGCTAGACGCGCTCGGGGGCGTCGGACTGTGGCTCGGCACGGAGTCCGCCCCCGTCGACGGGGGCTCGGGAACGGTGATCGTCCCCGGCGTCCACGTCCAAATCGGAGGCGGGCACTGGGGCCAGGACACTCAGCTCGGGAAGGACAGCACGGTTACTCTCGCGCTGAAGCTGCTCGACATGTGAGACCGCAGCGGATCGCGTCGGCGTCGTTCACGCGCCGCAGTTGCAACCGCTACCCGCATACTCACACTGCGGTTGGCAGTTCCGCAAAGAGATGTCCAGGCTGCGCCGGTCGGGGGCCCTCCCCATGGTCGCGAGAACGGCCGATCGGAAAGCAGTTCGACGTCGACTTCCTGCTCCGTGTGGACCTTGGAATGACCACCGCCGCACATGCACCAGGCGAGCCGTCGAAATGGTGGACACCTACATCAGATGATTACATCCCCGGCGCCATATCCGCGAACCGCGAATAGTGGCCCTGGAACGCCACCGTGATCGTGTCGGTCGGCCCGTTACGGTGCTTCGCCACGATCAGGTCGGCCTCGCCCGCGCGGGGGCTGTCCTTTTCGTACGCGGCCTCGCGGTGCAGGAGCACGACCATGTCTGCATCCTGCTCGATCGAGCCCGACTCACGGAGGTCGGAGAGCGCGGGCTTCTTGTCGGCGCGCTGCTCGGCACCACGGTTCAACTGCGACAGGGCGATGACGGGAACCTGCAGCTCCTTGGCCATCAGCTTCAGCGCACGCGAGAACTCACTGACCTCCTGCTGACGCGACTCCACGCGCTTACCGCTGGTGAGCAGCTGCAGGTAGTCGATGACCACCATCTTCAGACCCTCACGCTGCTTCAGCCGACGGCACTTCGCACGGATCTCGACCAGCGTCATGTTGGGGCTGTCGTCGATGTAGAGGGGCGCGTCGTTGATGCGGCCACGGGTCGCGGCGACGGTCGTCCAGTCGCGCGAGTCGAGCGTTCCCTTGCGCATGCTCTGCAGGGGGATCTGGCCCTCGGCGCTGAGCAGGCGCATCGCGATCTCGCTGCGCCCCATTTCGAGCGAGAAGAAGATGCAGGGGGCGTTCGCCCGGATCGCGGCGGCGCGCGCGAAGTCGAGCGCGAGCGTCGATTTACCCATGGCGGGACGCGCGGCGAGCACGATCATCTGGCCCGGGTGCAGACCGTTGGTCAGCTGGTCGAGACCGGCGAAGCCGGTGGGGATACCCGTCATCGAGCCGTCGCGACCGCGAGCTGCTTCGATTTCATCGACGGCGGCATCCACCGCCACCGTCAGGGGGATGTAGTCCTCGGCGCTGTCGTCGCCCGAGACGTTGTAGATCTCGGCCTGGGCGCTGTTGACGAGCTCGGTCGGGTCGCCCTCACCCGCGTACCCCATCTGGACGATGCGGGTACCGGCCTCGACGAGGCGGCGCAGCAGCGCTCGCTCGGCGACGATCGACGCGTAGTAGCCGGCGTTCGCGGCCGTGGGGACGATCGAGGTGAGGGTGTGGAGGTAGTCCGCTCCCCCGGCGCGCTGCAGCTCGCCCGTCTTGATGAGCTCATCGGTGACGGCGACGACATCGGTCGGCTCACCGTGCGAGTAGAGCGTGAGGATGGCCTCGAAGATCAGCTCGTGCTTCGGCACGTAGAAATCGGGACCGCGGAGGGTTTCGATGACATCCGCCACCGCGTCTTTGGACAGGAGCATTCCACCCAGCGCGCTCTGCTCGGCCAGCATGTCGTGCGGCGGGGTGCGCTCCGGGCGCGGGGCTTTTCCGAGACGCTCTTCGGCGATGTCAGCGATCGACACAGGCTCTCCTTCTGTTCTCGGACGCACTCACCTCTCGCGGCTCGAGGTGGGGCGCGATGACGGCCTCGAGAGCATCGAACCAGGGGGTTCCGACATCGACGCGCGCGGGGGAAAGCGGGTGTGCCCGAGGGGCTGCACCCACGTTAAGGACGGCGCTCTCCCCGCGCAAATGACCCTGTGGATAACTCTGTGGAGAGATTGCGAGAAACGCCGTACAGGCTGTGCACAACTTCTGTGGACAACTCGGGGCAGAATGTGGAAAGTCTTCACGGGCGAGCATTCTGACCTGGGGTTTTTCTCTCCACAGGTCGTGGGGAGAAATCCGGGTTGAAGTGGGAGTTGAAGGTTGCACGACTTGACAAGAAGGTGTGCACAAGTCCGGGGATAACTCGGGCACGGCCTATCCACACGACGTCTCGGTGTCAAGTTCACGTGCGCGTGGGCGTGTCGAGCGGTCAGACTCCCGTCACCGTCTGTTCACGCGTCACACGCGTCTCACGAACATCGCTGGTGACGCCGCCACACGCAGATGCCGGGAGCCCCGCACGAGGGGGGCTCCCGGCATCCGGAGTCTCCTCAGCCGTCGTGACGCTCGCGGGTGTCGCTCGTCCAATTGGGGTCGTCGACGTCGGACCGCGGCCCGACGACGCGACGGGACAGCTGGTCGAGCACGCCGATCTCATCCTCCGTGAGCGCGATGGCGGTGGCACCCGCGTTCTCGTCGATACGCGACACACGCCTGGTGCCGGGAATGGGGACGACAGGCAGGCCGAACCGCTCGCCCGTCGCGTATAGCCACGCGAGGGCGATCTGCGCCGGGGTTGCGCCGTGCTCGGCTGCGATGGTCGCGAGCACCGTCACGATGGCCGTGTTCGAGGTGAACGCGTCGCCGCTGAAGCGGCTCAGGCCGGCGCGCCAGTCGCCGGCGAAGGCGGCGGGGTCCGACAACGCGCCGGTCAAGAAGCCTCGCCCCAGCGGCGAGTACGGAACGAAGCCGATTCCGAGCCGCGCCGACGTCGGGACGACGGAGCGTTCGACGTCGCGGCTCCACACCGACCACTCGCTCTGCACGGCCGCGATCGGGTGGACGCGATGCGCCGCCTCGATCTCGTCGGCCGTGACTTCCGACAAACCGAGGTGCCGGACCTTTCCCGCGGCGACCAGGTCGGCCATCGCACCGACGACCTCCTCGATCGGCACCGCCACCTCGCGCCGATGGAGGTAGTACACGTCGATGGTCTCGATGCCCAGTCGAGCGAGGCTCGCCTCGGCCGCTTCGCGCACATAGGCCGGGTCGTTCCGGGCGAACATCGTCTTCTCCGCGATGGAGCCGGTGATCCCGAACTTGGTCGCGATCGTCATCTCGTCTCGACGGCTCCTGGCCACCTCGCCGACGACTCTCTCGCTCTCGCCCCCGCCATAGATGTCGGCGGTGTCGATGAAGGTGACGCCCACGTCGAGGGCGTGGTTCAGCGCCGCGAGGTTCTCGGCGTGGGTACTCTCCCCGTAGACACCCGTCAGGGCCATCGCTCCGAATCCGAGGCGGCTGACGGTCAGACCATCGCCGAGGGGCGTCGTGGGCACACTCATGATTGCTCTCCATCTTTTGCGGTCGGGGGATTCACCGGTGCGGGTCGACCGTCGCAGTCCAGGCCGGCACTGATGAGGAATCGGTAATGCGCCGCCTTCTCTTCGAGCGACGCGAGGTGCTGATCGAGTTCGGCTCGACGTCGGAGGATGCGATCGCGATGCCGCTCCAGAATCTCCAGCCGTTCCTCGTGGGTATCGGCGCCACCGCTCACGAGACGCGAGAACGCGCGCATCTCGTCCGTCGGCATCCCGCTGTCGCGCAACCTCGCCAGCATCTCCACGAGCGCGGCATCCCGACGTGTGTAGCGTCTTCTGCGGTCAGCGCCGCGACTCACCGCGGGCAGAAGGCCCTCTCGTTCGTACCACCGCAGGGTGTCTTGGCTCAGTCCGCTCAGTCGAGCGACTTCGGCAATCCCGAGGCGTGCATCGGGGTCGTCCAGTACCTCGAAGGCGGGCTGCGTGCTCATGACGCAACGGTAAGTCCTGGAGTTCACTCCAACGCAAGAGCCTCCGTACCGCGGCCGTGGAGCCGCGAACCCTCAGCTCGCGTCGACCCGGCGCGCGTGGCGCTCGACGAGATCGAGAGCGAGCTCGCGAACCCGCTCGCGCGCGGCACCCGGAGCCAGAATCTCGATGTGGTCGCCGAACTGGAGCAGCTGACGGACCGCTTCGATCTCGGGATACCCGAGCGTGACGGTGCACCACCCATCGGCGAGAGGCTCCACCGATGTGATGCGGGCACCGAGGATGCGGCGAGCGAGATCCAGCCGACTCGCTCGCAGCCGCGCCGTCACGATGATGTCCCCCGGTGAGTCGGTACGCTGCCGCAACGCGGCCCAGACCGTTCGGAGGGTCTCGCTGTCACGCAGGATGGCGGGGGCGTCGAGCATCTCGTAGCCCGAGAGTCGTTCGAGGGAGAACAGCCGCCCCTCCCCGTCGGAATCGGCGACGAGGTACCAGCGCCCCGCCTTGGCGACCAGACCGTAGGGGTCGACCATGCGCGCCGAGGCAGTGGCATCCGCGCTTCTCCGATACTCGATGCGCAAGCGACGACGACTGCGGAGTGCCCAGGCCAGCTCCGCGACGTCGACCTCCGCCCGAGCACCCGACAGCCACGGGGTGCTGTCGACGAGGATGACGTCGCTCAAGCGCGCGTCATCGGGGGCTCCCGCTGTCGTGGCCTCGCGGGCGGCGATCTTGCGCGCGGCCGCGTGGCGAGCAGCGGTCAGTCCGAGCCGGTCGAGGAGCGCCTCGTCGAGCCCCGCGACGGACAGCGCCTCCAACTCGCCCGGATCCAGGTGCGAGGCATTCAGTCGCGCGCCGGCCACGAGCACGATGCCCCCGGCGCGACCCCGCTCAGCGTAGACCGGCACTCCCGCGGCGGAAAGCGCCTCGACGTCGCGCAGGATCGTGCGCCGGGAGACCTCGAGCCGCTCCGCCAGCTCCGTCGTCGTCACGCGCTGGCGGGTCTGCAGCAAGAGCAGCAGGTGCAGCAGCCGGGATGCCTTCACGGAACAAGTCTGATCGAAAACATGACAGGTTCTGTCGCCATTCGGTGATCGGCTGGATCCGTCCTGTCATTGACCACCGAAGGAGCAGCCCATGTCCGCACCGAACCTCTTCCTCATCTACGTTCAGGATGCCGAGGCGGCGACCGCCTTCTACCGCGACCTCTTCGAGATCGAACCGACCTTCACCAGCCCGCCCTACGTCGCCTTCGAGGTCGCCCCCGGCGTGCTCTTCGCCGTATGGACGGGACGCGCCGAGCACGCCGTCCCCGCCACCCCTCGCACCAGCGAGCTCGGACTGATGGTGCCCGGCGCAGCGTCGGCCGTCGACGACCTCTTCGCGCGCTGGACGGCGAAGGGCGTGCACGTCGTCGAGGAGCCCCACGACGATGTCTTCGGACGCACGTTCGTCGTGGCCGACCCCGACGGGAACCTCATTCGGGTTTCGCCGATCGACTGATCGCGGGACGCTTCCCATCGCTAAGCCATGTGGCTTACAGTAAGCGGCATGGCTGAGGATCTGAGTGAGGTCACCTTCGGGACCTATTACGTCCGAGCGGATGCCGCGGACGAGTTCGAACGCGTCATCCCCGAGAGTTGGGCGGCACTTCATCGACTGGGATTCATCGCCCCCGAGACGCCGCACCTGTTCCGCTCGGTTGCGGAGCCGCTGCGCTACATCGAGCTCGCTCGCTGGCGTCCGGGGGTGATGGGGCCCGCGCACGAGCACCCCGACCTCATCCCGATCTGGACACGGCTCGCGGCCCTGGTCGAGCCGCACACGCCGGCGACCGTGGATCGCGGCCTGGTGTTCGACGAGTTCGTCCCGGTGACGGTGCATGCCGGCGCCTGAGCCGATCCCGGGGCTGGCGGATCTGGATCGCCTCGACGCGGTCTTCGCCGCGCTGTCACACCGAACGCGTCGCGCCATACTGGTGACGCTGCGGGCAAACGGGGGGTCGCAGACGTCGGGGAGGATCGCGGGCCGGATGGACCACAGTTGGCAGACGACGAGCCGGCACCTTCGTCAGCTCGAGGAGGCCGGCCTCATCACCGTGGGGCTTCACGGGCGCGAGCGCGTTTACACGCTCAATGACTCGTTCATGCTCGACGAGCTCGACCGCTGGAGCGAACGGTTCCGATCCTGATCGGCACGCGAGCGGGATGCCGCCGCCAGCCCCTCAGTCCGCGAGGCGCCAGTCCGCGAAGCTGAACCCCGGGGAGACGACACAGCTCACGACGACCTCCTCGTCAGCCGCGAGGCGAGCCGCCTGCCAGATGCCCGCGGGCACCGTGTACTGGAGTTTCTCCCCCGCCGCGAGGTCCGGACCCAGCACCACCGTGTGATCGAGCTCGGGCGCCTCCCCGTTCCCCCCGAGAGACAGCACGAGCTTGCCCGGCCCGTGCCACAGCCAGACCTCGTCGCTCGTCACGACGTGCCATGCGCTCTCCTCCCCCGGCGTCAGCAGGTAGTGGATGCACGTGGCGGCGGGACGCTCCCCTGTCGGCGTCTCGACCGCATAACCGCCCGTCCACATGCGACGGAACCACCCGCCCTCGGCGTGCGGCTCGAGGTCGAGGAGAACAGCGGTGGCGGGGCGGTCATCGGTCATGCGGGGCGCTCCGGTCTGCAGAGGGTCGTCGATTCGGTCAGCCTAGGGCGCGGACGATCGACCAGAGAAACGCAGTCCCCTGCCGCGGCACGTCGCGCCCCGAGCCCCCGACTCGGCCGTCCGCCCCGGAACGCGAAAAAGGCCCCGCCCTGCCGAAGCAGGAGCGGGGCCTTTTCGTGCGTCGCGAATTACTTCGCGGCGACCACCTGGAGGGTGATCACAGCGGTGACGTCGTCACGCAGGCGAACGGTCGCCTCGTGCTCGCCGACCGACTTGATCGAAGAGGTGATCTGGATCTTGCGCTTGTCGAGGTCGCCGAGACCGGCAGCCTTGACGGCGTCGGCCACGTCGGCGGTCTTGACCGAACCGAACAGGCGACCCTCGTTGCCGGCCTTGACGGCGAGCTTGACGGTGTTCGACTCGAGCGTGCTCTTCAGGGCCACGGCCTCTTCGTGGTCGTGGATCGCGCGGGACTCGCGAGCGGCGCGGATCGACGCGACCTGCTTCTCGCCACCACGGCTCCAGGCCACGGCGAAGCCCTGCGGGATGAGGTAGTTGCGGGCGTACCCGTTCTTGACCTCGACAACGTCACCGGCGCTACCGAGCCCGGTGACCTCATTCGTGAGAATCAGCTTTGCCATCGGGTGCTCCTTAGCGGCCGGCGCCGGCGTAGGGCAGGAGAGCCATCTCGCGCGCGTTCTTGATGGCGCGGGCGATCAGGCGCTGCTCCTGCACGGAGACACCGGTGATACGACGGGCGCGGATCTTCCCGCGCTCCGAGATGAACTTGCGGAGGGTTGCGACGTCCTTGTAGTCGATGACGCCGACGCGGATCGCCTTCGCGGGGGCAGCGTTCTTTGCGCCCTTCCGCGGCTTGCGGCGGTCGCCAGTGGCCTTTCCAGCCATGCTTCCTTCTTTCGTGTGGTTCGGATGCCGAGCCGGTCACGCGGACCGGGGTGTGGCATCCGGAATTTCGGGGGTCGTCGCGCCGAGAGGCGCAGCGAAGATCAGAACGGGGTGTCGTCTCCGTAGGAACCAGGAGTGCTCCACGCGTCGGCGCCGCTGTTGCCGCCGTTCGAACCGGGCGTCGACCACGGCTCGTCGTTGGACTGCTGCACCTGCGGGCGCTGACCGCCGCCGCCACCGCCACCGCCGGAAGCGGCACGGGTGACCTGGGCGGTCGCGTAGCGGAGCGAGGGGCCGATCTCATCGACTTCGAGTTCGATGGAGGTGCGGTTGTTGCCCTCGCGGTCCTGGTACGAACGCTGCTTGAGGCGGCCGGTCGCGATGACACGGCTGCCCTTCGTCAGCGAACCGGCGACGTGCTCGGCGAATTCGCGCCACACCGAGGCACGCAGGAACAGCGCCTCGCCGTCTTTCCACTCGTTCGCCTGACGGTCGAACGTGCGGGGAGTCGACGCGATGGTGAAGTTCGCGACCGGGAGACCGTTCTGCGTGTAGCGCAGCTCGGGGTCGGCCGTGAGGTTGCCCACAACGGTGATGACGGTTTCGCCGGCCATCGTCGTTACTTCGCAGCCTTCTCGGCGGACTCGACCTTGCGGGGAGCGGCAGCCTTGCGGGCGGCCTTCTCCTCGGAGCGCTTGGCCTCGGCGGCGACCTGGGCGATCGCTTCTTCGGCGCGCAGGACCTTGGTGCGCATGATCTGCTCGTTCAGCTTCAGCTGACGGTCGAGCTCGTTCGTGGCCTCGCTGGTCGCGACGAAGTTGACGACGGCGTAGATGCCCTCGTTCTTCTTGCGGATCTCGTAGGCGAGACGACGGCGGCCCCAGATGTCGACCTTGTCGATGGTTCCTCCATCGGCCGTGATGACCTTGAGGAAACCGTCGAGCTTCGGAGCGACCTGGCGCTCGTCGACCTCGGGATCGAAGATGACCATGAGTTCGTACTGGTGCGTCACTAACCCACCTCCTTCGGACTAGAACGGCTGACGGGCATTTCCCGGCAGCAGGAGGGTGTGGTGCACGTTGCCTCGGGCTTATACGCGCATGGGCGTCGCCAGACAACCTTCATAGTCTAACGGATGCCACCTCGCTCGGCGGAATCGTCATCGGTAACGTGGAGAACAGCGCGATCGCGAGCCAGACCGTGGGGGGACGGATGCCGGGAATTCGACCGTTCGATGCACGAGCGCTGCTGGATCCGGTCGATCCGGCGGCGGCGAAGGCGTTCACCGCCCGCCTGCGGAACGAGGGGGCGATCCGCGACGGGAACAACGTCGTGGGGATCGTCGTCCTGGTCTTCCTCGGGGTCTTCGTCCTGGGGTTCGCGGGGGTGGCCCTGAGCGTGCTCGTCGTGTTCGCGTCGGTGCTCAAAGAGGGCGCGATCCTGCTCGGCATCCTGTTCCTTCTGCCGATCGGACTGTGCGTCGCCGGGATCGGCGCGGCGTTCTTCCTGGGTCTGCGCGGCAACCGCCGGCAGATGGAGCGGCGCTGGCGCCTCGCGCACTTCTCGCAGGCCGTGGGCATGGAGTACGTGCCCGCGATCAGCGACCCGCCGCTGCCCGGTTCGATCTTCCACCTCGGCTCCGGACGCATGGCCACCGACGTGCTGCGCGGACGCCAGCCGCGCTTCGTCGAGGTCGGCAACCACCAGTACACGGTCAGCAACGGCAAGAACCAGACCACTGTGCGGTGGGGGTACATCGCGATCAAGCTCAACGTGCCGCTGCCGCACATCGTGCTCGACGCCTCGGGCAACGGCATCACCCTCGGCACGTTCCAGCGCGACCAGCACCTGAGCCTCGAGGGCGATTTCGACCGGTACTTCCGGCTGTACTGCCCGCAGGGATATGAGCGCGATGCGCTGTACCTGTTCACCCCCGACGTGATGGCGCGCTTCATCGACAACGCCGCCGTGTTCGACGTCGAGATCGTCGACGACTGGCTGTTCCTCTACTCGTCCGACGAGATGTCGACCATCGACCCCGGCCGCTGGGCCTGGACGTTCTCCTTGATCGCGGCCCTGCTCGACAAGCTCGACCAGTGGGAGAGGTGGCGCGATGACCGGCTGCTGCCGACGGCGGTCGACGCCGGAGTGCCCTGGGTGTCGGCCCCGGCGGGCGCTGTAACCGCCGGATCCGGGATGCCGGGGGCCGTGGCATCCGCTCCCGCCCCGGTCGCGCCCGTGGCGCTGTCGGCACCTCCCGGTGTCGCTCCTCCGGGACGACGCCTGCGCCGAGGGGTGCCCTGGGTGGCACTCGCGATCATCGGGGGCGTGCTCGCCCTCGGCGTCGTGGGGGTGGGCGGGATGATCCTGCTCCCGTTGTTCATGATGCGCTGACGCCGCGACCCGGCGACCGCGGCTCGGTAACCTGGGCGGCGCACGACGAGACCCGCTGAGGAAGGTGAGCCCGTGGCATCCGAGACTCTCCCCTTCGACCCGACGCCCCTGACCGCGCCGGTGGACCGCGCCGAGGTGCGCGCGTTCACCGCCGAATTGCGGCGGAGAGGTGCACTGCGGACGCGGTGGGTCTCGGGAGCCGTGCTGGCGATCATCGGGGGAGGCCTGGTGCTCTTCACAGTCCCGGCGGTGATCGTGACGGCCTCCACGATCACGTCCGGCAGGAACACGGTCAGCCCCGTGTCGGTCTTCGTCGTGCTGTTCTTCGTCACCGTGCTCGCGCTGATCGTCGTGGCGGTGGTGCGCGCTTTCCGTGGACGCGCAGAGAAGCGCTTTCGGCTCGACCGCTTCGCCCGCGCCAACGGACTCGAATGGCGAGGCGACGTCGACAACCCGCTCCACCCCGGAATGATCTTCACGCAGGGACACACCCGCGAGGCGAGCGATGTGGTGAGCGGATACCGCCCGCGGTTCATCGAGGTCGCGAACTACTCGTACCGCACCGGAGGCGGCAAGCACGAGACCACGCACAAGTGGGCGTACGTCGCGATCCGCCTCGACACCCCGCTCCCCCACATCGTTCTGGATGCCGTGGGCAACAACGGCCTGTTCGGGGGGTCGAACCTGCCGATCACCTTCACCCGCGGCCAGCGCCTCGGCCTGGAGGGCGACTTCGACACGCACTTCGCGCTGTACTGCCCCGAGGGGTATGAGCGCGACGCGCTGTACCTGTTCACCCCCGATGTCATGGCGCGCTTCGTCGACAACGCGGCCGCCCTCGACGTCGAGATCGTCGACGACTGGCTGTTTCTCTACGCGCGACGCGACCTCTCCACCCTCGACCCCCGAACGTGGGAGTGGCTGTTCACGACGGTCGCGGCCATCGAGGAGAAGGTGGATCAGTGGGCGCGGTGGCGCGACGAGCGGCTGTCATCGTCGGCCGCGGCCGTGGGCGCGACAGCTCCCCTGCTCACGCCGCCGCCCGTGGGCGTGGCCCCTCCGGGCCGGCGCCTCAAGCGAGGGGTGTCGTGGGTGACGGTCGCGATCGGCGTCTTCGTCGTCGGGTACTGGGTGCTGTCGATCGTGTCGGACATCTTCGGGCGCTGACCCGCGGGGTACCCGTGCCGGTACCGTGGCGCTCGGTTGAGTGTCCACAACACCCGGGGGGCCGCGAGAAACGTCCGGGTGTTGTGGACACTCGATGCGATCGCGGGGTGCCGCACCGCCCGGACCAGCGGTCCCGGGCAACGCCGCGGGCCCCAGACCTCAACGCCGCGACGGGACCTCGGGCTCGCCCAGCGACAGCATGAGGCGGTTCGCCCAGCTGAAGAACGCCGCCCCGTTCACCGCGTCGACGATCGCGGCGTCGTCGAGACCCGCGTCGCGCAGCCGCGTGACGTGAGACGCGGTCAGAGCCGGGGGAGTCGCGGCCAGAGCAGCGGATGCCGCCGCCACGGCGTTCCACTGCTCGTCCCCGAGCTCGGCCTCAACGCCCTCATCGAGCAGGCGCTGCACGTCATCGCGGCGCCCCGACTCGCGCGTCGCGAACGCCGCGTGCACGGAGGCGCAGAATACGCAGCCGTTCAGCCTCGAGGCCGTGGCGGCCGACAGCTCGCGCGCAGCGCGGGGGAGGCCGCCGTCGGGGTTGGTGAAGATGTCGAGGTCGGTGAGGGTCCGTGCCTCGAGGGCATCGGGGTCGCGAGCGAGCAGCCGGAAGTACGGCATCGCCGCGCGCGCCGGCTCGATCAGCGCCTCGAGCTGCCGGGGAGTGAGAGCCTCCCGCTCGACGGGCGCGAGCCACGGCACCCAGCCCAGCCCTTCCTGTGTGAAGGCGTCGGGACGACGGATGCCGTCGTGCTCGGTCACCCACTCCGTCTCGGCCGCGGTGGTGTGCGGAGTACCCGGGGCCTCCGCGTCAGGAGCCGCCCACGGCTCGGTGCCGCGACCCGACACCACCCGGAGCCCCGCGACCGCGCGCAGCTGGAACGCGAGGAACGACACGAGTTGCGACAGCGAGACGATCTGGTCGGCGTTCCATCCCGCGGCGACGAGCCGGCGCAGCGCGTCGGCCGAACTCTCGCGCGGACGGAAGACGAGAAGGTGCGTGTGCTCCAGCGCGGCCGTGAGGCGCTCACCGAGGGCGGGGGCGACGGCATCCGGAACACCGTATGCCTCGGTCGGAATGCTTTCGTCAGCAAGGCCGGGTTCGCGGTACACGCCGACGGGACCCGCCGAACGCCCTGCCGAAGCGGCCGTCAACACCGCTGCCCGCACCGCGTCGTCTTCGTCGGCGAGGAGGTCGCCGTAGAACTGCACGGCCGCGTCGTCGTCATGGAGCGCGGCGACGAAGGTGGCGACCGCGTACCGCTCCGCGAGCGTGAAGCCCCGGTCATCGGTCGGCTCGAGGAGGGCGGCGAAGCTGCGCTGGGCGTTGTCGCGCGCCTGCGTGCGGCGGTGGCGCACGGCATCCAGGGGTCCGTCGGCGGAGAGTCCGGCGAGCAGGTCGATCACGTCGGTCATGCGAGTACTCCTGTGGTCTGAGCGGTGGGGTTCTGCAGCTCTGCGGCGGCCTCGGGGCCGGTGCGCAGACCGAGTCGGGGAGCGACTTCCGTCGCGAGCAGCTCGATCGAGCGCAGCGTGATCTCGTGCGCGGGATCGACCGAGTGCACCTGGAACGCGACGTCGGTCGCGCGACCGAGGGTGAGGTCGGCGGAGAGCGAGGCGACGACCTCGTCGACTGTGCCGAGGTGGGTGTCGGTGAGCCGGGCAAGCTCGCGCAGGTCGCCCGTGGCCTCCTGCTTGAGGAAGGTGCGCGCGAGCCGGCGAAGGCCCGCGTCCGCCGATCGCCAGGCGGTCTCGAGGTCGCCGGCGTCGACGACGACCGCCGTCCGCGACGCGAGGATCCTCGGCTCGACGCCCGCCGGCAGGGCCTCGAGGTACGCGTCGATGATCGGCAGCTGCACGTCGTGCAACGTCTGACCGGGCTCCTTCGGCTGCGTGCGCGAGAGGAGCAACCCGTCACCGTCGAGACCGGCTCGTCGACCGCCCTCGACCGAGAAGGTCGCCTGCCACAGGCGCACCGCGAGGTCGGGCGCGGGCGGGTTGAGGACCGAGGACGTGCCCCGGATGCCACGCCCGCCGAAGGCATCGCGCAGCACCTCCACGTGCTCGGCCTGGATCGCGCGGCGCTCGTCGGAGGAGCGCTGGAAGGCGGCGAACGACGAGGGCGTGCCCCCGGTGCCGATGCCGAGCTGCACACGGCCGCCGCTCAGGGCGTTCACGACAGCGGCGTCTTCGGCGACCCGCACGGGGTCGTCGATGGGGAGGGTGACGATCCCGGTGCCGAGCGCGATGCGCTCGGTCTGCACCGCGGCGGCGGCGAGGAACGGGAACGGCGACGGCAGACCGCCCTCGTCACGGTCGAAGTGGTGCTGAGCGATCCAGAGCGAGGCGAAGCCGTGCTGTTCCGCGGCACGGACCTGCGCGAGGGCTCGACGGTATCGCTCGCCATCGGTCCCGGCATCCAGCAGCCGCGTGAAGAATCCCAGTCGTGCGCCGCTCATCGCGTCGTCTCCGTTTCCGCCTCGTGGGCCGTCTCATCGTTGTATGCCGTTCCCGGAATGGCCGCGAGCAGCTGTCGGGTGTCGTCGGTACGCGGATCGCTGAACACGCGCGCGACGGGTCCGGTCTCGACCTGACGCCCGCGCCGCAGCACCGACACGGTATCCGCGATCTGGCGCACCACGGCGAGATCGTGGGAGATGAACAGGTACGTCAGACCCAGTTCTTCCTGCAGGCGCGCGAGCAGCCGCAGGATCTGCGCCTGCACGGTCACATCGAGGGCCGACACCGCCTCATCCAGCACGACCACCCGCGGATCCAGCACGAGCGCGCGGGCGATCGCCACGCGCTGGCGTTGCCCGCCCGACAGCTCCGCCGGGTAACGCGAGGCGAGCGCGGGGTCGAGGGCGACCTGCTCGAGCTGATGCTGGACGCGCTCGGAGCGCGCGGAGGCGTTCCCGAGCCCGAAGTTGCGCAGGGGCTCCTCGATCGCCCGCCCGACGCGCTGACGCGGATCGAGGGATGCCAGGGGGTTCTGGTACACGAGCTGCACGGTGCGCCGGTAGTCACGCAGGCCCCGGCCCGACAACGCCGTGACATCGATCCCATCGACCCGGACGGTACCCGCGGTGGGGCGCTGGAATCCGGCGACAGCCCGGCCCGTGGTGGTCTTGCCCGACCCCGACTCTCCGACGAGCGCGTGGGTCGTTCCCGCCGCGACCGTGAACGACACGTCGTCGACCGCGACGAAAGGCTCGGCCCCGCGGCGCGCGAACTCCCGACGCAGACCCTCCACCTCGATGAGGGGGCGGGCGGTCGTGGCATCCGGGATCCGTCGTTCGACCACGCTCGACAGCGACGGCGCGTCGGCGAGCAGTGTGCGCGTGTACTCCGCGGTGGGGTGAGCGAGCACCTCGGACGCACGGCCGGTCTCCTGCACGGTGCCGCCGCGCAGCACGACCACGTTGTCGGCCCGGTCGGCCGCCACCGCGAGGTCGTGCGTGATGAGGAGCACGCCGGTGCCGCTCTCACGTCGCAGGCTGTCGATGAGGTCGAGCACGGTCTTCTGCACCGTGACGTCGAGAGCGCTCGTCGGCTCATCGGCGACGATGAGGGCGGGTTCGAGCGCGATCGCCGAGGCGATGAGCACGCGCTGCTTCATCCCGCCCGACAGCTCGTGCGGGAACTGGCGCGCGCGGGTCGCGGGGTCGTCGATGCCGACGCGCTCGAGCAGCTCGAGCACGCGCCGGCGGATCTTCGCGTGATCGCGGTCGCCGTGCACGCGGAAGGTCTCGGCGATGCTCGCCCCCACCGTCCGGACGGGATTGAGCGAGCCGGTCGGATCCTGGGGGACGAGCCCGATGCGCGCGCCACGCAGGGCGCGAAGGCGCCGCTCGGGGAGTCCGAGCAGCTCGAGCTCACCGAGACGGATGCTTCCGGATGCCACCCGCGCCGCGTTCGGCAACAGCCCCAGCACGGCCTGGCCGAGGGTCGACTTGCCCGACCCCGACTCCCCGACGAGCGCAGTGACGCGACCGGGACCCACCGCGAGCGAGACGTCGCTGACGGCGGTGTGACGACCCCGGTCGGTGACGTAGTCGACGCTGAGCCCCTGGATGTCGAGCAGTGACTCGGTCACGGGGTTCCTCCTCGGCGGATGGCGCCGCTCAACCGGTTGGCCGAGAGCACGACGAGAGCGATCACGATGCCGGGAAGCGTCGTGAGCCACCAGGCGGTGGCGATGTAGTTGCGCCCCTCCGACACGAGCAGTCCCCACTCGGGCGTGGGCGGGGGAGCGCCGTAGCCGAGGAAGCCGAGGGTTGCGATCTGCAGCACCGCCGAGCCGAACTGGAGCGCGGCGAGGGCGAGCACCGCGGTGAGGGAGTTGGGCAGGATGTGTCGCCACAGCACCGTCCAGAACGTGCCGCCGCTGCCGTACGCCGCTTCGACGAAGTCGCTCACGCGCACGCTCACCACCTGGGAGCGTGCGAGACGCGCGAAGGCCGCGATCGAGGTGACACCCACGGCGAGCGCCGCGTTGGCGGTGCCGAAGCCGAGCAGGATGATGATGCTGAGCGACAGCAGCAGCCCGGGGATCGCCAGGAGCACGTCGACGCCGCGCATGAGGACGTCGTCGACCGGCCCGGGTCGCGAACCCGCGATGACGCCGACCGCGGTGCCCGCGACGAAGCCCACACCGACCGCGATCACCGCGCCGAGGAGCGACTGCGACGCCCCGTGCACCACACGCGTGTAGAGGTCTCGGCCCGTGGCATCCGTTCCGAACCAGTGCGCGGCGCTCGGCGGCTGCAGGGCTTGCGAGCCGATCCCGGCGGTCGGGTCGCCCGGCGCGAACAGCCCCGGCACGATCGCCCACGCGATCGCGATCGCGAGCACGAGCAGAGAGAGCAGGATGCCGACAGCCGGACGCCGTCGCCGCCGTTCGGCGCGCGCGGGGACGAGGGGATCCGTCAGCAGGGCAGCAGCGGTACCGGTCATCGGCGGGCTCCTCGCAGGCGCGGGTCGAGTACCGGGTAGGCGAGGTCGACCAGAAGATTGATGACGACGAAGGCGAGCGCCGAGAACACGACGACCGCCAACAGCACGGGGGCGTCACGGGCGGCGACCGCCTGGGCGGTGAGCTGGCCGACGCCGGCGCGTCCGAAGACGCTCTCGGTCACGACCGCCCCGCCGACGAGCTCGCCGAAGATGAGCCCCGCCATCGTCAGGGCGGGCAGCACCGCGTTGCGGGCGACGTTGCGCCAGAGCAGCCACGACGTCGACGCACCGCGTGCGCGGACCACGGCGATGAAGGGCTGCGCCCGCACCTCGTCGATGCTGCGGATGAGCACCTGAGCCAGCGGGGCCGACAGCGGGATCGCGAGGGTCGCGACCGGGAGGATGAGCGCCTGTACCGGGCTGGCGTTGATCACAGGGATGAGCCCCAAGCGGAACGAGAACACCTGGATCAGCACGATGCCCACGAAGAACACGGGGATCGAGACGAACAGCGGCGGCAGCGACTGGAAGCCGCGCCGGATGAACCGGGGACCGAAGGTCGCGGCGACGGCGATCCCGATCGCCAGCAGGATCGAGACGCCGAGACCCCACGCCGCGAGGACGAGGGAGGAGGGCAGGGCGGTGGCGAGCAGTGTCGAGACCGCGGCGCCCGACTGGACCGAGTACCCGAAGTCGCCGCGGATGAACGCGAACACCGACTCCAGATAGCGCTGCCACAGCGGCCGGTCGAAACCGTAGGCCTCGCGGATGGCCGCGAGCTGGTCGGGCGACAGGCCGAGCTCGGGGCTGGCGAATCGGGCGACGACGGCGTCGCCCGGCAGCGCCGCCAGCAGCACGTACGCCACGGTGTACGCCAGCAACAACACCAAAACCGCCTGTCCCAGGCGGCGCAGCACGTAGATCATGGGGGTCCTTCGCGGGGAGTGGGGCCGGCCTTGCGACCGGCCCTTCGCGGGAGGGGCCGACCTCGGGTCGACCCGTCGCGGATGGGGCCGGCTCCAGGCCGGCCCCAGGCGCTTGTCAGCGGTCGAGCCACACCTCGGCGAAGCTCGGGCGACCCACCGACTCGGTGTGGAAGCCCTTCACGTCACCACGGAGACCGAACACCTGCGGCTCCTCGAAGATCGGCAGGATGTACGCCTGCTCCGCGAGGTACTGCTGCGCGGCGGCGGAGGCGGCGGTGCGCCCCTCGACGGTCGGGGTCGACGCGATCGCCGCGAGCAGCGTGTCAAGCTCGGGGTCACCCACCGAGCCGTCGGCCGGGTGCAGGTTCAGCAGCGTGTTGCGGTTCTTCGAGAAGTACTGCGACTTGAGGACGTCGAAGTCGGCGCGACCGACCATCGAGTGGTACACCTGCACGACGTTCTCATCGAGCGAGGCGGCGGTCTGCGCGGCCATGTCGCCGGGCACGAGCGACACCTCGATGCCGAGCTTGGCGAGCTGCTCCTGGATGATCGTGACCACCTCGGCCGAGCGCGGCTGGGGGAGTGCCTCGTTGAAGGCGATCGCGAGACGCTGACCGTCCTTCACGCGGATGCCATCGGAGCCCGGCACCCACCCGGCCTCGTCGAGGAGCGATGCGGCCTTATCGGGGTCGTAGGCGTAGAACGAAGAGGTGTCGGTGTAGCCGAGCGCGGTCTTGGCCAGTGCACCGGTGGCGAGCGGGTAGTTCGCGGTGAAGAGAGTGTCGACGATGTCCTGCCGGTCGATGCCGGCAATGATCGCCTGGCGCACGCGGATGTCGTTCAGCAGCGGGTTGCGGAACCGGAAGCTCAGGCCGTTGTTGACACCGTTCGTGGGAGCGGCGACGAGTGCGAGGCCGGGGGCCGCGAACTGCGCCTCATCGGGAGCCTCGATCTGGCGCGCGGCATCCGCCTGCCCCGCCACCACGGTGCCGACGCGCACGCTGTCTTCGGCGGCGACGATCAGATCGATCCCGTCGAGGTAGGGGCGCCCCTGGTGCTCGCGCGACGGGGGAGCCCACGCGTAGTCGTCACGGGCCTTCAGCGTCACCTTCGTGCCGACCTCTTCGGCACCGATGACGAACGGACCCGAACCGATGACGGTGGTCGCGTTGCCCGGGCCGAACGTCTCAGCGGTCTTGGCGAGCGTCGAGTTCGACACGAGACCCGAGTTGATCGTCGACACCGCCTGCGCGAAGCCGGGGGAGGGGGCGGTGAAGAAGAAACGGACCGTGGTCGGGTCGACGACCTCGCCGTGGTCGTAGTTGTTGATCACCTCGGACTGCGTGAGCTTGCGCGACGAGTCGCCCTTGCCGAAGAGGTCGAAGTTGGCGACGACGTTCGCCGCGTCCAGCGGGGTGCCGTCGGAATACGTCACGCCCTCGCGGATCGTGAACGTGTACTGCGTGGCATCCTCGTTCACCTCGGGAAGAGCGGTGGCGATCCAGGGCTGGAGTTCGAGCGTCTCGGGGTCCTGGTAGAGCAGACGGTCGGTGATGTTGTTGACGATGCCCCCGTTGGGGTAGAAGCCCGCGGCCGGCGGGTACAGCGTCGTCCAGGTCTGCGGCTCGAGGTAGGTGAGCGTGCCCCCGGTCACGGGCTCGGAGTTGACGGACTCTCCCGATCCGGTCCCTCCGCCCGAGCATCCGGCGAGCAGGGCCGCGGTGGCGACCGCCGCGGTCGCGGCGAGCGCGAGGCGGCGAAGAGGGCGGGGCAGGGGCATGTCGACTCCCGGTGTGCTGTGGGTGAGGTGTGAGCAAGTCCAGCGCAGGCCGAGAATCGACGCACATTCGGGGCGTCATCCGGCGACACACCTCGTCACATTCCGTGTCACATGCGAGAGCTCGCCCACTCCGCCGCGCGGCGGCGTTCGCTCTCGGGGCGCTCGTTCACGATCGAGAAGCACAGCACCTGCAGGGGGTGCGTCGCCGCGATGACCCGGGCACGCGCGATCACGTCACGCGGCCGGACGCGCTCCAGCGCATCCCATCCGTGCCAGACGGCGAGCGCGGCGATGTCGACGGCTGGATCGCCGGTGCTGGCGAGGTCCCAGTCGATGACCCCGCTGACCACGCCGTTATTCCACAGGACGTTCGAGCCGGCGAGATCACCGTGGACGAGGCCCGCCCTGACCGGCTCGAGAGCCGCGAGGGCATCGGCCGCTTCTCTCGCACGGTCGCGCGTGGCGCGGTCGAGAAGGGGGATGGCCTGCTCGAGCATCACCGCGTGCCAGCGGTCGCCGCCCATGAACGCGTGCGGTGTCGCGAGGTGCGGCTCGCGGGGGCCGACCGGAACCTCGGCGAGCGCGTCCACCAGCGTTCCGAGCGCATCGGGGTCGCCGTGCCCACTCGGGTGCGGGATGCCATCGACCCGGCGCTGCGCGATGGCGACCAGGTCACCGTCGCGGTGGGGCTCGCCGAGGGAGCGTGGGACGGCGAAGGGGAACACGGGCAGGTCGTCGACGAGCTGCTGCGCACGGATGGACTCCGCCGAGGCTGCGGCGGTACGCCCGACCCGCACGGCAGCGGACCCGGCCAGCACCACGAGGTTGGCCGAACCATGCTCGATCCACTGCCACGACGCCGGCGCCGCGTGCTCTCCGGCATCCCGCAGCGCGGCCGCCACGAGGTCCGCGGTCCGGGCGCGATCGGGGGTGACGAACCGCGTTTCGAGCATGCATCGAGCCTAGGCGGGGGCTTGTCGAGTCCCGCGTCAGCGCGGGCTTGTCGGGGCCCCGCGTCAGCGGGTGCTTGTCGGGGCCCCGCGTCAGCGTGCGGAGACGCCGATCGGGTCACCTGTGCGCGCGAGATCGGCCTCGAGTTCGCGCACGATCGGGATGACCGTCTCCCCGAACCGCTCGAGCTCTTCCTGGAAGTGCAGGAAGCCGAGCAGGAACAGGTCGACGCCGCGCTTCTTGTACTCGATGATGCGCTCGGCGATCTGCTGCGCGTCGCCGAAGAGCTGCGTGCGGAAACCGTCGTTGTACTGCACGAGGTCGTCGAGGCTGGAGTCGGCCCACATTCCCTTGCCGTCCTTCGTGGCGGCTCCGGCTTCCTGCACGCTCTTGCGGAATCCCTCGACCGCGCCATCGTCGGCGTGCGCGATGATCTCGCGCAGCTGCGCCTCGGCCTCGGCTCGGCTGTCGCGCTGGATGACGAAACCATTCAGGCCGAAGCGCGTCCGACGGCCGTGCTCCGCCGCGACCCGCGTGACGTCGTCGTACTGCTCGGTGAAGCCGTCGAAGTCTTTGCCGTTCGAGAAGTACCAGTCCGAATAGGCTCCGCCGTTGAAACGGGCGGCGGTCGAGTTGCCCCCCTGGAAGATCTCGGGGTGCGGGCGTCCGGGAACGTCGTACGGGAAGGGCCGAAGCGTGAAGTCGGTGATGTCGTAGTACTTCCCGTGGAACGAGAAGTTCTCCTCGGTCCACAGCCCCCGCAGCACCTGGATGAACTCCGCCGCGCGCTCGTATCGCTCGTCGTGCTCGAGCCACTCGAGACCGAGGTCGGTGTATTCGTCCTTGAACCACCCGCTCACGACGTTGACGGCCGCACGACCGTGCGAGAACTGGTCGGCGGTGTTGATGAACTTGGCCAGGACTGCCGGATGCCAGATCCCGGGGTGGATGGCCGAGATCACCTTGAGCTTCTCGGTGGCCAGCAGCAACGCGAGGCTGATCGAGGTGGACTCGTGCTGCTGCGCCGCGCCGTAGCTCGAGGCGTACCGCACCTGGCTCAGGGCGTACTCGAATCCGACGCGCTCGGCCGTCTGTGCGAGCGTGACGTTGTAGTCGTAGCCCCAGTCGGTGCGCTGCTCGATCGAACTGATGACGAGCCCGCCGCTGACATTGGGCACCCAGTAGGCGAACTTCAGCGGCTCGTGGGTGGAAGTGGTCTCGGTCATGGGGTCCTCCTCGCGGATCGGAACCCGGCTACGGTCGCACCGGCCCGTGCGGTCGTCAACGACATATGACGGAGCGTTTCGCCCCGTGACGCCGAGCGTCGCGCGCCGGGTGAGGATGGAGCGATGACCTCCCCCCAGCGCGTGCGCTTCGGTTACTGGACCCCCATCTTCGGTGGATGGCTGCGGAACGTCGATGACGAACAGACGCCCGTGTCGTTCGCGCACATCGCCGAGATCGCGCACGCGGCGGAGGAGGGTGGGTTCGATCTCACGCTCATCCCGGAGCTGAACCTCAACGACATCAAGGGCGTCGAGGCGCCGTCGCTGGACGCCTGGGCGGTCACGGCGGGACTGGCGGCCGTGACGTCGTCGCTCGAGCTGATGACCGCGGTGCGCCCGGGCTTCCACAACCCCTTCCATACCGCGAAGCAGGCTGCGACGATCGACGAGATCAGTGGGGGCCGTTTCACACTGAACGTCGTGTCGGCGTGGTGGGCCGAGGAGGCCAGACAGTACGAGGGGCTCTTCAGCGCGCACGACGACCGTTACGCCCGCACGATCGAGTGGGTCGAGGTGCTGCGGGGCCTGTGGACGCAGACGCCGTTCGCGTACGAGGGCGAGTACTACCGCACCGAGGGCACGTACACCGAGCCGAAGCCGCGGGTGCTGCCGCGCCTGTACGCCGGCGGCGAGAGTGAGGCCGGGCGGACGGCGATAACGCGCTTCGCGGATGCGTACCTGACGCACGGCGGCACTCTCGAGGAGCTCTCCGTGAAGGTCGAAGACATGCGACGCCGCCGTTCCGAGGCGGGCGCGACGCCGTTCGAGGCGTTCGGCATGGCGGCCTACGCCATCGTGCGCGACACCGAGGACGAGGCTCAGGCCGAGATCGACCGGATCACCGACGTGCGCGGGGGAGCGGCCTACGGGTCGTACCAGGACTTCGTGAGCAAGTCGAAGCTCGACACCCAGGTCGACCTCAAGGAGTACTCGGTGTCGAACCGTGGCCTCCGTCCCAACCTCGTCGGTACGCCCGATCAGGTGGCCGAGCGGATCGTGGCCTTCGCGAACGTCGGCGTCTCGACGCTGCTCCTGCAGTTCTCGCCCCACCTGCCCGAGCTGCAGCGCTTCGCCGCCGAGGTGATCCCGCGCGTGCGGCGCCTGGAGGCGCAGCGCGACGCGTGACTCGCGGTCGCGCCGCGTGACCCGCAGTCGCGGCGCGTGAGCCGTGGGCACTGCGCCGCGCCGCGTCACGCGATGCGCGACACCGTCCGAGCGTCGAGTGTCCAAAACACCCGGACGGTTTCAAAAACAGTCCGGGTGTTTTGGACACTCACCGGGATACCCCCACCCTCGCGAGCGTCAGACCACCGCGCGCAGCGCCTGGTCGAGGTCGGCGATGAGGTCATCGGCATCCTCGAGTCCGATCGAGAGACGGATGAGGCCGTCGCCGATGCCGAGGCGATCACGGGTCTCCTGCGAGAAACCGAGGTGGGTCGTCGTCGCGGGGTGAAGGGCCATCGACCGCGTGTCGCCGATGTTCGTCATGCGACTGAAGAGGCGGAGGGCATCGAAGAACAGCTCGGCGCCGGCGCTGCCGCCTCGCACGGTGAACGAGAACACCGAACCCGACAGTCCGCCGTAATCGCGGACCGCGAGGGCGTGCTGGGGGTGCGAGGGCAGACCCGCATAGTCGACGCTCTCGACCGCGTCGTGGTCGTCGAGCCAGAAGGCGATCGTGCGCGCGGTGGCGAGGTGCTGGCGCATGCGCACCGACAGCGTTTCCATCCCCTGCTGCAGCAGGAAGCCGTTCAGGGGAGAGAGTGCGGGTCCGGTGTCGTTCGCGATACCGAACCGCAGTGAGAACTCGAAGGCGCGCGGTCCGAACGCGTCGATGAATGACGCGCTCTCGGCGATCGGCGTCTCGGTGAGGGCGGGGTACGGACGGGCGGATGCCACCCAGTCGAACGTTCCCCCGTCGACGACGGCCCCGGCGAGGTTCGCGCCGTGACCGGAGAGGAACTTGGTCGCGGAGTGCACCACGATGTCGGCACCGTGCTCGATCGGGCGGATGAGGAACGGCGTGGCGATGGTGTTGTCCACGACGAGCGGCAGTCCGTGACGCCGCGCCACCCGGGAGACGGCATCGATGTCGACGACGTCGTTCTTCGGGTTGGGCAGCGTCTCTGTGAAGATCGCCTTCGTCTCGGGGCGGATGAGGGCGTCCCACTCCGCCTCATCGTCGGGGTTCCACACGTACTCGACCGTGACGCCCAGGCGAGCGAAGGTGCGGTCGAAGAGCACACGCGTTCCGCTGTAGATGCTCGCGGTCGACACGATGTGCTCGCCGGTGCCCGCCAAGGCCAGCAGCGCGATGGTGATGGCTGCCTGACCCGATCCGACGACGATCGCCCCCGAGCCTCCTTCGAGGGAGGCCAGACGTCGCTCTGCCACTTGGTTCGTGGGATTCAGATTGCGCGAGTAGAGATGGCCTAGGTCGGCACCGGCGAACCGATCCTTCGCCTCACGGAACGACGCGAAGCGGTACGCGGCCGACAGATGCACCGGCGTGATGCGCGAGCCGTGCGTGAGGTCTTCGACCTCCCCCGCGTGCACCTGCCGCGTCTGGAAACCGAAGCCGTCCCACTCGGAGTGGGGAGCCGCCACCTCAGCCACGGCTGCGCACCGCTTCCTGAGGAAGGAGCGACCCGAGCCAGCGCGCGATCTCCCTCGGTCCCGAGCGGGGTGCGGTCGCCTCGACGTCGGGGTTGTAGTTCGTGTTGGTGTTCACGTCGTAGGTGACCGTGCGGCCGTCGCGCGTCTCGATGAACTCGATACCGGCGACACCGATCCCTTCCGCGGCCAGGAACGCCAGGTACCGGTCGATCAGCTCCGGATCGACGTCGTCGCGGCGACGGAACATCGGTTCGGGCTCGACCCCGTCGGCGCCCGGGACGGCGCAGGCCTCGGCCGGGCACAGCTCGAAACTGCCGGCGCTGGTGTCGACGCGGACGGCGTACACGAGCGCGCCGGCGACGAACTCCGCGCGGGTGATGAACGGCGCCTTCGCGACGAGCAGTTCTTGGAGCAGCGTGATGCCGTCGGGCGACGGCTCGAACTCGGGACTTTCGATCCACGCCGCGAACTCCTCGACCGAGTCCCAGCGCCTCACACCGAGGCCCTTACCGCCCTGGTTGTGCTTGCTGATGAAGGGGGCACCGAAGTCGGCCGCGCGCTCGACGATCCCCTCGGTTCCGAGCACCGCGACGGTGCGTGCCACCTCGATGCCCGCGTGCTGCAGAGCCACGTGCTGCGCGACCTTGCTCACCTCGAGCTCGAGAACGTCAGCACCGTTGATCACCGTGCGACCCCACGACGCGAGCCAGCGGAGCACGGCACGGCCGTAGTCCTTGCTGTGCGCGCGATCCCGTGTGTGCGCCGACGCGCTCAGCCGTGACCAGAAGATGCCCTCCGGCGGCTCCGTCGAGAGATCGATCTCGCCCTCGGTCAGCAGCCACTCTTCAAGGGGGACCCCCTCAGCCTCGAAGGCCGCCCGGAACGGCGGCAACCACGAGGGATTGTCATGGATCACATACACACTGCCCGACATGCCGCCAGGGTAACCCGACGGTCCGACATGTTCGTCCGTCACTGTCACGCTGCGACACCGGGCCACCCGCGGGCCCCCTCCGCACGCGCGAGATGCCCGCCCAGACAGTCGTGGGTGAACCCTCGGATGAAAGCGCCCCGGGGTTATCCACACCAGCCGTTCGTCAGCCCCGCGGCCTGCCTAGGTTTGCCGGATGCGTTACTCCGTGGATGCCACCGGCGTGGCGGCCGTCATGTCCGATGTGGCCGCGTGCTTCGACGACGTCATCGCAGCGGTGACCCAGACCCTCACTGCCGCCGACGACGCAGCGGCTGCGCTCCGCGCGGATGCGTCCGGAGTGCTCCGGGCCCTCGAGGCCGTGTTCTCGCCACGCAGGCAGAGCGGCCCCGGCATCGCTGCCTACGCCGGCGAGGCGGCGCGAAGGCTGCAGGATGCCACGATCGCCTTCGTCACCGGCGACGACGAGATGGCCGTGCAGACGAACGTTGTCGCGCAGGGGACCCTTCCCGTGACGAGGCGTGGTTTCGGGGCGGTGGCCTTTTGAGCGCCCTCATCGATCCCGCCGAGGTACCGGAGCTTCCGGCCGATCCCACCGCGCTCGTCGCCGCCGCCGACACGATGGCGTCGGCCGCTCTGACCGTACGACAACGCGTCGATGACGCCACCACGAGGTGGAGCACCCTGCCCGATGTCTTCGATACCCCCGACACGGCCTCGGTGGTCACGGGCCTGCACCCCGCCTCCGTGGCGGCGAGCGACTTCGACGACGCATCGGCAGCGGCATCCACAGCCCTCCGGACGCTGGCCGAGAACCTGAGCACCCTCGACTGGACCCGCACTCGATTGATCGACGACATCGCCGCACATCGGTCCACCGTGCTCGCCTACCGGGCATCGGACGAAGCGGCCGACGACACGGACGACCCGCTGGCGGGGTGGGGACCGTACGGCTTCTCCCAGAACGACGAGCTCAAAGAGCGCTGCGAGAGTCTGCGGCGCTCACTGCGCGCCGCCCTCGATGAGTGCGAGCAGGATCTGGGCCGGATCGGCGATGTGGAGCGTGCCTCACCGGTGATGTGGGCCCGGGCGGCTCCGCGATATCTGTCGCCCACATGGGTCCAGCAGAGCGAGATCTTCCGTTCGCGAATCTCGATGAGCATCCTTCACCGGCTCGCCACCCTGGGGGCGGACGAGATGGCTCGAACGGTGGCGGAGCATCCTGATTGGTTGGCAATGCTGCGCGATCACCCCCCGGCCCCGCAAGACGTCGCCGCGTGGTGGCGGAATGTGGATGCCTCTCACGCGGCCGCACTGATCACCGGAGCGTCGCTCATCATCGGCAACCTCGAAGGCGTCGCGTACAAGTCCCGTGACCTCGCCAATCGCACGACATTGACTCACGAGATCGATGAGGCACGTACTGCCATCGAGGCCGAGGTGAACCGTGCGGATCCAGCCTGGGGCCCTGAATACGGCGTAGGAGGCGGGAAAGAGGCGCGGTTGAAGCACCTGAGGGAGCGTCTGGACAATCTGTCGAACATCCAGCGAGCCCTGGACTCTCCATCAGAAGCTCCCGATCGGCAGCTCATCATGCTGACCGACGACCGCCCTCCGCTCGCGGCAATCTCGATCGGTGACCTCGATCAGGCGTCCACAATCACCTACGCGGTACCCGGGATGGGCAACACATCTCGCGACATGACGGGTTGGACCCGGGCTGCGCAGAACATCTCAGACGAACAATCCCACGCCGCGGCCGCTCACAATCAAGCGGTAGTGGCGTGGATGGGCTATAAGACACCGCCCGTGCCTCTTAGCGAAGGCGGCATCGAGGTCATGGGCAATGAGTACGCAGAGGCTGGCGCGCACAATCTCAGCCGTGCCTTGTTGGGATTCACCGCCACTCGTACCGATGACCCCAGGTTGAGTGTCGTCGGGCATTCCTACGGCACGACGACCGCCTCGATCGCGCTAACTCTTCCGGAGACGCCGAGAGTGGATGCGTACGTCGCGCTTGGCTCGGCCGGCCTACCCGCCTCCATCGAGTCGGCGTCAGAGATCAACGCAGACGCGATCTATGCGGGGCAGGCGCGCAACATGATCCCATTTGTGGAAGACGGTCGCGGGGACCAGTGGGCGTGGGTGGGCCGAACGAGCCCCGACCATCCAATCGACCCGAGCGCGGATTCTTTCGGAGCGCAGACCTTCGGGACGGATGGAGACAACGGAATGCACCCTGTGACCGACCACAACGTTCTCGTCGCACCCGGAGAGGGATGGGGATACCTCGACCTGGGAACGGAGTCACTCTTGAATACTGCTCTCGCTACGGGCGGTCAACAAGGACTCACTCCTGCAATACCGAAGAGCGAGACCGCGCTCCAACAGGGTTGGGAAAGCATCGTCAACACACCCGGATTCAGCTTGTGATCGCCCGTGGGCTCCTCGCC